>PUHO01000001.1 GCA_002995645.1 SAR324 cluster bacterium | reverse complement strand
AAGCTTGAAAACACAAGACCAAGTTCCATTTTATCTATGTGTAAATCTTTTTGTAAATGAGGTGCTAACACCGATAGTGTTGAACGGTCTAAATAATTAATGGCAGATGCTAAAAATAATAGAAATAATATAAAGTATCGTTTTTTTGTATACATTTTAAGAGCTCCTTTGCTTTATTATTAGTGTTATTTATATGCCTACAACATTTATGGTATTCATTTTGATTATAGAAAGAATAGTAGTAAGAAAAGGCTAATATATTGATGTATATTTTTATATTTGATTAAAAATAAAAACCTGTTTTAATGGTTTGTTTATATAAATCAATATTAGCTTAATCCCTTCTAAAATAACTATTTTACGCCATTATAACCATAAAACGGCATGTTTTTAATAAGTGATAATTATTGTATTTAAGACTCATAACTTTTAAAATTTCTTAAAAATATAACAATTATTTACTTACCACAACTAAATCTTATTATTGTTTTTTTTAGGAGTCAAGCATTTTTTATTTTAAAAAACGAAAGCTTATAAGCGTAGTAAATAATATTTACTATATTAATAAAAGTAATAAATAAGGAATTGGATATTTATTAATTGTAAGTTATTGAAAAATATAAATAATTTGAGATGCCTCTTTGTTTTAAGAAAAAACAAGGAACTGGTTTATTAGTTGGCTATGCTGTTTTTGTAATGTCAGGTAAAAAATTAAATAGAATTTTATTGCCATTTGATAAAGTGTAAATACTATATATGCTTTGCGACTTTATTACTTATATGTGGTATATATGATATATGTGAATATAAAATGATTTTATTTTTACGCTTTTGTTCTTATTAAAGAGGGGCTGCCTATGTTTTGCTAGATAAAATTATAATGCTAATAGATTTACTTGCTAGGGGCAATTATAAAGAGTATAGATTGCCGAAATAGGGAGAAGCTAGGGGTTAGTATAGGTTTTACTAGATAAGCTTATAACGTTGATTGATTCACCTGCTAGGAGGCAATTATAAAGAGCATAGGTTGCCGAACTAGGGAGAGGCTAGGGGTTAGTATAGGTTTTACTAGATAAGCTTATAACGTTGATTGATTCACTTGTTAGGGGCAATTATAAAGAGCACAGATTGCCAAACTGGGGAAAGGTTAGGGGCGAGATTATAAATAGAATGTATTCTATATAGATAAAATTGTAATGATAATAGATTTACTTGTTAGGTTGGGATTGTAAAAAGCACAGATTGCCAAACTGTGGCGAGGTTAGGGGTTAGTATAGGTTTTGCTAGATAAGGTTATAATGTTGATTGATTCACTTGTTAGAGGCAATTATAAAAAGCACAGGTTGCCGAACTAGGGAAAGGTTAGGGCGAGATTATAAATAGAATGTATTCTATATAGATAAAATTATAATGCTAATATATTCACTGGCTAAAATGAATCTATAAAATAGCCTGTCTTCTATTTAGATAATTTTGTAATACTAATTAATCTTAGGTTGCGATGAAAATAAAAAGAAGAAATTTGCCTTGTTCTAACTTGTTTAAAACAGTACAAAAAAATGACTGTTTTAATGACAGCTTTTCTTGTATAATACGAACTGTTTTCCACGTAAAAGCGTGGGTTCCAAGGCGGGGTTTGTCTTATTTTAAAAGAGTACAAAAAATAGTTATTTTATTTTTGTTGTGCTAATTGATTTTAACGTAGCAATAGCAACGAAAAGGCGAGATTTTGCTTGTTTGCAAAAGTGCTAAAAACAGTACAAAAAAATGACTGTTTTAATGACAGTTTTTCTTGTATAATACGAATTGTTTTCCACGTAAAAACGCGGTTTCCAAGGCAGAGGGTTTTCTTGTTTTTAAAACAGTGCTAAAAACAGTACAAAAAAAGGACAGTTTTACTTTGATAATGCTAACTAATTTTGACGTAAAAACGTGATCTTAAAGGTAAGACTTTGCTTGTTTTTAGAGAATTGCTGTTTTGCCTATAAAAACGCCTATTTTAATTAAAAAATAGACGTCTTTAATTATAGTAAGTGATAATTGAAATTAAGAATTCATAAATTCTTTTGGCATAATTGCCCCTTTGTGTAATATCACTTGACTTGCCACAGAATGAGCCCTTTTTACGGCGTCAACCGGATTCATGTCGGCTAATCGCCCCGCTAAATATACGCCTGCAAACGAATCGCCTGCTGCCGTTGTATCTACTACCTTTTCAATTTTGCTAACAGTCACTTCTTCCACTTTTCCATTGTGAAAAATAGTCACTAAACCGCCGCCGTTCTTAATAACAACCTCTTCTACACCTTTGGATTTATAGTATTCTATACACTCTTTGTTAGATTTAAATTGCATTAGCGTTATTTCATCGTCAAAGCTAGGTAATACAACATGTGCTATGGCGGCAAACTTGCGGTAAAAAGTGGAAGCTTCTTCTAGAGATGCCCAACCTGACTTGCGATAGTTGTTGTCAATTATGATTCTCCCGCCTTTTCCTTTATATTGTAATAAGAAATTATAGAACTTATCTAGCGCTTCTTTCGAGTATAAAGAAAGCGTAATTAAAGAGAAAAAGATATTGTCAAACTGAGATAATTTTTCAAAATAATCTTCTGTGTTATCTAGCTCAAATAGCCGTCTTGCCGGCGATTCCATTCGCCAGAATTCAAACGTACGTTCTCCGGTTTCATCGTTTGTAATGATATATAAGCCCGGAAGTTCGCCTTTTACTCTCTTTACTAAAGACGTATCTACGTTTTCATCTTCCCAAGCTTTGATCATTCTAGTGCTATAGATATCGTCGTCTCCTAAAGCAGAAATATAAGAAACGTTACCGCCCATGCGGGCTAAATATATAGAGGCGTTTAGAGTATCGCCACCAAATCCAATTTGATATAGTGGTTCATTATTTTGTGGGTTCAGTACAGTAGTTGACGAAAGTTCAACCATGCACTCACCAATACATGCGATGTTTTGCATTTTATTTCTTGATTAGCGTAGTGAAATATAATAATATTAAGGGGTTAAGTTTAGTCGCCTTAATATCTCTTTTTTACAATCTGTAAGGTTAAAAATCTATTTTACAAGCCTATCATGTTGATTCATAAACATAATAAAAAGAATTTAATCCTACGTCTAACTATAGCAAACTTAATTGTAAATTAAAAGAAGAAAGTAAAAATTTTTTCACTACTTTAGCAAGCTATACAAAATGTTTTTTGCTTTTTAATGATAGGTCATATTAGTCTTAGCTTGCCTTTAGAAAGCCTGTTTTCTTTGTGCCTAGCCTTATTAATTAGGTAAGCTTATTTATTAAAATATATCTCATTTATTTATATATTTATAATGATAAATAAAAACAGCAAATAGTACTTCGCTGAAATGCTTAAGAAAATGGCGCTGTTTTATAACTTAACTTGTTAAGTTCATAATTAACTTAAAATTGATTGACATGATGAAAAAAACAATATATATTTATAACTTATTAAAGTTACATTACGTATAAGCACTCCAAAAATCGAGAATTATGGAAAAACTCTACGGGTCAGTTCTTAACTTCGGACTAATTCACTATGAATGGACAACCGGTCTTTTTATGTTAATAGTGTTTTTTGTCGTTGCTTTTTTTCTTCATATTTGGCTATTTAAGCCTATCTTTGCCGTTGTCCATAAGCGAGACGAAGCTAAACGAGATCTAGATAAAACACTCCGTGAAGCGCGCGTTAGCTTGTCTCGTGCTGCAAAAGATTTAGACGCTAAAGAAAAGCTGTTAAAACAAGAAATACAGACCTTATACCAAACAAAACTAGCTGAAGGAAAAGAAGACGCAAGTCAAATTTTGCAACAAGGCAAAGCCGAAATAGAAAAGCAATTAAGTGAGTTTGACGCTCAAATAAATAAAGAAAAACAACAAGCAATAGACGAATCTAAAACGTATATAGAGATGCTTTCTCAAAAAGTATATACTAAAATCGTTTAAGTGAAATAATAGAAAACTACCAGTAGACGTAAAACAATGCAACAAAATCAAATGCCTATGTGGAAGCAAGTAAAGCAACAAGGGAAAATGCTATGTTTGTTGTTGACTAGCTTAGTTTTAATGCCAAATATCGTGTTTGCCGCTGAATCGGAAGGTATATTATACCGCGCTATGAGTCATATTGGCTTTACTAATCCGGTTACAACAATTATATTTAGGTTTGTTAATTTATTTATTGTTCTTTTTGTTCTACATAAATATGCGCGCCCGGCTATCTTGCAATACTTAAGAAGTGCCGCTAAAAGCAAAAAAGAAGAGTTTAGTTTATTACAAGACGAATTAAACGAAGTGCAAGAACAAACAAGTAAAGTGACAAAAGAACTTGCCGATTTAGCAAAAGAAAGCGAAGAAGCAAAAAATCGTATACAACAAGAAGCAACACGTGCTTGTGAAGAATTAAAAAAAGAAGCGAACAAGCAAGTGGACTATTGGAAAAACGCAATGGAACAGCGTTTAGAAAGTAAATTGTCTTTAGCACGAACAGAGCTAAAACGATCAATGACGCAAGAGGCGATTAAGCTTGTATATCAAAAAGTAGAACAAGACGATAAGCAAGTAAAAGAGAAAGTAACAAAACAATCTATTACTCAATTACACTCTATATAAAACTATGAATAGTGGAAATATTGCACCGCGATATGCAAAAGCTCTTTTACATTTAGCATATAAAAAAGAATGTCTAGACGAGGTACAAAGCGAATTAGACATGTTTGTTGCTTTATACGAGAAAGAAGAGAATACGTTTTTAAAATGGGCGCAAAATCCAAAAGTATCGTTAACAAAAAAACAAACGGAACTAAAGAAAATAATGAGTAGCTACAAAGGGCAACCTATTTTTTTACAATTCCTTCTTGTTTTACTATGTCGTAATCGTATGAGTCTTTTGCCGCGCATTGCTTATATGTATGATAAATACAGGCAGGAAATTACCGGTAAAATTAAAGCTATAGCCGAGCTTCCTTTTGCATTAGATACGGATACAAAAGAAACGTTACGTATGCAAATAGCAAAGCATATGAACAAAGAAATTGACTTTGTTGAGGAAATTAAACCGGAACTTATAACTGGATTTCGTGTGCATGCCGGTTCGCTTTTGTTTGACACTAGCTTACGCACACAATTAAATAGATTATCTAAAACACTTTTAGAAGGGTAGACAAGCCATGAAATTAAAGGCATCGGAAATCAGTAAAATTATTGAAGAGCAAATAGAGAATTTTGATAGCCAAATCACAGTACAAGAAGAAGGCACAATCTTGAGTATTGGAGATGGTATTGTACGGGCATATGGTCTAGACGGCATTATGGCTGGCGAGTTAGTTCGTTTTGAAGATGGAACTAGTGGAATGGCATTGAATCTTGAAGAAGATAACGTGGGAATTGTCCTTTTAGATAAAGGTGAGAACTTACGTGAAGGTGACAGCGTAACTTGTACGGGGAAAATTTTAGAAGTGCCGGCAGGTCAAGAATTACTTGGAAGGGTGGTTAATCCACTAGGTAAAGAATTAGACGGCAAAGGTGCTATTGAAACGGGTACTTATAGACGTTTAGAAATGATTGCGCCCGGTATTGTTCACAGAGAAACCGTTTCCGAACCTTTATTAACAGGGTTAAAAGCTATTGATTCTATGGTGCCTATTGGAAGAGGGCAAAGGGAACTTATTATTGGCGATAGACAAACTGGAAAAACAGCAGTTGCCTTAGATGCTATTATAGCGCAAAAAGATACGGATACAATTTGTATATACGTTGCTATAGGACAAAAAAATTCAACAATTGCACAAGTAACGCAAAAGCTAGCTGAAGAAGGCGCTATGGATTACACGCTACTTGTGGTTGCGTCGGCAAGTGATACGGCATCTTTACAATATATTGCTCCTTTCGCTGGCGTTGCGATGGCAGAACAATTTTTATATGAAGGGAAATCAGTTTTAATTATTTATGATGATTTGTCTAAACAAGCCGTTGCATACCGTGAACTATCTCTTTTACTTCGCCGACCACCGGGAAGGGAAGCTTATCCAGGTGATATTTTCTATTTACATTCTAGATTACTTGAAAGAGCTTGTAAGCTAAGTAAACAACAAGGAAGCGGATCCATTACAGCGCTCCCTATTATTGAAACGCAAGCAGGCGATATTTCAGCTTATATTCCAACGAATGTGATTTCTATTACAGACGGACAAATTTTTCTTGAAACAGAGTTGTTTAACTCGGGCGTAAGACCGGCTATTAATGTGGGAACTTCTGTTTCTCGTGTAGGTGGGGCAGCGCAAGATAAAGCAATGAAACAAGTTGCCGGTACTTTACGGTTAGATTTAGCTCAATATCGTGAAAAAGTTGCGTTTATGCAATTTGGATCGGACTTAGATGAAGTGACGCAAAAGCAATTAAGTAGAGGTTCTAAGTTAGTTGAAATCTTAAAGCAAAAGCAATACGCTCCTATGAAAATGGAAGAACAGGTAATTGCTCTTTTTGCTATAACAAAAGGGTTTGCCGATGATCTTGCTTTAGATAGAATCGGACAATACGAACAAGAATTATTAGCGCACATGAAAAGTCAAGAAAGCGCGTTATTGCAACAAATTGCAGAAGAACGAGCGTTGAGCGATAGTATAATCGCTAATTTGGACAAAGTAATAACAAGCTTTACTACGCAATTTAATTCGTAATTTACTTTTTTAAACTAGACATATGGCAAATTTAAAAAATATTAAGCTACGTATGACGAGTGTGCAAAATACTATGCACATTACAAAAGCAATGAAAATGGTTGCTGCTGCTAAAATGCGTCATGCTGAAGAGCGAATTAAAAATGCGAAACCTTACAGCGAACGTTTACATAAAGTTCTTTTACAAGTATTGCAAAATAATACGAATGTAAATAATCCTTTTTTACAAAATAATAGTAAATCAAAAAAAGCGATTTTAATATTATATACTACAGATCGCGGGTTATGCGGTGGATTGAATAATAATTTATGTCGTATTGTTGAAAAGTTTATCCAAGAACAAGATAAACAAATTGAATTATTGATTTTTGGAAAAAAAGGAAAAGAATTTTTTCAAAGTAAGAAAGAATACACGGTTTATAAAACTGTTACAGATGTAAAGGATAAGGACGTACAAGCTAAGATTCGAGTGGCTATAGAAACTTGTTTAGACCTTTATGAAAAAGAAGAAATAGACGCCGTTTATTTAGCAAGTAATAGTTTCAAAAACGTTATTACACACGAACAACGTATAGATACGCTTTTACCTATACAAGTAGACGAAAAAACAAAAGAACAAGAAAGCGAAGTGTTTTTATTTGAACAATCATTAGAAGAATTGTTAAGTAAATTACTTCCAGAATATGCAGTAAATTTTGCAGGCACAGCAGGATTAAGTCAAATGGCATGTGAACACGCGGCACGTATGACGGCAATGGATTCGGCAACTAACAATGCTATGGATATGTTAGATCGATTAAGCTTATATTATAACCGTGAAAGACAAAGTGCAATTACAACTGAGTTAACAGAAATCGTTTCTGGAGCGGAATCAGTATAGATATCAATTTTTTAAGGTATTTTCATAATGATAAAAGGAAAAATAGTTCAGGTTATTGGTCCCGTTGTGGACGTGGCTTTTACAGATAGCGAGCTTCCAAAACTTTTAGATGCTCTTGAAGTGAGCTATGAAGTAGACGGCAAGAAAGTCAAATTTATTTTAGAAGTACAACAACATCTAGGCGAAGAAACAGTTCGTGCCATTGCCATGTCGTTAACAGACGGGCTAGTACGTGGACTAGAGGTAATAGGCACAGGCGCGCCGATACAAGTTCCGGTAGGTGATGCCGTTCTTGGGCGTATTTTAAATGTTGTTGGCGATCCCGTAGATGAAAAGGGCGCAATTGAAACAAAAGAAAGATGGCCTATTCATCGGTCTGCTCCTAGTTTTCACGATCAAGATACAAGTTCTTCTATGCTTGTTACCGGAATTAAAGTTATCGATTTAATTTGCCCTTATTTGAAAGGTGGTAAAATTGGACTTTTTGGCGGTGCCGGCGTAGGTAAAACAGTTGTTATTATGGAGCTTATTAATAACATCGCAAAACAACACGGCGGGTATTCTGTGTTTGCCGGCGTAGGTGAACGTACAAGAGAAGGTAACGATTTGTGGTGTGAAATGGCGGAATCAGGCGTATTAAGCAAAACGGCGTTAGTTTACGGACAAATGAACGAACCACCGGGAGCAAGGCAACGTGTTGGGCTATCTGCTTTAACAGTAGCTGAGTATTTTCGTGACGTACAAAAGCAAGACGTATTAATGTTTATTGATAATATTTTTCGTTTTACACAAGCTGGGGCTGAGGTTTCTGCTTTACTTGGAAGGATTCCTTCTGCTGTAGGGTACCAACCAAACTTAGCTAGTGAAATGGGGAATTTACAAGAACGTATTACTTCAACAAAAGATGGTTCTATTACATCAGTACAAGCGGTATATGTACCGGCAGATGATTTAACCGATCCGGCGCCAGCTACGACTTTTTCTCATCTTGACGCTAAAACCGTACTTTCTAGGGCTATTGTAGAATTGGGTATTTATCCGGCAGTAGATCCGCTAGATTCGTCTTCTCGTATTCTTGAACCTAATATTGTGGGGCAAGAGCATTACGATTGTGCTAGACGTGTACAAAACATGTTGCAAGAATATAAAGATTTACAAGATATTATTGCTATTCTAGGTATGGACGAATTATCGGAAGAGCAGAAAAAAGTGGTAGAACGTGCCAGAAAAATACAACGTTTCTTATCGCAACCTTTTAGTGTGGCAACACAATTTACCGGTATAGAAGGCGTGTACGTTGATATTAAAGACACTATTAAAGGCTTTACAGAGATATTGGACGGTAAACATGACGATATTCCAGAACAAGCTTTTTACTTAAGTGGAACAATTGAAGATGTGATTGCAAAAGCAAAAACTTTATAACGTAAAAATATAATGGCACTAGAACTAGAAATATTAATTCCTGAAAAAAAGCTAGTAAGCGAACAAGTTGATTCGGTTGTTCTTGAAACACTTAGCGGAGAAATAGGGGTTTTGCCCGGGCATTGCTCTTTGCTAAGCGGATTAACGTCCGGCGTACTTCGGTATGAAAAAGACGGAAAAGAAGAGCTTGTCGCCGTACACTATGGATATGTACAAATATATGAAGATAAAGTGACAGTACTAGCGAAACTTGCTGAAACAAGATTGGAAATTAATATAGACCGTGCTAAAAAAGCGTATGAAGAAACAAAGGCTAAATTAGTCAATCAAGATACGGACGATACGCATACAAAGTTATTAGAAGTCAAGTTACAAAGGTCTATTACAAGGCAAAAAACTTTACGTAAGTATGGTTAAGAAAAATAAATATTACCAATATTTAGAGTATAGCAGTGTTGGCATAGAAATTGTTGCGGCTATTGCCGTTGGTTCTATATTAGGTGTCTTTGCTGATATACATTGGGGAACAAAACCATATTTATTTTTTTTAGGATTTATAATAGGTTTAGGCGCGGCTATACAAACTTTGTTTCGTTTAGTACGTAATATGAACAAACATATAGAAAAAGAAGAGAAAGAAATAGATGAGTGATCTACAACAAAATAGTGTATATAAAAAGCTACTTATTCCATTTATAGTACTATTTTGTGTGCCGTTAGTACTTTATTCCATTGGGAAACACGACATTGCTTTAGGCGCGTTATGCGGCGTTATTTGGAGTATTTCCAGTTTTGTGCTACTTATTTTTGCTTCACAAAAAACGTTGAAACAAGGCAGAATGCTTCCCGTTTTTTTAATTGCATCTTTGAAACTAGGTTTATCTATTCTCTTTTTTGCTTTACTTACCTTTTATTGGCATATTAATTTATTTGGTATTCTTATAGGCGTTGCCTTCTTTTTACCACTTGTTATTTATTTTAGTATTCGTGTTTAATTCTATCTTTTAGGAAAACTATGCAACAAAGTAATTTCTTATTGGTACATTCGTTTCCTTCAGTGGAAAAAGTGTTTGAATCAATTCATGTTGATCCGGAAATAGGGTTTCATGTATCCCTTGTAGCTATCATTTTATTATTATTTGCTTTTTTTGCAGGTCATAGCTTTCGTAAAAACAAAAATATTGAGCCAACAGGAAAACTAAGTTTTTCTTTTCTTACAGAACTATCAATTTCTGGTTTAGAATCCTTTAATGCTGGTATTATTAATCATCCTATAGCAAAGCGTTTATTTTGTTTTTACGCACCTCTTGCCGGATTTATTTTACTATCTAATTTACTTGGTTTGATTCCTGGTTTTGAACCGCCTACGCAAGAATTTAACATGAACTTTACTCTTGCTATTTGCGTGTTTATTTTAACTCATATTATTGGTATACGAGCACATGGATTTAGTTATATTAAGCAATTTTTAGGACCGGTTTGGTGGTTAGCTTGGTTAATGTTTCCCATAGAGCTTGTTTCTCATCTAGTGCGCCCTATTTCTTTAGCTCTTCGTTTGCTTGGGAATATGAGAGGGGATCACATGGTTGCTAGTGTTTTCTTCGGTATGTTTCCTTTACTGTTGCCTTTACCTTTCATTGGTTTAGGTTTGTTTGTGGCTATGTTACAAACTTTCGTTTTTTTACTGTTATCACTAGTATATATACAAATGGCTTTAGACGGCCATTAATATTAATTTATATAAAATTTAAAAGGTCTTTATGAAAAAATCTTTACGTATTCTTGGCTTATTTTTAGTTAGCTCTTGTATTCCGTTTTTAGCTTTCGCTCAAGAAGCTGCGCAAAGCGTTGGTTCGCAAGGTGATCTTGTTTCAGCGTTTAAATTCTTAGGTATTACAATTGGATCTGGTTTAGCTATTGGAGTTGCTGCCGGTGGATGTGGTATCGGACAAGGGCACGCTGTTCGTGGTGCTTTAGAAGGTATTTCCCGTAATCCAGGCGTTCATAGTAAAATCTTTACGCTTATGATTATTGGTTTAGCGTTAATTGAATCACTAGCTATTTATGCTCTACTTATTGCTTTCTTATTAATTTATACTTACTAGAAACAAGCGATAAGATAAAATATAAGCAAATATAAATTTATTGCATAATAAGTTTATATTTGCTTTTTTGTATCTACTTATTTCTTGCGCCAAGATCGCTTTGTCCCCCCAAAGTAGTTATAATATTCAAACGTAGCATTGAATGAATGTAAGCACCAAGAGCGCTTTGTCCCACCAAAGTAGTTGTAGGCAAGTCCCTTTGCTAGTAACTGTTGACTTAAACTTGTTTTATCTTTGTCTACGTATACGTCGGCAATAATACGAAAATATTTTCCCCTAGATAAAGACCGTAATTTTACAGTTTTTGCATTTTGTAGTTTTGAAATTACAAATTGTTTAGCTTCTTTTGCGAGTTGTTTTTCATAAGGACACTTCCCTTGAATTTCAGGCGTATCTATACCGCGTAAGCGAATATCTCTTGTTTTACCTAGTACTGGTGAAAGTGAAGGAATAGCAAAGAGGCAAGTATCGCCGTCATGGCATTTGATCCAATGTACTTTTATAGATCTTTTCTGATGATATATTTTATTTTTTGCATAAAGGACAGATACAAACGAACATAGCAAGATCGAAAATAAAAAGAAAAGTTTCTTCATAATAGAATATAATAAAAGGATTTTTATTATATTTTTAAACTAGGCGGGAAAATAAGTCAACGTGTATTACGTAAAAAGGGAAGAGTATAAGCAAATATAAATTTTGAGAGATAAGTTTATATTTGCTTTTTGTATTTAATTACTTTTTACACCAAGATTGTTTCTTTTTCCCAAAGTAAGGATAGGCGAGTTTTTTTGCTAGTAATTGTTGGCTTAAACTTGTTTTATCTTGATCTACGTATATGTCGGCAACAATACGAAAATATTTTCCTCTAGATAAAGACCGTAATTCTACAGTTTTTGCATTTTGTAGTTTTGAAATTACAAATTGTTTAGCTTTTTTTGCTAATTGTTTCTCATAAGGACACTTCCCTCTTATTTCAGGCGTATCTACACCGCGTAAGCGAACAGCTATATTTTTACCTAATAAGGGTGAAAATGAAGGAATATCAAAGCGACAAGTATCGCCGTCATAACACCTAATCCAATGTACAGTTATAGGTTTTTCAGTATAGTATATTTTACTTTTTGCATAGAGAGAAGACAAAAAAGAACATAGTAAGATAGAGAATAAAAAGAAAGTTTTTTTCATAATAGTATATAATAAAAAGATTTTACTTTTATTATATACTTAAGCTAGGCAGGAGAATAAGGTAACGAATGTCACATAAAAGAGAAGATAATAAGACAAATTATATACAATAATTTGAAAAAAGGATAAGCCTCAAAAGGTGATTATTTTGAAAAGCAAATCAACTTAAAACAATCTATATAAAAGGAGTCAAGGCAGGGGAGAAAATCAATACCAACCGGCAAGTTATCTAAATCGCGTTTACTTCCCTATAGAAAGGCGTAGATGATCAAAATAACAGCAATCTATATAAAAGGAGCCAGGGCAGGAGAGAAAAGCAATGCCAACCGGCAAGTTGTGTAAATTGCGTTTACTTCCCTATAGAAAGGCGTAGATGATCAAAATAACAGTAATCTATATAAAAGACTCCAAAGCAGGAGAAAAAAGCAATGCTAACCGGCAAGTTGTGTAAATTGCGTATACTTCCCTATAGAAGAGAGCAAGAAGCCAAGCAAGTGAGAAGAGCAATACCAACCGGCAAGCTGTGTAAATCGCATTGTAAGTTTGCATTTAATTAATTACGTATCAATAAAAGAATCAAGAATCAAAAGCCAAGCAAGAGAGAAAGGCAATGCTAATCGGCAAATTGCATAAATCGCGTTTACTTCCCTATAGAAAGGCGTAGGCAATTAAAATGACAATAACAATATAAAAGAATCAAAATCCAAGCAGGCAAGAAAGGCAATGCCAATCAGCAAGTTGTGTAAATCGCGTTTACTTCCCTATAGAAGTAAGTAATCAAAATGGCAGCACTCTATATTAAAGAAACAAAGCCAAGGCAGGCGAGAAAGTCAATGCTAATCGGCAAGTTATCTAAATCGCACCTTATATAGGAATAATAAAAATGCGATTAGTTTTTTAGGGAATGACGTAGGCAATCAAAATCTAACGTTGATTTAATTCAAAAAGCGATCTATTTGAAAGAAATGTAACAAAGTGAAAAAAGAAGGAGATAGTAAAGGGTTAATTTCAAAACCAAGTAAATGAGAAGGGCAATGACAATCAGACGAACCAAAATCAAGAATATGCCAATCGGCAAGTTGTGTAAATTGCGTTGCCAGTTCGCATTCAATCCCGTCTTGCGTGCGAATAGCAAAATGCGCTTGCTTTTCTAGAAAAGGACGTAAGTAATCAAAATGCCAATGCTGTTTTTTTCGTAAACGAGAATGCCTTGCAATACGTTGATCTAAATTAGTTTTCGCCGAACCAATATACATATAATACCCCTTTCTATATACTTGAGGCTTTAATTTGCCTGCCGCTACGTTAGTATCTTGCGGAAGATAGCCAACCCACAAATAGCAACCTTGATTTTTTGCTTCTCGTTCTACTATTTCCCATGGGATAGGTAATTCTTTGACTGGCGAGTCTATGTTGAATTGCGGCGTTATTTTACAAGCTGCCGGACTAATACGAACTTTTTTCCTTGCTTCAAGCAAAGTAAGTGCAAAAGTAAGATCAGTATGAAAATTAGGAAGAAAATATGACAACAACGGATTTTGTATTACAAACACAATGGCAGCTTCGTTTCCTTGCTTTGCTAAGTCATATAGCTCGCTAACATGTTTTGTGCCGCGTAAAGTGGGCGCGTCCGGAAAGATTGCCGCTTTTGTTGTATATAAAGTGCAAGATTTGCTTTCTAAGAAAAAAGGTTGCCCCTCTTTTGCGACAAGAAAATCAAAGCGACTTTTTGCATGAGACACTTCTTGTTTTATTAAAGACAAAGAGCCAATAGAAGGCAAGTTATTTGATTCAACAAGTTGCTTTGTAACATAGTTAAGTCTATGAGTATGTAACGCGATAAATAAATCGTCTTTCCAAATGCCAATAGCCGTATATTTTGTTTTTCTTGTCTTTGACGGCGGTGCTAATTCTATTTCTAGAATCGAATTAGGAAATAATAGTTCGCTTAATCTTCCGGGATTAGGCAAATGGGCAATAATTTCCTTGTTTTGGAATAAACAGACGACTTCATAACGATTAGGGCGACTGATGAAAATAGCTTTATTAGACATGATTCCTTTATATATAAAGATAAACTAGATAAAGTGAAAATATATTTCTATTATGGCATATATCTTGTATTTTTTTAAGCAAGTTTTATGAATTCCGTTTGGGGAAATATGTTCCGTTTTTCTTTACAAGCCGCCTTAAACGTACGAGAAATAACAGAAAGGTTATGTGCGAAAGAAGTAGCGTTGCAAGAAAAAGCAATACTAGAGATTGATGCTAAAAAGCAATTTTTGCAAAATAAAATTACAAAAGTAGAAGTTGAACTAACAGCGCAATCAAAGGAAAATAGACTGAATATTGAAGCTTTTAAATCGTTATATGCCTTTAGAAATCGTGTGAATACGCAAATTAAATCGCTAGACGAAGAAAAAGAAAAAGAAAATTTAGTTTTACAAGAAAAAATAGAACGACAAATGGAAGCAACAAAAAACAAAAGAATGCTAGAAATTTTAAGAGAGAAAGAAGAAAAAAGATATATAGCAAAACAAATTGCAATGGAAACAAAAATAATGAATGAAGTGGCTATTAATCAGTTTATCCAAAAGCAAAAATGATCAAGTATATATTCATTGTTTTAAGCCTTTTTTGCATTGTGCAAGTTGCCAGCGTGACTGTGTATACAAGAGACGCCCAGGCAATGACAATGATGAAAAAATGGATTAATAAAATTAGACCAAACACGTTTCCCGAAGTCGTGCCGCAAAAACAGAAAGTAGAAAAATCGCTTAAAGACGGCAGTGAATTTTCTCAAAAAGATCTAGAAATAATTCACCGCTTAAAAGAAAAAGAAGATAGTTTAAATCAAAGAGAGCTTGCTTTAAAAAGTAAAAGTGATAATCTACAAAAGCTATCGCAACAAGTGGAGTCAAAACTAGATAGACTAGCCGAGGTTATTCGTAAAACAGAAGCACTGCGGGACGAACGAAAAAAAATAGAAGAAAAAGATATTAGTAAGATAGTTATATACTATAACGCAATGGATCCAGAGAATATAGCGCCCTTTTTTAATCAAATGGATAGATTAACGGCAACGCAAATTTTAATGCGTATGCAAGCAAAGAAAGCGGCGGCTGTAATGCAATTGTTAGATCCTAAAGTAGCCGTAGAAATTACGGAAAAAGTAACCAGGTTTAAAAGTAATAAACTAGAATCGATTACAAACGAACGTTAAAAAGCTTAGTTCCTAAAAAGAACTAATATGCTAAATAGCAAAAAGTTTTTCAGGAAGGAAAAACTTAAACTTTACAAGGAGGTCAATGTGGCTCAAATCGCATCTATACCAGCAACACAAGCTGTCATGAAGGATAAGCATGGTTCTCATGCATCTAAGCAAGACGTATTAACGTCTTCTTTGCCTAGTTCTAATTTTGCTCTGCAACTAGACGAAACGAGTAACGACGTTTCTGTTTTTAAGTCGGAAGAAAAGCAGTGGCAAAAAGAAAATCAAAACAAACAATATGCACAAGAAAACGCGAAACGCGATTTATTGTCTAAACAAATGCAAAGCGATATGGCAGCAAGTCAATTGTTTCAAAATACGCAAATGATTAAGCAATCTATTGAAACGCAACAATCGCAAGCGGTGAGCACACAAATACTACAAGCAAAGCAACGAGCTTTTGAAACGGCGGTGCATAAACAAGTAGAAGCGGACACAGCGCATATTCATGCGGCAGCAGTGCCACAAGGCGACCCTCTTGTAACAACGCAAGCTGATTCGGGCTTTTCTAAACAATTAGATCATTCTCAAAAAGCAGAACTAACTTCGTTTACTACACTTGGTAAAGAAGACAGCTTATCTACAAAAGCGACTTATAACGTAAATAGAACGCAAGCTGACGCCTCGCAAACAGACACGGTACGTCAACCTATGTTAAATCCACAAATGGCGGCAAAAAGCGTTAATACTGCCCGTGTTGCTATGAATAGCATTAAAGCGCAACCAACAGCGCAAAGCGTTCATACTACGAATAGCCAATCGCAAGATAATGAAATAGAAAACCTTACGCTTATAGCGACAGAACCAACGAAAAAAGGAACGAAAGCCGAGCAAGCGCAAGCTAAGCTAGAGTCGGCACAAGGCATGAATCGTTGGGAAGAGCTAGCCGATAAAATGAAAGTGCTTGAGTCTAATGGAAAAGACAAGCTAACAATTCAATTACGACCGGAAAATCTTGGTCGCTTAGACGTTAGTCTATTGAAAGAAAAAGACGGTTTAGTTGCCCAGTTAAAAGCTTCTAATGCCGAAGCGAAAAACCTGCTTGATACGAATAAGAAAGCAATCCAAACTAGCCTAGAAAACAAAGGTATACAAGTGAAATCAGTGCAAGTGCTATTATTACCGCATGCTATTATGTTTCACGGCGAATCCCAAGCTATGGCAAGAGAAGACGAAAACTTATATAGAGCAAAAAGGTCAGCTAAAAGTATTGGAGAAATCTATACGGCAGAACAGCGAATGAAAACAAGTGAAAAACACTTAATGTAAACGGTAGTTTGAATAAAGGCAAATTATGGCGGTAAATAAAATACAACAATCTGCGAATTGGCTACAAGCTAAAACAGTAGAGAGAAAAGCAAAACAGAATTTGGATAAGAATGATTTTATGAATTTATTCTTAACACAAATGAGCCACCAAGACCCTATTAATCCAATGGATAGCGGATCTATGATGGCGCAGCTTTCGCAGTTAGGTAGTATGGAGCAGCTTCAAAAACTAAATAAGGGAATGCAGCAGCTTAATGCAACAGATAAGAACATACAAGAATTGCAGTCAGTGAATCTTCTTAATCATGATGTGTCTGTTGCTAAACCGCAACTTCAACTTGAAAACGGCTTAGCTTCGCCTTTACACTATACTTTGCCTGATCATGCGAAAGAAGTGCATATTGCTATTCGCAGGAAAGACGGTTCTTTAGTAAGACAAGATCGCTTGAAAGATATGCCGGCAGGAAGACAAGAATACGTGTGGAATGGACAAAATAGCAAGAACATTAGAATGGAAGACGGACAATATGACGTTTCTCTTGAAATGATGACAAACGAAGGAGCTATTAAGCAAATTAATCCATATGCTAATATTCGCCTAGACGAAGTTAGCTATGCAGATGGAAAAGCTACGTTTAAGGCTAAGGCAAAACAATATAAGTTAGATGAAATTACAGGAATAAGCAATCATTCCGATCAAGTATTTAATAGTAAAACGCCGTTTCCAACGGTAAAAACGTTGCGCGAACAACCTATTATCTCGCAGCTACCGAAAGGATATCAAAAATAAATTATAAGGATTATACATGATAGGTTCGCTTTATGCCGGAGCTAGCGGCGCTTCGGCACATACAAAAAGAATGACAGTTGTTGGTAGTAATATTGCTAACGTAAACACAACAGGATATAAATATAATCGTACTCATTTTCATGATTTTATGTCTACCTATGTAACAGGGACGGATAAAATAGGAAGAGGAACGTATATTCCAAGTGTACAAACGATACAAACGCAAGGCGGTTTTGAAAAAACAGAGCAAGAAACAGATCTAGCACTAGACGGCAACGGTTTTTTTACTGTTAAAAGTAAAGCAGGTAAAATTTCCTATACACGAGACGGTAAGTTTACTTATGATAAAGAAGGTTATCTTGTTACAACAGACGGTGATTACTTAATGGTTCGCGACGTAGATCCAAAAACAAAAGAAAGCACAGGCAAGATGAAGCGGGTTAACATACTAAATCAAATTGATCCGCCAGTAGCAACAAAAGACGGCGTAGAAGAAAATACAGGGGTAAACGT
Source organism: SAR324 cluster bacterium (assembly GCA_002995645.1). GTDB lineage: Bacteria > SAR324 > SAR324 > XYD2-FULL-50-16 > HCM1 > HCM1. Next base: position 63,742 of record PUHO01000001.1, on the reverse strand, counting down.
TTCTGCTAATCTCGACTCGAATGCAACACCACCAAGTGTGGAGGTAGATTATGAAAACGTACTTCCAGAAATGTATAACTTTACGTCTACTACAACCGTATATGATGCTAAAGGAAAAGAACACACAGTCACACTAGCCTATAGAAAGCTAAAAGACCAACCGCCGCAAACGGATCCCCAAACAGGACAGCCTGTAGCGGGAACAGAGATTAAAGATCAATGGCAATGGATGGCTTTAATAGACGGCGAAGATTTGCCAAGTGGCGTTCCCGGCGCTAAGATTGCCGTCGGTGGTGGCTTTTTGCAGTTCTCTCCTAAAGGTCGTTTAGTACAAGATATCCCGGGCGTGATGGTACAACAACAGCAACAACAAGGGCAAGGCGGACAACAGGCGCCAGCTCTAACGCAAGCACAAGCAGGGCAACCGGGCGCGATACAGCAACAGAATCGTTTTATTATGCAAAGAGCACAAAAAGCAGATCCTACAAAACCTTCGCAAGTTAGTTTTACTTTTGCCGGTATGAATCCAAATAGTCCGCAAGTAATTGGTTTTAGATTTGGAAAAGGAAGTAATCCAAACGATCCGCTTGATACACGTAGCGGCGTAGACGGCATGACACAATTTTCATCTGATTTTGCTATTCATGACCTTAATGCAGACGGCTTTACAACCGGACAGTTAGAAGGTATTTATATACATGATGACGGTACAATAGACGGCTCTTTTAACTCTGGTAGAGTTAAACAACTCGGTCGTGTTGTGTTAAGTAAATTTAAAGCGCAAGAAGAACTTACTACACTGGGCAATAATCGTTATGCAGAAAGCTTTAAATCAGGGAAACCAATCATAGACGATCCAGGCAAGAATGGCATGGCAACAGTACATTCTAAAACCTTAGAAAAATCAAACGTCCAACTTTCTGAACAATTTGTGAATATGATTGAAGGACAAAGGGCTTTCCAAGCAAGCGCTAAAGTAGTAACGACCTCAGATGAGATCTTAGCTGATACAATACAAATGAAACGTTAGTAATACTTGGCATGTAAGAACGAAAAAAGGTACTGTAAAGTACCTTTTTTTGTATATAAAGCAAAAAGTATATAATCTATGTTGCAAGATTACAAATACTTACGTTAACAAAAGAACGGTATAACCTAAGCACTTGTAAAGCAGGAATGGCAATTAAAATAACACGCTAATAGAATCGCCGGTATGAATACGTTCAATTGCTTTTGCAAATAAAGGAGCAACAGGAAGTTGCAAGATTTTTTGCGAATCAATCGCTTTTTGCGTTAAGGGAATCGTATCGGTTACAATGACTTTATCAATCGGCGCTTCGCAAATAGACTGAATAGCGTCACCAGATAACACAGGATGAACGGCTGCAACGTTAATGCTTTTTGCATTTTTCTTTTTAAGAAAAACACTTGCATTACAAACAGTCCCACCAGATGCAATTTCATCATCAATCAAAAGACAATTTTTCCCTTCTACTTCCCCAATTAAATTACGAAATTCAACGGTATCTGTGTTGCCAATCCGTCTTTTATCAATAATCGCAACAGGAACGTTTAGTTGATTCGCATAAGGTCCAAGCGCTTTAGCTTCCCCAATATCAGCGGCAACAAGCACAGTATTAGACAAGTCCATTTGCTTGAAGTAATTACAAATGACTTCTGTTGCTAATAGTTGATCACTTACAATATCAAAAAAACCTTGAATTTGAGGCGCATGTAAATCCATAGTTAAAACACGATCAGCGCCGGCTGTTTGCAATAGCTTGGCAATTAACTTAGCAGCAATAGAAATACGAGGTTGATCTTTTTTATCAGAGCGAACGTAAGGAAAATAAGGCAGAACTGCAGTAATCCGTTTTGCTGAAGCATATTTTAAAGCGTCTAGTAAAAGCAAGAGTTCCATTAAATTTTCATGTACCGGCGGGGTAGAGGTTTGTATTACAAAAACGTCTGATTCGCGTACGTTATCCAAAATGCGTACGAGCATGTTTTCATTGCTAAACGAAATTTTCTCCGTTCTTGTTAGAGCAACACCTAAATGGCTACAAATTTGTTGCGTGAAAGGTTTGTTTGCTTCTCCGGAGATGATTTTTAAAGAACTTGAAGGCATAAATAAAAATAGTGGTTAAGATTAATAAGATCAGGAAAATGAAATTACTTTTAAAGAATGATGTTTAGGTGCTAAAAACAAACTGATTTTATCTCCCATTTTTGTTGCGATAACATTATTTTTAGAATCAAAACACAAAATATAATCGTCTTTAACCGGAACAATAATAATTTCATCTTTATCAGATAAAATCCCGGAGTCAAAACTTAATTTATGTTTACGATTAGGACAAAAAATAGAAAAAGCAAAAAGATTAAGGTGATTATCAAAAGGCACGCCACCGGAATTGTAATACCAAGCATGGCTTCCCATTGCCGTTGTGGTAATAATCCCGGAACATTGCACAGTTTGCACTAGATTTTGAAAATAAATGCGCAACTTGCACATAGTGTAAGAAAGAGCTTGTCCATAGAAAATATCGTTAACTGCTAAACGCTCCATTGGTTGATCGTTAATAGCCGCTTGCAACCGTCGCCAATAGCTAATAGTATATTTTTTGCTAAAAAGCAAAGACAGGTGTTGTTCCAGATTATCTTGATTCGTATGGATTAAAGCTCCGTAGCTACCGGCGAAGTCCATTGACTTTTGATAGTCTGAATTCATGCCTAATAAGAAAGAAGAAGGATAACGTTGCGCGCAAGCTAAGAACATACCGTCGCCACCGCATGAAATGACTAAGTCGTTTTCTTGGGGGTGTATCTTATCCATATCCGGCATGTACACGTACTTTGTTTCTATATTATATTGTTTTAGTGCTGTTTTAAGATTCGCTATGAATTGAACTTGATTATCATGTGATTTTTGAAAGTTCTCTTGTCTTTCTTGAGAAAGTTTTTTGAAGGTATAAGAAAAGTCCGGCTCTCGTTGCAACATTTGTAAAGCAGAGCTTTTAATAACAACAAAAATTTGATTGAAAGCATGGAACATGGCGGTAAAATAATAGTGTTTAAAAAAGGACAATAAACAATTACTTTTACGTTGTTAATAAACGGATATTTTGTTATATCCTAACTTACTGCAAGGAAAACAAGTAAGTTTCACATAAACAAGGCTGTATTATATAAAAATATAACCAGCCTAGATTAGCTATTTGAAAAAATTTTTAATTTTATCAGCAAAAGATTGTTGTAAAGGCGAAGAAGCTTCATTTTCTAAAGTAGCAAATTCTTCTAATAAATCTTTTTGTTTACGTGAAAGGTTAGTTGGGATTTCAACAATAACTTGAATGAACAGATCACCAACTTGCCTTTGATTAACGTAAGGTATGCCTTTTCCTTTTAAGCGAAAGATTTTATTATTTTGCGTACTTGGTGGAATAGTCAAACGAATTTTTCCATCTAAAGAAGGAACTTCTACTTCAGCTCCTAGCGCCGCTTGTGTCATACTAATAGGAAAATCGCAATATATATCGTAATTTTCTCTACGGAAGAAAGGGTGTGCCGAAACAACAATATTCAAATATAAATCACCAGCCGGGGAGCCTTGTAATCCTGCGTTACCTTCACCAGAAAGTTTAATTTTAGAATTCGTATCAACGCCGGCAGGGATAGATATTTTTAATGTTTTATTAACTTTTTCCGAACCTTGACCACGGCAAGTAGAGCAAGTACGGCGAATGCTTTTTCCTTGACCACGACAACGAGAACAAGGTCTAGCCATCATAAAGAAGCCTTGTTGCGTTCTTTGTTCGCCTGTTCCGCGACATTGCGGACAAGTTTCAATATCGTCCGGGGTTTTTGCCCCTGTCCCTTTACAGCTACTGCATTGGGATAAATGGGGGATAGTAATCTCCGTTTCATATCCTTTTGCCGCTTGCAAGAAAGTAATAGTTAACTGATATACTAAATCATCACCACGATAGGATTGTTGCCGCGATTGTTTACTTGTGTTTCCAAATAGATCGCCGAAAATATCACCGAAGATATCGCCAAAGCCCCCACCAGAAAAACCGCTAAAACCACCGGCTCCAGCACCACCGTTCAAATCAACATGACCAAATTGATCGTATTGTTGTCTTTTTTCCGGTGATGAAAGAACTTCGTAAGCTTCGCTTGCTTCACGAAAAAGCTCGGCTGCTTCTTGATCGTCCGGACATCTATCAGGATGATATTTTAATGCTTTCTTACGAAATGCTTTTTTAATTTCTTCACTACTAGCATTTTTATCAATGCCTAGTACTTCGTAATAATCTCTTTTTGGCAAAATTTTACCTATTGTGTTTCCGTTTTATTTATAAAATGAGTGATTTATTTATCGTCTTTAACTTCTTCGTAATCAGCGTCAACAATATCATCGTCCGGTTTACTGGTGTTTTCTTGCGTAGCTTCGCCTGCTGCTTGCTCTGCACCGCCTTGTTGTGCCGTTTGTTGATATAAATTAGCTGATGCTTTGTGAAAAACGTCAGTTAGTGCTTTAATCTTAGCTTCAAGCTCATCTGCATTATCTGAATTTTGTACTGCTTTTAAGTCGGCAACTACTTTTTCTAATTCTGCTTTTTCTGCGCCTAGTTTATCACCTGATTCAGATAGCAACTTATCTGCTTGATAGACTAAATTTTCCGCTTGATTGTTAAGATCTATTAGCTTGCGTTTGCTTTGATCCGCTTCTGCGTTTGCTTCTGCGTCTTGTACCATTTGGTTAATTTCATCTTCTGAAAGTCCACTAGAAGAGGTAATTTGAATTTTTTGCTCTTTACCGGTACCTAAGTCTTTAGCCGAAACGTGCGTAATACCGTTAGAATCAATGTCAAAGGTAACTTCAACTTGAGGAACGCCTCTTGGTGCCGGTGGGATTCCCACTAGGTCAAATCTTCCAAGCGTTTTATTGTCGTTTGCCATTTCCCTTTCGCCTTGCACTACGTGAATGCTAACGGCAGATTGATTATCTGCGGCAGTAGAGAAAACTTGACTTTTCTTTGTTGGTACAGTGGTGTTTCTTTCAATTAGTTTAGTAGCCACGCCACCAAGCGTTTCAATACCTAAAGATAGAGGCGTAACGTCTAGCAAGAGTACGTCTTTAACGTCACCGGCAAGAACGCCGCCTTGTATTGCCGCTCCTGTTGCTACAACTTCATCAGGGTTAACGCCTTTATGCGGTGCTTTTCCGAAATATTCTTCCACAACAGCCGCGATTTTTGGCATACGAGTCATACCACCAACTAAAAGGATATCATGAATTTCTGATTTATCCATGTCCGCGTCTTTGAGTGCTGCCGTGATAGGTGCTAAACATTTTTGTACTAAATCGTCTACTAATTGTTCAAACTTAGCTCTTGTTAATTTCAAGTTTAAATGTTTTGGACCGTTTGCATCAGCTGTAATAAACGGTAAATTAATATCCGTTTCCATAGCGCTTGAAAGCTCGTGTTTTGCTTTTTCCGCCGCTTCTTTTAATCTTTGCAACGCCATTTTATCGCTTTGCAAGGAAATGCCGTTTTCTTTTTGGAATTCATTATTAATGTATTGAATAATACGATCGTCAAAATCTTCACCGCCAAGTTCTGTATTTCCGTTTGTTGCTTTTACTTCAAAAACACCGTCGCCAATTTCTAGAACAGATACGTCAAACGTTCCCCCACCAAGGTCAAAAACAAGAATAGTTTGTTCGTTTTCTTTGTCTAAACCATAAGCAAGCGCGGCGGCAGTTGGTTCATTAATAATACGTTGTACGTTTAAACCGGCAATCTTACCGGCATCTTTCGTTGCTTGTCTTTGCGCATCGTTAAAATAAGCCGGAACAGTAATAACTGCATCGGTTACGGCTTCGCCAAGAAAGTCTTCCGCTGTTTGTTTCATTTTTTGTAAAATTAAAGCGGAGATTTCAGCCGGATTTTTATTTTCTTGATCAACTTGAATATAAGCTAATCCGTTTGCCCCTTTGCTTACTGAGTAGCTTAATCGTTTAATGTCTTCTTGTACGCTTGGATTTTCATATTGCCTTCCAATTAAACGTTTTGCGGCATAGATTGTTTTTTCCGGATTCGTAACGGCTTGTCTTTTTGCCGTTTGTCCAACTAATGTATCCGTGCCTGTAAAGGCAACAATAGAAGGGGTTGTTCTTGTTCCTTCGGCGTTCGCGATAACTTTAGGATCGCCCCCGTCCATAACGGCTACGCATGAATTTGTTGTTCCTAAATCAATACCAATAATTTTTCCCATTTTGTTACTCCTTAGAGGGTCAAAATAATTTACGTTAAAGTCTTACTTATATGAAGGAAGACTATTTTTAATACTTTTTGCATTTTTAATGTTTTGCCACACTTACAAGAGCCGGTCGTAAAATACGATCATGATAACTATATCCTTTTTGGATAACATCGACAACCGTATTGTTTTCAAACTCTTTATTATCCGAGACGCTAATAGCTTCGTGTTGATTCGGATTAAATTCTTCTCCTTTTGGCGAGATTTCTTGTACTGATTCTTTTTCTAGTACTTGAATAAACTCTTTTTTTACCATTTCAATACCGGTAATGAACTGTTTTGCCGCTTCGCTTACGTCTTCTTGTTCATGAAGATGCGCTAAAGCGCGTTCTAGGTTATCATGCATTGGTAATAGTTCGGAGATCAAATTTTGCGAGGCATATTTAAGTTGTTCTCTTGTTGAATCAGCTTGTCTTCTTTTGAAGTTAGCTAATTCGGCTTGTTGGCGTAGTAGCGCGTCTTTAAGCTGAACGTTTTCTTTTTCTTTCGTTGCTAATATTTCTCTTAGCTTATCTTCTTCGTTTGTTTCGCTAATCGTTGCTTCTTGTTCACTTGCTACGTTTGCCGTTTGTGTTTCTTCTGTTTGCTCTTCTTGCGACGGTGTATTTTCTGTGTTCGCTTCTTGAGCTTGGACCTCCGCAGTTTGCGAGTCTTGTGTTTCTTCTGTTTTTATTTGGCTATCTTGGGTCAAAATAACTCCTGAATTTAATTATATTTTTATATTAAGTATATAATAATTGATAATTATGCACTATATGCACCCTTTTTACGATTAATAGCAAAGTTAATCAAAAAAAATTGGGTAGTCGGCATATATGCTATACAATAATGAAAAAGCTGTTGCTATATATTAAACTGGAATTTTCTTATCAAAGCTATATAATTTGCCGTTTGTTTGATGATAATACAATTATGTAAGTATAAAAGAAAATCACGTAATAATAAGCAAGTTTTGATTTTTTGTTTAGATTTAAAATATAGTCGCAAAGTGCATACTTTGTCAATATTACAATTATAGAATAAAAAATCAAATAAGCAAGTATAAAATAAATGAAAGAATTGCTTTATATGTGAATTTCGTGCATACTACAATAAGCATTAAAATACGCAACTTATATTCTTTGGTAACTTATGGCAAAATATGACTTACAAGCTATTAACGCCTATTTTGAACAATTGCTAGATAAAATACAAACTTGCTTGCAAGTAGTTAATCTGTATGTTTTACGTTGTAAAATAAAGGAAGGGACTCCTCTTGCCTTGTGGATTGCTTGCCTGGACAGGTTGGAAAGCGAGCTACTTCGTCAGTGGCAAACTTTGCAAAGCGAAGGAATAGACGCTTTAACTTTGCAACAAGCGTTATGGCTTGGAAAACAGCAAAAACAAAAAGACGGCGCGTTTACTCTTTGGTTTGCTTTTACTAAGCAAATACTTGCGTACGCTATGGAAATGCAGGCTTCAAAAGAAAACGTGTGGGCGAGTTACCTTGTTTTTTATTTATCTAATAGGGAAGAATGGGACATGAGCCCTTCTTGGATAGAGCCCCCTTCGCAAGCAAGTTTAGACGAACAATTACACATTGTACAAACTTTTGCAGAACACAAACCGTATTCACTTTTTCTTGAATTTTTATCTTTAATTGAAATAGGCGCGCAATATCGCCCTAAAATAGAAGATCCAACAAGTGCATTAACAAACGTAAAACCAAGTCCATCAGCGCTTAGCGGCGCCGTTGCTAGCTTGCAAAAAGGGGATATAAATCAATTAAGGCAAGATATAACGGCATTTTGGCAAATTAGTTCCGGCGGTTTACTTGCGTTTAAAAATTGCTTATACTATACGAATACAAAAAAAATAGAAACGTATAATAAACATGCCAAGGTCCAGTTTAGCGATCTAATTAATTTTGCGAAACAAGAAGCTAAGCTTCGCAGTAACGTAGAGGCGTTTATACAACGTAAACCGTTTCAACATATGTTGCTTTGGGGAGCAAGAGGTTCGGGGAAATCAATGAGTTTGCATGCTTTAGGCAATGCCTATAGTTCGCAGGGAGTTCGTTTATTCTTTTTAGAACAAGATCAAATTAAAGATCGCTTTGCTATTATTTCCCAAATAGCTAAACGAAAAGAAAGGTTTATTTTTTGTATTGACGATGCTATTTGGAACATAGAAATGCTAGGGCTGTGGAAAAATTTTCTAGATGAAACGCAAAATTTAGAAACCCCTTGCCTGGTGTGTGTTGTGAGTAATCGAAAAGAGTTAATACAACATGGCGATTTAGATATGAATAAATCAGAATCAAGTCATTTACTTGATGAACGATTAGCATTGCAAGATCGCTTTGGCTTGAAATTATATTACCCTATTTTTGATTACAATGAATGGTTGCCTTTTATTTCACAATATCGTGAAAAATACAAGGTGGAAGAAACAAGTGAAAATTTAATAAAAGAAATACGAAAATTTGCCGCTTTGCAGCAATACGATCAAATTAGTAAACGAACAATACAGGCGTTTATAAAAGAATATTTAAAAAATAGAACGACATAATAATATAAAGAAGAGAAGATCTATATGAAGGCAAACACAAAACAAATACTAACTATAGTCTTAATTATTTTAGCAAGCATCTTTTTATTTGAAATGATAACGGTTAAACCAAAAGAGGTAATTTTTTCCGATTTCATACAACAAGTAGAAAGCGGTTCCATTAGTGAAGTGGTTGTGCAAGGAATGCAAATTAATTTTAAAGACACAAGCGGGAACGTTCGTTCTAGCACCATACCAAGAAACTACCCTAAACTAGTGGAAACCTTGCAAAAAGCAGGCGTACATTTTCAAGTGAAAGCCTCTAATAGCGGCGGCTTATTACTTGCCATTCTTAGCTCATGGCTCCCTATTGTTCTTATAGTTGGCGTATGGTTGTTTTTCATGCGGCAAATGGGCGGCGAATCAAAAATCATGCAATTTAATAAGACAAAAGAAAAAGATACTAACATGATTCAGCCAACCGTTACGTTTGCCGACGTTGCCGGTATTGACGAAGCTAAAGAAGAGCTAGACGAGATTGTTGCCTTTTTGAAAGATCCGGAACGATTTAATAAACTAGGCGGTAAAATTCCGGCGGGCGTTTTATTAGTAGGCGAGCCGGGAACAGGTAAAACCTTACTGGCTAAAGCCGTTGCCGGAGAAGCGCAAGTTTCTTTCTTTGATATATCCGGATCGGATTTTGTAGAAATGTTTGTTGGCGTTGGGGCAAGTCGTGTACGCAGTCTTTTTGCTAAAGCAAGAGAAAGTGCACCTTGTATTATTTTCGTAGATGAAATTGACGCTGTTGGACGACATAGAGGAACCGGACTTGGTGGCGGTAATGATGAAAGAGAACAGACCTTAAATCAATTACTTGTAGAAATAGACGGATTTAGTAAAAATTCAGGTGTCATTGTCATGGCGGCGACAAACCGCCCGGACGTTTTAGATCCGGCTTTATTACGTCCCGGTAGATTTGACAGGCAAGTTGTTGTTCCTAAACCGGACGTTGTGGGAAGAGAGCAGATCTTACGTGTTCACACTAAAAACATGCCTTTAGAAGAAGGCTTAGACTTACGAGAAGTGGCACGAGCTATGCCGGGATTTACTGGCGCCGATATTTCTAATCTTGTTAATGAAGCGGCGTTGAATGCGGCAAGGAATAACCAAGATAAAATTACAATAAGTGATTTTCATGTTGTTCGCGATCGCATTATGCTTGGCAAAGAAAGGCGTTCTATGTTGCTTACAGACGAAGAAAAAAAGATTACTGCCTATCATGAAGCCGGTCATGCTTTAATTGCCGCTATATCAGAAGAATTAGATCCTTTACACAAAGTAACGATTGTGCCACGTGGCAAAGCGCTTGGCGTAACTTTACTTTTACCGGAACAAGATAAGTATTTATATACGCAAAAACAGTTGCTACACATGATGGTTATGTTAATGGGCGGACGTGCGGCAGAAGAATTATTATTTAATCATTTCACAACCGGCGCTTCTAACGACTTAGAACGATGTAATCAAATTGCTAGGCAAATGGTTTGCAGTTGGGGCATGATTGAAGAAATGGGCGCCGTTTCTTACCAAGCTAATTCGCAAGAAAGTTACTTAGGTAAAGACATGCTTTCTACAAAGCGTATTAGTATGAAAAGAAAAAACCTGATTGATAAACGAGTAAAAATGATTATAGACGCCGCTTATGCTAAGGCATATCAATTGTTTGAAGAACAAAAAGATTTATTAGTACAAATAGGAGATAAACTTTTAGAAGAAGAAACTATTTCCGGGGCGGCTGTCCTTGAGTTAGTAAAGAATAAAGGACTTTCTCTTGATGATTAAATTACTAGGATAATATAGGTAATAATGGATTTTTCTTTTTTACTTTCCTCTATAGAAAGCCAAGCCGCTTGTTCTTATATTCGCTCTTGTTGGGATAGTGCATGGGAAGAGACAAGGCAAGAAGAGGTCTTCCTTGTTGCAAGCTATTTTGCCGGGTCTTTACCGGATTCGCTTTGTTCTATTCGTTATGGTGCTAGTGTTACGGCAAGTTGGCAAACACAAGGCAAAAGGTGGCTTTGGATTGGAACAAAAGAAGAGTTTGCCGCTTTGTATACACAAGCGAAACAAGAGAACAATACATTGCTACTTAGTTTATTACAACAAAAACAAGAAACTTGTGCTTGGCAAATAGGAAAGAGCAAAGGCAGTCCAACTGATACGGCGATCATGGGTATTGTTAACGTAACGCCCGATTCATTTTACGACGGCGGGGCATATAATACGAACGCAATAGAACACATAGAAAAACTAGTAGACGAAGGCGCCGACGTTCTTGATATTGGCGGCGCTTCTTCAAGACCGTTTGCCTCGCTTGTTTCTATAGAAGATGAAAAAAAACGAATCTTACCAGTAATTAAATGGTGTAAGCAAAACGTATCCGTTCCTATTTCTGTAGATACCTATCATATAGAAGTAGCTAGAGCCGCACTAGAAGAAGGGGCGGACATGATTAACGATATTTCTTTGCTACAAGGTGGGGAAGAAATGGCGTCTTTAGTGGCGTCTTTTGATGCGTCTTATTGTTTAATGCATATACAAGGCACCCCGCAAACAATGCAACAAGAACCAACGTACCAAGACGTATTAGGAGAAGTTTTTTTAAGCTTAAAAGAAAAGCTACAGATTTGTGAGAACGCCGGTATTAAACAAGAGAAAATTTTTATTGATCCCGGTATTGGTTTTGGGAAAACACTAGAGCATAATTTATTTTTATTACGATTTTTATCAGCTTTTACTTTTTTAAAGAAACCCGTTTTAATTGGAACTTCGCAAAAATCTATGTTTCAACATATATTACAACGAGATATACACAATAGATCGGCGCTTTCTTTAGCAAGCCAAGTGTTGGCGTATCAGCAAAAAGCACAAATTTTTAGAGTGCATAACGTTAGGCAAGTCAAAGACGCTATTACGTTAGCCCAAATTTACAATAAATAAACAAAATGGCAGAACAAGAACAAAATCTTCCCTATGATTTAGAAGCGGAGCAAGCCGTTTTAGGTGCTATTTTATATGATAACGACGTATTAAGTCATATCCTTGGGCACTTAGAAGCCTCTTCTTTTTATGATATAAAACATAAGAATATTTTTCGTGCTATGCTAGAGTTGCAAGACTCAGGGCAACCAATAGACGAGATTTTAATAGGGGAACAATTAAAAATTACAGGCGACCTAGAAACAAGCGGCGGCTACCTTTATCTTAATGAATTAATAGATATTGTTCCTCATGTGGAAAATATAGAGTCCTATGTAAAGCTAGTACATGATAAATCATTGCTTAGGGAGCTTGTTGCTACAACGCAAAAAATAGCAAAAAGCAGTACGACTTATGGTGCGGACGTGGCGAATTTGATTGCTGATGCAGAAGATTTATTCAATAATTTAGCGTTACGCTCTAAAATGAAGAGCTATTCTAGTATAAGGGAAATACTACCGGAAAGCTTTGCTAGATTAGAAAAAAATTCAAAAAATAAAAACGAAGTTATAGGTGTCCCTAGCGGTTTTCATGATTTAGATAAAATGACCGCCGGTTTCCAAAACTCCGATTTAATTATCCTTGCCGCCCGTCCTTCTATGGGTAAAACCGCATTAGCTTTGAATATGGCGTCTTTTGTTGCTAAACAAACAGATATACAAGGGGCAGTACTTATTTTTTCTTTAGAAATGAGTATGGAACAATTAACGATTCGCTTAATGTCTTCAGAAGCTAAAATTGACAGTAAGAAAATGCGTAACGGAAATCTTGTTGGTGATGATTGGACAAGGCTTGCCAAAGCGGCAGAACGTTTGTCTACTATGCCTTTATATTTATGTGACGTACCTTCGCCAAATGTGTATGAAATAAGTGCGGTTTGTAAACAATTAAGCAGTGAATCGCCTCATGGCGTTAGTTTAATTGTGATTGATTATTTGCAACTTGTACAAGGAAATAGTAACGCAAATTCACGTGAAATAGAAGTTTCGCAAATTTCTAGGGCTTTAAAAAAATTAGCAAGAGAACTAAACGTGCCTGTAATTGCGCTTTCTCAGTTGAATCGTTCTCTTGAATCGCGTTCTGATAAAAGACCGCAACTTTCGGATCTACGTGAATCAGGCGCCTTAGAGCAAGATGCCGATTTAATTTTATTTATTTATAGAGACGAAGTATATAACAAAGAAACGACGGAGCAAGGTATTGCTGAGATTTTAATTTCTAAACACAGAAACGGTCCTACTGGTATGCGTAAACTAGTATTTGACGGGAAATATACTTCGTTTTTTAACTTAGCTCAAGGCGCAGACGTGCCGGACTTTATTGAACAATAAACGAAGGTAAGATATGAACCAAACTATAGGGCAAGCGATTGAGACCGTATTTGATAAAGCGCCGTTAAAGAATTTATTGCTATTAAGCCGCATTCAAGCTAATTGGGCGGTTATTATTGGTGATTCACTTGTTAAAGTTACGAAGCCTTTGAAAATAAAAAATAAATGCCTATACGTTGGGGTAAGTGATGCGGCATATGCACAACATTTGTTATATTTTCAAAATCATTTGTTAGTTTTGCTAGCTTCGCCTTATATTTGCGATGAAGGAACGATTACTAAAATTACGTTTCAAGTAATTCCATTTACAAACGAAAAAACGATACAAACAAAGCAAAAAAAAACAAAACCAAAGCTAACGGTGCAAACAAACGAAAAAATAGAAAAGACCGGACAACTCATACAAAATGCACAAGTGAAACGTAGCTTTCAATTATTCATGCAAACTACTTTGCAAAAACAAGCGGATTTTAATAGATAAGAATATGCGGCAAAATAAAAGTTTAGGGCAACACTTTATGAAAGATGCTTTTGTGTTAAGTCAAATCGTACATAGCGTTAACTTAGCTAAAGACGACGTTGTTATTGAAGTGGGGAGCGGCGACGGCGCTTTAACAAAAGCTATTTTACAACAAGGCGTTAAAGTAATATCATTTGAAAAAGATAGTCGTTTTGCACACAAGCTACATAAAGAGTTAATCTTAGAGGACAATGCTGTTATTGTGGAGCAAGACGCTTTAAAAGTAGATTGGCAAACGCAAGTGCCTGATTCATCTGTGTTTATGGCAAATATTCCTTATCAAATCACGGCGCCGTTATTGTTTACTTTACTTTATAATCGTAATAAGTTTAAATCATTCACTATAGTCATGCAAAAAGAAGTGGCTATGCGTTTATTAGCAACGCCAACAGGGGAATATAAAAAAGAATATAGCGCTTTATCTATTATTTTCAAGTATGCTTTTTCTATAGAATTAATTTGTATTATTCCACCGGAAGCCTTTTCTCCTCCGCCAAAAGTGGACTCGGCGGCGGTTTTGCTTATGCCTAAACAAGGCACTATAGAAAATGAAAAAGATTATTTTACTTTTGTTCGTGCTTTGTTTCAACAAAGACGTAAACAAATGGGATCTAAGTTACAAACGTTACTCCCCAATTTTCTAAATAGTTTAGACGAAGATCAAAAGCAAAGTTGGAAACAAAAACGACCGCAAGAATTGCAAAGTGAAGATTTTATGTTGCTTTATACGGCGTATCTCCAAGAAAAAAATGAAATATAGTTTATTTACGTATTTATAGGTTTTATTTTGAGTACTTTTTATTTTACTACGTTAAAAAAGATTTCCCAGTTAGTTACGAAAAAACTGCCGCATATTTATTCAATGCTACTTTTATTTGATGAAAATCAAATATTACAATTAAAGGCTATCTTCCCTTCTGATATATATGATCTAGAAACCTTTGAATGGAGTGCGCCCGGGCATATTGTTTCTTTAATTAATCCGGACTTAGCGCCGGACGTTATTAAAACAGACAGAGAATATGCTTGCGTTATTCCTTTATATAATAGCAAGAATAATATGAATGGCGTTCTTGTTTTTGTTTTACAAGAAGCTGATTTATGGCAAGGAGTGAACTACGTATATTTACAAGAAATTGCCGAGAAGTGTATTGCTATGTTAGATGCGGAGCAACGTTCTTGGCGTGTTGGTGAGTGGAAGAAAGTCAAAGATGCGATTTTGCAAGATAAGAGCATAGTAATCAATACAGATTATGACGATATAGAAGAAGAACTTATAGATATAACTACACTAGAACAAGAAGAAGAGGAAACAGTAATAATTACAGAGGACGAGGACGACGAGGACGACAACGAAGATGAATATATAAGTATACTTACTGCTCTAGAACAAGAAGAGGAAGAAGAGGAAGAAGAGGACGAAGAGGACGAAGAGGACGAAGATGACAAAGATGACAAAGATGACAAAGATGACAAAGATGACAAAGATGACAAAGATGACAAAGATGACAAAGATGACGAAGAGGAAGAGGAAGACGAAGACGAAGACGAAGACGAAGACGAAGAAGACGAAGACGAAGAGGAAGACGAAGAGGACGAAGATGACGAAGAAGAGGAAGATGACGAAGAGGACGAAGATGACGAAGAGGAAGAAGAGGAAGAAGAGGAAGAAGAGGACGAAGAGGACGAAGAGGACGAAGATGACGAAGATGACGAAGATGACGAAGATGACGAAGATGACGAAGATGACGAAGAAGACGAAGAAGACGAAGATGAAAAAATAAATGTGCCGAAGCGACCAATACTATCGTTTATGCAAGAGAGAAAACAAGTTGAAGAACAAAATAAAAAATCAGTTGTAATGCCAATAGCAGTTAAACCTAAAAGCGTAAAAGATGGTAATACTTGTATTGTGCTAACGTTTAACCAAAAAGGAATATTATTAGATCCGCCAAGTGGCATGATAACAAAACAAGGTGAAATTCGCCCTAATCAATCAGTGCTGTCTTTGTTTGATTCATCTATATCACCAAAGAAAAAATATGCCTTTCTTGCTTTACTAGACCAAATTGCAATAAAACAAAAATCCGCAAGTTTACTGTCTACGTATATCCCGTCTCGTTGGCGATTGAATAAGGAAGTTTTTACAAGCTCTTTTTCTAGTGTGCAAGTAAATAAAGGAATTACGCTTTTTCTTTGGCATTTACATAAACAACCTCATACAACTAAAGAAGAGGTGCATAAAGCAAAACAATATCAAAGTACAATTGATATGATTTCTTTAGTCTCTGCCGATCCTGTGGGGTACGTATACCAGTTTGACGCTTTTGTTAAAGCCATACAGGAAGTGCAAGATTATTTAACTGTATTTGATAGAACTAAGTTGTCGAATATCCGTTCTCTCTTACGACATACCTATCATATAGCTAAGTTATACAGCATAACGAGTATAATAGATCTTATAAAACAACTTATACAACAAGTGCATCATGTTGATGAAGCTAATATAACAGAAGCAACGATTCTTTCGTGGCAACAGGAAATTGACACCATTCTAATACAATGGGAAAAAGTGCATGCTACTTATTTATCTTTTACAAAGCCATATAAAGAAGAAAAACTAATGGTTATTTCAGAAAGTAAATGGAAGCTATTTGAAGAAACGTATTTACTTCGTTGTCTAGAACCTGTTTTTGATTATAGTCGTAAATTACTCACCGGCGTATATACGATCTTAAAAGAAGAATCGACTTTAGCTCATATTGTGGAAGAGAAAGAGCGCCAAGTTCTACAATCTTTAGAATCAATGCGCAACAAGATGGGTAATAAGCTAATAAATTCGTTTGTTACAATGAAACAACGCAGTTTAGAAAATACGTTTCATCGTCTAGAAGGATTAGTTCAAATTTGGGCAAAACAATATAATAAGCAAATTGATTTTTCTGCAACAGGAGAAGACACAACTGTTAATATAGAAGCACTAGAGCGTATTTTTGTAGAGATTTTACATGTATTGCATAATGCTATAGAACATGGCATTGAATCAGTGGAACGTAGGAAGGAATTACATAAACGATCGCAAGGCAAGTTAAGCCTTGTTTGTTCTATCGGAAAAGAGCGCGTGTTTTTTACGATTAGTGATGACGGTCACGGTATAGATACAAAATTAATCAACTTTCCGCCACAATACGAAGCTGGGAAAACCGATATTTTACCTTTTTTACTTGCTGAGAATCCGGAAGGAAGCGGGCTAATTTCATTAAAGCAAAATATAGAAATACAAGGCGCTAAAGTATATATAACAACGCAAGCGAATCAAGGCACCAACGTGCATATATCTGTTCCTATTTTATAAAGTAATGCGGTTTGTATATTTACACGGCATGAACGGCGAAGCCACAGGGATTAAATACCAATGGCTTCGTTCTTGTTGTCCTACGTTAGAAACTTTATATTTATCTAATGATATAGATGAAAGATTAGCTTTAGTAGAAACAACAATACAAGAACCGGTTTGTTTAATTGGCAGCTCTCTAGGTTCGTTAACGGCTATGATGTTTGCTAATGCCTATCCGCACTATGTTTGCGCTATGTTGTTGTGCGTTCCCCCAGTAGAAATATATAACTATGCTTTAACAGAACGAGAAAAGCAGACCTTGCAAGAAATCAGTATTCCCGATTCTATTCGTAGTTATATTATAGTAGCAAAATATGACGGCGTATGTGGATACGTAGCAACGCAAAAGTTAGCGTTAGAACGAGCTAATCCACAAAAGACTTCTTTATATACGACTCCAGATATACATAACCTTCATAACTCTAAAGCTATTTTAATGCAGGTTTTTAATCAATTGCTAGTTGATTTACAAAGCAAAGGATAAGTAGCAATTATATATTTATCTAATGATATATAACTATGCTTTAACAGAACGAGAAAAGCAGACTTTGCAAGCAATCAGTATTCCCGATTCTATTTGTAGTTATATTATAGTAGCAAAATACGACGGCGTATGTGGTTACGTGGCAACGCAAAAGTTAGCGTTAGAACGAGCTAATCCACAAAAGACTTCTTTATATACGACTCCAGATATACATAACCCCCACAACTCTAAAGCTATGTTAATGCAGGTTTTTAATCAATTGCTAGTTGATTTACAAAGCAAAGGATAAGTAGCAATTATATATTTATCTAATGATATATAACTATGCTTTAACAGAACGAGAAAAGCAGACCTTGCAAGCAATCAGTATTTCCGATTCTATTTGTAGTTATATTATAGTAGCAAAATATGATGGCATATGTAGTTACATAACCTCCACAACGCTACGTTGATTAAAGTTGATTTACACAGGAAAGGATAAAGGCAGGAAATACGTATATCGCCCTTACGAATACTTGCAAAGAAATACTCGTAAAGGCGACTTACTCATACTAGAGATAAAGCAGGATTAAGAAAATCGTTAGCTTGTATGAATCAGTTCACGATATTTTGGAAGAACCCAGAGAGAATCGTCAACTAACGTTTCTAATTTGTCAGCTGTGGCACGTAAGCTAGCTTGCATTGGAACTAGTTTTTGTGCATAGTATTCTGCATGTTCTTGTAGATCTTCCGGAACAGTTGCATACGCTTTTTCAAATTTGTATAATTCTTGCGTACAATCTTTGATCGCTTTAGAAATTTCATCTAACAAAGACGAATCGCCGCTAATCTTAGCATGCTTGTCAATAACTGCTTCATATTTCAAAGAACAAGGCAATATTTGTGTGCGTACAATATCCGCACTAGCATTTAATTCAATATCTAGTGTGCTAATATATTTTTCCAACTTAATATGAAAACGTGCTTGGATTTCTTTCGTTGTTAAAACGCCTGTTTTTTGTAATAAGTCAATGTTTTCTTGTCGTAAAAGAGCGCTTGCTGCTTCCGGAGTATTTTCTAGATTTGGTAAGCCTCTTTTTGTTGCTTCTTGTTTCCATTCTTGCGTGTAATTATCACCGGAGAAAAGAATACGTGCATGTTTAGTTAAAAGTTCTTTAATTACTTTTGTAGACGCTTCTTTTAAAGGTGTATTTTGTTGCAATGCCGCTTCTAGTTTATCTGCAATGTAATTAATGGAATCGGCAACAATCGTGTTAAGGTAAGTAACCGGAGTAGCAACATGTTGCGAAGAACCAAGAGCACGGAATTCAAATTTATTACCTGTGAAAGCAAAAGGAGAAGTGCGGTTACGATCAGAAAGATCTTTAGGTAGTTCAGGAAGTAAAGAAGTACCTAAGTGAATAGAAGAAGAAGACTCAGGATTATGGCTATTTCCTTGTACAATATTATCAATAATAGTTTGTAATTCGTTTCCAAGAAAAATAGAAATAATAGCCGGTGGAGCTTCGTTTGCACCTAAGCGGTGATCATTACCGGCATTAGCAATAGCAAGGCGAAGTAAATCAGCATGCTTGTCTAGACCGCTAATAATAGCCGTTAAAAACAACATGAATTGTAAGTTGTCATGCGGTGTTTTACCTGGATCTAATAGGTTTTCTTTTTCTTCTGTCGCAAGAGACCAGTTACAATGTTTCCCACTACCATTTAAACCGGCAAACGGTTTTTCATGAGTTAAGAAAGCAAAATGATGTTTATCTGCAAATTGTGACATTACTTCCATAATAATTTGATTATGGTCTATAGCAACGTTAGCTTCTTCATAAACCGGTGCTACTTCGTATTGTCCGGGTGCTACTTCGTTGTGCCTTGTACTAATTGGAATGCCAAGACGATATAATTCTTTTTCTACGTCTTGCATATAGTTAATAACACGTGATTGGATACTTCCAAAATAATGATCGTCTAAAGCTTGTCCTTTAAAAGGTGGCGCGCCGAATAAAGTTCTTCCAGATGCAATTAAATCAGGACGAAGGCAATATAAAGCTTTATCTACAAGAAAGTATTCTTGTTCAATACCAATAAAAGTACGAATAGAAGAGGTTTCTTTATTTAAAAGTTTAAGTAGTCGTTTCCCTGCATCGGCAATCGTGTGTTGAGAACGTAAAAGAGGTGTTTTTTTATCTAAAGCTTCGCCAGTAAAAGAGCAAAATGCTGTTGGGATAATTAAAGTAACGCCATGTTTATTTTTGCGAAGGAACATAGGAGAAGTAACGTCCCAGGCAGTATATCCGCGTGCTTCAAAAGTAGTTCTTAATCCACCAGATGGAAAAGAAGAAGCATCAGGTTCACCTTGTATAAGTGAATTAGCTGAAAATTGTTGTATAATGGATCCGTTTCCTAGTGGTGCTAAAAAAGAATCGTGTTTTTCTGCTGTGCTACCGGTTAAAGGATGGAACCAATGAGTATAATGTGTTGCACCGTGGCTTAATGCCCAATTTTTTACACTAACGGCAACCACTTCGGCAACTTCGCGAGAGAATGCCTTTTCTCCACGTAAGATTTGTTGCAAATTGCGAAACGTTTCTTTAGGCAAAGCTTCGCGCATTTTAGTTTCATTAAAGACGTATTCACCGAAAATTTTAGCAATATCTATTTTTTCTGTAGAGGCGTCAATTTTTCTTGTTTTCGTTGCTATTTTGAGATTAGCTTTCGTTCGTAATGCTGTCATAGTATAATCTTTTAAAAAGTTAGAATTTGAAAAATATAATTCCATTATAGAGTAGAATAACAAAAAATAAAAAACAAGTCTTGTTTTATTAAGGGAATTGTAGTATTCTCAAAGACACGCTACAAATTAGTTTGCGCTAGCAAAGCCGCACCAAAAACCCCACTAGAATCACCGCGTTGATTAAGTACAATCGGCGTTTCTAAGGTCTTATTAAAAAGATAGTTACTTGTATGTTTTTTTAATTCTGTTAAAAGAGACGGTTGATTTGAAATCCCTCCGCCTATAACAATAACGTCCGGATCTAAATTCATAATTAAATTAGCAATACCTTGTCCTAACATAGCGTATAAACGTTGGATAATAGATAAATCCGGTTCTACGTTTTGTTCTGCTGACGTAAATATCTCTGCTAGTTTTTTTGATTCGCCAGTTAAAGACGTATAATATTGTTGCGTTGCCGTTCCGGAAGTATAGGCTTCAAAACAACCTTTTCTGCCGCACCAGCAAGTAATCCCTTCAAAATTAATGGTCATGTGACCGACTTCGCAAGCAATTCCGGATCTTCCGGAATAAGGTTTTTTATCTATTACTAAGCCACCGCCAACGCCGGTTCCAAGAATAACGCCAAGTACGTTATTATAATCTTTTCCAGCACCAAAGATAGCTTCACTTAAAGTAAAACAAAGTCCGTCGTTATCCATAGAAATAGATTGCCCGACTACTGTTTCAATATCTTGCTTAAGAGGACGATTCAAAATCGTTTGTATATTAGAATTGCGAATTAATCCGGTCATAGGATTATTAGCCCCGGGAACTCCAATACCAACGACTGCTCCATTAGGGCATTTTGCTAACAGATTATTAATAATACCGGTAATTTGATCGACTAAGTGCTCATATCCTTTAAACTGTTCGCAAGCAACGCGTTCCCTTACTTCAATTGTTTTAAGCTTATCATGTGAAAGGATATACTCAATTTTAGTGCCGCCTAAGTCTATTGCAATCGTAGATTTCATCTAATACCTCTTAAATAGTATAGGTTAATATTATGTATTTGCTAAAATAGCTTGTATATTACGTTGTATTCTTTGGTGTCCCGTTCTTCGCATAGGGCTAACAAGTGAATTCGCTAAAAACTGTTCTTGCGTTAAATTCTTCCAGTTTTCTAAGGTTAAGTTTAACCACTCGTTACGTGGTGCATATTCACTACTGCCTTCTTTTGCAAAGCGATTCCAAGGGCATACTTGTTGACAAATATCACAACCGAAAAGATGCTTGTCAAGGCTCTCTGCTTCTTGTTGTGTAAAATCCGTATGTTTTTCAATAGTTAAATAGCTAATACATTTTGTTGCGTCTAATACGCTATCTGCTTTCAATGCGCCAGTGGGGCAAGCAAGTAAACATCTTTGGCAAGAACCGCAACGATTTTTTTGAATGCTACAATAGTTAAATAGCACATTACAAGCTATTTCAGCAAGAAAAACATAACTTCCATATTGTGGGTTAATTAACAGCGTGTTTTTACCTATCCAACCAAGCCCGCTTAACGCACCAAGTATCTTTTCCGGGACAGGCGCTGAATCTACAAAGGCTCTTGCTTGAAACCAAGGGTATTCGCTTTGTACTTTCATAAGTACGCGTTTTAATTTTTGTTTAATTCGTTTATGATAATCGTCGCCCCATGCATAGGAACTAATCTGCATGAGTTGATTATTGCCGTAAGGCGATAGGTGGTAATAGGGAAACGCAAGGAGAATGAAGCTTTGTGTATTGGGAAACAGTAAAAAAGGTTTTTGTCTTAATAAGCTATGGTTTTCCATATAACTCATTTCACCATGGTAGTTTTTTTGTAACCAAGGTGAAATCCAATCGTTTAAATTGATTTTAGTTGTGGGAATGGCATTGATATTAATCGCTCCTTCTTGTTTTGCAAGATAAGAAATATATTGCCAAAGTTTGTTCTTTTGTTCTTGTGCAACCAATCGTATAAACTTAATTAAGCTGAAAAGAGTAATTTTGTTTTTTTATTAAAAAATAGAGATGCCCAAAATTGCGCATTTCTCCGGCAATATCGCCTGCGTTTTCACCGCTTCCAAGAAAAATATCAACGCGCCTTGCGCCACGAATAGCGCCGCCAGTATCTTGCGCTAGTGAAAAATGAGAAAATTTCTTAGTTTTTTCCTTGCCTTCTTTTGTTTTATTATAAACGACAAGGTAACTTAACGCACCAGCCGGAAACACTCTTTGATCTATGGCAATAGACCTTTCCGGCGTTAACGGTACGCCTAAATTGCCAACAGGATAGGCATCTTGGTTTGGGCTTAAGCGAAAAAAAGTATAACTTGGATTAAAAAATAAAGTTTGTTTTAAAATAGAAGGCGTTGCATGTAAAAAGTTATGTATTGATTGCATAGAAACGTCTTCTAGTTTCATATAGTGATGTCTTACTAAATACTTTCCTATACTGTGATACGGTCTGCCGTTAGATCCGTTATATCCAATACGTAAATACGAATTATCCGTTAATTGAAGGATTCCAGAGCCTTGTATTTGTAAAAATAAAAGCTCAATAGGATCTTTCATCCATGCTATTTCTAGGTGAAGATTAGCAAGAGCTTGTTTATCCATGATTTCTTCCCTTGTGTAATAGGGAAGTAGGTCGTTATTTTTTGCTAGTCTATATACAATCGTGCGGTTATATAGTTTGTGACGAAACCGACCAAGTGAAAGTACTTTTAAATTAGGCGGTCTTTTATATACCGGTACATTATATTCAGTTGTTTTCTTTAAAGAAGCTCTGTAAATTGGTTCATAATATCCGGTGAATAAAACGCCTTTGTTAACGTAATTAGCACTTGATCCAAATACGTAATAATTTTTTGAAATTTCTTCTAGTAACTTAGCTTTATTCCCATGATATTTTTGAGCTAGTTCTTTGAAAAAGTTAAGTGAATCAACAATTTGCTTTGCCGTATAAGGGATTTTACCATAGTGGAATATACGAGAAGGCGGTATTTTTTGAAAATACTCTAAAGAAGAATTAATTGCCGTGATTAAAGATTGTAAAGGCAAAGTTTCATTTTTGAAAAGATGAGCAAATCCTTGCGGGAGTAGTTTCATCGAATCAGTAGAGGCAAGAGAGGCTATATATCGATTATGAAAGTTAGCTACTTTATTGGAAATAGACGAGTGAAAAAAAAGTAACAGAAAAACAAAAACCGAACACTTTTTTAAATTTAATATAAATTGATTCATTCCTAATATTTACGCTTAATAATAAACTGACTTAATTCAATAATAGTATTAATATATTCGTTGTTTTGTAAAGTTCTTAGTTTGTCAATCGCATTTGTAATGTAGTTTTGCGATAAAGTTAAAGTGTCTTCAATACAATTATATTTTGTCATATACGTTTGCACTAGCTGTACGTCTTGCGTAGCTAATGTGTCTTTATGCAAAATAGCTTGTACTTGCTCTTTTTCTTGCGAAGTGGCCTTGTCTAGGAGATAAAATAAAGGCAACGTTACTTTGTGCTCTTTTAAGTCTATCCCTGCCGTTTTTCCTAGTAAGGAAGAATCAGCCGTATAATCAAGCGCATCGTCTACAAGTTGGAAGGCCGTTCCTAGTGTTAATCCAATATCGTATAAAGTAGCGCACGTTGCTTCTTCTTGGTTTGTATAAATACCGGCAAACTCCATGCAACTAGCAATTAAAATTGCCGTTTTGGCTTGGACAATTTCAAAATAAATAGCTTGCGTCATGGTGGACGGTGTCGCTTGCAATTGTAATAGTTCGCCTATAGTTAATTTATTGGTAACCGTAGCAAAGCGACTCATTAATTTTGTATTATTTAAATCTGATAATAGTTCAAACGCTTTAGTAAAAAGAAAGTCGCCAACTAAAATAGCTTGCGAGTTTCCCCATTTGCTAGAAGCGGTTACTCTGTTTCTTCGCATACTTGCCTTATCTACCACGTCGTCATGTAATAACGTTGCGTTATGTACGTATTCAATAACGCAAGCAAGTTTAGCAAGGTTTGCGTCTTCTTGTTTGGCGCCGAAAGCGTATAACGTTAAAAATAATAAAATAGGGCGTATACGTTTGCCGCCGGATTCAATAATATGACTACCTATAATTTTCGTTATATCTAGCCTTGAATCTAGATGAGAGAGTAAAGAAGATTCTAGTTTTTTTAAATCAGCTGCTAAAAATGGTAAGTTTAGGTTGTTACTCATAACTATACTTTATTAAGGCTTTTGAGCGGTAGTTGGTTTTATTGGTACAAAGTTTTTAGGTAAGCTATGTTGTTTTGCTTTTTTCTCTATTTTTTTGACTGTTTTTTGTTCTTGTTTTACATAGCTTTTTGGTGCATATTGTTTTGCCGCTAGTTTTTTGTATTTTTCATAAGCATACAAAGAAGAATCTATTTCTTTTAATCTGTGTAGCGTTAAAGCCTTATTATACCAAGCTTCAGCAAAGTTGGGATCTAGATCTAGCGCTTTATTGAGATTCGCGAGAGCTGCTTGATTTAGCTCTAATCGATAGTAGATAACAGCAAGATTATAATAATAGACCGGTTGTTTTGAGTCTAAAGAAATTGCCATTTTGTAGGCATCAATTGCTTTTTTATATTCTTGCGCCTGCATTGCTTCGTTGCCTTTTTTGAAAAAAGTTAACGGACTGATTTTGCTTGCGCTACAGCTATATAATAGTAAGACGCTTAATAATAAAAAAGAAAATCGCAACATAAGTTTTGCGAATAAACATTAAAAGAAAGGTCTAACGACTACTAATATAATAATGAAAATTAGCAATACCGTTGGTACTTCATTAAAAAAACGAAAAAACACGTGTGATTTTGTATTTTGATTCAGTTTAAAGCGTTTTAGAAAATAGCCGGAATATAAATGATAAGCTAATAAAACGATAACTAGCGCTATTTTTAATTGCAACCAAGTAGCGGCGAAAAGCCCAAGATTGAAAGCAAGAGCAATCCCCGTTAAAAAGGTTACAATCATAGCAGGATACATAATATAGTAATATAGTTTATGCTCCATCACACAAAATCTTTTATATCCTTGTGTTTCTTCCGTAACTGCATGATATACAAATAAACGAGGTAGATAAAATAAACCGGCAAACCAGCTAATTAAAGCAAGTAAGTGAATAATTTTTAACGTAGAGTATAGCAACATAAGGATATAGTATAATAAGCTTATTTTGCCTCTCCTGGTAAACAAATTAGATTACTACTTGTTTAGAGAAGAGGACAAAAAAGAACATTACTTATTAATAGCTTCTTTTAGTTTTGGGCTAGGTCGAAATTTAGGTGTTGTTGAAGCAGGCAAGTTCATAGTTTCGCCAGTTCTTGGGTTTCTTCCTGTTCTAGCTTTTCTTTCAGCTGTTGTAAAAGTCCCAAACCCAACAAATGTAACAGTTTGTTTTTTTACTAAAGCATCTTCTAAAGCTTCAATAATAGCGTTAATAGAACGTTCAGCGTCAGCTTTAGTAGCATTTGTTTTTTCTGCTACTTGAGCAATTAATTCTGACTTTTTAAGTGTAGTAGACATAAAACTCCTTAAATTTTTTAGAGTGTTAATAAATAACTAACGTAATGCTTATTATGCTAGTTATAAGATGGATCCAAAATAATTGTACTTTCTCTTTTTGGTCCAGTAGATATAATACAAATAGGTAATCCTAAAATTTCTTCTATACCTTTAATGTAGTTTTTAGCTTCTTGCGGTAAAGACTCATATTCAGTAATACCAGCTATTTTACTTTGCCAGCCTTTGAATGTTTTGTAAATAGGAATTAAAGTTTTTTGTATATTATTTGGTAAATAATCATATTGTTTGCCAGTATCATCTTGATATGCAACACAAATTTTAACTTCTTCCAATTCGTCCAAAACATCAATTTTAGTTAAGGCTATATCAGTCATGCCACTAAGTAAAATAGCTTTTTTTAAAGCACAAGCGTCAAGCCAACCGCAACGACGTTTCCGTCCTGTTGTTGTGCCAAATTCGTTGCCTTGCTCTATTAAAAAATCTCCAATTTCATTTGTTTGTTCTGTTGGAAACGGTCCGGAGCCCACTCTTGTGGTGTATGCTTTAACAATGCCAATGATTTTATTTATACGAGTAGCGGCAAAACCAGCGCCGCCGTATAATCCGTTAATTGTATTAGAAGAGGTCACAAAAGGATAGGTTCCGTGATCTATATCTAGCATAGCGCCTTGCGCACCTTCAAATAAAATTGATTCTTTGTTTTTCCATGCTTCAAAAAGTAATATTTCTGTATCACAAAGCATAGGGCGAATAATTTCCATTTGTTTAAGTAATGTTTCGTAACATTCATCTAGGTCAATGGTTGTTTCGCTATTGTATATTTGTTTTAATATTTTATTTTTGTATGTAATAACTTCTTTTAAAGTTTGATAAAAGGCAGGTGTGTCTTCTACCATATTAAATCGAATGCCACGTCTTGCCGCTTTATCTTCATAGGCTGGACCAATGCCACGACAGGTCGTCCCTATTTTATTATTTTTAAGACTTTTTTCTGATTCTTTGTCTAGTTCAATATGATATGGCAAAACTAAGTGAGCATTGTTGCTTATATAAATACGTTTTTTTATATCTTTGTAGCCTGCTTTTTGGATTAACTCCATTTCCTCTAGTAAAGCTTGAGGGGATATAACAACGCCGTTTCCTAAAACACAAATAGACTGTTCGTGTAATATACCGGAAGGCAAGAGGTGTAACGCAAACTGTTCGTTTTTAAATTTAACAGTATGTCCGGCGTTATTCCCACCTTGGAAACGAACTACGTATTTACTATTATGAGAGATAAGGTCAATGATTTTACCTTTTCCTTCGTCTCCCCATTGGCTACCTAAAATAAGATCTGTACTCATATATAAACCCTTGTTTTACTATCAATTAGTAGTAAATTTATTGCTTTGTTTGTTAGTCTGTAAGTTTTCTAGCGTAATTTGCTTGCTTGCAACTTGGTCTAATGTTTTGGGAAATAGTATATGTTCCTCTTGTAACACACGCTTTGCAAGTGTTTCTTCCGTATCGTTTACTAGAACCGGAACGCTTGTTTGGTTAATAAGAAGTCCCGTATCTATCCCGCTATCTACAAAAAACACACTACAGCCGGATTCTTTCTTTTTTGCTTGTAACACTTTTTTATGTGTGTTTAATCCCGGAAAATCAGGCAATAAAGACGGATGTATATTAATGACTCGTCCTTGCCACCTAGTTATAAACGAAGAGCTTAATAAACGCATAAAACCGGCAAGCGCAATTAATTCTATGTTATGTTTTTCAAGATACACTTGCATTGCCGCTTCAAACGCTTGTTTAGATTGGTAATCTCTATGAGGCACAACATAATACGGCACCTTGTTTTCTTTTGCATAGGCAAGCCCTGATGCTTCCGGTTCGTTGCTTAATACAAGGACAATACGATAATTTGCCTTGTTTGCTTTTTCATAAGCAAGTAAAGAAGCTAAATTAGATCCACGTCCGGAAATTAATACGGCAGTATTCATAACATTAAATTGCGCGTGTTATAATGAATCCCAATCAGGCTGGGTTGCCAATACTTTTTCTGCCATTTGTTTTCTGTAAGCTTTGTGTTTTTCTTCTAAAGATTTGTGTTGTGTTGCTAAAATTTGCATTGCTAAAAGCGCCGCATTTTCAGCACGATTAATGCCAACTGTGGCAACAGGAATTCCCGGCGGCATTTGCACAATCGCAAGTAAAGCGTCTTGTCCTTGCAAGGGAGCCGAAGCAATAGGCACGCCAATAACCGGTTTAACTGTATGCGAAGCAACAACGCCCGGTAAATGCGCGGCAAGTCCGGCAAGGGCAATAAAAGCGCCGACGCCTCTTTCTTCCATTATTGTAATAAACGTTTTTACTACGTCCGGGGTTCTGTGTGCTGACGCAACAATAACTTCATAATCAACGCCAAATTCTTTACATATGGTAATCGCTTTTTTTGCAATAGGAGCATCAGAAGCTGATCCCATGATAATACCTATACAAGGGGGTTTGTCAATAAGATTCATACAAGAAGGATTAGGATTGTTCTTAATTAATCCTTTTAATCCAATGTCCGTTCTGTATTGCATACCTTTCCAATGAATATGAGAAACCGCTTCATAACAAGAATTAATAGCCTTCTTAAGCGTGTCTTCTGTGGCGCAAACACTTAATACGCGTCCGCCGTTTGTGTGAAATATATTGTTTTCTTTTTTTACGCCGGCAAAGAATACTCTTTTATTATCTGTTTCGTGAATCTTCTCTAGCCCGGTAATCGGTATATTTGTTGGATAAGAGCTAGGATAGTTTTCACTAGCAAGAACAACAAGTGCCCCGGGTTTTTCTTTCCAAGAAATAACAAGATCGTTTAGTTTTTGTTTTGCAATCGCTTCGCAAATAGTAACTAGATCCGTTTCTAGTAGCATCATTAATAATTGGCATTCAGGATCGCCGAATCGTATGTTATATTCAATAACGTACGGCTTGCCGTTTTGCACCATAATACCAATATATAAAATACCTTGGTATAGTATTTCTTCTTTTTGCAAACCTGCTAGCGTTGGCTCTACAATAGTTTTACATATTTCTTTGTAAAGATCGCTTGTCATTGCCGCTGCCGGCGTAAAACAACCCATTCCGCCAGTATTAGGTCCTTGATCTTGGTCTTTTTGTCTTTTATAATCTTGCACGCTTGGCATGGCTTTATAGCTAATGCCGTCTGTGAAAATGAAAAAAGAAAGCTCTTCCCCTGTAAGTTGTTCTTCAATAACTAGGTTTTTACCGGCATCGCCAAAAATGCGATTTTGCAATATTTGTGTTACAGACTGCTTAGCTTCTTCTTTTGTACTACATACAAATACGCCTTTCCCGGCGGCTAGTCCGTCTGCTTTAACTACAAGGTTATACGGTGCTTTGTCAATATAGTCAAACGCGACTTGTGACGAGTCAAATTTTTGAAAAGCTGCAGTGGGGACCTTATGTTTTTGCATAAACTCTTTTGCAAATATTTTGCTTCCTTCCAATTGTGCCGCAATGCGATTGGGACCAATGACGGTTGTTGTGTATGCAGTGAAAGCTTCGCTTATACCTTGAACTAGGTAGTCTTCTTGCCCAACTAGAATATAGTCTAGCTCAGACGCGCCGGCTTTAGCCGCCAGTTTTGGCAGGTCTGAAATATACCATGATTCGGCAAGTCCATCAAAGGCGCTACCGCCCGGACTTACATATAAGTTATTGATTTCTTTACTTTGTCGTAGTTTCCAGGCTAGTGCATGTTCTCTTGCACCGGAGCCAATTATTAGTATGTTTTTCATAAGAAGAGTAATGACTGATCTCGTTAAATATCTTATTTTACATAACGAAAATAACAATAAATAGATATTAAGGTCAAGAAATAAATTAGGTATTTGAACAAGATTTTAATTGTGACAGAGCTTATTTTATTTTGAATTTTATAAGTAGGCAAAAAAATCTCTTAAATATATAAAATTTAGTTGAATAAATATGATAGACAACGTATAATGCAATAATGCAATAATGCAATAATGCAATAATGCAATAATGCAATAATGCAATAATGCAATAATGCAATAAATTTTTTCTCTTCTTATGCTAACGACAACGCCATTCTCTATGCAAAAGTATGACCTGAATTTATTGAGAAAAAAACGTACGCAAGACGGTGTTTTACAAAGATGGCAAGCTTTCCAGCTTGTTTCTCAATACCCCAACCTTTGGAATACATATATTGAAGATTTATTGCTTTCTCGCGATGAAGTAATCCAAGAAGTTTCTCTTTCTTTTCTTGCTAAGCAAGAAGAACTCCCTTCGTCTTTGATGCCTTTAATTAATCGCATCTTTGATATGTCTATTGACTTTATGAAAGTGCAAGCCGCGCTTGTTCTTTGCCGGTTTCAAGAAAATGTTTTGATTGTTCAAAAATTAAAAAATTGGATTGATTTCTTGGTTAACGTTGATACTGTGGACTCGTCCACTTTAAGCAATATTGTGAAAATTCTTCTTGAGTATAATCCTCAATTTTATTTTGCTTATTTCCTAGATATTATTAATCATAAGAAAAAAAATGCAATTTATAATAGTATATTATACGAACATTTGTTTTATGCTGCGCAAGATGATCTAGATAACTTCTCTTTGTTATTAGAAAAGTATCAAACTGTAATGCAAAACGATAGAAGTCGTTTCTTAGTTGATTCGCAAATTCACTATTGGAAAATGTCTTCTTTTTTTCAATGGATTGAAAACGCGCTTAATACTTCGCATTCTGTTGTTAATGTATTAACTGAAATTTTCAAAACTGCCGGCATTACTATGCCGCCGGAAACAGAAGAAATTATATATCGGTTTTCTAGTTATTTTGATTTAGATAGTTATAGAAATGATTATGAAATAGCGACCTATCCTATTATACAAATCTTAAAAGAATATTGGGAACAGGTTTCTGCTAATTCAACGCATAAAGATATCCCTTATTTTAATATTGTAATTTCTACTATTGGCAATGCTTCTTATTGGAAAGAGCAAATGCCAACTAAAGTGCGAACAGTTGAAATGATCTTCATTTTAACGTTAATACAATACGTTCTTGTTGACGATAAACTTACTTTTTATTTGCAAGATCCCTCGGAATACGCTTCTTTTATTTCACAACTGTTTTATAGCCCTTTTATTCTGCAATCCCAACAACAACGGATTCTAGAAGCTTTCTTTCCGCAAGCGCCTTTGCTTACAACCGGGAATTTGAAAATTAAAACGGTAGAACGATTGTATAACGATATAGAAAACATATCGGAAATGCAAATCCTTTGGAAATTATATAGCGGCGAATGGTTAGGAAAGGATATTAATTGGCCGTCCCTTTTGTCGCAACCTTGCTCGCCTTATTTATTTGAGATTGTATTTACTTATTTTAAAGCAAACTTTCAATATTACGTGGAAAAAGGAAATCATAAAGCAATTAATTATGCTATTTCTATTTTTATAGATTATAATTCACGTGAAATTATTCCTTTTATTTATAATAATTTTGATTATTTAGTTCGTTTTCATTTTAATTCTTTATATTCTTGTATTCAATCTTTGCCAGATCCTTGTTATTTTAAAAAGCTATGCCAACTATACCAAGCTTCGTTTACAGAAATTAGCGTGTTAATACGGTTTTTAGCTACTTTATACGATTTTCCTTTAGAAATTACTATTAAAGAAGAGCAAGAGAATACTAATTTACCCTATCAAGCTCTTGTTAAATATGATTATAACGTAAAGTTATATTGTAATGAATGTCAGCTTTTTTCTTTGCTTACAGTAGAATCAATTTACGTTAATGAAAGAGCTCTTTTACAAAGTGATACGCTTACAAAAGATGATATTTGGACAGATAAAAAATTCAAATGCCTTCATTGCGCTACGCCTATTGAATTTGATTTAGATTATGAAAGTGCGAAGGAAATAGAGAATATAGCAAGAACAGAATTATTCTTGTCTAATCATTCGCCTGTAAAAATGTTTCAAAATTATTCGATTACTTTATTAAACTTTCCGTTTTTTCAACAAAAGTCGTATAATCCGGATAAATTTATTGCTTTAGCTACGCAACTGCAAAAAGAAGAATTATCTAAACAAGAACGTAAGGAAGTCAGAACTATTTTACTGAAGTTATACCAAGGTTTACGCAAATGGGACGAAGTCCTTGCGATTTTAGAAGAGAATAAAGAAGATACGTTAGACTGGCAATTTGAAAAAGCAACTGCCGAGTTTTATTTAGATAAAAAAGCAAAAGCAAGAAAGTATTTTTTACTTATTAAAGAAAAACTAGACCAAGAAGCAACTTTATCTGTTACGCAAGAAAGACTTCGCACAAAAGTAATTTTCTTTTTACAATTAATTGATAGCTATCACGCTCAAAGACAATATTTAAAAATCGTTCCTGAAGATAGATAATGAGTCATCTTTATATTCAATATCCGTTAGATAGTTGGTACGTGGAAGACACAAATACAACGCAAAGTATTTGTAAAACCTTGCTTTCAAATAGAAGTATACAAGAAGAATCTAGATTCCTAGATAGTTCTTTACGGGATATTCCCGATCCTTTTTTAATGAAAGATATGGAGGCGAGCGTTAGTTTAATTAAAAAAGCGATTTTTAATAAGAAAAAAATCATGATCGTTGGTGATTATGATGTTGACGGCGTAACGGCGACTGCGCTTTTACTTCGTTTTTTTGCGCATATTAATGTGCCTGTTGAGGCTTTTATTCCCAACCGTTTTACTCATGGCTATGGTATTACTGAAAAAACAGTAAACGATCTTTTAGAAAGTAAGCCGGATTTGATTATTACCGTAGATAACGGTATTACGGCAAAAAAAGAAATTGCTTTATTAAAAAATGCCGGCATAGACGTTGTTGTTACAGATCATCATCAAATTGTAGAATCAAATTGCCCGGCAACGTTAATTATTAATCCCTGTCAAGAAGATTGTACGTATCCGGAACAGCGTATTTGTGGCGCTGCCGTTGCTCTTTTGCTTGTTATTGCTTTACGTACGTCATTACGTGAAGACAAAGAATGGGATAATCAACCGTTGCCTAACTTAAAAGCTTACCTTGATCTGGTAACACTTGGTACTTTTGCCGATCGCATGCCGCTTATTGGCTTGAATCATATTTTGTGTAAAATTGGATTAGAACAAATGCAGACCATGCAAGTAGCGCCGGAGTCAGCTTGTTATTATTCTTATTTACGTGTGTTACGTGATAAACATAAATTACGCACTATAGACGATAGAGTAATTAGTTTTATTATAGCGCCGTTAATTAATGCTGCCGGGCGAATGAAAGAAGCAAAGTATAGCCTTAGTTTTCTTATGTCTACAACTGATGAAGAAGCTGCGGCACAATATGAGCAACTAAAGACGCTTAACAACGACCGGCGTAAGTTGCAAAATAAATTATTTAAACAGTTAAATATACAACACGCAGAAGAAAAAGGTATTTTTATAGATGCGTCTCACTCCTATGAAGATGCGAGTTCTAAGTCGTATGAAGGAGTCATTGGTATTGTTGCATCAAAAATTGGTAGTACACATAATAAACCGGTTTGCGTTGTTTCTGACGGTGAATATGATTGTTATAAAGCGTCTTTAAGGACAAAAGAAGGCAATTTAATGGCTGTAATGGAACAATTGTCGCCGTATTTACTTCGTTTTGGCGGACATAAAAAAGCAGCCGGCGCCACGTTTAAAAAAGAAAATTTGCCAGAAGTGAAGCAAGCGTTTTACGAAAGTTGTAACCTCTATTTTAACCAGCAAGAAACAACGCAACAAGCGCAAGCAGAAATAGAAGTGAACTTAGGCATGCTTGATGATTCTCTTTTTTCTGTTATTCCTAAATTAGCGCCGTTTGGTAGCGGGAATAAACAACCTATTTTTGCTATTCGTTCTTTAGCTCTTCCTGAGCCGCTGCGTTTACAAGATAAACATTTGAAATGGTGCCTGCAAGGTGGTGTTGAAATGTTGTATTGGAACGGAGTAAAACATAAAGATATTTCCCAACCGCATACGTATTGTGACGTTACGTTTTCTTTGAAAGCCCATTACTTTCAAGGAGAAATGAAACGAGAAATACACGTACAAGATATATATCCGGCTAGCTAGCTTTAGCTTTCATAGTTCTAGCTTGCAAAGCATGATATCTTTAATTAGCGCCGTTTGGTAGCGGTAATAAACAACCTATTTTTGCTATTCGTTCTTTAGCTCTTCCTGAGCCGCTGCGTTTACAAGATAAACATTTGAAATGGTACTTGCAAGGTGGCGTTGAAATGTTGTATTGGAACGGAGTAAAACATAAAGATATTTCCCAACCGCATACGTATTGCGACGTTACGTTTTCTTTGAAAGCCCATTACTTTCAAGGAGAAATGAAGCGAGAAATACACGTACAAGATATATACCCGGCTAGCTAGCTTTAGCTTTCATAGTTCTAGCTTGCAAAGCATGATATCTTTTTTTATGCCATTTACGTTTGAACGTATGATAAAATACGTCTAATAGATTGTGCGCCATCTTTTTACTAAGCGCTTCGCTTTGCCCTAGTTGTGTTTTTTGTAAGACCACCGAACTACTAGCAGTCCAAACAATGCTACTATGTTGCACGTTCACAAGTTGCAATTTTTCATATAGCTGATATTGTGAAAAACAAGATTCACATGGCCACGCTACAATAGTAAAAACAAGAAAGCTATTTGCTTTTAGCTGTTTACTAATGGGAAACGCTAGATTTTTATCTGATACAGATAAATCAGTTAACGTAGCAAAATATAATTTTGCTTGTTTTGCAATACTGGGGTTAGTAATGATTTTTTTTGTATCTGCTATATCGTAACTAATAGGAAACACTTTATATTGCTTAATTTGCGAAGAAATAAGCGAGTCTAATTCTTGTTTAATATGAGACGGCGTTTTTGTGTGATACGTACTATACACAGATAGACGCTTGCCAATGGCATCGTGTAATTCAAAATCAGTTTTTGTTTTTATTACTTGTGCTTTGATTTTACTTGTCGTATATCCGGAAACAACGTCGTTTTCATTTAGTTCAATATGAGAGCAACTTCCTAAAGCAAGTAAACAAATTGCTAAAAGTAAGTAAATTATATTTTTAATCATAACTAAGACATATTCATAGCGTGTAAGTAATTTTTAATACCTAAATAAATACTTTGTGCAATAAGTTGGCGGTAAGCATGGGTTTTTAACTTCGCTCTTTCTTGGGAGTTACTAAGGAAGCCGACTTCTGTTAATACACTTGGCATATGTGCGCCAATTAAAACAATAAACGGTGCTTTTTTAACGCCTAAGTTATAGGTATTGATTTTGTGCCTTTTAATAACATAGTTTCCCATACTATCTTGAATAGACTTAGCTAGCAACTTAGATTCGGCAACTTTTGAATTAGTCATTACGTCTTCAAGGACGTTTTGTAGATCAGCTACGCTTTTTAAACTACTTGCGTTTTCCCTTGCCGCTTGAGCTAGTGCCTTTTGGTCGTTTGTTAAACTTAGATAATAGGTTTCAATGCCTCTAGGCTTGTGACTCGTAGACGCGTTTGTATGAATAGAAATAAATAAATCGCCGTGTTTTTGGTTAGCAATGGCAGTTCTTGTTTCTAAAGGAATAAAAATATCTCGTCTTCTTGTTAAAACTACAGTTACTTGCTTCATGTTTTTATGAAGGATTTTTTCTAATTCTAGTGCAACTGCAAGGTTAATTTCTTTTTCTGTTGGGTCATCTTTTGAGTGTACTGCGCCCGGATCTTTGCCACCATGTCCCGGGTCAATAATAATAGTACGAACTTTTAGCCCTAAGATTTTAGCCAACGGGATTTTACTATTTTTTGATATATGAATCGCTGTTTTTGCATTATCTTTATTTCTTTTAGAAAAAACTGATTTTGGCTTTTGCTTTGTTTTTTTAGCTTGTTGTTTTTGTTCTTTATGAGGCGATTCTATAGTAGCAAATTTTGGTAAAGTACTTTTCCCTGCAATATCCATAATAATTTTATAATTATTCGTTGCTGTTAAAGAAAATACTTTAATAGCTTGCACTTGGTTTAAATCTAAAACAACTCGTACAACGTTATTGGAAAACTGGGCGATTCTTGTTTGATTAAGCAAGCCGTTTTTACCTTTAATTTTGCGAGTGTGATTAGGTAATAAAAAAGCGGGAGAAAGGTCGATAAATAATCGTTTATGTTTTTTATTTGCAACAATACTTTCTAGTA
Source organism: SAR324 cluster bacterium (assembly GCA_002995645.1). Lineage (GTDB taxonomy): Bacteria > SAR324 > SAR324 > XYD2-FULL-50-16 > HCM1 > HCM1. The sequence goes on along the minus strand of PUHO01000001.1, from coordinate 27,530 downwards.
ATTGGTATTTATAATGTACTTTATGTTGCGCTTCAATCACAATGCGAGACCAATCGTCGGTTGCCCAATAACTTATGTTTTTAATAGGCGTTGTTTTTGCTTTTTCGCTTTGTCGTAAAGACAGCCCGCCAAAATGCGGTTTAAGCAAATCTTCAACAGCTAATAGGCTAGCGTTTGCTTGTTCAATATCTTTATCTTTTACATATGGGAAGGCGTGTAGCCTACTTTTAACAGTATGCGCATAGCTTGTTGTTGGGTATTGTTGTAGTAATTTTGTATAATTTAAATAAGCTTGCTTAGGATTATGTTCATAAAAATCATAGTTTTTTGCAATATAATATAGTGCATCGTCTGCTAAGGTATGTAACGGGTAGTGTAGTAGTAGTTTGTTATATGTTTCTCTAGCGCTTATAATGTATTTTGCTTGGTTCGTACGTTTATATAATTTTGTATATAAAGTGGCGGCGCTGAATAAAGCGTCTGGTGCTTTTGTGTGTTTTGGATAGGTTTTAGCTATATCTAGAAATAATTTAACAGTAGTAAGCCAATTTTCCGTTGCTGATGCGAATTGCTGATTTTGTAAAAGCAGATGAAATGATTTAGCCCCTTTTTTATATAATACACTTGGCGTCTGTGCTGATTTTGTTGATAAAGAAGGATATTTTTTGTGTAGACTTGCCACATTTGCTTTCACTTTATTTCTAAACTCACTTTGAGGATAGAAAGTTTGTAGCTGTATAAACGCTTCATAGGCAAGGTGCGGTGATTTCTTATAATTTAAATAAAGATTAGCAAGGCGGTATAAAGCATCGTCTGCTAGTTTGTGTTCACTATAAAGGGCAACAAATTTTGTGTAGCTTTCAATACTATGGTCTAAGTATTGGGAATCGTGATTCCAAACGTAAAGCGATTTATATAAATTAGCTATATTAAACAAAGCTAACGGCGCTTCTTTACTATGAGGCGCCGTTTTATAAATACTTTCAAAAGCTTGGATTGTTGTTAACCAATTTGATTCGTATTTACGAAATTTCCCAGGGCGAAATAAAGCGTGGTATTTAACGGCAATACGACTATACTCTTGCTGCACTGATCTAGTCTTTGCTTGGGAGTTGAATCCTATTGTAAGAAAGAACAGTAAGAACAGAACAGTATATTTTTGTTTAGTTAAGAAAGAAAACATGATTACTTAAAATTTGATTAAATTTACTTTGATGGGGAACGTAACTTTTCTTGTAGTGTAGCAAGGAAAGTGATTGCTTGCAACGGGGTAAGTTCATCAAGATTAAGTTGACAGATTTCTTGTTCCATAGCTAAAAGATCTTCTCTTGATTCTTCTGCAAAAAGAGGTATTTGTTTTTCTTGTAGATCTACGTTTTGCTGTGTTGCTATAACTTTAGTTTGTTCTGATTCGATTTGAGATAATAAAGTTTGCGCTCTTGTTAAAATACTTTTAGGAACGCCGGCAAGTTTAGCAACGTGTATACCGTAGCTTTTAGATGCGCTTCCTTGTACGATTTTATGTAAAAAACTAATTTCTTTGTTATCTTCTATAACCTGTACTGCAATATTTTGCATACCTGATAAAGTATGCGGTAGCTCAGTGAGTTCATGAAAATGCGTTGCAAATAACGTTAAAATTTTCTTTTTTTGCAAGTCTTCCAAAATAGCCCAAGCAAGGCTAATGCCGTCTGCTGTTGCCGTTCCTCTTCCTATTTCATCAAGAATAACAAGACTTTGTTGCGTTGCGTTTTGCAAGATAACGGCAGTTTCGCTCATTTCTACCATAAACGTACTTTGCCCGCTTGTAATGTTGTCTGAAGCGCCAACACGGGTGAAAATTCGATCTAATAAAGGAAGTGTTGCCGATTTTGCCGGAATAAACGAACCGATTTGCGCCATAAGACATAATAAAGCGGTTTGCCTCATATAGGTAGATTTCCCGCCCATATTAGGTCCGGTTAGTAACAAAATAAATAAATCTTCTTTATTCATATATATATCGTTACTAATAAAATCAACGTCGTTTTGTGCTGCTAAAACAGGGTGCTTGCCTTCTTGAATAGAAAGCTGTTCCCCAAATGCGGGGCAAGTATAGTTTTCTTGTTGTGCTAATAAAGCTAACGAACTTAAACAATCTATATAGGCTAGTTGTTTTGCCGTTTTTTGCATACGTAACGTGTGTTTTCGTATTTCTTCTTGTATTTCTTGCAATAAAACGAGCTCAAGCGCGTATAGCTCTTCTCTTGCAGATAATAATTTTTCTTCTTGCTCTTGTAATTCTTTTGTTATGAATCGTTCGCTATGTGCTAGCGTTTGCCTTCGTATATACGTATCCGGGATTTTATGCGACATTGTTTTAGATACTTCAATATATAAACCGTATACACGATTTTCGCGTACTTTAAGCGAAGAAATACCTGTTAACTTTTTTTGTTCTTCTTCTAGATTCGTAAGGAAGCTAGATGCATTTTCCGTAATAAAACGAAGCTCTTTTACTTGTGTATGATAAGACGGATTAATAAAATTGCCGTCTTGTTTTTTAAACGTGAGTTCTTCAACAAGCGCTTCTTCTAGAATCGTACTAATATCGTTTAACGTGTCTAGCGATTCGGCTAGTTTAGCAAGCTCTTTGTTTTTGAATAAAGCAAGGCTAGGTTGGACGTTTTTAAGCGCACGAAGGGTATCGCGTAAATTAGCAAAATCGTTTAATTGAAAAGACGGTAAACTTATTCTTGTTATGTCTCTTTCTATGTCGCCTATTTTTTGCAACGTTTCCCTTAATTGTTGCATTTCTATAGGTTGTTCAAGGAACGCATGAACAAAAGATTGCCTTGTTTTAATTTGATCTAGCTTTGTTAACGGTGCTAATAACCAACGACGAAAAAGCCTTTTCCCCATGGGCGTTTTAGCTTTATCTAGTAAATGGATAAGCGAATGTGAGCGCGAACCTGTTGAATCTTGTAATAATTCTAGGTTTTTAATAGTTGCTACGTCAAGGATCAGCGTATTCTGGAAATTACAAAGTTTAGGTGTTTGTAGATGAGATAATAAAGCTTTTTGCGAATATTCAAGGTAATGCAACATAGCTGCGGTTGTTCGTAAAGCTAAAGGCAAATCGCCTAAAGACAATACGTCTATATTTTCCAAGTTAAACTGATCTTTAATTTTGGCGGCACTTTGTTTTGCATTAAAAAACTGGGGATCTAGCTTGTCTATAAAAGGTAAATCTTTGTTTGGATATAGTAAGTTAAGCAGCTCTTTAATAAAATGCGTTTCGTTTTCGTTTTGCTCTTCTTGAAAAAGTAACTCACAAGGTTGATAGCGTGCGAAAATTTCTTTTAAATGGGTTAAGCCGTTTTGGAACTTAAATTGACAAGTTTCTAACTCGCCAGTTGTCATATCACATAAAGAAAGCCCAAGTTGCTTATATTTTAAAGAGAAATATAATATACAAATGAAATTATTTTTATCTACGTCTAAAACTGTTCTTGAAAGGACGGTTCCCGGTGTGATTACTTGTGTAACTTCCCTTTTAACTATTTCATTTGACGGCGTTGTTTCCGGCGTTCCAATTTGTTCGCAAACGGCAATCTTAAGCCCGGCAAGAGAAAGTTTATTCACATAAGTTTCAAAAGAACGTTGCGGAATGCCACACATGACCGGTGCGCTTGCTTGTTTGTTTCTTTTTGTTAACTGTATATTTAAAATTTGAGAAGCAACAGTTGCGTCTTCGCCGAACATTTCATAGAAATCACCAAGTCGAAATAACAAAATAGCATCCGGGTACTGTTGTTTTAACGCATTAAATTGTTTCATCATTGGCGTTAGTTGTTCTTTCATCGGAGATAATATAAAAAGGTTACCTAATCACATCCATAAACGCAGATACGGAAAACACGGCGTTTCCTCGTCCGGGGTTCCCGTATCCTTGCGGATGAGGTAAATTGTATTTTTCTTTTGTATTACGCCAAAGGCGAAGTAGTTTTACATAGTATTCCAGCGGCGGCGGCGTTTGTTTTCCTAGAAAGGATAAAGGTTCCGGGCACCATGTGGTAAAACGTGGTAAAATTTTGTGTGACATGAAAAAGTCTAAGCCTTCTTGCGTGATTTTTAAAGCGTCGTCAATATGAGAAAAGCCGTAAGGCTTAGCTAGTTCAATACCGGCAACAAAATTAGGGATTACTTTATCGCTTCCAAAGATTTTTGCCGAATCTAAAATACGATTAATCCAATTTTGGTAGCCTATGAGTTTCGTTTTCCCCGGGCAAAGTTGGCTAAAAAGAGATTCTCCCCATACTTCATAATTAGGGTGGTATATTTCCATGCCGGCGTCCGCAAGTTTTTGACAATCTTCTTTAGTAAACGCTTCTAAAACGCCTTTAATAATCCATCTATCTTGGAAATTTTCTTTAATCGCTTGTATATATTCAAGATAGAAGTCTACTTCTTTTTTACCTTGTAAATGGTCTGTAATACTGCCACCGGTAAGCGTAATAGCTTTTGTTTGTTCTGTTGTGTCTGTTTTATTAATATGTTCTAAAGCTTCAATAATATCTGCAATAGACTTAATCCCGGTATAGGGACGTCCCATATTTTTTTGTTGCCTGTAGTTTGCATTAATATCACAAAAGCGACATTCTTCTTTTTCGCCCCAATATTGGCACAAACGAAAAGCTGTTATATAGATTAAATACCCCCATTCTAAGACCGGCGCTATTTCAGATAGTTTTTTCTTTGAAGAAAGCACGTGAGAATGAAAAGGCGGATTAGGATGGTATTCAATAGTTGCCAAGATTTCATTTTGACAAGTTAAAATAACCTTATCACCTTGTTTTTTAACGATATAAGGCGAATCCGGGTTTAATCTTACACTGACGATAGTCGGAAGCCAATCTCGTTCTTGATTAAAAAAACGAATTTCTTCAGGCGGTTTATTTGTTTGTCCTTGTTTTTCTAGATCGCTAAGTGTGGCAAGGTCAAAACTAAAAATAAAATAATCTTTAGGTTTATATGCTTCACTTAAGGATAGAGCTTCTTTTTCAAAATAAAGACCGCAACGAAGAAGATCTTGTTTTAAAATAGCTTCTTGAGGAATATCAGGGTAAGAGAGAAATAAAGCTTCCAGTTGTTGGAGTATGTTTAAATCACTTTGCAAAGGCATGCGCTGTTTGGGAGGTATGTTTTAGTATTTAAGAAGCCCTTAACTTTTGTGTTAAAGAAGGACTTCTTAAATAATCGGTTTTATTTTTTTGTAGCTTTAGGGGCTTTTTTAATATCTTTTAATTCAACCGTAAAGATAAGCGTAGAATTAGGCGGAATGCTAGCACCGGCACCGCGAACGCCATAAGCTAAATTAGCAGGAATAAATAGTTTCCATTTAGCGCCTCGTTGCATTTTTTGCAATGCTTCCGTCCAACCAGGAATTACACTGTTAACGGCAAACGTAGCTGGTGTGTGTCTTTTATAAGAAGAATCAAAAACTTGTTTGTTAAGTAGAGAGCCTTCGTAATCAACAACAACAGTATCAGTTAAACCGGGATGAGGACCTGTTCCTTTTTTAATGATTTGATATTGTAAACCACTTTTTGTTGTAACAACCCCTTTTTGTTTTTTGTTTTTAGCTAAAAAAGCAACGCCCTTTTTTTTGTTTGCCGCAGCCATTGCTTTTGCTTTTGCTTGCATACTTTCGCGTACTTGTTTAGTTAATGCTTGCATTAACGAAGCGCGTTGTTTGTCTGTGATAGCGGATTTACCAGAAAGTCCATCTTTAAAGCCTTTAAGGATAGCCGTTTTATTTAAAGGTAAATGTTGTTGTTTAATATCGTGAGCAATTTGCTTACTAATATTAACGCCTAGAGCATATCCGTAATTACTAGATTTTGATTTGTAAGGCAAAGAAGTTTTTGTTTTCGTTTTTGCAAATGCAACTATACTAAAAGAAAATAGTAAAGACACAGCAAGTAAAAGAGTTTTTTTCATAGACAACCTGAATTAAAAATGAATAAAAAGAGTTTATAGTAATAATGTTAGTATTTTTTGAAAGTAAAAGCAAGACTTTTTTTAGAGCACTCTTATTTTATAATGGTAGAATTATAGAATAGATTCAATAGCTCGCTTATGAAAACAGATAATGTATAAAATTATTTTTAAATATAATTTGTTTTGTAACTTTAGAAAATAAATAGCATTGTAACGCAAAAATAAGCAACAACGCAAAGAATAAAAAGAAATAATAGCTATATATTTTTAAAATTGACTTTATTTTTAAAGCAATGCTAGACTAAAAAAGCTAATTTGAAAGTGTTAGCTTGAATATTAATAGCGATGTAAGGATTTTATGGAAAAATTATATTTAAATAGTGTGAAGAAAAGTCGCATTCCTGCAAAGTTAGATTGGATACAAAGTGCTACCGGCTTATTCCTAGCTTTATTTATGTGGGCACATATGGCGCTGGTTGCTAGTATTTTAATTAGTAAAGATGCCATGTTTTATGTAGCAAGAACGTTGGAAGCGTCTTTTTTAAGTGGCAACGTACAAAAAGGATATCCTGTTTTTGTTGTCATTGCAGTGGGAATTATAGCGGTTGTTTTTATTTTGCACGCCTTTGTTGCGATAAGAAAATTTCCAATAGATTGGAAACAATATCGTACTTTTCGAAACCAAATGCAAACAATGAAACATAAAGATACTAATTTATGGTTCATTCAAGCAGTGACCGGCTTTATTATGTTTTTTGTCGGCTCGTTTCATTTGTTTTTTATGATTACTCATCCCGGCTCTATTGGTCCGCATCTTTCCGGTGATAGGGTATTTTCCGGCTTTTGGCCTTTTTATCTAGTCTTACTTTTTGCCGTTGAATTACACGGTACAATTGGATTATATAGACTATGTGTTAAATGGGGTTGGTTTGACGGAAAACAACCAAAACAAACAAGAAAACGATTACGTAATATTAAACAACTTTTAACAGTATTTTTCTTGATTCTAGGGTTATTAACGCTAGGCTCTTATTGGAAAATAGGATATTTACATCAAGACCAACAAGGGCAAAGATATGTGCCAAGTTTTACACAACGAATGTAAGTCATTTGTAGTTTATATGTTTATTAGATTTATTTAGAGGTAAAATATGGATATAATTTATACGGATTCACTGGTAATTGGTGGTGGTTTAGCCGGACTTCGTGCTGCAGTTGCAACAAAGCAACGTGGCATTGATACGATTGTGCTAAGCCTTATTCCGGCAAAAAGATCTCATTCGGCGGCGGCGCAAGGCGGCATGCAAGCCAGTCTTGCCACAACCATAAAAGGCGAAGGAGACGATGAAGATCTTCATTTTATGGATACTGTAAAAGGTAGCGATTGGGGATGCGATCAAAAAGTAGCGCGTATGTTTTCGCACGTAGCACCTAAAGCAGTTCGCCAACTAGCTAATTGGGGTGTTCCTTGGTCTCGCGTTAAAAAAGGGGATAGAGACGTTATTATTAACGGACAAAAAGTAACGTTAACAGAAAAAGAAGAAGCGCACGGTTTATTAACGGCGCGCGATTTTGGCGGAACAAAAAAATGGCGTACTTGTTTTACAGCTGACGGTACTGGTCATACTATGTTATACGCAATGGATAATAAAGCCATTGAAGAAGGCATAGAAGTGCACGAACGTAAAGAAGCAGTTGCTTTAATTTGCGACGACGGACGTTGCCACGGAGCTATTGTTCGCGATTTAATTACAGGCAAGTTAATTGCTTATATAAGTAAAGCCACAACAATGGCAACCGGCGGGTACGGACGTATTTACTCTGTTTCTACTAACGCGGTTATTTGTGAAGGTATGGGCATGGCTCTTGCCTTAGAAACCGGAACAGTTCCTTTAGGAAACATGGAAGCCGTTCAATTCCATCCAACAGCAATTGTGCCTGTTGGTATTTTAACGACAGAAGGTTGCCGTGGTGACGGTGGTTTGCTTCGCGACGTAGACGGTCATCGCTTTATGCCGGAATATGAACCGGAAAAAAAGGAACTTGCTTCGCGGGACGTTGTTTCTCGTCGTATGATTGAACATATTCGTAAAGGCAAAGGCGTTCCTTCTCCATATGGTCCGCATTTATGGTTAGACATCACTCTTTTAGGAAAAGAACATATTGAAAAAAATCTTCGTGAAGTACAAGAAATTTGCGAGTATTTCCTAGGGATTGATCCTGTTAAAGATTGGATACCTGTAAGACCAACGCAACATTATTCTATGGGCGGTATTCGTACTGATGAAACAGGCGAAGCTTACGGCTTAAAAGGCTTGTTTGCCGTTGGTGAAGTTGCTTGCTGGGATATGCACGGTTTTAATCGACTTGGTGGAAATTCAGTAGCGGAAACAGTGGTTGCCGGTATGATTGTTGGTGAATATATTGCCGATTACTGCGAAAAAGCGCCGGAAACGTCTATTGATATGGCGATTGTTAAACAACATGCGCAAAAAGAACAAGATAAAATTGACTCTTTACTTTCTAAAACACAAGGTGAAAATACATATGAAATCCGTAATGAAATGCAAAAAATCATGATGGACTACGTTGGTATTTTTCGTAATGGTGAAGATTTGGAAAAAGCCGTTGCTTCTTTACGTACGTTACTAGAACGTTCTAAAAATATATGCGTTCAAAATAAAGTAACAAGCTCAAATCCAGAATTGACAGATGCTTTACGTGTACAACGTATGTTAAAGCTTGCTATTTGCGTGGCACAAGGTGCCTTACAAAGAACAGAAAGCAGAGGCGCCCATTCAAGAGAGGATTACCCACAACGTAACGATCGCGATTGGTTAAAACGAACGTTAGCTTTATGGGAAAACGAAGATCAGTTAGATCCTACGCTTAGCTATGAAGATTTGGACGTAATGGAAATGGAAATCCCACCGGGCTTTCGTGGTTACGGTGCGGATAACACAATTCCACACGAAAAAACACAAGATAGATTGCAAGAAATTGCCGAATTATCAGAACGAACTTTTGACAGACATACGCTACAAAATAAGCTTATGCCGTTTGAAGTGCCGGAAATATATAAAGAAAAGAACGAACGTATTGGGCGAGGTGTAAAATGAGTGAACAACAAAAAGGAAGATTATTAACTTTTTCGATTTTGCGATGTAATCCGCAAATAGAAGGCGATACGCCTCATATGCAGGACTTCCAGTTACATGAAACGGAAGGAATGACACTATTTATTGCACTGAATAAAATCAAAGAAGAGTTAGACAGCTCCCTTCAATTTGATTTTGTATGTCGCGCCGGGATCTGCGGAAGTTGCGCTATGGTTGTTAACGGTAAGCCGGTTTTGGCTTGTAGAACGTTAACTGCGAAATTTAGCAATACAACGTTTACTTTACTTCCTTTGCCGGGATTTGAGTTAATTGGTGATTTATCAGTTAACACAGGTAAAACCATGCGCGCTATGAGTGAACGCTTACAAAGCTGGATTCATGACGATGAAAAAGCAAATGCCGATTTTAACGTGATTGAAGAAAGAATGGAACCGGAAATTGCCGATCAAATTTATGAATTAGAACGATGCATTGAATGCGGTTGTTGCTTGTCTGCTTGTGGAACGTGGCGTATGCGTCCTGATTTTCTTGGCGCTATGGGCTTTATGCGTTTAGCAAGATTTTATATGGATCCACGTGATAAACGTAGCGATGCTGATTACTATGAAGTAATTGGAGACGATGACGGCGTTTTTGGTTGTATGAGTTTAATGGGATGTGAAGATCATTGCCCTAAAGACTTACCACATCAAACGCAAATCGCGTTCTTACGTCGTAAAATGGTTAAAGCGTAACATTAGCTTTATTCTTTTATTTAAAGACAAAGGAGTATTTTATTATATTTCTTTGTCTTTTATTTATATTGTACTATGGTTATCGCAAAAGAACAGAAAATAAAGCCTCATATTATTGTTGGATTAAGTGGCGCGTCCGGTGTGATTTATGGCATTCGTTTGCTAGAAGCTTGCCGCGAGTTGGCTTGTTGCCATGTACATTTAATTTGCACGAAACAAGCAAAGCAAAATATACAGTTAGAAACTAACTATACTATAGAGCAAGTAAACGAACTTGCCGATTATGTATATGATAATGAAAATCTTGCGTCGTCTGTTGCAAGCGGGTCCTTTCCTATAGACGGTATGGTCGTGCTTCCTTGTTCTATTAAAACGTTAAGCGCTATTGCCCATTCATATACGAACTCTTTATTAATTAGAGCGGCGGACGTTTGCCGTAAAGAAAGACGGAAACTTATCCTTGCGCCAAGGGAAATGCCACTGCATACCGGACATTTAGAAAATATGCTCCGCTTATCACGTGATAATTGTATTATTATGCCGCCGTCTCCGGGCTTTTATCATATGCCTACTAGTATAGATGATTTATTAAATCACGTTGTTGGAAAAGTGCTTGATCTCTTCCATTTTGAGCACAACTTATATCAACGTTGGAAAACAAAGTGAGTTTATTGTGACCGCTATTTATATAGAAAATTTAGAAAAATCGTTTGGTAATCTGCGTATTCTTTCCCATATAACGCTAAACGTTGCTAGCGGCGAGTTTGTCGTTCTTGTTGGACCTAGTGGTTGTGGTAAAACAACGTTGCTTCGTAGCCTTGCCGGTCTAGAAGAAGTGCAAGGTGGTAAAATTATTTTTGATGAAACAGACGTAACCCACATAGCGGCAAAAGAAAGGGGTATTGGTATGGTTTTTCAAAACTACGCACTTTATCCGCATTTAACGGTAGCCGATAACCTGGCTTATCCTTTACGAATATTAAAACAACCGAAACAAGAAAGAGATAAGAAAATCAAGCAAGTCAGTCAATTATTGGAAATTGAAAAATTATTACATAAGAAACCGGCAGCTTTATCAGGTGGACAAAGGCAACGCGTTGCCATTGGAAGGGCGCTAGTTCGTGAACCGAAAGTTTTTTTATTTGACGAACCGCTTTCTAATTTAGACGCCAGGTTAAGGGAAAGAACAAGAGAAGAGATTGCTAAATTGCATTTACGTTTGCAAAGAACAACAGTGTATGTAACGCACGATCAACATGAAGCTATGACGTTAGCAGATAAGCTTATTGTTATGAAAGACGGAACGATTTTGCAAAGCGGGACGCCGTCAGCTTTGTATAATGATCCTAGTTGCAAGTTTGTTGCCCATTTTCTTGGTACGCCACCTTGCAACTTTGTAGAAGTAACCTGCCAAACGAAGACAAGTGTTCGTACTCATAGCGGAGACCTTGCTTTTTCGCCCCTTCCTGAAGCCGTTCAAGTTGGCGAAGCTCTTTGGCTTGGTATTCGTACGGAAGATTGCAGTTTATCACTAACCCCGCAAGAGTCGGCTTTACAAGGTAAGGTGATTTTATGCGAGAACTTAGGGCGAGAATGGCAAGTGCAAATTGCAATGGGGCAAGATACTTTTCGCGTATTTAGCAAGCAAATTGTCCCTGTTGGTACAGACGTATATATTACTTTTAATCAGGAAAAAATATTTTTCTTTGATAAAAAAACAGAAAAGCGAATATACTAATTTTGTGTACAATTTTAAATACAAATAGTGGGAGAATAGCCATGATTAAAGCTGCTTTTTTTGATATGAACGAAACCTTGTTAAACTTAAGCGTATTAAAGCAAACGTTTGACAAGTATTTTAGCGATGATTATGTTGTAAAGTATTGGTTTGCTAAATTGCTACATACGTCTACTGTGATAGGAATAACAGAAGATTATAAAAATTTTGGTGAGTTAAGTAGCGCCGTCCTAGAAAATATATTTTATGAACAGCAAAAAGAATTTACTTCTGTAATTAAAGAAGATATTCTTGGGGCGTTTAAAAAATTACCTGCTTATGACGACGTTGCCGAGTCGTTACAAAAACTGCAAGAACATGATGTTAAAGTGATAGCCGTTTCTAATTCTTCTTTAGCAATGATGCAAGAGCAACTTACAAACGCGCAAATCCTAGATTTATTTGACAATTATTATTCTGTTGATGCTGTGCAAAGATATAAACCGTTTCAAGGTATATATCAATACGTAGCGAAAGAAGAAGGGCTAGCGGTGCAAGATGTGGTGATGGTGGCAACTCATGATTGGGATTTAACAGGAGCAAAGCAAGCCGGGCTTAAAACAGGTTATGTTACAAGGAAAAAAGAAATATATAATCCTTACTATAAGCAAGCGGATTATAGAGCCGAGAGCTTACTTGATTTAGTGGATAAAATACTTGCTTCATAAAGGTATATATCAATACGTAGCGAAAGAAGAAGGGCTAGCGGTGCAAGATGTGGTGATGGTGGCAACTCATGATTGGGATTTAACAGGAGCAGCGAAAGCCGGGCTTAAAATAGGTTATGTTACAAGGAAAAGAGAAATATATAATCCTTACTATAAGCAACCGGATTATAGATCCGATAGCTTACTTGATTTAGTGGATAAAATACTTGCTTCATAGCAAGACTTAATCTTTACGAATAGCCACGAATTTTTTTCAAAGCTTGGTGCGCGCGTGCTTGTAAAATTAAATCAGGACTATAGGTATAGCGCGTTAATAAAGGAATAGCTTTAGTTGCCTTAATCTCGCCAAGTAAGAAAATAATACGCGCTTGTTTTGCAAGTTGCTTTTTGTCTGTTGTAGTCAAATGCAATTTTTGTAAAGCGGCAATGAGTGGATTTATCGCATCGTTTCCCATAGCTTGTATAGCGTATGATACAGAATGAACGATATTTTCTTCGCTTATGTGCTCTAATAAAACGGCGGCAACAACTGGAGAATGGAATTGTACTAGTAGTTGTATTTTCTCTTTGTTTTCTTCAAGTGCATTGTCTTTGAACGATAGTATAATCGCATCTGCCGACGCGGCGCCTATTTTTTTTATAAAGGAAAGTAGTACTTTCTTTTTTGCCGGATCGCTCGTTGTTTCCCATTTAGTAATAAGCGGTTGTACGCCTTTTGCCCCTATAGATTGGTAACTACGGATAACCGCGGCTTTTCTAGACGGTCTGTTTGTAAAAATATAGCCTAAGAGCTTATCTTTTGCCGGGGCGTAGTGTATTTCCCCTGCTGTGATAATGGCTTGGTTTTGGACTTGCAAACTAGGAGAGTCAAACAAATCAACTACTTCTTCGCCGGCTTTCGTGTCGTGAACTTTACTAATAAAGCGTAGTGCTTGAATTTGTACGTCCGGATCGCCGCTAGAAAGCAAATCGCTTGCCATTGCTAAACTTTGTTCTTTTTGTCCTTGATTGTATAAAGCTTGTTGCTGTTCAAGACTCGCGCTAGATCCGCAACTAAAGAGCACAAAAAGGATAGAACATAATAATAGATAAAATCGCCAGTTCATTTATTTCTTTATAAAAATAATATCTGTTTGTCCAGGAGCAACTAAAGGCTCTTGTGAATGTAAACCTATGGAATCTAAAGTATCAAGCATGTAATCAGCTAAATGCGTTGCTTTTTCATTAGATCGAAAATAAAATAAAACTAAAGAAGGGCGTACCCTTTGTAATTCGTTATTATAGTCTATATAGCGTATAGAATCCGTTTGTTTTTGCGAAAAAGTACGGCGAATTTTTCGTATTTCACTAGCGGAAAAACCTTGCGCTACAATATCGTAAGCAATAAGTTGTTTATCTGAAATTTGTACGGCTGCCATTTCTTTAATCACTTGCGGAATGAATTCTTTTTTCATTTTGCTGTAACTATCTTGGATTAACGCCGTTATCATTGCCGTATTATCAGATGAGTCGTTGCCTTTTCTTGCTACTTGTATAACTGTGTTGGCAAAGGCGCCTCTAGTTCCAAAAGACGTATTTTTTGCGGTTACACTTAGATTTAACGCCATTGTGTTTTTTGTTTTGCTAATAGACATCACGTTGACTTCTATGACTATTTTAGCAATTTGTTGTAGTTGTTTTATCCCGCCGCTACCATAAAAACTATTTGTTGTTTCTTTTTTAGCATTAACTAGGTTTAAAAATTGATCTTTTGATACGTTTTGTAGTTTTGCTTTTTGTTGCTTATTTTCTGCCATTTGAGCAAGGGCATTATGGTAATCTATCGCGTAGAGTCCCCTTTGATTTAAGTCGGTTTGCGCTTGGTTTAAAAGTGCGTTTTCTACGTCGGCTAGTTTGATTCCATATTGTCCTAAAGACGCATCTTTTTTACTTGTTACTACGGCAACCATGGTGTTTGTGCTCGTGTCAAGAACATGTAGATCTTTTTGTAATGCTACTACTATTTTTTGCCTGCTTACTTTGAACGAAGCAAAAATGCCAAGAAAGCGATCTTCATATATTTTACGTGTCCCTGTAATTTGGGAAGCTAAAATATATTTTTCTATATTTTTCTTAAAATAGGCATCTATTTTTTTATAATTAGCATTATATTGTTCTGCTGTTGTTACTTCTCTAACCACTTGATCAACTGCTTTTTGAGAAGCAACTGAAAGCGCTTGTTTTTGTGCGTTTACTACACTTTCGGCTTTAATTATAGCTTTAGCGCGTACGTTAACAACCCTTGCGTCCGGCGTGTTTTCTTGGAATGCCGCGTTGCCTTGTACGTCACTTAAAATTAAATAGTTTTCTACTGTTTTTCCGCAACTTGTTAGTGTTATTAAAAGACAAAGAAGTAATAATAAAATCCAATTTTTCATATGTTTTGTATATTTTTATGTTCGTTTTGCTAAGATAATTATATTTTTGATATAGCACTATCATAATATAAATAGCAAAAAAAAGCAAGATTTTTCAGATATATAATTGTAATTATAGTATAAAATAAGAAGGGAAAACTATGATTTTTGCAGGGATTAGGTTGTAAGAATAACAAAAATATCATACCACATATGCGTATATGCAGTAACAGAAAAACCGCGAACAGAATATAAACCACTAAAAAATAAACCGGCAAGAAAGCGAAAGAAAAAACTATGCCATGTAAAAATATAGGCACCGTTACCGATATGATGGGAAGCAGAAAATAAAAAAGCAGATATAGTAACTGCCAAAACGTAGTTAATTGTGAGCGATTTTATAAAATAAGTATTTATTTTTACTAAGCCTTGCATGAGTAAAACGCGAAAAAGCAACTCTTCAAATAATCCGGCGCCAATAGCTAAGCCAATAGAGGTGAATTTATTTGTTTGTAAGCTTAAAGGAAAATAATGAGATATAGAGCTAAACATATATATTAACCATGCCCAAACGCAAGCTTCCATTAAGATGAAAGATAAATAATATATAGAAACAGGTTGCCTTGTTTTAATAAAGAAAAATAAACCTAAACAAAAACATATGCCGAAGAAAATGAAAAAAGAGGTGTGATAGGAAATGTGGAAAGCAAGCAAAATAGTGCGAAACCATAAATCCGATAAATTACGAACATGGGGCGAGCCTAGTTCAGAGACGTTTAAAATAGCTTCGTATAAACATAAAAGAATACACGCGTTAATACAAGCGTATAAAGGGGATCTAGACGCTTTTATATAGCCAAAACGAGGCGGAGCTTTTTTTGTGTTTATCTTATTTTCTTCTGTTGCGTTCTGTTTTTTTGTGAAAGAGGAAAATAAAGACAAAATGAAGTTCCTTTATATTTTTTACAAAACGACGAGAATATATAAAAAGCTAGTTACGTTTTTGTAGCAATGCTAGTTTTTTATAAAAGAAAAAAACAAGAATCAAGAGAGAGAAAAGAAAAATACTGATTGCAACAATCCAATTAGACATAGTAGTAAGCGGTAGATTATACACTATAATCGTGAGTACTCTTTGCGGATCTTCTTTATATTGTTTAGCTAAACGGATAAGTTTACTTTTATCACTGGTGCCATCAGCTAAAGCCTTTTTGCCAAAAATAGCGGGCTTAATGGTAAAAGAACGATATAAAACCGAGTCGTGTTGCATCGTGCTTTCCTTTATGCTAACTGGCAAATTGCCATATAAAAACTTTAATAAAGCGGCTTTATTATTTGTGGCAATAGTAAGGTTTTGCGTATCAGCAATAATAGGCGGGGCAAACCAGGTGCTCCCGGACGACGTGTTTAAGGTATATTGAAAAGTAAGGTTTGTTTTTCCTTCTTCAAATTCAGGGTCAAAAGGCAACGTTGTTTTAATATGGTGTGGCAACTGTATTTCTTCTTCTCCTAAAAACGCTTTTTTGTTTGTGCTATGTAAAGGAAAAGACTTTTTCCAAAAAGAAGAATTTGCTTTTAATGGTAAGTAAAAATCATTTTCAAACGTTAACGTATCGGAAACAATAATATGCTCCTTTTGTACGTCAATAAAAATAAATTGCCCAACAAGGGAAGTCGTATTAGAAGACGACAATGCTTGCGCAAATGCATTGGTACAAAGTAAACATATACTAAGGCAAAGTACGCAAATTGATTTTATCATAAGAATCTATTTTTTAGCTAACGTTTGCTTATATTCATAAGCAGCTTTTACAAAAGAAGCAAATAACGGACTTGGTTGATATGGTTTAGACGTAAATTCAGGATGATATTGAACGGCAATAAACCAAGGGTGATTTTGTATTTCAATTGCCTCTACTAGATTTAAATCCGGATTAACTCCTGTAATCTTTAAACCGGCTTGTATTAGTTCGTTTTTATATAGGTTGTTAAATTCATAACGATGACGGTGCCTTGCTTGGATTTGATCAGTTTGATAAATAGAAGCAAGTAGCGAGTCTTTAGCAAGGATAGCTTTATAGTTGCCAAGACGCATAGTGCCGCCTAAGTCTTTTTGCTTTTTTTGCTCTTCCATTAAATCAATAATGGGGTAATTTGTTTTTTGAAACTCTGTTGACGAAGCTTCTTTCCAGCCGAGAACGTTACGAGCGTATTCAATAATAGCTAGATGCATACCAAGACAAATGCCAAGAAGTGGAATCTTGTTCTCTCTTGCAAATTGAATGGCTTTCATTTTGCCGTTAGTTCCTCTTTTACCGAAACCGCCGGGCACTAAAATACTATGAAACGAAGATAACGTTGTTGCGACGTCTTGCTCTTCTAGTTCGTTAGCTGATATATAGTGACTTTCTATTTTAAGGTTATGTTGAATGCCACCGTGGATTAAGGCTTCTTGCAAGCTTTTATAAGCGTCTTTCGTTTCTGTATATTTCCCAACAATAGCTATTTTAACGGTATCGTTTGGATTCTTACAGGTGTCTACAATTTGTTGCCAGCGATGTAAGGATATTGTTTTTTGCGGTAGATCTAACGCGCGAAGGATTTGCAAATCTAGTTGTTCTTTTTGGAATTGCATAGGCACGTTATAAATTGGATCTGTGTCTTGCGCGGCAATGACAGTCTCAATTGGTACGTTTGTAAATTGCGATATTTTAGCTCTTAATTCTTGCGGTAATGTTTTTTGTGTACGACAAAGTAAAATATCCGGTTGTATGCCAATTTCACGTAGTTTGTTAACGCTATGTTGAGTCGGTTTGCTTTTAAGTTCGCTTGCCGTTGGTATCCATGGGATTAACGTTAAGTGTATAAAAATAGTTTGTTTTTGTGGTAGTTTATGGGAAAGTTGGCGAATCGCTTCTAAAAAAGGAAGGGATTCAATATCGCCCACAGTGCCGCCAATTTCAACAAGAGTAACGTCTGATTCTTTAGCAACGTCAACAATGCGATCTTGGATTTCATTTGTAATATGCGGGATAACTTGAACAGTATTTCCCAGATAAAAACCTTGTCTTTCTTTTTCCAAGACAGCGTGATAAATTTTTCCGGCAGTATAATTATTTTTTTTAGACATAACGGCATCGCTAAAGCGTTCGTAATGTCCAAGGTCTAGATCGGTTTCCGCTCCGTCTTCTGTAACGAACACTTCGCCGTGTTGTTGCGGACTCATCGTTCCCGGATCTATGTTAATATACGGATCAAGTTTAAGAAAACTTACTTTTAAACCGTGCAATTCTAGTAATGCCGCTATAGAGGCAGAGGCTATTCCTTTTCCAAGTGACGAAACAACGCCGCCAGTAACAAAAATTATTTTGTTGTTAAAATTTTCTTTCATTAATACTAGCCTTATTTTTACAATGCTAAACGCCTACTTGTATAGTATTGTAAAACAATTGGTAAATCAGTGCTTCAAATGTTTTTACTATTGCATAGTAATAGTATTTTTGTCAATTTATTTGCCTAGTATTCTAATTCTTCGGCAATCGGTTTTTCATAAATGTATTCTGTGATTTGTACGGCTTGATTTCCTTTGTAAACCCCTTGCACACCGCGAAATTTAGGGACACCTTCCACTTTAATATCTAAAGGTTTATCTACTTCCGAAGGAAGGCTGATCACGTCGCCAATTTGTAGATCAAGGAACTGCTCTACTAACATGGTAACTTGACCAAGCTCAACTACAATTTCCACGTCTACTAAGTTCAGATTTTCCCTAAAACGACGCCCCCAAACGTGATCTTCTTCGTTTTGATCTGTTTGAAATCCTGAATCGAGTTTTGCTCGAATAGGCTCAATCATAGAATAGGGTATGCAAATGCTAAGCATCATGGGAGCGCGCGACATTTCTACGTCAAACGTAACAACAACAACGACTTCACTATGTGGAACAATTGCCACAAACTGCGGATTAACTTCCATACGCACAAAAG
This sequence comes from SAR324 cluster bacterium, assembly GCA_002995645.1. Lineage (GTDB taxonomy): Bacteria > SAR324 > SAR324 > XYD2-FULL-50-16 > HCM1 > HCM1. The sequence continues at coordinate 8,868 of PUHO01000001.1, read as the reverse complement.
AAACTTGCACAGGAAAAACCGGCTTCCATGAAGTTTGTAAATCTTCTAGAGCGGAGCTGATAACACGGCGAATAATTTTTTGTTCAATTGCCGTAAAATCCCGCCCTTCTGTTTTTGTTTCTAGTTCGCCGTTTCCACCAAAGAAAATATCTATTAACGAAAATACTAGCCTTGTTTCTAAAACAAAAATAGCGTTCCCACGTAGTGGATTAATACGAAATAAATTTAAAGAAGACGGAATAGGCAAAGTTTTAAGAAACTCACCAAACTTAATCAACTCAGTTGCTCTGGAACTAATATCAACCACTTTGCGTAGTGCAGTTGATAGAGTCATACGAAACATACGAATAAAACGATCGTGGATAATTTCCAAAGTTGGCATGCGCCCGCGAATAATTCTATCTTGGTTTATTAAGTCGTACGGAATAACGCTACTATCGTCAATATCTATCATATCAATATTAGCGTCCGGTTCGTTATTAATGCCTTGTAATAACGAGTCTACTTCTTCTTGTGAAAGTATTTGTGCCATAAGTTAACGTATTTAAAAGTTTTTTTAGATACTATAATTTTATTCTAGTTTTTGTTTTAAAATCCAAACGTCAAGAGGAGGCCAAACCTTTTGCACTTGGATTTGTGGATCTAAAACAATCTTAGGTTTTTTAATTTTATATTTTCCCGGTTTGAAACGAGACAGATCAATAAACGCTTGTATCTGGTTTTTGTTTAAAGTTTTAAGTTTAGCAAGTGGAGCGCGTACTAAAAGATTAATATGCCATGGATTTAATTTTGTTACGTATTTTTGATGCTCTATACCAACAGGCACGTCCATTATACGTTGGCTAACAAGGCGGCTTGTAATGGTTACGTAAATCGTAACGTAATGATCGTTAGAAGCAAGGCTGATCGTATTCGGTAAAGATAAAGAAACCGGTAGTTGTGTGTTTTGCATTAAATTATCTAAAGGAATCGCTTGCGTTTCAATGTGTTTTATTTTTTTTAATTCTTTTTCTGTGCCGGAAATCGCAATTTCTTTAATAGATAAGGTGGATTTGCGAAGCGAATAGCCGTCTGCCGGCTTGCCTGAAAAAACGGGATAAATAGGCACGGTTTTCACTGCTGTTTTAGCAAAGACAAAATGAATCGTTTGCGGCGTCATTTGTAAAAGCCTGGCATCTCTTGGCAAGTTAATGTTTTTACTTGTTAGGTTCACCGTATAGGTTCCTATAGTCGCATCACTAAGATCAATATTCGCACTTAGCTTGCCGGAAGTTAAGCTGTCCACTACTTGTTGTTGTGCTAGCAGTTGGATAGTAAGGCTATGTGGCGGCTTAGACGTCATTGTTAAATTAGCCGGCTGATTCGTATAGAATATAGGAATGAATAATTGTAGTTTCGTATTATTTTCTTGCTTGTTTAACGGTGCAAGAAACCAGATGCTTAATGCAATGATAAACGAAAGAAGCTTTAACGAAAAATTATCAAAGAAAAAAGAATAAATAAATAGTGTGATTTTAGACCAATAAGAAGATATAGGAACGTTCATAGATTTTATTTATTAGCCTGTAAAAAGTGAAAGGAGTTTGTCTTCAATTTCACTTGCCGTTAAATTATCATAAATATGATCTCTGTATACTAAGGATATAGATCCTCTTTCTTCACTAACGACAAGGATAATGGCGTCGGCTTCTTGGCTTAGCCCTAGCGCTGCTCTGTGCCTTGTGCCATAGTGTTTTGGCAAGTCAATTTGCGTAGATAAAGGTAAAATACAACTAGCATAAGCGATTGTGTTTTGATTTGTAATAATAATAGCGCCGTCATGTAAAGGCGATTCTTTTTGGAATATAGCGGAACACAAAGGAAGTGAAAATTCTGCCATGATTTTTGTTCCACTTGCGTAGTATTCTTTTAATCCCGTATGTTGTTGCAATACAATTAACCCGCCAATATATTGAGATGAAAGGTGCGTTAATAGACTAGATAGTTGTTTACTAAAATCTTTATGCTTGTCTAGGCTTTTTGTTTGTGCACGAAGATAAGGCAACCTAACCCGTTCTAAAGCGGTTCTAAACTCCGGTTGAAATAAAACAATAATCACTAATACAATAGATTGGAAAATACTTTGTAGAACCCAAAAAATACCGTTTAAGTGAAATTTGATAGAAAGGTAATAAAACAAGCCAACAAGGAGTAATCCCATTAAAATACGGACTGTTCTTGTTCCTTGTAAGATTAAAATTAGATGATAGATAGCAAAGCTTAAAATAGCAATGTCTAGCCAATCATGTAATTGTATATGTATTAAACTTTCTAAAATATTCATATAAGAGACGTAATATTTATAAATATAAGATTACTGAAAAGGAATGCAAAAACTATACTGTTATTATAAAGCATTTCACAATGAGAGCAATTATTTTTATATTTTTTTTTATTTTCATATAACTCGGCTTTTTCTAAGTGTTTTTGAAACCATGTCGTTTTATTAAGAACAGGGTAAAAGACAAGAAGAAAACGCCGATAAAGCTAAGTTGTACGTAGTTTTTATAATATGCTTACAAACTATTTAACAATGAGAGCAATTAGGTTTACATTTTCTTTTATATTTCTTTTTATTTTCATAGAACTCCGTACTTTCTAACTGTTTTTGAAACCATGCTGTTTTATTAAGAGCAGGGAAAAAGACAAGAAGAAAGAGAAAAAGAATAAAAGGAAGCATAATATAAATCAAAGAACGTCCCGTTGTTAGTTGATAAAATAAAGTGGCAACACTCCAAGCAAGGATAGTAACGTAGCCCCCGGCAAGGCTAGCAATGCCAAGCCCCATTTCTCGCACTAATGTGGCAAAAGCTGCAAGACAAGGGAAATAGAGTAAAAGAAAAAGTAAATATGAATAAGCTTGCCAAGGTGTAAAATTATCTTGTAGCTGGTTATATAATCCTATATCAGCTCCGCTTGCATCGGCGACCGTTTGTTTTGAATGGCTAGTGAGACTGCCAAAATCTAACGGATCTAGTAATGCTGTTTTTAATTGTGCTACATAATCATGTAGTAAGCCAATGATCTCTTCTTTTTTTTCTTGCCAAGGAAACGCCGCTTCGCTTGCTACTGTGTTATTGTCTTTTTGTACGTATAAACTGTTTAACGTGCCAATAATAACTTCTTTAGCAAAAATACCTGATAGTAAAGCAACGCTAGCTTGCCAATTCTCTTTTTGAATGCCAGTTGGAACCAGTATAGGCGAAACAAATTGCGCAGCTGTGGCAAGGATTGTTGAATCCGGGGTTTTCTTGTCTCCTATATGGTAGCTGTTAAGTAAATTCAAAACAGTCACCGTAATAATAATATATTTACCGGCGTTAAAAATATAATGTTTTGTTCTCCTTGCAGCAGAGAAAATAATGTTACGCATCGGCGGTCTGTGATAGCGTGGTAGCTCCATGAAAAGAGACGAGTCGTTTTGGTGTCTTAGTAGTGATTTTTTAATAAGAAGCCCTGTTAAAATTGCCATGGCACAACCGGCAAGGTAAAGACTAAACACAATAGCACCTTGAAAATGAACAAAGAACACAGCGGCAAATACGGCGTACGTTGGTAAGCGTGCGCTACAACTCATTAAAGGAAGCATAAACGCAAGTTGAATTTTATCTTGCTTTCGTTCTATTGTTCGCATAGATGTGATTGACGGGATATTACAACCAAAGCCAACAATCATAGGTAATAAAGATTTACCAGGCAAGCCTAGTTTGTTTAAATACCTATGCCAAACAAGCGCCGCTCTTGTAAGGTAGCCGGATTCTTCTAGAATAGAAAGTAAAACGAACAGAGTAAAAACAAGCGGCGTAAAGCCTAGCGCCGTGTGTAAACCGGTGCCGATTCCTGTTGTGGCTACGTTAATAATCCACTTGGGAACATGCCACAACGTAAGGTAGTGTTGTGGGATTTCTACAAACGCAATATGCCCGATCGTGTCTACTATATCCACTAATCCATTACCTACGTTTTGCGTTATAACAAAAACAAGATACATAACAAGTAAAAAACAAGGAATGCCATAACGGGGACGTAATAAAAAAGAATCTAGTTTATACGATGCATTTTGCTTAAATATATGTTTCGTTTTGAAAACAGAAGCAAACGTTTGACTAATAAAGCTATAGCGCGCGGCTACCGTTGTCGTATATATATTAGATTTTTCTTGCCTTAAAATAGCTTTGATTTCTTCTTGATTACTGAGATTTTGTAAACCGGCAAGTTCGTTTTCTTTTTTGTAGTTCTCAAGTAAGAACAAACTAAGCCACTCTGCTTTACGTTTAGACTCGCCTTCAATTAACTTGCTGATTTGTTCTTGTTTTTGCTTGATTTCTTCAGTGTAAGTAATTTGTAAAGACGAAGGGGTTAAGTCACCGCGTATAATTTCTTTTAATTGGGCTTGGCATTCGTCTAGACTCTTTTTTTGTTTTGCTATAAGTAAAACAACAGGAATACCAAGTTTTTCTTTAATAAAATTAAGGAGGAAGTTTTGTTGTTTTTTATGTAAAAGATCGGCTTTATTTAAGGCAAGAATAACGGGGATCCCCATTTCAATGAGGTTTAACGTAAGTAGTAAGTTGCGTCGCAGAGAAGAAACATCTACAATATTAATGACCGCATCAAAATCATTATTTAGAATGTAATCACGTGCAATAAGTTCATCAAGTGTGCTTGTTGTGAAAGAATAAATCCCTGGCAAGTCGACAATATCAATTGATTCTTTTTTATCTACTCGCCAACGTCCCGTTTTTTTCTCTACTGTTACGCCAGCCCAATTTCCCGTTTTTTGCGTGCTTCCTGTTAAATGATTAAATAAGGTTGTTTTCCCTACGTTAGGATTGCCAATTAAGACTAGTTTTTTATTTTTCATAGTGTTCATAGTAAATTGTTGATTGTGTTTATAGTAAGTTGTTTATGTTTTTGGGGTTACTCTTTATTTGTTGGCACGTCTTCAAACTCAATGGTTTGCATAATATCTTTATCTAGTGCTATATCTTGCCCGTATAGGCTTATAACAGTAGGGACGTGTTTACTATATTGCAAAATAGTAACTTCTGTTTTTTCTTGTATGCCAAGAAGGTATAATTTCTTTTTTGTTGCTTTTTCGGCATGAATGGCTTTAATAATTTTTCTTTTAGGTTGCATTTTTTCTTGTATGGAAGAGGTAAGGTAATTTTTGAAGTTACGGCGGATAGGTATATTGTCTTTTTCTAAAAGTGCAATATAGTCTCTAAACTTGTGAAAATGAGAAATAGTTTCAGGTGAAACAATATGTTCTATTTTACAAGCGTTGTCTTCTGCTATTTCTTCAGGGATAAAAAGAATATCAGTAAAAAATTGTTTTAATTGAGTATGGCGATGTAAGATTTGCTTTGCTTTAAGCGTTCCTTGTTTGGTTAATTTAATTTTGGTATACGGTTTGTATGAAAGGAGTTGCTGTTCGCTAAGCTGGCGAATTGCCGTGTGTACAGACGGGGTTTTAACTTCTAATGCCGTTGCAATATCGGTTAATCGCACGCCTATATTTGGCTTTTGCTTTTGACTTAGAAGGTAGATAGTTTCTAAGTAATCTTCTAAAGAAGAGGTTAAAATCATTGACATAAGTAGCCTGTTAAAAGTTAGTCTTAACTAAAATTTAAGTTTAAAACAAAGTGATTAAGTTAGTCAAGACTAAAAAATCAATTGATAGGCTAAAAAGAGAAAAGTTTTATTTTATAAACCTAGTTTAGTAAAATAGACTAGGCTTATAAAATAAGTAGGAGAAACTTGCTAAAGTTATACAACTTATAAAGCAAAGAGCGTGCCATTGTTCATTTATGGTTATGGATTTTTCTTTTTTTTGCTAGAGTAAGCCCCTGTTGTCCGCCCTATGCTTGAGCAAATCCTGCCGCCCTTCCCTCTGTGCTAGAGTAAGTCCGTTGTCCTTCCCTGTGCTAGAGCAAATCCCGTTGCCCTTCTATCTATGCCAGAGCAAGCCCTCGTTGCCCCGCCCTATGCTTGAGCAAATCCCGCCGCCCTTCTATCTATGCCAGAGCAAGCCCCCGTTGCCCATAAGGGACGAAGATTTTGCAAAAGAAAATTGTCTTTCCAGTGCCAGAGCAAGCCCCCGTTACCCATCTCTTTGCTTTTTGCAATTTGTTGTTTTTCTAGTGTTATTATGTGTTCACAAAAAAGTAGCCCTGCAATACTTGTTGCTTTTTATTTTTTCCTTGGCTTTTGTTTTTTCTGTGCTAGAGCAAGCCCCCGCCGCCCTTCTCTTTGCTTTTGCAATTTTTTTCTAATTTTATCAAGAGTTTGTAAAAAAGTAGCCCTGCAATTCTTGTTGTTTTCTCTCTGCTCCTAGTTTTTACTTTTTTTGCCCTTCTCTCTGTGCCAGAGCAAGCCCCCGTTGCCCTTCTCTTTGCTTTTGCGATTTGTTGTTTTTCTAGTGTTATCATGAGGTTGTAAAAAAATAGCCCTATAATATTTATTGCTTTTCCTGTCTTTGGCTTTTGTTTTCCCTATGCTTGAGCAAATCCCGCCGCCCTTCTATCTATGCCAGAGCAAGCTCCCAATTTCTTTTGCTCTACTCTTTGAGAGCAAGCCCCCGTTGCATAACATTTGCCAACCAAGACTTGCCTAATCTTTTGCCCTTCCCAGTGCCAAAGCAAGCCCTCGTTGCCCCGCCCTATGCTTGAGCAAACCCCGTTGCCCTTCCCTGCGCTAGGGTAAGTCCGTTGTCTTTCTCTCTATGCCAGAGCAAGTCCCCGTTGTTCGCATGTTTATTGATTTCTTTTGCCCACCTAGTCGCTTTTGCAATTTGTTGTTTTTCTAGTGTTATCATAAGGTTGTAAAAAATTAGCCTTGCAATACTTGTTGTTTTCTCTCTGCTCCTAGTTTTTATTCGACTCTCTGCCAGAGCAAGCCCCCCGTTGTCCGCATGTTTATTGCTTTCTTTTGCCCTTCTCTTGGCTTCTGCAATTTGTTGTTTTTCTAGTATTATCATGAGTTCGCAAAAAAGTAGCCTTGCAATACTTGTTGCTTTTTCTCTTTATCCTAGTTTTTGCCCTTCCTTGTGCCAGAGCAAGACTTTTTATTTTTCTAGTGTTATTATGCGTTTGTAAAAAATTAGCCCTGCCATACTTATTGCTTCTTTTCCTGCCCTTGGCTTTTGCTCCTTCTTCCTATGCCAGGGCACCCCCGCCGCCCTTCTCTTTGCTTTTTGCAATTTTTTTCTAGTGTTATTATGAGTTTGTAAAAAAGTAGCACTGCAATACTTGTTGCTTTTTCTCTTTCTCCTAGTTTTTGCCCTTCCCAGTACCAGAACAAACCCCGTTGCATAACATTTGCCAACCAAGACTTGCCTAATCTTTTGCCCTTCCCAGTGCTAAAGCAAGCCCCGTTGCCCATCTCTTTGCATTTGCAATTTGCTGTCTTTCTAGTATTGTCATGAGGTTGCAAAAAATAGCCTTGCAATACTTGTTGCTTTTCCTGTCTTTGACTTTTGTTTTCCCTATGCTTGAGCAAATCCCGTCGCCTTTCCTGTGTTAGAGTAAGTCCGTTGTTTTTCTAGTGTTATTATGAGTTTGTAAAAAAGTAGCCTTGTAATACTTGTTACGTTCTCTCTTCTCCTAGTTTTTATTCGACTCTCTGCCAGAGCAAGCCTCCGTTGCCCATAAGGGACGAAGATTTTGCAAAAGAAAATTGTCTTTCCTGTGCCAGAGCAAGCCCCCGTTGCCCATCTCTTTGCTTTTTGCAATTTGTTGTTTTTCTAGTGTTATTATGAGTTTGTAAAAAAGTAGCCCTGCAATACTTATTGCCTCTTTTTCTGTCTTTGGCTTTTGTTTTTTCTGTGCTAGAGCAAGCCCCCATTATCCGCATGTTTATTGCTTTCTTTTGCTCTTTTCTTGGCTTCTGCAATTTGTTGTTTTTCTCGTATTATCATGAGTTCGCAAAAAATAGCCCTGCCATACTTATTGCTTCTTTTCCTGCCCTTGGCTTTTGTTTTTTCTGTGCTAGAGCAAGTCCCCGTTGTCCGCATGTTTATTGATTTCTTTTGCTCTACTCTTTGAGAGCAAGCCCCGTTATCGGGATTGTGTCGTTAAGCGTGCGGAAATTCTTTTGTCCATCTCGTCGCTTTTTAAATATGATTATAGTCAATAATCAAGAAGAGCAAACCGGTTGTTTTTTACTAAAAGTAATATACTAATTTTATGCAAGCAAAGATAAATGAAATTGATTAGGTTTACAGAAATAAGATCATTCTCTTTACACAAACAGAAAGCAGGGCATGTAAAAAAGCAAAGTTAGGAAAGAAAAATAAATAAATGCAATAGAATTTCATACAAGAAAAAAATACTTTAATTTTAAATTAAGAAGGTTTGGCAAGAAAAAACACTTTTTGTAAGAAACGATAAGCTTTTTACACAGTTTCTTAACTAAATTGATGATTTTTATAAAACTATCAAAATAAATAATAAATGCAATAAAAACAAACGATTAGTTATAAATAAAAGGATTTTTTAGCTATTTGAGTACAAAAACAAGAAAGAAAAAACGTCATGTTTTTATATAAGGCAATTTTGGTTACTTTTTTAACTCTATAACAAGGAAAGGCAAGGGAAAGAAAGCGGATAACATGACAAAAATAAGGCGGATTTTGTCATGTTTAAAGAAAGTAAGACACTTTTGCTTATTTTGTACGGTGTTTTTGTTGTGTTTTTTTTTTTTTTTTTTTTTTGAATTAAATCACAAGTAATTTCAGACAGCTAGCAAAAACAATAGAGGCAAAAAGCAGGACACTTTTTGTTTTGTAAGCAAATTACAGTTGATTTTGTACGGTGTTTTTTTGAATTA
>PUHO01000022.1 GCA_002995645.1 SAR324 cluster bacterium | reverse complement strand
ATCTACTCTATGTAGGTTGCCTTTTTATTTTTTGGGGATTGTATGAAAAACATTTTATTAATTAATGGACATAGAAATATTAAGGAGTCGCTTGCTAACAAGGGGTTATATAATAACGATAGTAACTTATCCTTTTATATCACTTCCTATAAAAGTTCTATTTAATGCTTCACAGGCTTGTAAGACGCTATAACTTCCGGCTGCAGGATCAAGCACGTAGTCCTCTTCGTTTGTAGTTGCGCTGATTAATTCTTTTTGCAACTGAATTGGTTTACTGTGGGGGTGTTCTTTTGGGTTTACTTTTTCGCTATGTATATCGCGGATTGTGTGTATAGACCAGGTTGTTTTTGCTTTAATAGGCTTTTTTTGCAAGACAAGTAAATACTCGCATTGCCTTCTTGTTCTGTATCCCATTCCCATTCTTGTTTTATCCCATGTGATTAAATCTACAATTTGTAGCTGTGTCTCTTCTATCCATGTATGGACTCCTTCACATAAATGAAATTTATCTATCCAGAGGAACAGATAGCCACTTTTAGCAAGCACTCTATCAATACCATTAATAAATTGGATAATAGTTTCCTTATCCATTTGCTGCAATGCTACGCGTTGTTTTTGCCTTGCTCCTTCATTGCCGTACTTCATTTTATCCATAATCCCCCTATATTGGGGATCAAAGAAAGCGGTTTTAATTATCTCCGGACAAAGGGCGTCAAGTAAGTCTAGCCCGTTTGCTTTGTTTTTTGCCTGCAAAAGGAAAGAAGATTTTTTTATAAAAGGATCGTGATTCGTACGTATAGATTGCATTAGTATTATGTTTCTGTATTTTTATTTGTTTTGTTATAGTAACTCGTCATAGCTATCAGTTGCTTATTCTTTTAAATCTTTTAAGCGATTTAGTGCTTCTTCTTTTATTTTTGTTAAGCGAGTTATAGTTTCTTTAATATCTTGTGTTTGCTCTGATTGCCGCTCTAGTTTACTCTCATACATACTAATAGATTCTTGAATATCTTTTATGTATTTACTAAGATCATCAATATTATCTACCTCTTCAAAATCATCAAGATATTTAATTTTGAAATCATCAAGATATTCATTAATATCTGTTCCCCATATTGCTCCTATTAGAATAGCATTATTAAAATTAATAACTTCATTCTTTTCATTTTCTATAATAATTTCTCTTAAATTAGTTCCTATTAAGTTAGCATTTTCTAAATCAGCTCCTATTAGATTAACTTTTCTTAAATCAGCGCCTATTAAGTTAGCTCCTGTAAGATCGGCATTGCTTAAATTAGCCCCTTTTAGATTAGCGTTACTTAACTCTGCTTCTATAAGATTGGCATTATTTAACTCTGCTCCTTCTAGATTGGTATCACTTAAATAAGCCCCTTCTAGATTGGCTTTATTTAACCCAACTCTTTCTAGATTGGCATCACTTAAATAAGCCCCTTCTAGATTGGCATTATTTAACTCAGCTCCTTCTAAATTAACTTCGCTTAAATAAGCCCCTTCTAGATTGGCGTCGCTTAAATAAGCCCCTTCTAGATTGGCATTATTTAACTCTGTTCCTGCAAGATTAGCGTCATTTAACTTAGCCCTTTCTAAATAGGCTTTAAATAAATCAGCTCCTATTAAGTTAGCCCCTTTTAGGTTGGTTTCCTTTAAATAAGCCCTTTCTAGATTGGCATTGTTTAAATAAGCCCCTTCTAGATTGGCACTGCTTAAATTAGCCCCTTCTAGGCGGGCATCGCTTAAATAAGCCCTTGCAAGATTGGCATTGTTTAAATTAGCCCTTTCTAGATTGGCATTGTTTAAATTAGCTTTTGCAAGATTGGCATTGTTTAAATAAGCCTCTTTTAGGTTGGTTTCCTTTAAATAAGCCCCTTCTAGATGAGCTTGAAGTAAAATAGCTTCTTCTAGATTGGCATCCACTAAAATAGCCCTTTCTAGATTGGCATTGTTTAAATAAGCCCCTTTTAGATTGGCATTAAATAAATTAGCTTTTGCAAGATTGGCATCGCTTAAATCAGCACTTTCTAGATTGGCTTTAGTTAAATTAGCTCCTTTTAGATTAGCACCGCTTAAGTCTATTCTTTCCCTTGTATTTATATAAGTAAACGGCTTTTCTTCATCACATAAAGTATTTAATATAGATTGAATTAATGTAGCCGGTTTTTCTTTATTGTCCGATTGATATTTTTTACTTTGTGTATAAGAACGAACAAAACCGCATATAATAGTAAGAATTTGATCGTGTGAATCTTCATTTTTCTTTCTTAAAGCTTTCTCTTTTTTTATTTCTTCTTTGTTCTTTATTTTTTCTTTTTCTTTTTCTAATTCTTCTATTTTCTGCTTTTGCTCTATTTCTGCTTCGCGATATTCTTGAGCTAAACCATATAGCGTATAAAAAGCACCAAGCTTAATACTTTCATCATCGTCTTTAAAAATCTTAATTGCTTCAAAATAAGTTTCTTGTTTATGCTTCCTTTCAAATTGCTCTTCATTAGACTGCCTTTGCTTTTCTGCTTGTTCTTTATCTTCTTTTATTTGCTCTAATATATTCTTTGCTTGAGTTTGCGTTGCGTTTGCTTGATCTTGGATTGCCTTTGTTCGTTTTGCTGATAAAACTAAACCTAGCGCACCACCAATACCGGCAAGAGCCCAACCAAGCAACTTAAATACTTCTTCTTTCTTAATTAAGCCTTTCTTAACTGTTTCTTTTATTAAATGGTTATTTAGAAAACAAATAAAAGCGTCTGAAAGACACGCTATAACCATTAGAGCTACGATACATACTACAAGAAAACTTAAAAAAGCTATTAATTTATTTTCTTTTATCCAATTTTTTAGAGAGGTACCTATTTCTTTTATCCAATCTATTATTTTTTTCATATTTATTATATCTAGCTAATTGTTTTTACTATCTATAAGTTAGCATATAATATAAAAAAGACAAAGCAAGGTAACATTATATATGACCTGGTTGCTTTGCCTTCTTTTGTTCTTACTGGTTCAGTAAAATATTGTATTTTTACTTCTTGTTGTTAAGATAATATAATTTACGTTTATATAAATAATATGCCGATTGGTAATAGCTAATTGTTTTTTGTACCGTTATATTATCTGTTGTTATGTCTATGTTTTTCGCTTTTAGTGGCTTATCTGCATTTTGCGTTAAAGACAAGCCTTTTTGCGGGGCTAAAATAGCTAGATCCGAGCCTTGAAAAAAGCCTAGTTTTTGATAGGTGCCAATTAAAGCACGCCCTTTTTCTTTAGGCAAAGTCAATAAATCTTTCCCGTAAAACGGCGCTGTATAGGAAATACCTAATAAATGAAGTACTGTTGGCGCTATGTCTATTTGACTACCTACCGTATCTATAATTTGCGGTTTAATTAACTTCGGTGCGTACATATATAAAGGTATGTGATACCTTGCTAGTGGGAGGTCTAGCTTGCCGTCTGAATGGGCGTTATGATCGGCTACAATCACAAAAATAGTGTTGTTAAACCAAGGCTCTTTTTTCGCATTTTCTAAAAAATCATGGATTGTTTTATCCGTATAGGTTACCACTGATTCGCGCTCGCCTTGTGGCCATTTCTTTTCGTTTAGTGCGTTTTTAGGATATAAAAAAGGGCGGTGATTAGAAACGGTCATAATGAAAAAACTAAACGGCTGCTTTTGCGCGGCTAGCTTGTTTGCTTGTTTTAAACTTACGTCAAATAAATATTCATCAGCATAGCCCCATGCCGTATGAAAATCAGAAGAATGAAAACGCGAATCCATTTGATCTATCGTTTCATAGCCATTACCGCTAAAAAAACTATTCATATTATCAAAAAAACCGTGACCGCTATATAAAAAATAATTTTTATAGCCGTTATCTTTTAAAATACTTCCTAAAGAATATAAATTCTTTTCTCTTCCTATACGTTTAATTATAGATCGCCCGGGTGTGGGTGGAATAGATAATTCTGCTGCTTCCATTCCTCTTACTGTTCTTGTTCCCACAGCGTATAGTTTATTGAAAAACAAGCTTTTCTTTGTTAATTCATCAAGGTACGGCGTATAGTCGTTAGCTGGCGTGTCATATTTCATATAAGACGCAGATAGACTTTCTACCATAATGATAATAAGATTAGGCTTTGTTCCTACCGGTTTATTTTCTATGTGACGTAAGGTGTCATATTCTCCCCTTGGTGGTAAGAATTTACTATTTGGCGTTTGTACTTCGTTACGTATGATTTTAGTAACTTGAGCACTTGGAAGGGATTTATAAAAGACAGGGTAGTTTATTTCATTGTTACGAAATGCCGCTATAAATTGATAAGGACCATTAGAACTTAATTCGCGAACTACCGTGTTCCTTACTCTTTCACGAAACGCTTGCCCTACTGTAAAATAAAGAAGCCCTATTAAAATAAATAGCGATAGGGTTTTTAATGTTCTTGGCAAAAACGATTCCGAAGTATGCAAAAGGTAGTTTACCGGTTTTCTTAAAAAAAACAAAAACAAAACTGCGAGCATAGAGCAAAGAAACATAAGCGGAAAAACAGGATAACTTTCTTTTATGTTTGTTGTTACTTCATGTGGGTAAATTAAATAGTTAACTGCAATAAAATTAAATCTTGTATGATATTCATTCCAAAAGAAATATTCAGCTATGGTAGTAAAAAAGAAACAAAAAAATAAAAGCGCTAAAAAGCAACTAATAAAGATTCGATTCGCTTTTGATTGCCACCATTTATTAGGCATAAGCCATAAATAGAATAAAGCCGGAATAATAGCATATAAACTAAAACTTAAATCATATAGTAAGCCTTGCAAGAAAATTGTAAGAATAGAATAACTAGCTTCCCAAAAAGATCCTTGAAGAACGGCATCTAAATTTTGTATAGTAAAAAAGAAACGTACTAAAAAAGAAATAATAATATAAAATTTGATTGTTAAGATAAGAATAGAAAATCTTGATCTATGTTGCTGTATTTGCATAAATATACCTCGTTAAGGAAATCAAATTGCTATTTTTAATCTACACTTATGTAAACTAAATAAATATTTTTTTCATGATACTACAAACTACAGTTACAAGTCCATTCAGAAACACGAAAATTAACAATTATACGCCGTTTCATTTGTTCGCCGGACCTTGCCAAGTTGAAACAAAAGATCATGCTCTTTTTATGGCAGAACAACTGGTTTCTTTAACTGATAAACTTAATATTCCTTTTATATTCAAAGCGTCTTTTGACAAGGCAAATCGTTCTTCTATTGCTGGCAAACGCGGTATTGGACTAGAGCAAGCTATGTCTATTTTTGAAGATATTAAACTAAAGCTAGGTTGCCCTATTATTACAGACGTACATACAGCAGAACAATGCGAAGTAGTAGCGAAAACAGTTGATTTTTTACAAATCCCCGCTTTCCTTGCAAGGCAAACTGATTTACTTCTTGCCGCGGCAAAAACAAATAAACCGATTCTTGTTAAAAAAGGGCAATTTATGGCGCCAAGTGATATGGTGAACGTAATTGAAAAAATAGAGAGCCAAGGGAATCACTCTATTATGCTTTGTGAAAGGGGAAGTTGTTTTGGCTATCATAATCTTGTTGTTGATATGCGCGGTTTAGAACAAATGAAAGAAACCGGTAAACCTGTGATTATGGATGCAACACATGCAGTGCAAGCGCCTTCTTCGCAAGGTGGGGCAACCGGTGGAGATAGGAAGTTTGTTCCTACATTAATGCGCGCCGCGTTGGCTATTGGCGTTGCCGGTTTATTTATTGAAACCCATGATAACCCCGACTCCGCACCTTCAGACGGTGCTAATATGATAGCATTAGATAAAATGCCAACTTTACTTTCTCATGCTATAGCAATTGATCAACTCATCAAAAACGGTGACTTTACTATATAAATAATCTTATGAAAAATATAATTTTTGATTTTGACGGCGTAATTTTTGATAGTACGCTTATTAAACAGCAAGGTTTTTCCCAAGCTGTAAAAGATTTTGGAAAAGAAGCGCAAGAAACTCTTGTTGCTTATCATGCGGAACATGGCGGCGTTTCTAGATACGCTAAGTTTGAATGGTTTCTTACTACTGTCTTAAAACAAGAAGCAACGCAAGAGAACATAGAGAAATACGCACAGAAGTTTGCCGATTCGATTGCAATGTCTATGCAAGATCCAACTCATTTAATTCAAGAAGTCGTGCAGTTTATTTGTGAGAATCATACAAAATATGATTTTCATATTGCATCTGGTGCGGATCAAAAGGAATTACAAGCGATTTGTAAGCAACATACCTTAGATAAACGTTTTCTTTCTATTTGTGGCTCGCCTACAGTTAAAACTGAGTTAGTCAATAATATTATGTTAGATTATGGCTATGCTAAAGACGAAACTTGTTTAATAGGTGATTCGTATATAGATTGGGAAGCAGCAAACGCAAATCAAATTCATTTTTTTGGATATAATAATGATTCGCTTCGTGAGCTAGGAACGGCGTATATAGAAACAAATAACTTTAATGCGTTTTGGCAAAATTATAGTTAATTAATAGCCAAGCTTATAGGGATTGATATCCCATTGATCGCATTGCCAATGTTGTTTATGTTCTATTATAGAAAGGCTCCCGGTTTTCATATGTAAACGCTGTTGCTGTTTAAATAGATTAGGATCGGGAAATAAACAATGAGCAAATCGCAGTATACCGTTACTTGTTACAATAAGGGCAGTTTGATTGACGTACTCTTTAAGTAGAAACGTAGCAAAGCTTTGCCAAGTTGATTGGATTGCCTTTATATCCACATGCCAACCGGGCGGCACGATTGCTTGCGTATGCCAGCTTTCTAGCGCTTCTTTGCCAATACGTTGCTCTACGTCTTTTGCCGGTTTATTCTCGTCTATGCCGTAATCTATTTCTTTAAAGCCGTCTATAATTTGCAAATCACTTTGCAAGCCTATTATTTCTTGAATAATACTAGCCGTTTGCGTATGTCGTAATAAAGGACCTGTAAAAATCACGTCAGGCACTTGTTTTGTTTGGATTAAATAACGACCGACTGCGCTTGCTCTTTGCGTTTCTACTAAGGGCAAATCTGTTCTTGCACCAACGTAAGTAACAACCTCGCCTTGTTGGAACGTGTTTCCATGACGTACGCAAAGTAATGTAACAGACATAGCAAACAAGTTTAATTAAAAGGGATTATTTTATTTTCGTCTTTAGATCGTATATGAGGCAAGGACAAAGAAGGCATACAAGAAAGGCTTTTTTTCATAGTTTGATATATACCTTGTTTATATTTATAAGCCACGCTTGCCATGGTTACGCCTAGAAAAAAAGAAGAAGCCGTTTTAACAATACGGACTTTTTGCTTTGTTGGCAACGTTGTTTTCAAAAGAGATAGTTTATTCATAAGAAAGATAGTAATAAAGGTTAAGATTGTAATTTTTGCAGTAATATTTCAGCACGTGCCAGATCTTCTTTTGTATCAATCCCGCCTAAAGAACTCATTTCCGGCACTTCATATTGTACGTTAACACATTCTATAGGAATATTATTTTCTAGAAAGCGAAGTTGTTCTAAGCCTTCTATATCCTCATAATAACTAGTATGAAGCGTTGGCAAAAGCGTTAGTATTTCTTTAGTATAGCCATATAAACCAATATGCCGCCGTACAGGAGAAAGGCTATTGCTCTTCTCTAAGTTTTCTTGATTACGAATAGCAGGAATAATATTTTTTGAAAAATACAAAGCATAATTTTGCAAATTACAAATAACAGAGGTCCCGCTAAATGGATTTGTTTTTTTATGTTCTTTAAACTGATGTAACGCCTCCCAAGTCAGGTGTGTCATTAATGTCATCACACGTTGTTTCTTAGGGTGATTAATAAAAGTTTGGCAAAGCGAGCTAATAAAAGAAGCCGGACATAAAGGGTTATCCCCTTGTAAGTTAACAATAAAATCAAACGATTTTTTTTCTTGGTAAAAAACTTCAAGTATACGTTCCGTCCCGTTTTTGCAAGCATTACTTGTCATGGTGACATCTATTTGATTGTGCTTACAAAACGAGAAAATACGCTCGTCGTCAGTCGCAACAATAACCTTACTATGCGGGATTTGCCGGGTAGCTTGCTTTGCATGTTGCCAAACATGTTGCAACGTAGCTTTACCTTGTAATAAAGCAAGCGGCTTTCCGGGAAAACGAGTAGAATTATACCGCGCCGGAATAATAATACCAATCTTAGGGCTATTCATAATCAAAGGCTAGTGTAGTTTAATATAAAAGTAATAACACAAAAGGAAAGCGCCAACACTAAGTAAAGGGATTAAAGTACGTATTAACGTCCCTCTTTGCACAACCGGCAAGCCTTCTTTTTTCCATTGCACAAGCCCGCCTTCAACGTGATAAACGTTGTTTTCCGCTTGTGAGGCAAGGGCAGTTGCGGCTTGAAGCGCGCGAACACCGTTGCGACAAAAGAAGATCCAATTTGTATTTTTATGCTCTGCTAGCTTTTTCAAAATAGCAGGGTTTGCCTTTTTAATTTTACTAAGCGGGCAAAGAATAGAGTTTTTAACATAGGCAGAAAGGAATTCATCTTTTTCGCGTACGTCAATAAGAATCGCCTCTTCTTGTTGCACTAAAACGGACGCCTCTTGCGGCAAAATGGGAATAACAGTATTCATAACAACAACTTAGCTTGATATTAAAAGAGGGAGTTTTTTTTCTTGCCAAACAAGGATCCCGCCTTCAACTTGGTAAAGCGTGCCTTCTATTTGGTCGGCAATAAAGCTAATAGCTTGCAAAGAACGTACGCCACTATGACAAAAGAAAAGCCATTTTTTGTCTTGATACGAAGCAAGTTGTTCTTCTATAGAAGTAATGCAGTGTAACGGGCAATGAATTGCGTTAGCAATGTGAAGTTCGTTAAAATCGTCTTCGCCGCGTACGTCAATAAGGATAGCCTCATTTTGTTGCAAATAAGTAAGAGCTTCTTCCGAAGAAATAGAAATAATAGTAGCGCTCATAGTGTTGTTGGCAAGGGGTTATAAAGTAAAGTGTAATATGTATTTAGTATAGGGAATACGCCTAGATTTGTCAATTTCATATTATACGTATGCTTATTTATTGGCAACATAGATTATATTAGTTTGTCGCCTTGTTTTTTTCTACAAATTTTTTTAAGTTTTGGTAAAAAGGAAAATTTGCAAGGAAATCAGGATTGTTTTCATTGTCTTCTTTAATTCTTTGTATTGTTTTGTTTGCCCATTCTAATGCCATGTTTTTTGTCCATTTTCCTACAATAAATTCTTTTATTTTTATCTTTTTACCATTTTCTTCAATCTCTTTTATTTTTATCTTTTCTTTATACCCTTCTTCAGTAATAAAACGGGCTTCTTTGTCGAGATGCGTTTCTAATGTTGTTTTTAAATCTTCTAAATCAGTTATTGTATCATTAGTTATTGCTTTCTCTATTTGTTGTATATGGCTAGTCGTAATACCTCCTTCTATAATAAGCGCCTCTTGATCTAATAAACATGTCAGTTGCTCAATTTGATCTAGCCAATTGGAAGAATAAATATCACTATTACTATAACTTCCTTCTAAATGTACGTTTTTACATTCTGTTTCAATCCATAAAGAGTGCCATAGGTTCGCCCCAGCAAGATTGGCTTCATTTAACTTAGCCCCAGCAAGATTGGCTTGCCATAAATCAGCCCCAGCAAGATTGGCATACCATAAATTAGCCCCAGCAAGATTGGCTTTGAATAAATAAGCCCCGGCAAGATTGGCTTTGAATAAATAAGCCATTGCAAGATTGGTATTGTTTAACTTAGCCCCAGCAAGATTGGTATTGTTTAAATTAGCCCCAGCAAGATTGGTATTGTTTAAATTAGCCCCAGCAAGATTGGCTTTGAATAAATTAGCCCCGGCAAGATTGGTATTGTTTAACTTAGCCCCAGCAAGATTGGTATTCCATAAATTAGCCCCAGCAAGATTGGCATTGTTTAAATCAGCCCCAGCAAGATTGGCTTGCCATAAATTAGCCTCAGCAAGATTGGCATACCATAAATTAGCCCCAGCAAGATTGGCTTTGAATAAATAAGCCATTGCAAGATTGGTATTGTTTAAATTAGCTCCAGCAAGATTGGCTTCCCATAAATCAGCCCCAGCAAGATTGGTATTGTTTAAATTAACTCCTACTAAGTAGGCATTGTTTAAATCTATTTTTCTATCTGTGTTTATATAAGTAATTGGCTTTTTTTTATCAAATAAAGTATCTAATATAGATTGAATTAATGCAGACGGTTTGTCTTTATTGTTGTCTTTGTATTTTTTATCTTGTGTATAGGAACGAACAAAACCGCATATAATAGTAAGAATTTGATCGTGTGAATCTTTTTTTATTTCTTCTTTATATTCTTGTGCTAAACCATACAGCGTATAAAAAGCACCAAGCTTAATACTTTCATCTTCATCTTTAAAAAGCTTAATTGCTTCAAAATAAGTTTCTTGTTTATGCTTCCTTTCAAATTGTACTTTTTCTTGTTTATGCTTACTTTCAAATTGTACTTTTTCTTGTTTATGCTTCCTTTCAAATTGTACTTTGTCTTCTTTTATTTGCTTTGATATATTATCTGCTTGATCTTGGATTGCCTGCGTTCGTTTTGCTAAAAGAGCTAAGCCCAAAGCACTACCAATGCCGGCAATAGCCCAACCAAGTAACTTAAATACTTCTTCTCTAGGAATGTTTTCCTCCTTAAGGTTAGTTGGATCTATTAAATGGTGATATAAAAAAGAAGCACAGGATTGAAAAGAGAATTCAGCAATAAGAAGAATAAGAAAGGCAACTAAAATAAAACTGAGAATAATAATTAAATTCTTTTTAAACCATTCCCATACTGCCTTAATCCAGTCTCCTACTTTCTTCTTACACCGCGCGACGACGCCCTCTTTGTCCTTTTTATTTTTATCTATACTCATAATAAATAACCATTACTATTTGTAATAAAATTGTGAAAAAATAACTAACTATATACAATACAAACTTGTTTTATACTATATATGGTTTTCAGTTAAAAGGGAAGAGGCTCAAATATAAACCTTTTTTGAATTAGTAAGAGCGGCGTTTATCCTCATACGTGCAGTTGGCTTTTTGTCTTTGCCAGCTATAGCCCGCTACAAGGGAAGGGGAGCAAGTGTAAACTTTGTTGGATCAGTAAGAGTGGCGTTTATCCTCATACGTGCAGTTGGCTTTTTTGTCTTTGCCAGCTATAGCCCTTCTCTAGAACAGAGAAAGACTTTGCAAAAGAAATAAGAATTTTTCCTATTGTGTGGCTTCTGTAATACTTTGTATTTTCTTTGTTACCTTCGCGGCTTGTGTCGTCGCGTTCTTTAATACTGATTCTTCCGTATTATATACGTCCGGAATATATACCATTCTGTGTTCACGAATCGGCGTGTGAAATTTCATTTTAGAAAGATACGCCAATTGTTCCAATGGCTTAAGTAACTCGTCAACAGTAAAATGATTATACCCTAAAGGTTGATAGGATTCTTGCGGTCCGCCAACAGTAACAGAAATAAGAAAGTCTTTGCCTTCCAATTTGTCGCCTTCCGGTCCAAACGCAAAATTAAACTCAAAAACGTCGTCTATCCATTTTTTTAGAATCGCCGGCACAGAATACCAGTAAAAAGGAAATTGTAAAATAATAATATCCGCTTTCTTTAACGCTTCTTGTTCTTGCTTACTATTTATATTGTAATCAGGATACATGTTACACAAATCATGTGTCACCATAGACGGATACGTTGCTTTGAGTTGCTCAATAACCGCTTTATTAGCAAGCGACTCCTTAATATTTCTATGTCCGTTGATTAATAAAATGTTTTTCATACAATCCCCAAAAAATAAAAAGGCAACCTACATAGAGTAGAT
>PUHO01000008.1 GCA_002995645.1 SAR324 cluster bacterium | reverse complement strand
ACTCGTTAACCTGCGCTGAGTTTGATTTACGAGCGGCGCTGCCTAATATAAGATCGTACGTATTAGCATTAGCGTACCCTAATATTAGCGGGTTTTTATCGTTAAATCACGTTCGTATTTATTCGGAGCAAACTTGTTTAGACGCCTCGTTATTACTAGAAGCGTCTATAGCGCAATTATCGTTAGCGTCTTCTCATTTAGAAGTATTAGCGTCTCGTTTTGCTTCGCTATCGTTAGCGGCTTTGCCTGTTTCAGCTTCCCCGCCTTCCGTTGCCTCTATGGCTTCGTTTATTGCTTCTTGTTAATTAGGGGGGATTAGAATTTGATTTAATATCATTTTTAGAGAAAGTAAAAAACTTTCTCCATGTGCATCACCATAGTTAGGTTTATCTCTCTCCAACTTCACTATGGGATCGCACTTAATGTGTTGCACTATAGCTTGGTTTATTTCTCTCTACCTTCGCTATAGTGCCGCACTCAACGCTATAGCTAGGCTTATCTCTCTCCATCCTTGCTATAGTGTTGCACTATAGAATCAATATTAAATCGTGCCTTTGCGCTTTTTGGCGTTCCCCATGCCGGATTATTCCGATCTTCCGGGCTTGCTTCGCCCACTGCTAGCGCTAGTACTGTATAATATGCATCACCTTGTTGCAAAATAGCATCGTATTGTTTTTTGTCTATTCCTTCTAGAGCTGTGGAATCCATTTGCAACATTCCCAGAGCCGCCATGAAAAAACCAAAATTCAAATATACTTGTTTTTCTGCCCAAGTCTGCGTATCACCTAGCAAAGCTAACGACTCTTTTCTTCTTTCTATCTGTCCTTCTTTCATATCAAGAGATACTTGTTTTTTTATCAACGTATCTTCTATTGTTTTATTTAAAAAAGCATCGTCTACCACAGCTGCACAAAAAACAAGCATATGAGAACATGCTTGTATTTTCTCTCTATTTGAAAGCCACGAAGCTTCGGCTAATTGATTTTTAATTGTTGGATCAGAAACAAGGCAAAGCCGCCACGGTTGCACGTTCATAGAAGAAGGCGCCATTTGAAAAATTTGTTCCATCAACTGCACGTCTTCTTGTGAAATTTTTTTATCAGTATAAGCTTTTGCCGTATATCGAGAATACAACATAGCTAAAACAGCTTGTTTACTCATGGTACTGCCTCATTAATTTAATATGTGATTTTGAAGGATATACTAGCTTCGTAGTATGCTATATATACCGGCTAGCCTACTTTTATTTTAGTATGCTAGCTAGTATATAACTAACGCTATGCTTTAGGGTTTTCTTTTGAGCTACGTAATTGTTGTAGCAAAAGAGAACAACCAAATATAGCAAAAGCAAAGAACATTCCAAAGGGAACTTTATAATCTGTTATACCTGTATGATTAAAAGCGATTACACAAGCGAAACCGGCGATCATCATTGCTAAAACCGTTCTTTCTGACGGTTTCCCATTGAAAACGTATACTGTTAACACCGGAGCAAATGAGGCGGCAAGAACAGACCAGGCAAGCACAACAAGACTGAAAACGTTTTTATCACCAAATAAAGCAACGCTAATAATAAAAATAGATACAATTAACGTGGATACTTTAGACCAATGGTATTTTAAATCTAATCCACCGGTTAAATCTTGCGTTACCGTTGCGGAACAGCTAAGAATTTGAGAATCAGCAGTAGACATAGTCGCGGAAAACAAGCCGGCTAAAACAAAACCAACCAATACTTTTGGCAAAAGATGTAACGATAAAGTCGGCAATGCTAATTCAGGATCAAAATTAACTACATGAGGAAGTAAAGTTCGCGCCGCTAAACCAACGGCAACTGTAATAATAGTAAAAGCAGTATGCCAACTATAGTAATACAAGCGAACGCGAGTCATATGATTCTCATCTTTCATTGTCATAAATCGAATCATAATATGCGGTTGTCCTACTACTCCATAGCCAACAGCAAACCAGCCTAGAAGAAAAGCCGCCATGCTAAAACCCCAAGTTCGATGAGGTGGTAAAATATTCATATAGCTATCAGATACGTCCTTCATTGCTTGATATAAAGCACCAACACTACCGAACTGAACAGCAGCAAGAACAAGTATCAAAAACATGGACGTAATCATTACAAAAGATTGTGCGGCATCTGTCCATATAGACGCCCGAATACCTCCGGCAAAACAATAAACCATAACGATAACGGCACCAATTAAAATACCAATCGAGTAATTCCAGCCAAATAATACGTGTAATGCTTTTCCGCCGGCGCTAAGTTGCGCTGCGGCATAGATACCAAGAAAAACAAACGTAATAACTCCGGCAAAAAATCTTGCTTTTTTATAGTTTGTTCCATGCCAGTTAGCTAATACGCCGGCAAAAGTAATTTCTTGTGTTTTTGTCGTATGTATCCGTAATTTTTTATGAACAAATAAAGATGCCAAGAAATCCCCGCCAATCCAACCGACCATTATCCAAATAGAAGATACGCCAACGGTATAGGTAAAACCTATTAAACCAATAAACATATAACCACTATTATTTGTCGCGACTGCAGAAAGGGAAACTAGCCAAGGCGGTTGCTCTTGCCTTGCTAGAAAATAATCCATATTTGTAGATTGTTTGTGTCTGGCTGATAACAGCCCTATAATAAGAAATACTCCAATAAAAAATAAAAAACTTATAATAATCATGAAAAAATTTCTTAACCTTGCCTTGCAATTAGAAAAAACTTATATTGCAAGTTAGTCAAGAATTGTAAGAATTCTGATATTAACGGTAATATGTGGATAAGTTCCTATTTGAACTTGTGTATCGACCGTTATATATCTCTTAATAGTATGTTAATTATAGCTTTTTTAACAATAATCATTTCTCCTATTGCTAATACAAACTATATCTATAATGCTACTATTTAAAACATTACAGAACTACTTTACCTTATATAATATAAACGTATGCATTTTGTCAAATTATGTAAAAAATCTGTTTTTTACATAGAATATTTATATAAAATAGCCCTTTATTTATTGCTTTATAACAAAATATATATCATAATATATAAATAAAACGTATATTTTACTAAACTACTTTTTTATATGAGAACTGATTTCATTCAAGCAAAAGAACGGGAAGTTCACCAAGACGAACGAACTAAAACCTATACTCTTCTAGATGGCGATCGATATTACGATTTTATTTCGTCAGCTAATTCTGCGATTATGAGTGCGCATGAAATCATATTACAACCGGAAACAAGCCTTCCCGGCTATGAAATAAGATATAATAAAACTATTGTTTACGTTCTTGAAGGTAACGTTACCTATACGAATAACGCTTCTACTGAAGAAATAGAAATCAAAGAAAACAACGTATTTTCCGTTTCTTCTCCTATAGTGCAACAACATGTATTTCATAACCGTAGTAAAACGAAAACGGTACGTTTATTAGTTTTATTATATGCAAGTGGCTTGTCTTCTTATTTCTTGCCAACTTCTGTAACAGCACAAAAAACGAACTTTCCAACTCGTGAGTTACTATTTTCAGAACGAGACGCTATTGCAAAGCCTTGGGAAACTATTATTCCTATGGAAATATATCGTTTAACAGATCAACAAACCTATGCTATTAAAGAGAATCATACTATTTGGTTATATCTTCTTAAAGGCACGGCTACTATTAACGACCAACCTATGAAACAAGGTGACAGTTTAGCTATATACGAAGAATCGAATATACAGGTAACAAACGCGCAAGACCTTGCTATTATGCTTATTGATATACAACAACCTTGTCTTTAATGCTTTTCTTTTTAGCTTATGTCTACATTTTTATTTCTTTCCGGAAGTATACGGCACAATTCATTTAATGAAACGTTAGCCAAATTTGCTTGTATGCAGGCAAAGCAACAACAAGTTGACGCTCATTTTATTGATCTTAGACAATATGACTTGCCTATATTCTCGCAAGATATAGAAGCACAAAGCTACCCAAAAGCAGCGCAAGATTTATTTCAACAATTTGTTGCTTGTAAAGGATTTTTTATTGCCTCTCCTGAATATAACGGCTATTTTTCACCGCTTATTAAAAATACAATAGATTGGTTATCTCGTTCTATTATAAAAGAACAAAGTGCCTTCCAAGATAAAACGGCAATCATTGCCGCTTGTTCCCCAGGAAAACTTGGCGGCTTACGTGGACTTGCGCCGCTTCGCCTTTTACTTAGTAATTTGAACGTACTTGTATTACCGGAGCAACTAGCCGTTCCTTTAGCACATAGCGCTTTTAATGAACAAGGAGAGCTGATTAATGAAAAGCAAACTTTTTTCTTACAACAAACTATACGTAAATGGAAACGTATAGCTTAATATTATTCTATAAAATTTATTATGCTTATTTGTTTTCTTGTTGGAGGTTCCGGTTTGCGTTTATGGCCGTTAAGTCGTGAAAACAAACCTAAACAATTCCTCTCTTTAGCCAATCAAAACCATTCTTCATTGCAAGAATCTTATTTACGTTTTGCTTCTCTTGTTCCAAAAGAAAAAATGTTTTTTGTTGGTATGCCTAACACGACTGTAATTGAAGCACAACTAGAGCAAATACAAGTTTCCCTTCCAAAAGAAAACTTTATTGCCGAACCAATGCCACGTAATACGGCGGCGGCAATATTACTATTTTTACGTTCTTTACCTGCTAAATTCCACGAAGAAACGATTTTATTCGTTCCAAGCGATCATTATGTTAAAGAACAAGAAAACTTGCTTACAACAATACAACAAGCGCAAAACATAGCTATACAAAATAAGTTTGTTATTTTTGGTATTACGCCGACTTATGCAGAAACAGGATACGGCTATATAGAAGTTGCGCAAGACGTAACAAACGCAAATCAAATGAACGTTGTTTCGTTTCATGAAAAACCAAATAAACAAACAGCAGAAACCTATTTAAAACAAGATGCTTTTTACTGGAATAGTGGAATGTTTCTTGCCCAATACACAACGTTCCTACAAGCTTTCCAAACACATGCACCGGAACTATTCGCCACGCTTCCAAGCGATTGTTCTAGTATAAAAAAAGAAGAACTCTATAATATATATCATAGGTTACCTTCTATTTCTTTTGACTATGCTGTCATGGAAAAGCAACAAAATTTAGTTGCTTGTAAATTAGATTTAACTTGGAGTGATCTCGGTAGTTGGGAAAGTGTACATCAAATTGCACAAAAAGATGAAAATCAAAACGTAACGTTCGGCAACGTTGTTGTAGAAAATACAAAAAATTCTTTGTTACTAGCGCAAGATAAGCTTGTTGTTGCTATAGGCATGGAAAATTGTATTGTAATAGATACAAAGGACGCTCTTTTACTTTGTGATATAACTAAAACCCAGCAAGTTAAAGACGTGGTGACTAAATTAAAAGAAACACAAAAAGCAAGTTACTTTATATCGCCAGAAGAAAAACGACCTTGGGGAAGTTTCGAAGAACTTTTCCAAAGAGGTAACGTAAAAATTAAAGAATTAGTCGTACTTCCGCAAAAAAGACTTTCTTTGCAAAAACATCAACATAGGGAAGAACATTGGGTAGTCAGTCAAGGAACAGCTTTAATTACTAATGGGGAAACGACTGAAACCTATACGGAAGGCTCGCACATTTTCATTCCTAAAACTCAAATACATCGTATTGAAAATCAAAGTGATATAGTGCTTAAAATTATTGAAATACAAAAAGGCGATTACCTTGGGGAAGATGATATTGAACGTATTGAAGACGATTTTTCTCGTGCCTAATTAAGGTGCCGTTTTTCTCGCGCCTAATTAAGGTGCCGTTATATTTGTAATATACAAGGAACAGCTTTAATTACTAATGGTGAAACAACAGAAACCTATATGGAAGGCTCGCCTGTTTTCATTCCTAAAACACAAATTCATCGTATTGAAAATCAAAGCGATATAGTGCTTAAAATTATTGAAATACAAAAAGGCGATTACCTTGGAGAAGATGATATTGAACGTATTGAAGACGATTTTTCTCGCGCCTAATTAAGGTGCCGTTATATTTGTAATATACTTTGTATAAATTAAGTCTAAATTAGCTAAAAGCCACGATTTACCAAATAACTCGGTTTTACTAATCGTTTCGTATATTACGTTAATATCTAAAAGCGATTGGGCTTCTTCTGCTAACGATATAAAACTAATATGCCACGGCTCACAATTAACGCCGCCTTTATCTATCGCATAAGGACGAAAAAAACCAAAGCTTGCCATTTCAGTTTCTAAAAATTGAGCTAGATCGTAAAAAACGCCGCCTTTTTCATATTCTTGCGGGATAAGCTGCACTTTGTAGCCTTTCTCCACAACAGCCGCATCAACTATATCTATTTCCGTTCCCCAATGGTGTCTACTAGCTCCGGGCAAAGCAGACCAACGTAAAATACCGTGAATAATTTCTTCTTCACTAGCTTGGTTAATGTCAAGCACGCCTTCTTGTGTAAGAATAGGTCTTTTACCTTGACTTTTATATTGCCAAATACGTAACTGAGAATCAAAATCACGAAAACTACTAAACGGTACAGGATTGATACCACAAGAACGCGCTTTTTCAGCTAAACGAAAATAAGCTTGCGCCACAACAGGAGATAAATCAAATCTAGGATTAACATATTGCTTTATATGATCCCTTACTTTTCCCGTTAACATAGCCGAAGAAAACATATAATTTCCTAGAAAAAGAGGGCGTTATGACAATCGTTAACAGCAGAAAAATAAGCGGTTGCTTTATCTAGTTGAAGGTACATTGCTTCTTTTGTTGTATTATTATAAACCACAAATTGAGCTCGTTTTATCTTCTCTTCTTCTTGCATTTGTTTTTTCATACGCATTCTTGCTTCTTCCACTGTAAAATTACGATAAGAACACAACCTTTCTTCTCTTATTTCTTCTTTGCTACTAATAAAAACAATAAAATTTAAAGTATTATATTTTTTTGATTCAAATAGCAAAGGAATATCTAAAATAACAATAGCATCTTTTACTGTTTCATATATTCTTGCTACTTGCTCTTGCGCTCTTTGTGTGATTGCTTTATGTGTAATATGATTTAGAAGTTTATATTTTTCTTCGTTTTGAAAAGCAATATAAGCTAATTTTTTCCTGTCTATTCTGCCGGCTTCTGTAAGTATTTCTTTTCCAAACGTAGCAACAAGACGTTGAAAAACAGCATTAGAAGGCAATAATAATTCTTTCCCTAGTTTATCAAAAGAAAGAACGTAGTAGCCTTTTGTTTCTAAGTAACTAGCTGCGGTTGTTTTTCCAGAACCTATATTCCCGGTTAAGCCTATTAACTTCATAGTTTTTACTCTTAATCTTGAAAAATACGTTGTAAAAACGATTCAGTTTCACTTAACGTTGCGCCTTCATACATATCTTGTTGTAAAAATTGATTTACAATATCAATTTTAGCAATCGCATAATCAATCTGCGGATTACTACCGGCAATATATGCTCCAATATTAATTAAATCTTCTGCTTCTTTATACAAAGCTAATACTTGCCTTAATTTTTGCGCATGTTGAGCATGATCTTTCTGCACAATAGAAGTCATTACACGACTTAACGAACCTAATACGTCCACTGCCGGATAATGCCCTTTAGAAGCAAAATCCCTACTTAAAACAATATGCCCGTCTACAATAGAACGCACTGTATCCCCTATAGGATCGTTAATATCATCGGCTTCAATTAAAACAGTATATAAAGCAGTCAAACTACCGTTAGAAGCAGAATTGCCGGCACGTTCTAATAATTTAGGCAGTAAAGAAAAAACAGACGGCGGATAGCCTTTTGTTGTTGGCGGTTCTCCAACAGCTAAGCCTATTTCTCGTTGCGCCATAGCAAAACGAGTAATACTATCCATCATTAACAACACATTTTTACCTTGTTCACGAAAATATTCGGCAATAGCAGTGGCAAGGTAGCTCCCGCGTAAACGAAGTAAAGGCGCTTGATCTGAAGTCACCGTAACTACAACAGAATGTTTTAATCCTTCTTCTCGCAAGTCTTTTTCAATAAATTCGCGCACCTCCCGTCCCCGTTCTCCAATAAGAGCAATCACGTTCACATCGGCATCGGTATTACGTGCCATCATACTTAATAAAACAGATTTCCCCACACCAGAACCGGCTATAATACCAATACGTTGCCCCTTGCCGCAGGTCATTAACCCGTTAATAGAACGCACCCCTAGATCAATAGGTTCATCTATGATTTTTCTTTCTAATGGATTTATGTTTTCAGAATGAAGGGCAATAATATCAGAACAGCGTAGAGTTCCTTTGCCGTCAATAGGATTGCCTAAAGCGTCAATACAACGTCCAAGCAATGCCTCGCCAGCAAAGGCATATTGGTAATTATCGCTAGGAATAACATAACTATTAGAACCAAGCCCGCGTAATACTCCTAGTGGCATAATCATTACAATATCTTTTTGTAACCCGACCACTTCAGCAGGAAGTTTTTCCTCGTTATCCGTATTGATAATATAACAAGTATCGCCAATACGTAAGCCCGGATTATATGCCTTAATCAAAAAGCCTACGACCTCTATAACCCGTCCGGAAACCGGACTCGGTGAAGCTCGCTTTACTTGTTCTAAAATATCTTGAAAAAAACTATCTTTCACAAAAAGACTCTTAAAAACACAACGCTACGTTTGGGGATTTGGCGTATCTACTTTCGTTTTATGTCTAGAAAAATAGCTTTCTAATTGGGAACGAAACCATGCAAATTTATTCTCTATAGCCAGGTTCAAACGTAAACTTTCGCTTTCAATTATAGGCGCGTATAAAGGTATTTCTTCGCTATGCTGGATTATTAACTTCTGTTCTTCGTTCATATAACCTTGCAAAGACGGCACTATCCCTGTCACAAAATCATATAAAGAAGTATTAATACGTATAACAATTCGTTTTGAATCAGAAAAATATTTTAATGACTTTTGCAACATATTAGCAATATCGGCTTCTTTTGTAACCTTTAATTCACGATCTAGGATCTTTTCACAAATAACAAGAGCTATTTCAACTAAATCTTCTTTATAAGTAAAAGAAATCTCTTTATAGAGCTTGTTCATCTCTTGTGTAAGTTTCACAAACGTATCTAGATAGCCTTTGTATTCTGCCGTTAACTCAGACTTTACTTCTTCACGTACTAAATCTTCTGCTTCTTGTTTTGTTTTTTGGAAAATAAGATCTTTTTCTTTGTTTGCTTGGGCAATAATAGCTTTTGCCGCCATTTTTGCTTCTTTTTTTTGTTGCTTAATGAGCGATTCTAGCTCTTCACTTTCTTGCTTAACTTGATCGGCGCGCGCTTTAATCTTACGTGCATATTGTTCTGCATTCTTTTGAATTTGTTCTGCGTACTCTTCAATATTAGTGATTAAATCCTGTTTTACTTCAAAACTGACTTGTTTAAAGGTTTCTCGTTCAGTTTGCGTATTATCTATTGACTGGTCAATTTGTATTATATCTTCTTTTTTACTTGTTTCATCATCAGTAAACAAACGAGAAAAATGCGTATCCATAAACCTTAACTTTTCCTTTCTTTAAGCCATTGTCTAACGAGCGCAGCTGTTTTGAAAGGATCTTGTTTAGCTAATTCAATAATTTTATCTCGTGAAGGAATAGAGCTAACGGATTCGTTGCCAATTTCAAGATCGTCGCCTTCAAGTTCTACTATACTTGTAGGCAAGCCCATAAGTAAATCCAAATCTTCCGGCTTTTCGCCAAGTCGAATTAGCATCGGACGGATTACAAAGAAGATGAGCAAAATAATCACGATAGCAACAACAACGTAACGTACAATATCTAGTATAAATTGCGTTAGCTCTTGTTTATGTCTAGCAATCGCTTCTTTATTTTCAATCGGGATTTTGTCAAAACGTATATTTTGCACAGTTATAACGTCGCCTCTTTTTTCACTAAAACCAACGGTACGCATTGCTAATTCACGAATGCTTTGTAATTCTTGCGGGGTCCATGCAATATACTCTGTTTCCCCTGTTGCATTACCGCTTTTATCAAGTACGTTTTTATATTTCCCGTCTAAGAGCACGGCAATACTTAGTTTTTTAATTTCTCCTGCCACATGTTTTGTTTTAACATGACGTTTTGAATTAATGTAGTTTGTTCGTTTTTGTTTTTTATTCAAATCAGACACATTAGCAACTTCACTTGCACCGGCGCGAACTTCTGGCGAATTAGAGGCTACCCCCGGAACGCCTACCGGAATAGAACGTGAGCCCGTTGTTTTTTCATTTAAGACTTCTTCGCTTACAATGCCGTTATTATTTGCGTCAATCAAATCTTCTGTGGTCTCTTTTTCTTCAAAATCCATTTGCGTTGCAACACGCACTTCTACTCTATCACGTCCTGCAATCTTTTCTAATTGAGTAAGTAATTTCCCTTCTAAAGAAGTTTCTACCGTTTTTTGATAGGTATAGTTTTTTTGTCGTAAATCGTTATCTGTTGGCTTTAATAAGCCTTGCGAAAGGAGCTTTCCTTCTGTGTTAGAAATTTGAACGTTTTCCGGTTTTAATCCCGGAATAGCGCCGGCAACTAAGTTTAACACCGTTTCTATACCATTAGAGGAAAGCGAAGTATGTGAACGTAAACCAATAACAACAGAAGCGGTAACCGGTTTTTCTTCGTTAATAAACAAACTTTTTTCCGGCATAGCAATCGTAACTTTTGCCGTTTCTATTGTTGCGATCTGTGTAATTAACCGTACTAATTCCCCTTCTAAAGCACGTTGATATTGCACCTTTTGTTGAAATTCAGTAGCGCCTAAATTATTTTTATCAAACAATTCAAAACCAACAATACCGCCAATTTTCAATCCTGACGACGCTAGCTTTAAACGAATCGAATCCACTTGCTCTTCCGGCACTAGGATAGTTGCCCCGCCGGGTTGCAATGTATAATTAACGTTCATTTCATCTAGCTTAGCAACGGTTTGCGCCATATCACTTTGCTTTAAGCCACTAACTAAAGGCGTCCAGGCTACTTGTTGCGTAAAAAAGAAAAAAGCAGCAATACCAATAATAATACCGGCTAATCCTGAAAATAAAAATAGTTTTTTTCCAAACGTAAGATTTTGAAAAAATTGTTGCACTTGCGCTTGTATATTATCTAGAGAATATGCTGTGTCTGCCATTGTTTCTTCTTATAAAGATAGATTTTTTATTTATAAATATTACGTAAAGCTTAAGGCATGCCTAAATTTGCATATGCATCACTTCTTTATATGCACTTATCACTTTTTGTTGCGTTACTAACAACATACGCATAGAAACTTCTGCTTTTTGCATGCTAATCATCGTTGCCGGGATATTTTTATTTTCTCCGGTTAACATGTTTTCAACCTTTTTATTCGCTTCATTTTGTTGCGAATTAACCTCGCTTAGCATGCTACTAAACGATTGTTTTACTTTTTGCCCTTCTTGTTTCGGTTTCTCTGTTTGTACTGGAAAAACCTCTTTTATCTGCATAGGAGGTAAAGTCTTAATTAAGCCCATATTGTTCCTTGTTATGTTGTTCTTTACGCAACTATATTGTTATGCTTCTTTTTTACTATTTTGATATTGCGTCAACGCTTGCTTTACAGCTGTGTTGGAATTTTTTTCATTTTGATCAGAAATTTTTTCCATCATGTTGCCAAGATTATGCAAATATTTATTCATACTTTGTATTTTTTGCTTTGCTCCTAGCGTTGTATTCGCTTCTTGCCCTAGACTCGCTTCTATTTCCGTATCGAGCGATTCTAATTGCTTTTGAAATTGATTATTAGCGCCATTACTACTTATGTTCTTTCGCACCGATTTTTTCTTTGGTTCAAAACGATTGTTCGTAAGTTTTAAAATCTTTTCCATCTCTTTAGTTATCTATTAGTTTAAGATCTTCCAATCTCTAAAGATTGCGTTATAAGTTGTTTTGTTGCGTTAATAGCAGCAACGTTAGCTTCAAAAGAGCGACGTGCCACCATTAAATTAGCCATTTCTTCCACCATGCTTACATTAGGAAGTTCAACATAACCTTCTTCATTGGCATCGGGATGACTTGGATCATATTTCATTTTACCAGCTCTTGGATCTTCAACAACGCCAACAACGCGAACGTCTCGCCCGCCTTCGTCTTCATGCGTTTTTCTTAATGCTTCTTCAAAACTTTCATGTGTCGGCATAGCGGCAAAAACGGCTTCTTTTCTTCTATAAGGTCCACCGTTAGGCGTTCTTGTCGTATTTACGTTTGCTATGTTACTTGAAATTAATTTTAAACGTAGCCTTTGCGCGGATAATCCGGACGAGCTAATTTTTAAGGCGTCAAACATGGAAGACATTATTTACCTCCTTCTTGAATAGAAAGCTTAAGAAGACGCAACTTCCAGTTTAAAGCTGTGATATTAGCTTTATATAGTAATTGGTTTTCTGCTAATTTTGTCATTTCTTTATCTAAATCGACAGTATTGCCGTCCATACCGGGATCTTCATTATAGGTTTTAATTATATCTCCATTTACCTGCTCTAAATCTTTAGGCGGGATTCCGCTATAATGGCGCTCGTTAGTCCTTCTTAAAGAACCTTCTTCTTGCGAATGCAATGCTTGTTTCAGTTCTTTTTCAAAGACTAAATCTTGCGCTCTATAACCCGGCGTTTCTCTATTGGCAATATTACTTGCTAATATAGTATTTCTTTTTGCTCTTAAATTTAAAGATTGACTAATAAATTTAAATTGGTCGTCAAATATATTAATTGTCATAAACAAAATTTAAAGACTTTTTAATTAAATAACTACTAATCAGTTATTTTTTTACTATTAACCTTAAACTTTATGCAAAAATAATACCAACAAATTTTATTTTATAATAAAGAAACCTATTCCTTTTATTAAAACCATTTTGATAACAAAACTAGCTTTACTAACGAATGGAACTAACCTTGTTCTACTAACCAACGTTCTACGTCAATCGCTGCTTGGCAACCGCTTCCTGCTGCTGTAATAGCTTGTCTATAATGTGGATCTGTCACATCACCGCAAGCAAATACGCCGGGAACGTTCATTGCCGTACTTCTTTCTTGCGTTACAAGATAGCCTGCTTCATCTGTAGTTAACACGTCTTTAAATAATTGCGTATTTGGCGTATGTCCAACTGCAAGGAATAAAGCACTTACGTCAATTTCTTTCTTTTCTTTTGTTATTGTTGATTGTAAGCGAAGTTGTTTAACTTCTTTTGTATCTCCTAGCACTTCATCTAGCGTATGACTTGTTATAATTTCTATTTTAGGATTTGCATTCACACGATCTTGCATTGCTTTACTTGCGCGAAATTCTTCCCTTCTATGTATTAAATACACTTTATTACAAATTAAAGATAAATAGCTTGCTTCTTCCATTGCCGAATCACCGCCGCCAATAACGGCTACGTCTTGTCCTTTATAAAAGAACCCATCACAAGTAGCACAAGCGGAAACACCTTTTCCTTTATAAGCTTCTTCACTTGCTATACCTAGGTATTTTGCTGTTGCTCCCGTTGCTATAATTAACGCATCAGTCGTAATTTTCTTATTACCTTGCTCTAAAATAAACGGTCTTTGTTTTAAATTCGCACTCGTAATTGTGCCAACAATAATTTGCGTTCCAAATCTCTTTACTTGGGCTTCCATTTCATCCATTAAAGCTTGCCCGCCTATACCTTTTGCAAAGCCGGGAAAATTTTCCACGTCTGTTGTAGTTGTTAACTGCCCGCCTTTTTGCTCACCTGTAAAAATAACAGGATTCAAATTTGCTCTTGCCGCATATATTGCCGCAGTGTAGCCAGCTGGACCGGCTCCTAAGATAACAAGAGGATAATGCGTTGTTGTTGATTCTGCCTCTTCTATTCCCAACTTAGTGTTAAGTTTTCCTTCTTTTTCAATAGCATATAAATCATCACACCCGCCAACATGCTCTTCGCCTATAAAAATTTGTGGGAACGTTTTACCTCCGTTCGATTTTTTTAGCATCTCTTCTCTTGCTTGCGGAACGTCTTCCACATTAATTTCCTTATAATCTACTCCTTTTGATTTTAATAGCTCTTTAGCTCGATCACAAAAAGGACAATTATACTTGCTATATACTAATACTTCTTTCATAATAAAAATTTAATAGAGGTTTATTTGAATAAAAATTTGATTATATATTAAATTTGAATTATTTTCAATATAGGCTATGCCTATTTTCATAAACAATAATATATCTTAAAAAAATTTTATGGATGATAAACAAATTACAGAATTAAACCTACAAGAAGCGTTGCAACAGTCTACCGTATATACTAAATTATACGATATGCTAACAAAACTAACAAAACACCAGCAAAAATTAAGCGCTGAAATTGTAGCTTTAACGGAAGAAAGAGAAAATATTTTACAAAGCCTTTCAGACGGACTCCTTGTTACGGATTTACAAGGAACTATTAAAATGTTTAATCGAACTGCCCAAAATTTATTTGATAAATCTTTTGAAGATAGTGAGGGAATGCATTTAAATACCTTCTTAGATCTTCCTATTTTACCAGATCCTATTTCAACAAAGAAATTAGAAACGATTTCTTTACAAAAACCGCAAGAACATAAAATTATAACGCATAACACAGAAAAGATTTTATCTTTATCTGTTACGCTAATGACGAGTGAAGAACAAGAACCGCAAGGTTTAATTATTAATATTAGAGATTTAACTAATATTAAAAAACTAGAACAAGAAGCATCGCGAAAAAATAGATTAATCGCTATGGGGCAAATTGCTATGCAAGTAGCCCATGAAATCCGCAATCCGCTAGGTAGTATTAAGCTTTTGCTTTCTATGATGATGCAAGACGTCCCTGACGATTCTGAACATTTTGAATATTTGCAACATATTCAAAACGCAACGGATAGCATGAATCATATTATTTCAAATCTACTAGAATATAGCCGTCCTAAGCCAGTTTCTGTCGATATTATTAACATAACCGATTTAATGCTTTCTTTTGTTGAATTTATTCATTTTTTTGTAGATCAACAAGGAGTCGCGCTAGAAACTGATTTTCTAGATAAAATTATTTTCATTAAAGGAAATCAAGAGCTCTTAAAACAAGCTTTTCACAATTTATGTGTTAACGCTTGCCAAGCTATGCCAAACGGCGGGACTTTATCTTTACGTACAACAGTACAAAAAGAAACGGATCCGTTAATCC
This sequence comes from SAR324 cluster bacterium, assembly GCA_002995645.1. Taxonomy (GTDB): domain Bacteria; phylum SAR324; class SAR324; order XYD2-FULL-50-16; family HCM1; genus HCM1. Next base: position 90,481 of record PUHO01000008.1, on the reverse strand, counting down.
TAGAGCGGTTTACTAATACAACGCACAACAAGCCGTGCGCGCCTTTTACTAGTGTTCGTCTTTCGTTTGAAGATACCGGCTACGGTATGACTGATGAAGTTAGAGAAAAGCTTTTTGATCCGTTTTTTACGACAAGAGAACAAGGCACAGGGCTTGGGCTTTCTATTGTCCACAAAACGGTTCAAAGCCTGCAAGGAACGATTTTAGTTGAATCAGAAGAAGAAAAAGGAACTTGTATTACTTTACTATTTCCAATTACAACTAACCATTAATGCGTTAGCGATCTACTTCTTGAAAAAACTGTAGTAACGTTAATACTCTTGTATAAATGGCTTCTATGTGTATATGCAAACCCATTAAATAGCTTAAACATTGCCTTGCTTTTTGTATATATCGTTTTTTATGCGTAAAGGGTACAATGCTATAGTAATCTCTAATCAAAGAAGGGATTCGTATATACGGATCGGCTTCGTACATTTTTGTGATTACGCCTTTTAACAAAAACTTTCTCATTGTTTCTGTATGATACTCTAGAATCTCGTCTAGCTTAGGTAAAAGTTCAGCTGGGGGACTCATATCTAAGTGGAGTTTCATCGTTTCTAAACTACTGTGTAAAAAACGCTGTTGCAAAACTAGATCTCTAGAAATAGCAGGGAAGTGCTCTAGGCGATGATTAACCAACTCGGAACTAATAGGAATCTCGCTAAGGATTACTAAATATTGCACATACAAAGACATAACACGACCGGCTAAGCGCTTAAAAGGGGGGATATGTTGTCTTGCTTGATTTTCTTTCGTCATACGCGCCGCTGTTTGCATTTCTTCTATTGAAATAGAATTCATGGCATATAAATCATTGTGTAATAATCTTTCTAGACTTTTAAGTCGTTTTTTCCTAATTTTTACATTATACAACACTTTAACTTTAGATTGAAATCGTATAGCATCAGTGCTATATTCGCTTGTATTACCATAGTCCCACTCTCTAATTTGCAAAATAAACTTATCAATTCTATCGCTAACTTGATCAAGGTAAGATATATAAATTTCTAGTAGCCAATAAATAGAATAAAAGTTAAACAAACCGTTATGCATAGCTTTAACTATAGTTATTAAGCATTTCTTAAAAACTTCTAATCTACCTTCACCAAGACCGCTTTGCAAGGTGTCATAGTAAGTATAAACAGCGGAAAGCGTTTGCAAATCCGGATGAAACGGATATTTATCGGCTAACGTTTGCACTTCGTTTCGCTTTTGAGGAAGCGAATTTTTTGTAATAAAAGAAAGGATATCATGATAAAAAGGAATCACTGATATAGCTGCCATTTCTTTCATAGCACTTCGCGAAGCTTTCGGATAGGCAATAGGACCAAGAAATGTGGAATCTAGAGGCAATAAGTTTGCTAGATCTTGGAAGCTAGTTTGTACGAACACACTTAAGTCATACAAGCTTTTTCCACTATTTGACGCTACCATAACAGGACAAGAATAAAGGGTTTAATATTTGTTTAATATACCATGCTTACCGCTATATAGTCAATTTACGTCTTATTAACAAAAAACTAAATTATTTCTGCCTGCTTTACTAAAGTTGCACGGCTATTGCAAGTACATATAGTAAAAACTGACAATTTTTATTTTGTGCTTACCAATACGTTTATGGATACGAGTCTAAATTCGGCAATAGAAATACAAGACAATAGTGACGTACAAACTGATTCCAACGAGGCCTCTGCTTTTGAAGACAAGCAAGAAATGGTGTCTATTGAAACAGAGCAAGAAGATTCGCCTCATCACAAGTCACAAACGGAAGCAGAAAAACTAACCACCTTTATCCAAGAAATACAAAAACTAGCAAAAACTAGCAATAGCAATAGTTTTGCCGAAAATTTTGCCCGTTTATTGAGTCAAGAACATCCCGTTTCTCATCAGACTTTTTGCTTTTTAAGTGCCATAGAGTTTCTTTTACGTAAAAAAGCACATCATAAATTTATTATTACATTATTAGCTTTTTTAAGACGCTATGAAGAAACTATGTTTTTACACTTAAAACATATGATCTTACGGCTACACTATACGTCCCCACAAAACTACGTTTCTCCCAATGCAAAAACTATGGAGTATTTGTTTTTAAGTCAACAAAAAACAACTATGCCCGAGTATCTTATAAGCGAAGCTATTTGGATACATGCCGAAGCAGCAGACACAGAGCAAGCAATTAATTTTTTTCAATCTATTGCAGAAACAGATATTAAATATAAAGGGAATACAGGATCACGTAAAAAACTAGCTTCTAGTATTATTGATTACCTACGAAACAAAACGCTAGCAAGTAATTTAAAAATAAAAGATCACACAAAAAAAGCAGTATCACGTTTAACTGCTTTACTTTTTAATAATTTAAATTACCTTTGGAATCGAAGATTACAAGCAAAACACACAGAACACAAAGCCTCGCTATCTAGTTCTATTAGTGCGGAAGATCTAGTTTTTTTATCCAATAATTTCACTAAAGGCTTGGAATATTTTCATCTTTCTAAAGAATACGTTTTTCGTAACAATCGATTTGAAAAGCAAATCTTAAGTTTAAAAATCGTGGCAATATGCGTTGCTTTATTGCTTTTATCTTTAAGCGGTCTTGCCATTGGCACCATTATCTCTACAACGTCTATAGCATTAATCACATTGTCAGTTATATCCTTTTTTGCCATACGCTATTGGTTATTAACAAACAAACCAACAAACCCCCTTACAGACCTACAAAAATATAATAAACTTGTTTCTGAACAATTTCCCAATTTAACTTTGAATCAAGTAAATGATCTTTTGAATAAACAATTACTTTCTATTTCTGATCCCAAGAAAATTGCCCTTTTGCCAGCGTATACAAAACAAATCATAGCTTCTTTACCAACACCTTTTAAGCATATACATAAAGAAGATATAGCCACTGTATATAAAGAATTACAAAACAAAGCAAAAAAACAAAAAATACTTAATCTGTAACAGAAGTAAAAGGCTGTGCTAACGCCTTTTCAATAGGTTCAGGCATAAAGATACGATCTAATAAAAGACCTTCCCCGGGAGCGGTAATCCCTACTTGTTTTCTATCTTGCGATAGAATCGCTTGTTCGATTTGATTCCAAGCTAATTTGCCTTGTACCATATCGTACATAGTACCAACAATAATGCGAATCATATATTGTAAAAACGAATCGCCTTCAATTTGCAATATAAGCTTATAACCATGAACAATAGAGCTACCATGCCACTTACATACGCTAATTGTTTTAATTGGATTTTGTTTTTGACCTTGTGTTGGGCAAAAAGCAGCAAAGTTATGTTGCCCAATAAAATGCAAAGCTAATTCTTGCAAGCGATCTATTGGAAGCGGTTTAGGAATCCACCAACTACGGTTTCTTTCTTCTAACGGCGGAACCGGGCTATTGTGTATTGTATACAAATAGCGTTTACCGCGATTAACGGCAAAGGAAAAAGAAGAATCTACTTTTGTGATTTTTGTAATCACTATATCTTTTGGCGTTAAGCGATTTAAGCTAGTTACTAAACGATATAAATTCCACCTATTCGCTAGTACAAGGGGAAGAGAGAAAAAAACAAGTTGCCCTTTTGCGTGCACCTTTGCATCTGTTCGGCTACAACCGTGCGCCACGATTCTTTGGTTACACATTTGTTTTAACGCGTTTTCTAGCTCCTCTTGAACGGTAATCCCCGTTTTTTGCCGTTGCCAACCACAATAGTTTGTTCCTTCATATTGTAGTTCAATTAAAAACTTCTGCGTTTCCAATATACTAACTAGGAAAAATATAAACTATGCAAATAATTTAGCAAGCTTAGTTAAGTCAGCACCTACAATACGGCTTACTTCTTCGCCATTTTTAAAGCATATGATAGTTGGAATACTACGAACGCCGTATGCCGTTGCGGTTTCACCGTGTTCGTCTATATTAATTTTAGCAACAAACGCTTTGCCTTCATGTTCTTGTTCTAGTGTGACTAAAGCCTCGCCCATTGTTTTACACGGGGCGCACCATTCAGCCCAAAAGTCAATAATAATAGGCAAGGTTTCGTTTTGCAATTTTTCTTGAAATTCTGCGTCGCTTATATTGTGAATCATTCTACTCTCCTGTGAATATATAGTATAATGCAAGTATTACTTGTTATATTACTTGTATTCATACTAGTATAAAAATAAATTATTACTATTACAAGTACCCTTTTTTTATGTCTAAAGTTTTTACATCTATTTGTATCTGTTTGTTATTAACGACTTCTCTAGAAGCGGCACCGACAAAAATTCGCATTTGGAATTTTTGGGATTCCCGTTGGCTCCAACCGGCTTTTACTAAGTTTGAAAAAAAAACAAATACAAAAATTATTTCTGAACGATTAACTTGGTCTGGTGGATTTCAAAAAATCATCACTGCCCTAGCGGCAAATCAAGCACCTGATATTATTGAATTAGGCAGTACATGGATTGCCCCTTTAAGCGCGAGTGGCGCTTTGCAAAAAATCCAAGCTGACGATATTAAAAATAAATTTTATATTTGGCAACTAGGACAATATAAAAACAAGACATATGCTATTCCTTGGTTAATTTCTAGTTTAGCCTTATTTTACAACAAGTCGCTTTTTAAAAAAGCGCATATAAAACGTCCTCCTTTTACATGGCAAAAACTAGTACAAGATTCACAAAAAATAAACGCGTTATCTCCTAGTATATACGGCTATGCCATACAAAATGGACAGTACACTTTATGGCAACGATTCTTGCCCTATTTATACTCTAATAAAGGTCAAATTTTGTCATTGAATCCGCCGCGTAGTCATGTAAACGATTTGTCTTTTAAACAAGCTTTACAATTTTACAAGCAAATGTACGCCGTTAGTTTATACGACGGGAACCTTGCTATAAGGCGCGCTTTCCAAGCAAACCGCATAGGCTTTATGATAGAAGAACCCGGACAAATTCAAGCTTTAGAACAAGACTCCCCGTCGTTACATTTTGGCGTTGCTCCTATTCCCGTTCCTAAACAAGGTTGGCAAAGTCATAGCTTAATTGGCGGCGAAATGCTAAGCCTCACTAAGAATACAAAACATCCCAAGCTAGCACTAGCTTTAATTCGGTTTCTTACAAAAGAACAACAAACAAAATTAATTACAAAACATATTACTAGCCTCTACCCTGCTGATAAACAAGCCGTTCAAAACCAGCTTGCACAAAATCCACATACGAAAGAAGCTGTATTCTTACGAGAAATAGCTTTTGCAAAAAGTCCGCCACCACATCCTTATTGGTCAAATATAGAAACAGAACTTCACAAGTTACTAGAAAAAACTATATATGAAAATCAACTAGATAAGAATATAGCAAGGGCACATTCGCAAATACAAACTTTAGTTACAAAAACAAAAGCAACACAACCGCAAACACCTGTAAAACAAACTATTTCCCCTGTTTGGCTATGGTTTGGTTTCTTGTTTATTATTGCTGTTTTGCTTTTTTGTTTCCTTGTTCTTTTTTATTTTTTCAAATCCCGTTCTTTATCGGACGTGCAAAAAAGATTGCTTACAAATAAATATAAATATCATGGGAATACGATTTTATTTTTATTACCTTTATTAATTTTATTTTTAACGTTTCATCTTTTCCCTATCTTATATTCTTTTTATCTTAGCTTCACACACTTTAACGCTGTTGGAAATACAACGCCGCTATGGGTTGGGCTAGATAATTACCAAACTTTATTACATGATTCTTCTTTTTTGTATAGCGTAGCAAGAGCGGCTCTTTTCACTATTGGCACCGTTCCTATAACCATGGTTATTGCACTCTTTACCGCCGTTTTATTACATCATACACATAAATTTTCATCTCTATACCAAGCCGCTTATTTTATGCCTGTTATGACGTCCGTTATTGTGATTGCCGTTGTTTTTAGCGAATTATATGCCGAGCACGGTTTAGTGAACAACTTATTTACCTTTTTTAACCTCACCCCTATTCGTTGGTTACAAAACAAATATACGGCGCTTCCTTCTATTATGATTATGAATATTTGGAGCAGCTTCGGTTTTTACACGCTCATTTTATTAGCTAGTTTACGTAATATTCCCGTTTCCTTTTACGAAGCTTCCCTTTTGGAAGGCGCTTCTAAAAAAAGGCAATTCTTTACCATTACCTTGCCATTACTCAAGCCAACGCTATTAGTTATTAGCTTGCTTAACGTTTTGCTTGCTTTTCAAGTTTTCGGTGAAATTTTAATTATGACTCAAGGGGGACCTTTAGAAGCAACGCAAACAGTTGTATTTTATATATATAAGCTTGCCTTTTACCAACAACGTATGGGACACGCTGCCGCTGCCGCTTATTTTGTTTTTATATTGCTTATAGTTGTTAGCTTGTTGCAAACTATAGCTAAACGAAGAAAAACAGAAAACTAGGCTTTTAGTTCCTGAAGAGGGTATTGTCGGTATACGTATTGATATATTTCTTGTAGTGTACAATTGTTTTCTTTTGCTAAAGAAACACAATCTTCATACTCTGGTGAAATTTGAATTCGTTTATTATCTAAGAAACCTTCCCGTACGTGCACTACGCCCCAAGGGGTTTTGCAAACTTGGAATTGATGAGCTAAACGATGACAAGTTACAGGAAAGTACCTAAGTCCAAAGGTTGTTGTATGTGTGAAAATAATATTTTCTATACTACTTTGTTTTTCTTGATGATATAAAACGGAAAGTTTAATAGCCGGGCGCCCTTTTTTCATAATAATAGGCGTTAACCAAGCGTCATTTGCGCCGCTCTTAAAAAGACAGTCTAACAAAAAGTTATACGCTTCCGGGTTCATATCGTCTATATTCACTTCTAGTTGAAGCATATGGGGATCGTTCTGCGCCGCTTGCATAAGAAATTGTTAGTCTTTTTTTTGATGATGTGATTTAGCATAGATCCATGAACCAAGGCTCCTTTCATGTTCTTTCTTCCATTCTTCGTAAGTCATGCCAAGGTGCTTCGCTTTCCTTCGCCTATGCCTTCGTAAGAAAAAAGAAATAAATATATAACCGCCAATAGCGCAAGGAATAGCGTATACTAAAGAACCAACAAGCATAGAAATACCAAGTTTCAATACAAAAAAGTCAAAACCGGCTTTTATTTTAGCCCACGTTCCTTGTGTATTGAAAATGGCTTTTCCTGTTTTTATAAAAGAATCATAATCAATATGCAGACTTTGTAAGCCAAGACAAGACATCATCACCTTACCTGTTTTCCAAAACAAATAATACATAGGTCCTATAGTCAAAGGATTGCTAATCCAAACCATAGCAACGCCAACAACAGGCGAAAAAGAAAGGCGTACCCAAATTAAAATGAACCACGTAATCATTACAAGCGCCATCTGTATGCCCACAGTCGGCGTTAAAGCGTAAAACGTACCAATGGCAACTCCAAGTGCCACCTCATGCACCGGTTCAGCGCTATGCAAAATGGGATGGAGTATTTTTTTAATAAAAATTCTTTTCATGAGCAAGAATTGAGTTAATCTATAGCAATCTTATATAAATTATCTTATATTAACTAGCTCGTCAAGTTTAGTTTTATTTTACTTATCCTTAAGGGTAAAATCTATTCTTTTTCCTATAAAACAAAGCCTATTACACTGTATTTTAAAAAATAAACACGTGTCGACAATAAAAGTGTTGTCTTTACTTTTTTACGATAATTCGCTATAATAAGATTATAGTTCTTCTATTTTATTTTTATACAAAGCCATTTATGAACGTACAAAACGATCCTCTTTTAATTGAAGTCCCTATGATTGTTATTCGTAACAATCCATCTTTTCCAACTACTATCAGCTCTTTTATTATTGGCAGAGAGCAATCACTTGCTGCACTTGAAAAATCATTACAAACAGATAAACAGGTTTTCATTGTAATGCAAAAAGAAACTGCTATTGAAGTGCCTACTCGCAGAGATCTGTATCAAATGGGAACGTACGGAAAAATCTTTCAAACCGTACGCTTACCAAATAACATGATAAAAGCTTCCTTTTACGCATCAGCAAGAGCCAAATGGCATTACCTTGACATGCAAAAAGAAATTTATACTAGCTATATAGAAGTTTTACCGGCACAACAATCTAATTCACCGGAAGCGCAAGTTCTTTTTAACTCTACTATTGATTTACTCACTAAAGAAATCAAACAAGTACAAGACGTTAAAGATATTATTACCAACAAAGAAATTATTAATTTAGAAAAATTAGCAGATACGTTAATTCCTTTATTAAAATTATCCGATTCAGAACAACAAAGTTTACTTGAAGAATTAGACCCTCATGCTAGATTAGACCGCGTTTACCTTGAACTAGCTAAAACGAAAGAATATAAAAAAATGGAATCGTCTCTTAAAGCAAAAGTGCAAGCACAGCTAGCTAAAACGCAAAGAGAATATTACTTAAACGAACAATTAAAAGTAATTCATAAAGAATTAGGACATGAAGGGATAGACGATTTTACAAGTATACAAGAAAAAATTAAAGCTTCTTCTATGCCGGAAGAGGCAAAAGCAATTGCCCTTAAAGAATCCCATAAGCTACGAGTAACGCAACAAACTTCGGCAGAAGCTAATATTGCACGAAACTATATAGATAAATTACTAAGCTTACCTTGGATCCCGCAAAAACAAGCGGATATTTCTATTTCGCAAGCTGCGGCTATACTAGATAAAGATCACTTTGGTCTAGAAAAAATTAAAGAGCGTATTTTAGAATATATTGCCGTTACAAAATATGCAAAAAACAATAAATCAACTATACTTTGCTTTATAGGTCCTCCTGGTGTTGGGAAAACAAGCTTTGCCAAATCTATTGCTAAGACCTTAGATCGAGAATTCAAAACAATTAGCCTTGGTGGCGTACATGATGAGTCGGAAATACGAGGGCACCGCCGTACTTACCTAGGCGCTATGCCCGGTAAAATTATCCAAGCAATCAGTCGGCTTCAATCTAATAACCCCGTTATTTTACTAGATGAAATAGATAAAATGACTCAAAGCGCTATGGGAAACCCTGCCGCCGCTTTACTGGAAGTATTAGATCCGGGACAAAATAAGACGTTTATAGATCACTATATTGAAGTAAAATATGATCTTTCTCAGGTTTTCTTTCTTTGTACTGCGAATAATATTAACGATATTCCTTATGCCTTACGTGATCGTTTAGAAATTATTACTTTATCCGGTTACACTATTTACGAAAAAACAGAAATTGCAAAACAATATCTTTTACCTAAATTAAGTCAAGAATATAGTTTGCCAACGTCTAGTTTTACCATTCCTGAATCAGTAATCCTAAAAATTATTGAAAGCTACGCAAGGGAAGCGGGGGTAAGGAAATTAGAACAAAACCTTGCAAAATTATTACGAAAAATAGTAATCACAAAATTAAAACAAGAAGAAGCACAAGAACAAAACGATCATTTTGTTATTACAGACGAATCGCTTTTTTCTTTTCTTGGAGCGCCAAAATATTATGCGTCTAGTTTATTAAATAAACAAGAAATAGGAATTGCATCCGGCTTAGCTTGGACGCCAACAGGTGGTGAAATCTTACCAATAGAAGTGAACTATATGAACGGTTCCGGTAAGATTCAACTAACCGGCAAGCTAGGCGACGTTATGAAAGAATCGGCGCAAACTGCATTAAGTTATATTAAAACAAATGCTAGCACGCTACATTTATGTAATATTAATTTTAATACTATTGATATTCATATTCACGTTCCCGCCGGTGCCGTTCCCAAAGACGGACCGTCTGCAGGCGTTAGCATTAGCGTTGCTTTAATTTCTGCTTTACGACAACAACCGCTACACCAAACGGTAGCCTTAACCGGAGAAGTTACTTTATACGGCAAGGTGCTTGCTATTGGCGGGTTATTAGAGAAATTACTTGCCGCGCAAAGATACGGCATTAAAACTGTGCTTTTACCAAAACAAAACGAACAAGACGTTGCTGAAATAGCAAAAGACGTACGTAAAGGTTTAGAAATTATCTTTGTATCTAATATTAACGAAATACTACCGCATATTTTTGTTACGCAACAAGTCGCCCCTTTGCCGTTAACAACAAATACGCAAAATATTACTAGTACTAGCCTTTTTTAATCCTGTGCCTATACCTCTTATTAGTGTTGTCGGTGCAACGGCAAGTAAGAAAACAGATCTAGCTATTCAATTAGCAAAACAGCTAAACGGTGAAATTATATCTGCCGATTCCATGCAAATATATAAATATATGGATATTGGAACGGCAACGCCAAGTGCTAGTGAACTAGAAGCAACTAGGTTTCATTTAGTGTCTTGTCTTACGCCGGATATAGCCTATAATACCGGACAATTTGTTCTTGATGCTAGTCAAGCTATATTAGATATTATAGCAAGAGGCAAGCTACCTATTCTTGCCGGCGGATCGCATTTATATATACAATCTCTTTGTTTTGGATTACGTGCCTTACCCACTATAGAGCAACCTATACTAGATAAAGTAGCAAAACTACATCAAGGACAAGGATTAGAAGCTTGCTATGCTATTTTACAAGAAAATTTACCAGACGTAGCAGCAAATTTACATCCTAATGATATTTCACGAATTCACCGCGCTTTAGCGGTATTTTGGCAAACAGGTAAAAGCTTAGCTTCTTTTCAAACTGTATTAAATCCAATAGAAGTAAAGCCTTTCTTTATTGCCGTACATTGGGAAAGAGCGCAACTCTTTAAGCGTATTAATAAAAGAGTAGAGTTAATGCTAAAACAAGGATTGCTAGAAGAAACAGAAAACTTGCTACAAAACTATAGCCCTAGTTTGCCAAGTATGAATTCTATCGGATATAAGCAAGCTGTTGCCTTTCTTAACCAAACAATGGATAAAGCTAGTATGCTACAAGACATACAGAAGAAAAGCCGTGTATATGCGAAAAAGCAACTTATATGGCTACGTAAACAGCAAGTTCATTATGTAACAGGGCAAGACAAAGCTTTTAACGAGCGAGAAATAAAACAGCTTTTACAACAAATGCACACCTTCCTTGCTTCATCAAAGTAAAATAGGTTATTTATTTTTTATATTCGCTCTTGCGTTTGTTTATCAAACCAATGAATATAATTATTCTCTATAGCAAAAGAAACAACGTCGCCTACGTGATAATGAGATATCCCTTGTACAGAGCAAATCACCTCTTCTTGCGTGGCTAACCTTATATGCAAATTAGTCGTTCCGGCTAATAATTCAGTAAAGCAAATTTCACCATTAAAATAAAGTTTAGAATCTTGCTTTTCTTCGGCGTTAACTGGCTTAATATCTTCTGATCTAACACCAATAATCAAATTATCTATACTATACCCTTCAGGATATAACACTTGCATTTTACGTTGATTTTCTTCTTGTGAGCTAGCACTCTGCAAGATAGCCGCCATATTATGTAGTATATTAATAGTCGGTGATCCCATAATTTGCGCTACAAATAAATTCTTTGGCTTCTCAAAAATTTCAGTCGGCGTTCCGTCTTGTTCAATTCTACCTTCATTTAATACAATAATCCTATCGGCTAAGGTCATTGCTTCCACTTGATCATGCGTTACGTATACAACGGTATTTTGTAATTTATCGTGTATTTCTTTTAACTCAATACGCATACGACTGCGTAAGCTTACGTCTAGATTAGATAACGGTTCATCAAATAAACAAAGAGAAGGTTTACGGACTAAAGCGCGACCTATGGCAACGCGTTGTTGTTGCCCTCCTGAAAGAGCTGCCGGTTTTCTGTTTAAAAGATCGTTAATATCTAACATATCACTTATGGCTAACACTTGCTTTTTAATCTCACTTGCACTATATTTGCGTAACTTAAGCCCAAGCGACATATTAGCAAAAACGCTCATATGTGGATATAACGCATAATTTTGAAACACCATTGCAATATTTCTTTCTAGTTGAGAAAGTGTTTTTAACTCCTGCCCACCTAGTAAAATTTTACCGTTAGATATTTCTTCTAAACCGCTAAGCATACGTAAGAGCGTAGATTTTCCAGAACCGGACGGTCCAATCATAACAACAAATTCAGACGAATTAATTTGCAAATTAAAAGGCGGAATTACTTGCGTCTTTCCATAATATTTTTCTACGTCTTGAAAAATAGCAGTTGTCATAATATCTACAAAATAGCGAACGCTTGATTCAACGCCGATATAACGGCATAAACAGAAGCATAATTAATATTTGTATGTTTACCGGCACCCCAAAAAATCGTCTCGTTAATTTCCATTGCAATATACGCCATAGCTTTCGCATCGCTCCCTTTAGCTAAAGAATGCTCGCTATAGTCAAGGAATTGTATACTAGAAAAAAGAGACGGCAATTGTTGTAATGATTTTACAAACGCATCTAATACGCCGTTCCCTTTGCCTTCTAGTGTATATTGTTTACCATTATACACGATATAACTAGTAACGGTTGCCGCTTTTTCCATGGTTTGGTTAATTTGCAATTTTTCTAGTTGTAACGGCCTGTTAAGCGACACAAATGATTGCTCAAAAATAGTACCTATTTCAACAACGCTAAGTTCTTTCGCATTTTTTTCCGCTTGCTCTTGTACTTTTTTAGCAACAAACGGTTGCATTGCTTTAGGTAGGAAGTAGCCGTATTCTTGTTCTAATACATAAGCAATACCACCTTTACCAGATTGCGAATTAATCCGCACTAGCGCGTCATAATTACGGTTTATATCCTGAGGATCTAAGGGAAGATACGGAACGTTCCATACTTTCAAATTATGTTCTTTTCTATAAGTGATTCCTTTACGAATAGCATCTTGATGCGACCCGGAAAACGCAGTATACACAAGCTCGCCAACATAAGGATGCCTAATATGTACCGGTATTTTTGTAATCTCTGTATATAAGTCTATAATCTCTTGCATAGGCTCAAAAGAAAGTTGCGGATCTATACCTTGTGTAATTAAATTATATGCTAAGGTAATTAAATCAACGTTTCCCGTTCTCTCGCCATTACCAAAAAGACTCCCTTCAATACGTTCTCCGCCGGCAAGCAATCCTAGTTCACTAGCGGCAACACTAGTTCCGCGATCATTATGCGTATGTAAGCTAATAATCAACGCTTCTTTATGACTAATATGCTCGCATATCCATTCTATTTGATCGGCAAATACATTTGGCGTAGCCATTTCCACAGTCGCCGGCAAATTAAAAATAGCTTTATCTTGTTTTGTTGGTTTCCAAGCGTCAAAAACCGCCTCGCCTATAGCTAAAGCAATCGGTAGTTCTGTTGCACTGAAACTTTCCGGCGAATATTCTAAAATAACTTTTGTTTTTGTTGTTTTTGTTAACTCTTTCAACAAAGTAACGGCTTTCACTGCTATTTGTATAATCTCTTCTTCACTTTTAGCAAAAACCTGTTCCCTTTGCGCTTTAGACGTAGAATTATATACATGCACAATCGCTTGCGGAAGCCCGTCTATAGCTTGTATAGTTTTACGAATTTGATCTTCCCTTGCTTGCGTTAAAACTTGCACTGTAACATCAGCAGGGATTAAATTATCTCTTTGTAATAATTGTAAAAATTCATATTCAACAGCAGACGCGGCAGGAAAGCCTACTTCAATATACTTAAAGCCTATGCGCACTAGCATTTTAAAAAAAGCAACTTTTTGTTGCAAATTCATCGGCGTAGCTAAAGCTTGGTTTCCATCACGTAAATCAACACTACACCAAATAGGAGCGTGTTTAAGTTTTTTAGACGGCCATTTTCTATTTGGTAAAGAAACAGGCGGGAAAGGCTGGTATTTATCTTCTTCAAACATAGTGTATATAGGTAATCGTGTAGTAGATAATAAAAAAGATACTATAAAAGACCAAGGTACTATAAAAAAAAATGCTTGTCAAAATGTAACTTTGACAAGCATCTTTTCAATCAACGTTATGAAACGAATAGAACAGACTAAGTTGTTATATAGTCTTTATTTTCTATTGTTGCCATACCTTGAATTTTACGCCAATTCGTTCTTCTTTCTAAAACAAATAACACCATTTGTCTAGAAAGACCTTGCGGAACCATAGTATCGCCTTTTTCGACCATAATATAAACTCCTTTTGAAGGAATAAACGCATCGCTATTTTCATCTAAGAAACTGCGATTAATAAAATCCTTATTAGAAAGTTTAGCTAACATAGCGTCTAGGTGAATCAAATTCTTTTCCTCACCTGGAGCTACTTTAAAGAAATGCTTTCTAAAACGTGCTTCTTTTGTTGCCCAATGAGCTACTGTATAATTATACTTCTCTTTCGTTCCTGGAATTGTTTTTTGCATCCAATCACGAGAAAGATCAGGATTACCTTTAAGAAGCAAGTTTTCACTGAGTAAGTCGCCATTTGTTGGATTAAAAACAAATTCAGGCATAGCACGACTATCACGAGCTAGTTTAGCATGTGATGCGGCCATACTATCAGCCACACCGTGTTCCGGTTGACAAGTCGTATAGGCTTGCAAGAAGAAAGAACCTCTAAAGAGTAAACCGTCAATAATAGTTTTATACAAGTTTGCCGAATTTGCAATACTAACGTTAGCAACTAACGGCGCACCGTGTCCACTAATGAAAGTCATAGCTACTTCTTTTCTTGCTGTGAATTTTCCTTCTGTTGCCGCACCTGCTTGGTTCATATCAAAACCGCCGGGCATAAAAGATGAATCGGAGTTTTGTCCACCAGTATTAGAATATACTTGCGTATCTAACATAAGGATATGGACGTTCGGTCTATTTTGTAACATAACTTTAGACACGTTTTGATATCCAATATCACCAAAAGCACCGTCACCACCAACTGCCCAGATTTTAGGCAATTCTTGAATTTCTTGCTCTGTCATATACGCATCTGTAAAATGAGTATATAAGAAGAAATCTTTAGACGTAAGTTTTTGTTTTCCTTCTAATAGTAAATTAGCTAATCTTTCCGGCACCACTGAATCGTGTAACTGGCGTAGAATCATAGACTCGCCCATTAACCAACCAAGTGTTGCGCCGTCTTGAAATAAGGAATTAATCCAAGGGTAAGAATGCGGGTTGTTCGGCGTTGTTGAGCCGTATACTGTATTACATCCTGTGCTTGCAGTCATTGCCATTACAGACATACCGTTAGAATACCTTTTCTCCACTGCTTGTAAGTTTTTATGCTTAAATGCTTCTGATTTCAAGCGATGTACTAAAGTATCAATTAACTCTTTATCTGTTTTTTCTGTTGCGTTTGCGATTAAACTTTCTGTTTCCGCTTCTGTATCACAACCAAAACCACAAAGTGTGTGTAAGATTAACTTACGCCAAATTGCATAACTTTCTTTATCTTTACTTTGTAAGCTACTTAGTAAAGAAGCCCCTTGTGTTTCTAAGGCGCTTGCCGCTTTGTTCAATCTGTCTGCTTTAGCATGATAAATTGGACGCATCGTTGCTTCTGTTATACTTGAAATTGTACGTAAAATGGTTTTTTCACCACAGCCGGCACAAGCACCGTCGCCACTTACTAAAGCATCGTAGTTTTTTCGTACCATTAAATGGTTTTGTAAAACTGCTGCTCTTACTTCTTGGATTTGATTTGCATCATATTTGCCAAGGTATTTACTTCCTGTTTCCGGTAATAAATCAAGGAATCGCGTTGCTGTTAAAAGGTCTGCGTTTAATTCTTCCGTTTCCGCAACCATGCTAAGCGCTTTCTTATCGCCACAAGCAATAACACATTCACCGCAACCTTTACATAAATCACTAACAAAAATAGAGAAAATACCACCTGTTCCGGCTTCTTGTTTTTCTTTTTGTTCAAAAATAGCTCTTACTTTGCCATAAGCTAAAGGAGCTTTTGCTAAAATAGTTAAAAACGATTCTTTTGCACTGGCATAATTAGCATCTGCCGTAAGATCGCTTAAGCAAGAATCAAGTAAATTCGCTGCTAACACGTCTAAAGTAGGAGCTGGCGTTTGCTTTTGTGCAATTACGTCTAACATGGCAGCACGTAGTTTTACTTCTAGTTCCGGCATTTTACTAAGCCACTTATCACGTAGATTAGAGTCTTGAATATAATGTTTTGCCGCAGTCTCAAGGATAGTAATTAAATCTTGCGCCGTATTAGGCAACGCCGTATCCGGACATACAGAAATACAATTCATACATTGAGTACAATTCTCAGCATGGAAGATAGGCACGTTTTTTCTTGCTACGTATTTACTAACTTCAGCACCTGTTGCCGCACTACTAATACCTGTTGAAGCTAAAGGCGAACAAGGTTGAAAATAACCGTAATCTGATTTAAATTCAGCATTAAAATAAGCATTAGAAAAGAAATTTTCTTTTTTCTGATGATCTTGTGAATCAAAACGAGTTGCCCCACTTGCCGGCGCTACTATTTCACCACGCATACTAGATCTATCGGCAGCGTCAACTTCGCCAAGTTCTACGTCCCAAACTTGCTCAAAACCGGCTTTCATCACTTTTAAGTTAGCTTCAACAACGGCGCTACCAAAACGACCGAATTTCTTTTCATATTGTTTAAGCACAATATCAATAAACTCATCGCTTGAAATATTATAATCGTCTAAAAGTGAAATCACTTTGAAGAAAGCACCTAAAAACGAGTTTCCTTGCATACGAAATTGTAAGTCTTCCCTTGGCGTTGCTTTTTTAGCAATAGCAAAACCCGGTATAGCACATACGCGTATTTTTTTATCAATCAGTTCTTGTCTGTATTTTTTAGGAATACGTGACCATATTTCCTTAGAATCAGTTGAATCCGATTCAATTACTAAAATAGAACCTTCCGACATACCGCTTACAGGATTACTATAAGTAAAAGCTTTTGGATCACAACAAAGCACAACGTCAACGTGATCTAAGTCACAATTAACGCGAATACGTTCCGGAGCAGCTACAAGAAAATAATTTGTTGGCGCCCCTTTCTTTTCTGAACCATATTTTGGATTGGCACTAACATGCAATACTTCTTTCATATTGCCGACTTCGTCTTTTAAGTTTCGCTTCTCTGCAATATTGCTACTTAAGGCACCAATAATTTCACTTAAATTCTTCCCTGTTGTAATAGCGCCCCAACCACCGATAGAATGGAAACGAACGGCTATTGCTTTTTCCGGTAATAAACTTGGTTTATCTTTAGATACCACGTTATACGGATGATTTACACCTAAGTAAAAGAAGCGTTCTTTATCAGATACACTTTTGCCGTCTTGTCTATTAATTTGACCTCTAACATATTCATAAGCACCAAGAATGCTTTCCGGTCTAAAATCACGAGAACCAAGACCGTATACGCCTGAGTAAATAGTTGGGATTTCTTCTTTTGTAAGCGTTGGAAGAGAGGCTCTTCCTTCTAAAGCTTGTCCTAATGTAGTGCGAATATCTCTTTCAAGTGGATTTGCTTTTGCTAGTTGATCGTCTATTCTTTCAAGAACAATCACATTTTTTTTGCCACGTAGCGCTTCTACTATTTCCAATTCTGGAAATGGACGAATTACGTTAATATGAATAACGCCTACTTCCTCTTGTTTTGTTTTGCGAATATAATCAACTGCCGCTTCAATATTTTCCACAGCTGAACCAAGTGCAACAAATACAGTGTCGGCTTTTTCACAATTATACGTAGAAATTAAACCGTATTCCCTTCCTGTTAACGCGGCATATTCTTTGTAAGCATCACGTAACATGTCTAAAATAGGTTCTACAAAATTTTTCTTACGTGAAACCACACTATTCATATAATGTTCTTGGTTTTGAACTGTACCAAGTAACACCGGATTTTCTAGGTTATATAGTTTTGGGATACGTCTTCTTGTTTTACCAAACAACTCTACTTGCGCCGGCGTTGGCGTTGGAATAATATCATCTGGCGAACCAAGATATTCTCTTAATAAAGCTGATTCCGGTTTTAAGAAAGTTCTTTCTAGGTGGGTTGTTAAAAAGCCGTCTTGAATATTCATGCCGGGAGTTAGACTTTGTTCTGTCACACGACGTAAAATGATAGCTTGATCAGCAGCTTGTTGCGCATCTTTTGCAAAAAGCATAATCCAACCGGTATCTAAAGCCGCATAAATATCATCATGCCCACAATGTACGTTTAACGATGCTTTTGTTAAAGCTCTTGCGCCTATTTCCACCACCATTGAACTCATTTTTCCCGGTGCCGGGTAATATTGCTCTAAGCCGTATAATAAACCTTGACCAGATGTAAAGTTAACGGAACGAAAACCAGTTAAGGAAGCGGCAATAGCCCCGCCTTGCGCTGCATGTTCACCTTCTGTTTCTATCGCTATTTTATTTTTTCCAAAAACACTTAACTCACCATTAGAAAATGATAGCTGAAACAACTCTCCCATCTCTGTTGAAGGGGTGATTGGGTAAAAGACACCTACCTCCGCTATACGTGCTTCAACATGGTATGAGACTAACTGATTCCCATTCGAAGTTAATCTTACCCCAGGGTATTTTATTTTATTTTTTGTCATTTCAATATCTCCATAATAAACAAATTAAGAAAACAAATTAAATATGGATAGCCATTTGTAATGGTATCCAGTAAATTCCTAATATTAATAATAATGCAAAACTTACGGTTAACACGCTATATAAAGGTATATATACTCTTTTAACTTTGACTTGCTCTTCTGTTGGTTGCAAGTCTTCTTTAATCAAACAGGCAAAAATACGAATATAATAAAATGCACTTATTACCATACTAATTGCCATGATAATAATCATCCACTCTAGATTGCTTTGTAATAAAAGTTTTAACAAGTAAAATTTAGCAACAAAACCGGCAGTTAAAGGAATACCTATCAAACTAAACAATGCCACGCTAAATATAACGGCAACACGCGGAGAACTATACATTTTTCCTTGTAAACTTTCAAATGAATAATTCCGCTCTTTTCCGCATAAGATTTCTATTGCACAAAATACAACAAAGTTCATTAAACTATATATTATAATATAAAATAATATAGTTTGGTTCTCCATTATTCCGTGTAAAGAGATAGCTAATAAAATCCATCCCACATGGGACATAGAAGAATAAGCTAATACTCTTTTGATATTTTTTTGTCGTAATGCCAGCAAATTAGATATAATAACGTTGCCAAGTGCTATAAAGCAAAGTATCCAAATAACGCGGTCAAAGCTAAATGCGCTATATGAACTAAAAAAGCGCATTAAAAATACTAAGCCCGCCGCTTTAGGAGCAATGGCAAGGAAGCCTGTAATAGAAAGGGGCGCCGTTTCATATACGTCCGGCGTCCAAAAGTGAAAAGGCATTGCTGAAATTTTAAACAACACACTTGATAATAAAAGACATAATACAAGCGTAAATAAAGAAAGCTCTACTTCAGACGCATGTTGCCAAAATTCGTCTATACGCATTGTATGTAGTAATCCAAAAAACAAAGAAGCGCCGTATAAGGTCATACTGGTTGCAAACGCTCCAAATAAAGCATATTTCATTGCCGCTTCGCTTGCCGCTTTTTCTTTTTGATTCATTGCCACTAAAAAATAAGCCGGCACAGCAATCATTTCTAGGGCAATAATTGCTAGTAATAAATCGTTAGCAATGACTAAAACAAACATGCCAAACATGCTAGTTAAAACTAAGCCCATTATTTCCCAGCCGTCTTGTTTATAGACTTCATCACTTGTTCTATATAAAATATAGAATAAAAAACCGCCGGCTAAAAAGAGTAAGTTGCCGTAGTGTGATAAAGGCGTAACTTGTAAAAGTCCGTTATGTACTGACCTTGGACCAATACATAATTCGCATATAAATCCAATAACAAGGACAACAAGAAAGCAAAAGCTTGCTGAAATCTTTTTACGAAACGAAAAAGGGGATATAATAAAAAATATAAGAATGCTTAAACAGAGTACTGTTTGCGCAGGAAAATTAGCAATTAAAGCCAAAGCATTCATAATGTAAACACCAAAAAAGATAAAGTAGTTCTATAAAAATAATGAATATAAATAATTTGCCGACGTTCTAAAGAAATATAAAAAGGTAGAAGGTAAAACCCCGCCTATAATTACTAGTAAAGTTAGTGGCAAAAAATAAGTCCAATCTAAAAGACGACAATCTGTTAACTCGACTGTTTTGTTGGCAACTTTTCCAAAAAATACTTTTTGATAGCAACGTAGCATATATAAAGAACTAATGAAAACACTAGTAACGGCAATTAAACCAATAACCACGTTAGCTTGGAAAGCAGCAACAAAAACTAAAAATTCAGAAACAAACCCGTTAAGCCCCGGCACGCCAATAGCCGCCATGAAAGCAATTCCCGAGAAAGCCGCATATACCGGCGTTTTTGAAGCAACGCCGCCAAAGGAATTAATTTGTCTATCATGCGCTTGTTTATATACAAAGCCAATGCCAAGAAATAATAGCGCCGTAACAAAGCCATGATTAATCATTTGTAAAATAGCAGCTTGCACGCCTTTTGTTGTTAACGAAGCTAGCGCTAAAAGCACAAATCCCATATGACTGACCGAAGAATAGGCAATCATTTTCTTCCAATCTTTTTGCGAGATAGCACAAAAAGCACCGTACAAAATATTCACTACCCCTAAGATTAAGAGTATATTTTGTATTGCCATAAAATTATCCGGAAATAACGGCATTACTATACGAAGTATTCCATAGCCTCCGAGTTTTAAAAGAATACCAGCAAGTAACACCGATATAGGCGCTGACGCTTCAACGTGCGCATCTGGAAGCCAAATATGAAAAGGAACAATAGGCAATTTAATGCAAAAAGCTATAAGTAAACAAATAAAAATTAACATCGTGAAATCACCGTTAAACCAACCCGGCGAAAGCACGGCAGAATTGTGTTGCAATCCACTTAGTAATTCTATTAAGTTAAACGTATGTTTTACTGAATTATATTGCCATAAGCTAATAATGGATATTAAGATTAAAACACCGCTTATAAAAGAAAATAGAAAAAATTTATTCGCTGCATAACGGCTATTATCTCCACCCCAAATACGTATTAAACAATACATTGGGATCAACATAGCTTCCCAGAAAAGAAAAAATAAAAATAAATCTAAAGAACAAAGTATACCGAGAATGGCACTTTGCATAATTAAGCATAAAGTATAATAGCCTTTGACATATTTTGTTACTTCTTTTGAAGCAATAATTACTATCACGCCAATAATAAGGCTAAGTAAAATAAAAGGAAAGGAAATCCCGTCCACTCCAAAATATAAAGAAGTATGTAAAGACGGTATCCATTTAAAATGACCGACAAATTGCATTGACTGCGCTTGGTTCACCCCTGTCAAGTTTGGATTAAACCAACAAGCGAGCATAGCGCCTATAAGCAAATCAACAATAACCGTTATTAAAGCTATGTTATGTGCTAATTTACTACTACCTATGCACCAAATAGCTATTCCCCCAAACAAGGGAAGTAAAACGAGTAAAAAAAGTATATAATCCATAAATATTACTTACCTATTACAAAAACAAAATACTAATTAAAACAACACCGCACAATAACGTAACCGCACACAAAGCAAGTGTTTTGACATTGCCAGATTGCGCCTTTTGCAAGCCTTCCGACGTTAACAAGGTTGTGTTCGCTACTTCATCAAATGTATTTCTTAACAAATAAAAATCAAAAAGAGCCGTTACTTTAGCCACTGCATAAACTATTTGAATACCAACGTACGGTATTGTTTGCGCAACAAACCTTTCCATATTATAACCGAGTGATCTAAAACGCGCCAAAGTAAGCCATAGTCCTTTTTTGTTCCCAGTATGCGCGGCAAGATCGTTTGCTTTAGCAGGACGCCATTGCGCATATAAAGCAAAAGCAAGAATAAAAGCAAGAACACCCCAAGCGACTGTAATAATATTCAAATAAGCCATATTAAACGTGCTTTCTGCTACGCCTTTATGCAAGAAAAGAGCATCTGGGATATCTGCGTCAACATATTGATTAAACAAATGATGAGAATCATTAATCCAGCCTATAAATAAAGCTAAAAAAGCTAGAATAAACATAGGGATTTTCATGCGATACGATATACTTTCAACATGGCGTTCTTTAGCCGGTTTTGCAAAAAAAGTAAGAAATACCGCGCGCCACATATAAAAAGCGGTTAAACCGGCACCAATAAAGCCAACAACCCAAACGCCGTAATGTCCTGTTTCCCAGGCTTTTTCTAAGATAGCGTCTTTACTAAAATAACCGGCTGTAAAAGGAAAGCCTGTAATAGCTAACGTTCCCATAATGAAAGTAACGGCAATAAAAGGCATTTTTTTGAATAACCCGCCCATGTTGCGCATGTCTTGTTCATGATGTAACGAAACTATAATACTTCCGGCGCCCATAAATAATAAAGCCTTAAAAGCCGCATGTGTTACAAGATGGAAGAAACCTTCTTTCAAACCGCCTATACTTAAAGCTAAAAACATATAAGAAAGCTGACTCATTGTTGAGTAGGCAAGTACGCGTTTAATATCCCATTGGAAACAAGCGACAAGCGCGGCGTATAAACAAGACGTTCCGGCAATAATGGAAAGAATCAAAAGTGTAGTTGGCGCATAAAGGAATAAAGGGAATAAGCGAATAATCAAACAAATTCCAGCAGTTACCATTGTAGCGGCGTGAATCAAAGCACTAACCGGCGTAGGTCCTGCCATAGCGTCAGGCAACCAAATAAATAAAGGTAATTGTGCTGATTTCCCAATAGCTGCGATCATAAAACAAAAGGCGATCACCTCTAATAAAGGCACGCCATATATCATTTGATGTTGCAACATATAAGCTTGTTTTGCTATTGATGCGAAACGTAAATCAATCATCATTGTATTAGGTAACGAGCTAATCAGTAATAAGATACCTGCTAAAAAACCTAAATCGCCTAATCGATTTACTGTAAAAGCTTTACGTCCCGACGTTGCGTTTTCTTCTTCGTGGAACCAAAAGCTAATTAGTAAATACGAACAGACCCCAATGCCTTCCCAGCCAACAAACGCAACAAGTAAATTATCAGCTAATACAAATAAAAGCATCGCTGTAATAAACAAATTCATATATAAATAAAATCGCCAAAAAGAACGATCTTTATGCATATAAAAACTAGCGTATAGAAGGATTAAGCTTCCTATTCCAGTGATAATTAAAGACATCACTAAAAGCATAGGAGACAGGCGAAGTGCCCAATCTAGGGAAATATGACCAACAGTAAACCAGTGGCTTAGCTTTAGTGTATAAACAAAACCGGTATTCCCAAGAGACGCAACCCAAAGAGACGCAGAAAAAACAAAAGCAATCACTGTAAAGCTAATACCAACTGTTTCCACTGGCGCTTCCCCAAATTTAGCTTGCAACTTACGTCCAAAAAACAATAGCAGTAAGCAAGCAAGGAAAGGAGCGCAAGGGATACCTAAAAATATAAAATTCATCATCATTGTAATCTTATCCGTGAAGTTTAGTTAATTGATCCATTTCTGTTGTTCCTTGATTTTTATACGTATATATCATAACGCTTAAAACAACAACCGCTTCGGCAACGGCTACCACGATAATAAACAATACCCATATTGTTCCCGTTACACGAACGGCTTCGCTTAAAGCATACCGCGCAAAAACAGCAAAATTTAACGCCGCCGCATTAATCATTAATTCAATGCCAACAAGCATAGCAATAGCACTTTTTTTTGTTACAAACGTTGCTATTCCCAAAACAAACAACAGTGTTGAAACAATTAAAAACATATCGATAGTCATTTTAATCTCTCTTTGTAATTAGAAGTAGCCCACCAATTAAAGCGGCTAGTAGCACAAAAGAAACCAGCTCAAAAGCCCAAACGTAGCCTTGTAAAAAATGTAGCCCTAAAACAGAAGGCAAAACTTCTTGCGGAATTAAAGAAATAGTTGGCCAAGCCATTTTTTGCAAGAAAAATAGTACTATCCCAAAAAACCCGGCGATAATAATAATGCCAGATCGCCAATGAGAAGACGAAGTACTGTTAGCTAGTTGTTCTATTTTTTTAGTTAACATAGTGGCAAATAATATTAAAACGTTAACCCCGCCGGCATAAACTATAAGTTGTACTGCAAGCAAAAAAGGAGCGTATAATAAAGCATATAAACCACCAACGCCAAGTAAAACAGAAAACAGCGAAAAAATAACGTGTAGCAAATTAGTAGAGACTAATATCACTATAGCGCCAATAATTATTAAAGCTGAAAAAAAGAAGAAAAAAAACATTTCACCCATATATACCTTTACTCACTTTTGTTTGTTTCCGTGTTTGCTTGTTTTGCCTGTAATTTTTCTTGCTCTTTTCTTTCTTTAATCACCTTTGCTATTTGCTCTGCTTTTTCGGCTTCTTCTTTTGAAACAAAAGAAAAAACCAATTTATCTAAAGAATCACTAGTAAGAGCAAATTCTTTTGTATGATGAATAGCGCCGGTCGGGCAAGGTTTTACACATAAACCGCAAAACATACATTTACCAATATTAATATCAAATCTAGTTGACGTGAACGACTTTGGCTTTTCTACTTGCGTAGTAGACATAACCTTTATTTTTTCACATGGCACTCTTTTAATTTTAATACAATTAATAGGGCAAGCGTTCATGCAAAGCTGGCAGGCAATGCATATATCCATTTGAACGTTAAGAATACCTCTGTAATTTTCAGATATAGGCATTAAGCGTCCTTTGTACTTCTTTTTCATATCTTCCGGATCTTTAATATCCACGTCAGGAAAAGGTACTGTAATAGGACGAATAAACAGACTTGCAAAAGAGACGGCTAACCCTTCTAAAATATTTTTTGAGCCAACTATTATTTCTTGTACGTATTTAAACATATTTCCTCGAATTCATAATTAGGTACTACGTACCCAGTACTGTTTTGCTTCTGCATCTAATTTTTGTAATGAAATATGGAATCTAACACGTTTTTGAAGATAATACAAGATAAATAAGCCAAATATAAAACAAGCTATGCTAACAACCTGTTGTATGATTGGGAATGCATGAACAAAAAACAAATATATAATTTCACCAAAGAAAGAAGCTAAAGCAATAGGAACTAGTCTTGTCCAGCAAAAAACCATTAATTGATCAATACGAACACGGAGCAAAGTCCATCGTATCCAAATAACAAATAAAAGGACAATACAAGCTTTAATGAAAAAAGCAAGAAAATAAAAAATAGGATACGGCGCAAACATAGCAGGCAACAAACCACCACCTAGAAAAATAGCAGTAAATGCCGCAGAAAGGATATATACATTAGCATATTCAGCTAATATGAACAAAGCAAAGCGTACCCCTGTGTATTCTGTAGTATAGCCGGAAACAAGCTCGGATTCCGCTTCTGTTAAATCAAACGGCGTTCTGTTGGCTTCAGCTAGAGATGCAATAAAAAAGATAAATCCACTAACAAAAGCAAAAGGGCTATGGAATATAAACCAGTTCCAAGGTTCCCAAGATTGCGTTCCCATTAATGCTTTAAAAGATAGACCTTGAGCAGATAAAATAGCCGGCAAAAGAGCTATGGCAGCAGGTATTTCATAACTAATAATTTGCGCTGTTCCACGCATACCGCCAATAAGCGACCATTTATTATTAGATCCCCAACCGGCCATTAATTCACCAATAATCGCAAGTGCCGGGAAGCCTAAAAATAAAAGTATGCCTATGTTAAAATCAGCTAAAATCCAATCCGGTTTTCCCCATGGCAGTAAGCTAAACATAACGCCCACTTCAAGAAAACCAAAGAAAGGGGCAAGTCTAAAAAGTACGCGTGAAGCTCCTTCCGGAATAATATCTTCTTTTTGAAATAATTTAAGCGCATCAGCTATCCATTGTAAAAAGCCACAAGGACCAACTCGGTTAGGTCCGATTCGCGATTGCATTCTTCCGGCAACACGCCTTTCCACCCAGCTAGTAATACCGGACGTAACGGACGCTACTAATAAAACAAGTAACGTCATAATAATCAAAACAAGTATTCTAATACCTACTGATTCTATTTGGAGAAAATCGAATATTTTTTGCATTTTTACCTATCTATCTCGGGAACAACAACGTCAAACGAACTAATAAGAGCAACCACATCGGCTATAAGCATTCCTTTTGCCGCAACAGGCAAAGCACTTGCCGCAGTAAAAGATCCGGTTCGTATTTTTACGCGATACGGTTTGCTTGTGCCGTCACTTTGTATTAAATAAGTGGTTTCCCCTCGTGGCATTTCTGTACGACTAATATATACGCCTTCTTGTGGTTTTATACGTTTTTTAACTTCTTTAGATTGTATTTCACCTTCTTCTATTTTGTCGCAAGCTTGTAAAACTAAAGAAACGGATTCTTTCATTTCTTGTACGCGAACAAAAAAGCGATCAAAACAATCGCCTACAGTTCCAACAATACCTTTACCAACAGGGACGTCAAATTCAAACTCAGAATATAAACTATACGGCGCTTGTTTTCGTATATCAATAGCAACGCCACTAGCACGCAAATTAGGTCCTACTAGATTATAATCAAAAGCCATTTCCTTTGTAACAACACCCACATTAGCAAGTCGTTTTTGTACTATAGGATTATCCATAGCAAACTTTTCAAACTGGATAATAATTTTCTTAAATTGTTCGGCAAACACGCGACATCGTTTTAACCAAACTTCACTAGCATCAAAAGACACGCCGCCAATAGTGCAATAATTATGAGTCAACCTTGCACCGCACAATTCTTCAAACAAATCGTTAATAAATTCGCGTTCTCTTAACAAATGAATAAACGGAGTATAACCGCCTAAATCAAGTATCCCTGTTCCTAATCCAACGCAATGGCTTGAAATGCGGTTTAATTCTCCCATAATAATACGAAGTAACTCCGCTCTTCTTGGGATTTCAAAATTGGCCGCTTGTTCTACGGCATGGCAATACGCCCAATTTGCGTTCATAGCACAAACATAATCCACACGATCAGTAAACGGAATAAAATCTTGCCACTCACCTTGTTCCGCTATTTTTTCAATAGATCGGTGTAAATACCCAATAACAGGTTCACATTCGTGAACAGTTTCCCCGTCTGTTTGTAAAACAAGCCGAAGCACTCCGTGCGTTGCCGGATGCTGCGGTCCCATGTTTACGTTAATATATTCTGTTTTCAGTTGTGTCATATCTATTATGTATTAAAATCTTGCGTAATAGCAGAAGCTCGATTATCAATTTCACCATAAGATTCAGGAATAACATAATCTTTACATAAAGGATGTCCTTCCCAATCTTCCGGCATTAAAATGCGTTTTAAATCTGGATGATTTGTAAAAGAAATACCAAATAAATCGTATACTTCTCTTTCCAACCACAAAGCGCTTGTCCAAAGCGAACCGACGCTTGCTATAGTTGCTTCTTCTCTCTCTACGCAAACTTCTATGGTTGCTTCCGTGTTTTCACTATACGACATTAAACTATAGAAAACACGAAAAGTTTCATTTTCATGAGTTGCCGTTAAAGTAGAGAGCACTTCAAAAGCATATTTTTCTTTTAATTCTTGCAATACACTATATAAATCTACTTTGTTTTTAAGTAATATACGATATTGCCCTTGCGCTTCTATTAACTGTATATCCGGATTATTTGCAATAATCTCAGTATAGGTATATTGTTCCATTATTTAACTATAATAAGTCTAGTAATTACTTCTGTTTTTTAGCAGAAAACTTTCTTTCTTTTTTAATTTTATCTTGGATAGCTATCAGCGCGGAAAGCAATGCTTCCGGTCTTGGCGGACAGCCGGGAAGATATATATCAACAGGGATAACGCGATCTACGCCGTGAAGTACAGAATAGCCGCCTTGAAACAAACCGCCTGAATTGGAACAACTACCCATTGAAATAACGTACCTTGGTTCTGGCATTTGTTCATATAAACGTTTTACTCTTGCCGCCATTTTTAAAGTTACTGTTCCGGCTACAATCATAACGTCCGATTGCCTTGGCGTTGCTCTTGGCACAGCTCCAAAACGATCGGCATCAGCTCTTGGTCCCCCGGTTTGCATTAACTCTATACCGCAACAAGCTAAACCAAATAACATATAAAAAAGAGAATTAGCTCTTGCTTTATTTAGTAGATCGTCTACACTTCCCAAGACAATTCCACTTAATCCATCTTTACGTTCTTGTATATCCATTTTCCTATGTTAAAAAAAAGTTTTATGATCTGTGTCCCATGATAACGCACCTTTTTTCCATGCGTATACAAAACCAATACCTAAAATAAATACAAATGCTACTAATTCAGCAAAAGCTACCATTGCCATATCACTATCAATTACTCTTTTAAATAAAACGGCTATAGGATAGATAAAAATCACTTCCACATCAAACACTAAAAACACAATGGCTATACGATAAAATCGAGAATGCACTATGTGTGCAGCTACGCCTTGACTGTCTTCTCCACATTCATAGACTTTTAATTTTTCTTCTGTTGGTTTAGAAACACGTAAAAAACGTGTAAAATATAAACTAACAGAAACAAGAAGTGTGCTACAAGCTAAAATAGTAAATATTAATTCAAATCCGGCATGCATATGTTTTTCTATAAATTAAAGATATTAATAAAAACACTACCTAAAAAGGTTGTTTGTTTGTTAAACATTCGTCACAAAATAAATTTCTTTCTTTTCCAATTGCTTTATACAATCCGTCTAAACTTAAATAACATAACGAAGTGGCGCCTAGTTTCTTGCAAATTTCGTCTACCGTTGCTTTATGAGATATTAATTTCTCAGGGTCCTTCGTTTCCACGCCGTAGTGACAGGCGAAAGAATAAGGCGGGCAAGGTATACGCAAGTGCACTTCCTTTGCTCCGGCTTCAAATAAGTTTTTAACAAGAAGTTTAGCCGTTGTTCCGCGAACAATAGAATCGTCAACAACAACAACGCGTTTTGCTTCTACAATATCGTTTAATATATTGTATTTCATACGCGCTAATGATTTACGATCGCCTTCGTTAGTGATAAAAGAACGTACGCCACCATTAGACGGTTCTTCTAAAACACCAATAGCATACGGCGTTTTTGACTTACAGGCATAACCAACGGCAGCAGGAATCCCCCCTTTAGGAACGGCAGTGACTATATCCGCTTCTATAGGGTTTTCTTCGTATAACATTTCTCCCATTCGTTGCCGTATTTTTTGGAAACTTTCATAATCTTGCTTTGAATCCGGTCTTGAAAAATATACTGTTTCAAAAACACAACCTATGTTCTTTTCTTTTCTTTCTGCAATAAAAGACGATTGTATTTCTTTTCCTTTTTCAAGGACAATAATTTCTCCAGGCGCTACGGCACGATAAGACATTTCTGTATTTTCATCTTCGCAAGTATGGTTATGATAACGATGTATCAAATCAAACGAACAAGTTTCTGATGAAACGGCGTAACTTTTTTCTCCGTCTACAACAAAAGTAGCAACATAAAGAGGACGAATGCCCCAAGGATCGCGAAACGCATACATACAATCTTTATCTTCATGTAGCAACAAAGCAGAAAATCCGCCTTGCAATTCCGGCATGACTTTAGCAATTACTTCGCTCATACTTCCTTCACCTAAATCATATTTAAGTTGGATTAACGAGGCTATCATTTCAGCATCGTTCCCAGTATATAAGCGAACGTTATGTTTTTTGAGATAAGCAAGATTGTCGTCGGTATATTTTAAATCTCCGTTTGTCACAAGAGCAACTTTACCTTGTAAACTATAACGAAAATGAGGATGGATTTCACGAGAAGAGCTAGCTTGATTACGTGTTGCATACCTTGTATGCCCTATAAGCGTGTTACTTAAAAACTTCTCTAGCGTTTTTGTATTAACATGGTTGCTAACTTTACCCAAACCTTTAACACCTTCAATTGTGTATGGATTTTTTGAAGTGAAACCGGCAACGCCAGCTGCATCATGACCGCGATGTTGTAATGCTTTTAAAGATAATGGAAACAGTAACTTGCCGTGCTTATTACCTGTTATGCCAAAAATGCCACACATAAATATGTAAAATGATTATTAGGTGATAAAATTTTCTAATTGCTTTATTTCACGTATAATTTTATATTGAATTATACTATACTACTTTCTTTTTTTTATAATGTCTAGTCATAAATTTTCAATTCTTATTAGTAGCGCCTCAAGTCGTACAGGTTATGACCTAACTGCCTATTTTTTAAGGCAAAATTTTTTTGTTATTGCCTTTTATCATTCGCAAAAAGAAAAATTAGAAAAGCTATTACAACAATACCCTTCTTCTTTACGTCTTTTTCAAATTGATCTTCAAAAAGAACAAGCCGTAACACAAACTTTTGATCGTGTTCGGCAAGTTACTACTAAACTAGATTGTGCCATTCACTCATACGGTCCGTATTTAGAACAACCGTTACAAAATACTAGCTTTAGCCAGTGGCGCTCTATTCTTTCGGCAAACTTGGATTCGTCTTTTCTCTTTTCCCAAGCTTGCTTTCCTTTGCTACAAGCAAACGATTTTGCTCATTTATTTTTCTTTACCTATTCCCATGCCGAACATATTGGCTATAGCAAATCTCCGGCTTACCATATTAGCAAAAATGCTATTTTACAACTTACAAGACAACTTGCCGTTGAATGGGGTAAAGACAATATTGCCGTTAATGCCATTGCTCCAGGAATCCTTGCCAACTCTATTACAAAAACAGACGTTAATCCGGCTACCTTTATTCCGCAACAACGGTTTGGCACACATCTTGATTTTGCGCCTACCATTCACGATTTAATCGTTTCTCGTAACGTATACATAACGGGAACGCATATCCTTGCAAGTGGTGGCTATAGTCTTTAATTTCTTTTCAGAACAATAGTAAACACCCCTTTTTGCACTACGTCATCAGTAATGCTTTCAAATCGATAACGGAACAAAAGCTGTTTTGCTATTTGTTCTAGTTTAGCGTTACGTTTTTTCAACGGTACTACTTTACTAACAACGCCGTTTGGTAAAACGGTAATGCGAAAAGCTACGCTCACTGTTTCCGGGATATGTAATTTGGGATTAGGCGGACGGAATATAATTTTACGATTGCCTAAGACTGTTTGCTGCGAGTCTTGTGCAATAAAACTATTGTTGCCTCTTGTTTTGCTTGCGGCTTGCGATTCTGCAACAGAATGCTTTTTTTTGCGAAGTTTGCTAGTTCCAACAAAATCATTAACTAACTTATTTTTTGCAACAGCATATTGCTTTGACTTAACGTTCATAGACGGGGCGCTTACCGATGGTGGCTCCCATAAATTGCCTATTTCCCTTTTTTTCGCCGTATGCTGAACTTTCTTGCTTTTTGCCGCTAATGCAGGTTGTTTCTTTACTATCGGTTTTACTGGTGGAGTTAGTTGCTTTAATTGTATATGTAAAATCTTTGGTTTTTCTTCAAAAAAATTTACATTTAACAAGGGCAACAACCCCATATGTAGAACAAAAGAAAATATAATCGCCATGAATAATGGCGACTTTATTTTTTCTTTATAGTTTGTCGGTCTATAAACAGAGAGCAAAGAAACCACATGAAGCCCCTTGAATTATTCCTTACCTTCTTCCGCTGGTGCTGCTTCGTCGTTTTGTTTTACTTCTGCTTCAGCTTCTGCCCAAATGCCTATTTTGTTGTCTTTGATATCTTCTTTATCTGGGACACTTTCATAGTTTGTTGGGATTTCATCGTCTTTTTCTTCTGTTGCTACTTCGCTATTTGGCAATTGTAAAACAAATTTTTGTGCAGAAGGATCGAACGCTTTAACTTTCACAGATATAGTCGAACCTAGTTCATGCAATTCTTTGATTTTTTCCGGATTTTTCCCAAGATCACCTTCAAAAGCATAAAAAGATAAGAATCCTTCAAGTTGTGGTTTTAACTCAATAAGCATACCACTATCTAGGAAATAAACAATTTTTCCTTCGTAAACATTGCCTTCTTCAAACTGATCTGCATTCACTTCCCAAACGTTTTCTTTTGTTTGTTTTATGCCTAAAGACAATCTTTGATTTTCTACGTCAATATTTAAGATTTTAACTTCTATTTCTTGATCTTTTTCATATAACGTAGTTGGATCAATTGGCACTTGTGACCAAGAAATATCAGACGTATGAACTAAGCCGTCAACATCGTCTTCTAAGCCAACAAACACACCAAAATTAGTTACGTTACGAATAACGCCTGTTACTTGTGAATTTATACTATATTTTTCAGCAAGCGCTTGCCAAGGATTAACCAACGTATCGCGGATAGATAAAGAAATACGACGACGATCAATTTCAACGTTTTTAATAACTGCTTTTACAGTCTCGCCAATTTCAACAAAGAAGTTTGGTTTTCTTGATTTTTTAACCCACGACATTTCAGAAACGTGAACTAAGCCTTCAATGCCCGGTTCAATTTCAATAAAAGCACCGTATGGCGTTAAGTTAACAACTTTGCCTTCTATTTCTGTTCCGATTGGATATTTTTCTAGCACTGTATCCCATGGATTGCTGAATTTTTGTTTTAATCCTAATGATACTTTTTCTGTTTCTAGATCGTAGTTAAGAACAATAACTTCAATTTCATCACCAACAGAATACATAGCCGACGGATGAACCACTCTTCCCCAAGTCATGTCCGTAATATGAAGCAGACCGTCTATACCGCCAAGGTCGATAAATAAACCGTAGTCTGTAATATTTTTTACATAACCTTTTAATAAAGAATTTTTTTCCAATAAAACAAGTGTTTGTTGTCGTTTCTCTTTGCGCTCCTCTTCAAGGATAGAACGACGAGAAAGAACCACGTTGCCACGAGACGGATTACATTTTAATACTTGAAATGTAAATGTTTCGCCTAATAGTTTATCTAGGTTACGAACTGGTCTAAGGTCTACTTGTGAGCCAGGTAAGAACGCTTTAATACCAATATCAACAGCTAAGCCGCCTTTAATGCGAGAAGTAATAGTCCCTTCAATTGTGCCGCCTTCTTCTTGGATTTTAGCCACTTCTTCCCAGATACGTAATTTATCTGCTTTTTCTTTAGAAACAATGACTTGTCCTTTACTGTCCTCTAGATATTCCAAATATACGTCAATCGTATCCCCTACTTGGATAGATAGCGGTTGATCGTTTGCAAATTCGTGAACCGGTATTTGCCCTTCTGATTTATAGCCAAAGCCAACAGTAACAAAATCCTTTGTTATTGCTAGAACTTTACTTTTAATTATATTGTTAGTAAGAATATCGTTAAGACTCTCTGCTAAGAAATCTTCAAAATTGACTTCTTCATGTGAAAATTCGATTTTACTATCGTGAACTGCAGAGTTAAAAGAGTTAGTCATAAGTGAGTTTAATGAAATAGTTAATAAAATTATTTATAATACTGATAAAGTCTACACTAAAGCTTGTATGATTGTCAAATAAAACAAAGAAAAAATATAGATTCGTTTTATATTTTTTTTACTAGGCAAACGTAAAGTCGGTATAATAAAGATACCTTTAAACAGCTTGCCGCTAGAAGCTACTACCCCTTCAATTGCCCTGTTTTAACTTGCTTTTCCCCGTATTTGCGTTTATTTTTGCACTACGTTTTAACCTCTTCACAAGTTTAACTTATAAACTTCGTTATGTTAATATGCATAAACCGTTCAATTTTCACCTTTGCGATTTTTTATTTTTTTACAAATAAATTAGCCTACTTAAATTATATAATAAAAGCAAAAACTCATAGTAAAAGCCTCTTGCAAGAAAGAATAACTTACCTTATCATAAGATACGTTATATACGCTTTATTTTAGCGCCTTACTCGTTAATAAAACTACTATCTATATGAAACAAAAACATTTTCATTTTTGCGGTGTTGCCGGCAGTGCAATGGCAACTTTAGCTATTTTGCTAAAACAATCAGGGTATAAAGTAACCGGTTCTGATGCCAACGTATACCCGCCTATGTCAACTATGCTTGAAGAGCAACAAATTGATTTTACAAACGGATATAAAAAAGAAAACTTATTGCCTCATCCGGATATAGTAGTCATTGGCAATGCGCTAAGTCGTGGTAATGAAGAAGTAGAATACGTACTTGAACAGCGTTTATTCTATCAATCTATGTCGGAAGTATTGAAAAATACGTTTATTCGTGGGAACTGTCCTATTGTTATTACCGGAACGCATGGCAAAACAACAACAACAAGTTTAACGGCACATCTATTTACTTATGCAAAACAAGATTGCGGTTTTTTTCTAGGTGGAAAAGCAGAAAACTTCCCTGTATCGGCGCAAGCTTGTAAAAATAAAAACGGCTACTTTATTATTGAAGGCGACGAGTACGACTCGGCTTTCTTTGATAAACGATCTAAATTCTTTCACTACCTACCTGAATTACTGGTTATTAACAATATTGAATTTGATCATGCTGATATTTTTGACTCTATAGAAGATATTAAAAAATCATTTATTTTCATGTTACGACAAATGCCTCGTACTGGTAAAATCTTTGTTAATGGAGACGATACAAACGCCCTTGCCGTTGTTAAGCACGCTTTTTGCCCTGTTGTTCGTTTTGGCACGAACGAAGATTGCGAAGCGTATATACATAATATAGAAGTAGAAAAAAATTCACTTAGCACAACATGGGAATTGACGTACCAACAAAAAACCTATTCTTTTACTATACCTTTACTTGGTGAGATTTACGTACGTAATGCCACGGCGGCAATTTTAAATGCCTTAGAAGCTAATATCCCGCTACAAACTATACAAGAAGGCTTGCAATCTTTCAAAGGCGTAAGACGACGAATGAACTCTATTCCAACGCAAACAGAGCTCCTTGTTTTTGATGATTTTGCACATCATCCAACGGCTATTCGCGCTTCTATCCATGCTTTAAAACAAGCTTTCCCAACTGCGAAACTACACGTTTTATTTGAACCGCGAAGTAATACTTGTATTAGAAACGATCACCAAGACACCTTGCCAACTGCGTTTGACGAAGCTAATTTTGTCTATTTATATAAGTTACATCGTCCGCAACGAATTGCACCGGAAAAACGATTAAATTTAACGCAAGTGCAACAAACTTTACAAGCCAATCAAAAGCAAGCTTACCTTGCTGATTCACTTGAAGAAATACAAGCGCAAGTCCAAGGGAACATACAAAAAAATGATATTGTCCTTTGTATGAGTCAAGGTGATTTTGGCGGCTTGCCTCACACGCTAGCCACGTCTTTAATAGTGTAAAACTATGTCTGCTTTGTTTTGCTCTTTGTTTGAAAAATATCAAAATTGGAAGACCATAGACTATATGAACCTAGTCTATGAAAATAGTCGTGCTTGCACGCTAGAACCGTTGCTAGAACAAGCATTTATCCTTGCTTTAACAAAGCAAAACTATAGCGAACAAGAAATTAATACAATTATAACAACAATCAGTCAAACAGGAAGCTTACAAACTTCGCACCATACGGCATTAACACACGGACCTACTTTTTCAACAATAGACGCGCTATCTTTATGCGCTTTGCCGATCAACACACCGTATATTATAGGAGCTAATGCAGGCGTTGCCTTTTCTAATCCGGCATGGAGCGGGGCCTTATGTTTTCAGTCTACTAGCTTTGAGTCACTACTTTTGCAAAATAATGCAGTTTACACAAAGCAACGTAAAGCACAACAAGAAAGAGAGAATCACGGCGAAACAGAAAAAAGGATTAATTTTCTTACTGGAAAAGAAAGAGATCAATTAGTATACGGCACAAAAATCAACAAGGAACATATAGGCGTTTGGCAAGCTTTACTTCCGGACGTGCAAAATTTGCTTATCCCGCCAAGTGAAGCTAGTTTATTTTCCGTATGGGCAACAAAAAACGCAGCTAAAATACAATCGCTTTTTTTTCAACGTCCTGTTTTTATTTTTGATATTAACTTAGTTGTCACACAATATCTTATCCTTGCTTTACAAGATAAGAATCACTTTCTATATTCCTTATTTTTTGACGCAACAAAACAAGCGGCATTAAAACAGCAACTGGGATTTGAACCTTTTTCGTTTCTTCTTAACGAAGAATATAAAAAGAAAAGACGCATTACTATTGCTCATTGGGATAAATTCACTTTAAAAACAAACGAGGCTAACCTAGACAAAGAAGAGATGCTTACACGCTTACAAAACAACGAACTTTGTCCGGGTTTATTTCTCATTTTCTTTATTCTTTGTTTTTACAACAAAATTAATACTTTTGGTTCTTTCTTACAAATCAACTATATGAATGAATACAGAGAAAAACTTAAAGGGCTCCCTGATTTAGATCTAGACTTAAATGAAAAATTATTTTTAACAACAGGGCGCTTACCGCAAGCAAACGAAGAGGCATTATATCCACTAGACAAGCTTATTCAAAAAGAAAACTTTGATTTTACTTCCTTTACTAACCTTTATATAAAAGACATATGGAATCCCATCAAACAACGCATACAAAAAAACAAGCAAAAGTAAGGCATTATTTACGTATTTTTTTCGCTCTGATTATTATCTTACAAGCGGCGTACCTTTCGTATACACTTTGGTTTTTTATTATCACGACACGCCCTTTCCCGCCTACTGTTAAGCTTTCTGCCGTTATTGGCGGGGTTTCTATTGGTATCTTATGGCTATTAAAAGAAAAATCGTCTGCTAAAATACAACAAGAAATACAAAAAGCTAGCAAGCTAAGCGAAGAAGAACAGGCTAACGCAGCAACAAAAGAAGACAACGATCCACAAGTGTTTTAATGCTAAAAATCAATAATCTTTATAAAAGATATCGCATATATAATCTTTTTATG
Source organism: SAR324 cluster bacterium (assembly GCA_002995645.1). GTDB lineage: Bacteria > SAR324 > SAR324 > XYD2-FULL-50-16 > HCM1 > HCM1. The sequence continues at coordinate 53,504 of PUHO01000008.1, read as the reverse complement.
TCCTTTTTATAACTTAACACTTGCCGATTTCTGTTTTTTGGCTAGAATAGTAAATATTTCTGTAATTACTTGTTAAACGAAAGTTATAAGGCTTTTCTTCAAGCCTACAGAAGCATGGAAGCGAAGGAACGCTTTTACATTATATTTTAAACTTAATTAAAGGATCTTTATCCTGCTCTTCCTACGACAGCACCATATAAATGGAATGGAAAGTTTATGGCAAACTTAAAAGAGACTCTAGCTAGCGCATATATAGAAATAGATGTATATGAAGGGGCAGGAAGGGGGAATCAATTCCTATATAGTATATCCTCTAAAAGATTTTGTACAAGATGTAAAAGCAAACGGATACGACGACTTCAAGATGCCTAAAGATTATAAATTAAACGATAATTCATCATACCCGTCGCCGAACCCAACAGAATCAGAGAAAACATTCCATGAAATTGTTCTTGATATATTAAACGTAAAAGAGGGGAAAAGCTTAGACGGCAAAACCACCCTACCTGTAAAACATCATGACTGGCCACATTTAATAAAAGCACCGCAATCTTGGAAAATTGATTTAACAGCGCTTCAAAATCCTTCAAAATAAATAAGATTTAGTATAAGCTAACAACAAAACAAGCCTACTATATACAAGGTTATGTAGTAGGTTCTCCTTTATCCTCTTCTTCTGATAATAAAATAGATTTCCCGCTAAAGTACGCGGTTTTATCTACCAATAAAGTTTCTGCTTTAGTTGTCCCGGTAAAACTTCCGCTCTCTTGTATTGTAATAGCCTTTTTTGCTTCTATCATTCCTTCTACTTTACCGCGAACAGAAACCGACTCGGCTTTAATATCAGCTTTAGCAACTGTTTTTTCTCCTATATGAACCGATCCGTCAGTTTCTATAATACCTTGAAACTCCCCGCTTAAATGCACGTTTCCTTTTGCTTTAAGCGTACCGTTTAATTCTACTTGCTCAGAAAAAAGACAAATTGGCATATGTTTAGTTTTTTTCATGTTCGCTCCTATGCAAAAGAAGGCTATATATTCTATTAAAATCTTCTTGATCGTAGTAATCTATACTAATCGTTCCTTTACCTTCCTTATTTTGAATACTTATTTTTGTTGCGTAAAAATTTTGCAAAGCTTCTTGCGTTGCTGATAAGTGCCCGTTTTCTTGTATAGTTTCGTTTTCTTTTGTCTTTGTAACGCTTATTTTTTCGTCTTTTTGTTTGCCTTTCTTTTTGCCTGTTAATTCACTAACTTTACTCTCTACGTCCCTAACGGTTAGCTTATCTTGTAAAATAGATTTAACTAAACTAGCTTGCTCTTGTTCCGGTAAATTAATTAAAGCCCTTGCATGCCCCACAGACAAAGACCCGCTAACGATTTCTTTTTGCACCTCGTCCGGCAAATGTAATAACCGCATTAAATTGGTAATTGTTGTGCGACTTTTGCCTATTCTCCTTGCTAAGGTTTCTTGCGTATAGCCAAACTCACGAATTAAATTGCGATACGCCTTAGCCTCTTCAATAGCATTTAAGTTCTCACGTTGTATATTCTCTATTAAAGAAGTTTCTAGTAAGTCCGTGTTTTGAATCGTACGAATAATTGCCGGGATTTTAGCAAACCCCGCTAGTTTAGAAGCGCGCCAACGTCTTTCGCCTGCTACTATTTCATATTGCTCAGGAAGGTTTTCAATGGGACGAAGTAAAATCGGTTGGATAACGCCCTTCACTGTAATAGATTCAGCAAGCTCTTGTAGCCTATCGTCTGCAAAATAGGTTCTTGGTTGATTGGGATTACAATGTATATGAGTAACAGGAACTTCTACTATATTTTCTGCATTTTGCGGGACAACCGTGCTATCTGATTGTAGCAAAACACTAAAACCCCTTCCTAATACTTTACGTTCTTTTGATACCATCTTTTACCGTACTACGTTCTTTCTAACATCTCTTTAGCCAAAGCTAAGTAACTTAATGCCCCTGTGGACGCTCTATCATATACAAATACAGGCTCGCCAAAAGACGGCGCTTCACTAAGTTTAACATTTCTTGGAATCACTTGTTTAAACAAAGTTGACTTAAAATGTTTAACAACCTCTTGCTCTACTTGTTTAGACAGGTTATTTCTTTTATCATACATTGTTAAAACGATACCTTCTATCATTAATTCATTATTTAAATGTAACTTAATATTATCTATGGTTTTTATAAGTAAACTTAAGCCTTCCATTGCATAATATTCGCATTGTAAAGGAATTAAAACGCTTTTTGCCGCAACAAGTGCGTTAATCGTTAACAAGCTAAGTGACGGCGGGCAATCAATAAAAATATAATCGTATTTATCTTCTACAAGTGAAATGGCGTTCTTCAAAAGCGTATTTTGATATTTATGCCCTACAAGCTCCACTTCCGCACCGGAGAGATTCACATTAGCCGGCACAATGTCTAAACCGGGCATATCAGTCGGCTGAATCTGATCTGGAAAACGTTTAAAATCAGTTATAATTGCATACACGTTTTTATTTATGTTTTCCGCAACAACGCCCAAACCACTACTTGCATTCCCTTGTGGATCAAAGTCTATAAGTAATACTTTTTTCTTATACGCACTTAAAGAAGCGGCTAAATTAATAGCAGTTGTCGTTTTCCCAACACCGCCCTTTTGATTTGATATCGTTATTATTTTTGCCATAGTTTCCTTTTACGTTAACCTTCGTTTGTATAGCGCATTCTTAAACGAATACGTTCTATACGTTCATACGTCAGTTGGTAATAAATGCTTTGTTTTTCCGTGTTATTTAATATCTTGCGGTACATAGTAACAGCTTGTAATAAGTTACCTTGTCTTTCAAAAATATCGCCTATTTCTAAAATAATAGGAACGGCATATATAGTTTTACTATATTTCTTCTGCATCTCTTTTACAGTTAAAAGCGCCATTGCCAAGTTCCCTTGTTGCTCATAGGATTTGCCAATTAAATAATACGCTCTTTGTTGCCACAACGGGGTTTTTGCATGAACGTATATTTGTTTTGCAATAACACGCGTTTGTTGGTAATCTTTTGTCTGTAAATATTCTTGCGCTAAAATATATTGTTTAGCAAAATTATACTTATTATTTGGATTCGTATATAAACGTGAAATTAATAAAGCCATTTCTCGCATATTCTTATTACCACCGGCTATATATATTCTAAAAAGCGCTTCTATACTAGCCGTATAATATGCCGAATCCGGTCCTCTTTGCAATATAGTGCGATACGTTTTAATTGCTTTAGGAAGATCTAGCAAATAGGTTTCATATGTATTTGCTATAAAAAACAAAGACCGATCTACTAATTCACTGTCCGGATACGCGCGCACTATAATATCAAACAAAGTTACTGCGTCTTTGTATTGATAAGCTTGCATTTTTTCAACTGCCCTTGTAAAAATATGATCCGGCTTATTAAAATCGCAAGAGCTAATTAACACTAAGCAGCTACATAATAATACGCATGTAGTTAAAAAATTTCTTTTCATTACTATTCTAGTTTATTCGTCTAATACAAAATTAATAGCTGAAACAAGTTTTTCTTCTTTTTCTAGTGAAATTAAGCGTACTCCTTGCGTTACCCGTCCTGTAATATTAATTTGTTTCACAGCAACGCGCATTACTTTACCTTGCATTGTTAATAAAATTAATTCACTTTCGTTTGTTACCGGAAGCGCTATAATCACTTTACCGTTGCGACTTGATTTGCGGATATTCATAATACCCACGCCGGCGCGGTTTCGTATTGGATAATTGCTTACTTTTGATTTTTTTGCATAGCCGTTTTCTGTAATGGTCATTAAGTCCATGTTTTCATCGGCAATCACTTCCATAGATACAACGTAATCGTCTTCTCGCAACTTAATACCTCGTACCCCTCTTGTAACGCGTCCTTGTTCTCGTAATTTCTCAACTAAGAAACGTAACGACATACCGTTAGACGTTGCAATAAAAATAGAATCTTCTTTATTGCCGTACCTTGCGGATATAACTTTATCCCCTTCGTCTAATACAATAGATTTAACGCCGGTACTTCGTATTTTTTCATACGCAGATAGCGCCGTTCTTTTAATTACACCGTTTTGCGTCATCATTACAATAGAACTATCTTGTTGTAAGTCAGCAATAGGCATACAACAAACGACTTCTTCTTCTGCTAGTAAAGGGATTAAATTAATCCACGCTCTGCCTTTTGCCGTTCTTGAAGCAAGTGGCAATTCATATATTTTCTTAGAAAAAACGCGTCCTTGATTTGTGAAAATTAATAAATTAGCATGTGCCGTTGCAAAGTACACTTGATCTAGTACGTCTTCCGTAGCCGTACCCATGCCAACTTTTCCTTTACCACCTCTGTTTTGCGTATTATAATTTTCCAAGGCAATACGTTTAATATACCCACCGCGACTCATAGTTACGACCATATTATCATTTGGTATTAACTCTTCTACTGAAACGTTTGGATCGCTTGTTTCAATGTTAGTCCTTCGTGGCGTTGTATAGGTTTCGTCTATTTCTTTTAACTCGTCTTTTATAATATTAATTAACAAAGTGTCATTGGCAAGCACCTCTTTATACCATGTAATATTTTTATATAACTCAGTTAACTCGCCAACTAGTTTTTCCACTTCTAGCGCAGTTAATCGCTGCAATCGCATTTCTAAAATAGCTTGCGCTTGTTTGTCACTTAAAGCAAAGCTTGTCATTAAACCTTCTTTAGCTTCTTTTGTGCTTTTTGCTTGGCGGATTAACGCAACGACTTCATCAATTTTAGTTTGCGCTACTTGTAAACCTTCTAGTATATGCGCTCGTTGCTCTGCTTTAGCTAGTTCAAACGTAATACGTCTTGTAACTATTTCTATACGGTGATTAAGAAAGTGATATAAGATTTGCTTTAAATTCAAAAGCTGTGGTTGCGCGTCCACAACGGCAAGCAAATTAATACCAAACGAAGTTTGCATAGACGTATTTTTATACAACTTAGCAATCATACTTTCTGAATCTTCGTTACGTTTTAACTCAATAACAATACGCATACCGCGTTTATCTGATTCGTCTCGTAGATCTTGTATGCCTTCTATTTTTTTTAGCTTAACTAGCTCGGCTATTTTTTCTATTAATCTTGCTTTATTCACCATATACGGCAATTCAGTAACAATAATAGCTTCTTTGCCGTTTGGTCTTTCTTCTACTAAGGTTTTAGCACGAACATAAATAATGCCCCTACCTGTTTTATAGGCTTCTATAATACCTTTAACGCCCCGTATTTCCCCGGCTGTTGGGAAATCTGGTCCCGGAATATACGCCATTAAATCTTCAATAGAACAATCTCTATTGTCAATATAATACAATAAACCTTTAATCACCTCACCAAGATTATGGGAAGGAATATTTGTTGCCATTCCCACAGCTATACCGGACGATCCGTTAATCAACAAATTAGGCACTTTTGTTGGTAACACTGTCGGTTCTCTTAAAGATCCGTCATAGTTATCAATAAAATCAACTGTATTTTTTTCTAGATCTTGTAAAAATTCTTGTGTAACTTTAGCAAGCCTTACCTCTGTGTAACGCATAGCCGCCGCTTCATCGCCGTCAACAGAACCAAAGTTCCCTTGTCCGTCTACTAAAGGAATACGTAACGAAAAATCTTGCACCATACGCACTGTGGCATCATATACGGCAGCATCACCATGCGGATGATATTTACCGATCACTTCCCCAACAATACGCGCCGATTTCATATACGGTCTTGTATGTAGTACGTTCAAATCACTCATTGCGTACAAGATTCGCCTATGTACCGGCTTTAAACCGTCCCGTACGTCTGGTAGAGCCCTTCCTATGATGACACTCATTGCATAATCAAGGTATGCGTCCTTCATTGATTCTTCAATATTTTTTGAAATAATATTCGTTTCTACCATAACTTAAACTATACTCTAATTAATTTATAAATATACTATCTGTTTACTCTTACCAACTAGCTTGCTATTGGCTTCGTTTTTTCTTCTAGGTTTAACGCCCGTTGTTTTTGCCTGTGTAAAATAGCCCAACTTAACGCCATTCCTATTAATAACATAGTTTGGACTTCTCCGTCATAAAAATTCACTTCAAATATGCCTTCAATAAGAAAACCTATAGCCCCAGCAAAGATTCCAACTAAAATTGCTTTTTCATATCCTTCACTTTGTAAAATGCCTTTATACACTCGCCAAAGCCACATGCCAATCCAAAGAAGAAAGGCAAGTAAAGCAACAAAACCGAACATAAGCCATATTTGTAAATATAAATTATGAACACCCATAGTTGCTTTATTTAAAAAATAATGCCCTGTACTCGCCGTGATTTGATCGTATATAGTTTGTAATTCATTCGTATTTTTTGCGCCAACACCGAAAGGATGTCTTTTTATTAATGTTAACGCCGCTTTCCACATATATAATCGATCATTATTAGCTGACGCCGAAGTTATGCTAACGATACGATCGCCAATAGTTCCTAGTTTATAAAATAAGGCTTTTGTTACTTCTAATTTAGTAAGTATAACCAGCAATAAACTGCCGCCAAGAACGGTGCCTATAAATAAGCCTCGTTTTTGTTTTAATCTAAACAAAATAATACACACTATGCCGACTAATGTCCCAATCCATGCGCTTCTTGCATATGAATACACTAACACAATAGTTAGCGGGATTGCCAACATAATTAAAAAACTACGATCTTTATTGTCAAACAAAATTAAGCTAAAGCAAAATAACCAAATCCACAAAAACACGCCGCCAAAAGTAAGGTGATGCGAATAGGTTCCCCTTACTTGCCAAGAAACTTGTAGTTTATCGTTAACAAGTTGCACGTTCCAAGTTGGATAGTACCAAGATAAAATCCCGTTTTTTAAGACGCTTGTTCCTGTAAAATGTTGAATTATGCCGTAAATAGCTATAAACGAAGCAAAACCTAAAAACAAATAGAAATAGAAACGCCATTTCTCCGGATCATAGGTAGAAGCAAACCAGGCTATGCAAAAAATCATAGGCAAGCGAACGTCTTTACTCAAATGAGAAAGCGATGCCGTATGATTCTGCGCATATGTTGCCGCTAACAAGGTCAAAAGAAGAAACCCCAATAAAACAAACGCCTCTTTTGGGAAAAAAACAGGTATTTCTTTTTTCACCACCAAGACGATTGTCACAATATAAGTCACTACTAAAGCAAAGTGAATTCCTGCAATAGAACAAGAAAGAGACACTGCTAGCAGTAGCAACACAAATCGTTGCACCTTGCCATAGATTGAACCGGAGTTTTTCATATAAATAAATCTAAAAATTAATGCGTTTGCTTGAAATATTTATATAAAGGCGAATTAGCACGAAGGACTAGCCTTGTGTTCGCTCCTAAAATTGTTTTATATGATTTTAAGGTAATGAAAAATTTATAAAACTCTACGTCTTGATTATAGGCTTTACCGTAAATATTAGCCGCATCAGCATCAGCTTGCCCTTTAATTTCTTGTTCTTCTTTATAAGCTTGCGATTCAATGGTGCTTAATGTTTTGCCCATACTTCCTAATACGCTTGCTTTTAAAGCTTCCCCTTCGGAACGACTTTGCGCCGCCATTCTTTTACGTTCTGAAATCATACGGCTATACACTGTTTTACGTACGTTCTCAGTATAGTTAATTTTTTTAATCAATACTTCTAAAACGTCAATACCATAAGCCGCAGCAACTTCTTTCACTCTGTCGCGGATAAGTTGTATTATTTTATCCCGTCCTAGTAAAACCGCTTCTTGCCTTGCGCCTTGTTCACTCACTTCTTGCCCTACTTTCCAATCAGAACTACGAATTACCTCAACAAGGTTGTTTTGATTGATAAAATCCCTTGTTGCCCCGTTAAACAAATCGTCTAGGATCATATTTGCTTGATAGAAATTTTTCATACGACGTAAAAAAAGTAACGGGTTATTAATACGCCACCTTGCCGCTGTATCAAGAATAATAAATTTCTTGTCTTTTGTTGGGATTTCATACGGTCTACCGTCCCATTTTTGAATACGTTTATCAAAAAATAAAGTCTTTTGTACAAACGGTTTTTTAAAATATAATCCGGCTTTATAATAAGTAGTTTTCGGCTTACCAAACTCCGTAATAACTGCCATTTCGTCTTCTTGCACCACAAGAACACTATTAAAACCAATAAATAAAACTGCCGCAACGAGCAAGAATATAGCTAATATTTGATTACTTTTCATTTTGTCCTCCTGCTATTGCCATGGCGCCTTTTTTACCGGATACTGCTCCAATATTTAATAAAGGGATTGTTCCCTTTTTACCGTCGTCTATCACTACCACTTCTTTTAAGTGTGGCAAAACTTCTTGCATTGTTTCTATGTATAACCGTTCTCTTGTAACGACTTTTGCTTTCTTATAAGCATGATATAATTTATTAAATAAAGCAACGTCCCCTTTTGCTTCTTGCACTCTTGCAACAGCGTAACCTTTCGCTTCTTCAATTAATTTCTTGGCTTCCCCTTTTGCTTTTGGGATCTTAGAATTGCTTTCTTTTTCAGCTTCATTCACTAGCCTTGCCCTGTCTTGTTCTGCGTCGTTTACTTCGTCAAAAGAAGGTCTTACCGGTCCCGGTGGCGCGGCGTCTTGTAATTGTACTGTTGTAATTTGCACGCCTGATTCATATTTATCAAGTAAAGCTTGCATTTCCGTTTTTGTTTGTAATGAAATTTCTTCCCTACTTGCTAGGACTTCATCAAACGTTTTATTACCAACAACACGGCGCATTGTTGCTTGCGATATATCTTGCACCCAAGCGCGTTGATCGCGAATCGCAAATAAAAACCTAATTGGATCTTTTACTTTATATTGCACGACCCAGCTTAGTTTAATGACGTTTTTATCTGCTGTTAACGCAAGAGCAATTAAATTCTCAACAGCGTCAACGCGGCTATTTGCCCCGCCGAAATTCTCTTTACGAATCGTTCCTATGTCTACTTTATACAACTTATCCACAACAGGGATACGAATATGTAAACCCGGATTAGACAAAGAGCTAAAGCGCCCTAGCCTAAGAACAACGCCTTGTTCTCCCGGTTGTATTTGATAAACAGAATCCACTATAACAAATAAAGCCAGTGCAACAATAATAATAGCAACTGTTAATTTAGATGATTTTTTTGGATTTCCTGAAGGCGATTCATTACCAAAAAATTTACTGAAAAAATCTTTTACGTTTTTTTCAAATGAATCCCCTTTTTGTTTATTTCTTGAATCCCACGGATTATTATAGTCACTCATAAGTATTCCTTTTTAAATTAATAAGAACGATATTTTTGTGAACGTTTTTTTTGATACCTTTGTATTGCTTTTCTATGTTCGGCATAGGTTTCGCTAAAATAATGATATCCGTTACCTCTAGCAACAAAATACAAATATTTTGTTTGTTTTGGTTGAACTGCCGCCATAATAGATGCTAATCCAGGATTAGATATAGGAGTCGGCGTTAACCCAAAGTTTCTATACGTATTATACGGCGTTGGCTTACGTAGCATTTTCTTTGTAATCTTTCCTTTATAATCCGGCGAGCCGTATATAATAGTCGGATCGGTTTGTAATGGCATTGGTTTACGTAAGCGATTATGAAACACAGACGATATTAATCCCCTTTCTTTTGATTTGCTTGTTTCCTTTTCTATAATAGACGCAAGGATAATAGCATCATAGTAACTTAAATTAAATTTATGTGCTAAGTCGGCATAATTTCTTGGCATACGCGAAAAAAAGTTATGCACCATAGTCGTTAAGATTTGTTTACTACTTTCACCATAAGAAAATTTATACGTATCTGGAGCAAGAAACCCTTCCAAGTTTTTTGCGTTCGGCGGTAAATGCAGGAGCTTCAAAAAAGCACGACTTGACGCTAGTTCCGTATATTCTTGCACTGTATTTAATTTACGCCTTGCTAGTGTCCTGAAAATGCGGCGCATTCGCCAACCTTCCGGAATAGTCACTGTTGCAAGAACGACCTTGCCTTGTTCTAAGATATTAACAACTTGCCACAAAGAATAGGATTGATTCCATAAATATTTCCCTTGTTCCACTGCGCGTTTTGATCTAAAACGAACGAGCAGGTTAAAAAAGTTATGAGAGTAAATAACGCCTTCTTTTTCCAGTAAAAGCCCAATTGAGTTTATACTCATTCCTTGTTTAACTTTTATGATTTTATGTTTTTCCGTATAGTTACGATAAGGGAAAAACAATATTGTAATAATATATAAAGCCAATAAAAAAACAAACAAAATAAGAGCTTGCCATATTACTTTACGTTGGAATCGCATCATTGTACTTTCTTTATTTCTATGCCCGGGAAGCGTCCTTTAACAACCACTTTCAGTCGTTTAGAACTATCCATGTAATTTTGAATAATTGGAATTGCTTTTAGCAATTTAGGTCCGTACGTTGCTGTTGGCGTTACGTTAAGCGATACGTTCATAAAAGAAAAAGCAGGGTTCTTAGGATTTAAAGTAACACTACCGGTTAGGTCTATTGTCGCATCTCCCACGCTTTGCAGTAACAAGCGGAATTGATTTGCTATGTTTAACGATTTAATTTCTAATTTTACATTTTTCAAACCGGTATCCGGTATCGCCAAAAAGCTTGTACTATGTTTTGGCATATGAAAAACCAACGAATCTAGCGCAATACCAAGTTCGGTTTCTTGTATATTATAATGATTCATTGTAATGGTTCCGCGCGCCGTTGTGTTAGACGCAAGGCAAAGGCAATTCTTAACTGCAGGAATATAACGTAAATCCACGTCGGCAAAACCAATGTGTACAGTAGAAAAAATCAAATTAATATACCCACGAATATACCCTTGATATATATCGCCTTCTATACGTATTTTACCGCTTACTAAAGAAAGTAAAGTTGCATATACAGAGATAGAATCTATTTCCGCTATTTTTTGATATTTTTGCCATTTATCATAAATAACTACGTTTTTTAATTCTAAACCGGTAATGGTTATGTGGAATTCACCAATACTTACAACTTGACCAATTAACTGTTCGTTTATTGTGTGTTCTATATAATTTCGTACTGAGGCTTCCGGCAAGTTTTGTATTACAAGGTATATAAACAAAATAAGCAGAACTAGAGTGATGCCAAAGCCCTTCAAAATTTTACGCATTTATTTTACCTGTAACACTGTCATATCTAAAGTAAGCATTTTTTTCTTTTCAAAAGAAGCGCCGAGTTCAAACGAACTAATAAAATAGCCCTGTTCTTCTATATTATATATTATGCGTCTCATATCTGCTATACTTCCTCCGTCAACGCTAACCTCTACGAATCCTTCTCTAACTTCTTTAACTTTAGAAGTTAGCTCCATTGGCGTAATTAGGTTATCTATATATTCTTTTAAATTACCTGATGCGACTACTTTCTTCTTTCGTTGAACGTACTTTGTTCCCAATTGATTCAGCTCGTCTATATTAGAATATAAGGTTTCTATATACGTTTTTTTTCTGTCATATGCATTTGTAAAAGGGGTTATAACAAAATGCAAAATCCCAAGAAAAACAATAAAAACGCTACCAATAATAAGGTATATTTTCTCTCTATCACTCACTTTTCTTTTTAACGCTTATAGTTATAGTAAACAGATAATAGGTCTTACGCTTTTTATTTGTCATGCTAAGACGGTACTGTTTTGAAGGAAAATGTTTTAGTAGCTCGTTTTGTATTTGCTTAACTGACTCTACTTTTTCAATTTTGCCCAATATTTCTAGCTTGCTTTTTTCTTGCACAATGCTAGTTAATTGTAACCCCGGTTGTTTCTCTTGTAACTTAGCAAATATTTGCCATAAATTAGAAACAGGAAACGTACCGCTAAAAAATATATTTTTTCTTTTAACTTTACTTACGTCCAACCTTTTTAAGGCACGTTGCAAAAAGGGAATACTCTCATCTATACTAACGCTTCCCGGAAGATAGCGCCGCATTACTTGCGTATAGATTTTTTCCGCTTGTGCCACACGTCTATCTATGAGTATATTTTTATAGACTGTAACGCCTGCATATAAAACAACAATAATACTTAAAGCAACGGCTAGTTTAATTAAACGCGTTTTATGTTTTGCAAGTAATTGTAAAACCATTGTTGTTCTTTCTTGCATGTTCACAACATGGTTTGAAAGAAGAGAAGACGAGTTAATTATTTCTTTACCTGCCGTTTCAAAAGCTAAAGCAGAAAAATCGCCTTTTTGTTCCACTACGTTATTAACAACTTCAAGACCGTTTAACCCGTAAACACTAACCTCGCTATCAGCCTGCCCGTGACTTAAAAAAGAAGCAATCCTTTGGTTAAGTGAAAGAAGCCAATTCGATTCTCCGCTATCAGCAGAAGTAAGCAAAGGAATCAAAGAAATATCCTTAACAACACCTTGCACAAAAGAAAAAACGCGTAATTGTCCTAAAAAAGAGCAAACGACAATATGATTATTCGGTGAATATTGGTCTTTTAAATAGGTACTAATCGCAGACGAGAGAGGGATAATACGGCAATTATCTAGTTTACTATCGTGCATGGCTTCGCGAAGCACCTCTAGTAGTTCATGGCGCATACTGTATACGCTAACATAGGTTTCGCGCGTTCCTTTGTTAAACGTTAACGAAGGAATATACATATATTCTTCAATATTGGAAAACAAGATTTGCGACAACTCAAAACGTAACAGTTTCAAAATACGCGAACGAGAAAACAAAGGCAACGTTAACGTGTGGTATTGTATCCAACGTTCGTCTAAAATAATATCCGCCTTACTACCGTGCGGGATATGCGTTAGCAATTCAAGAAGTTGCTCTGCTATTTCTTCCGGTTTATGTAAAGAAACCGTAACGGATCGCTGTTCTTCTTCTTGTGAAGAGTGTAGGGTAAAGTGCCCGCCTAAACCTATAACATTAAAAATTTCCATAAAGTAAACTTCTAATTCTCTTCCATAGAGGCACCTATATGTCTAAACCGTTCATATCGTTGCTCTATATAATCTATTTTCTTTATTTTCTTCAAACTAGCTAAATTAGACAATATTTTTTTTTGTAAATTTTTCATTGCCTCTTGGGGATTTTTGTGCGCTCCGCCTATGGGCTCAGGAACAATATCATCAATAATATTAAGCTCTTGTAAATATGGCGCTGTGTATTTCAAAGATTGTGCCGCTCGCTTTTGTTGGCTAGAATCTTTAAAAAGTATACTTGCGCACCCTTCCGGTGAAATAACAGAATAAATAGAATACTCCATCATTAATACTTTATTTCCTACCCCTAAAGCTAAAGCTCCGCCGCTTCCGCCTTCCCCTGTAATAACACTAATAATCGGCACTTCTAAAGCTGCCATTTCCCTTAAGTTAACGGCAATGGCTTCAGACTGGGCTCTTTCTTCCGCTTCTAATCCGGGGAACGCGCCTGCCGTGTCGATTAACGTTAAAACAGGAAGATTAAATTTCTCTGCTAGCTTCATTAAACGTAAAGCTTTTCTATAACCTTCAGGATGAGGCATGCCAAAATTACGATATATATTTTCTTGCGTTGTTCGCCCTTTTTGCGTTCCAATAATCATAAAAGGGATATTTTTGATTTTGCCAAATCCGCCAACAATAGAAGGATCGTCCCTAAAATGACGATCTCCATGTAATTCACGAAAATCAGTCACACAAGCGGCAATAAAATCAAGCGTATACGGACGCATAGGGTGTCTTGCTATTTGCGTTTTTTCCCAGCTGTCTAGATTAGCGTATATTCTTGATTCTAGCTGTAGCGCTTTGCTCTCCAGCTTGTTTATCTCTTCTATCATGTTTACTTTTTCTTTTTTCTCAAGTGCCTTTAGCTCTTGTATTTTATTGCGCAAACGAACGATAGGTTCTTCAAAAGGAAGATGCTCCATAGTGCTTTAATAAATAATTATCCAACTTTTTCTTTTATTGTATCTTCTTGCGATGGTATTTCGGCAAAGCCTTTCGATACAGAGTGTAAAAATTCATTAATAACATTCGCCATTTTTATCATTGTATTTTTTCTTTTCTTAATACTGACTAAATCAATATCTAGAACCAAGCCCGGCTGTATATGATACGGGTTAATTTGTTCGCAAAATTCATCAAATTGTTTTTCAATTAAAGTCATTCTTTCTTCAATAACAGATCGCTCTTGCGTATAATTCATGCCGTATGTGCCGTCTAAGTTTTTTTTCATAAGAACAAAGCGTTCTTTTAAATTACTCAGCTTGCCTTCCACTGTTGGATTCGCTTTTGTTACAAAAGTTTCTTCTGCACGAATAAAAGAAAACTCATCACATTCTTGTTCTGTTTCTTCCTTTTCTTCTGTTGCTAGCAAATTAACGTCATTTGCCGTTTTTTTCGTTTTGTCGCCGGTTTGCTTTGTTATACGAGTAACAAGCGTATCCCAATCTTCTTCTTTAGTGCTAAGTCTTGTTTTTTTATTGATTGCTTTACAAACTTTCCACAAGTGAATTATTTTTTCTTCTAGTTCAACAAGTTGTTTTGAATAATTTTCACGTAACAAGGTAAGTTGTTCATAATCATAGTAAACCAGGCGAATAGCATAATATTCATCAGGCAATTTTTCCGGGTTTTCTTCTTGGTATTCTCTGATAATACACTCTCTTGCATTATTTGAGTTTTCCAAAAATTGATATCCCATTTTACTATGGTTTAAAATAGAGGATAACGCGTTAACCGCCGTGTTAAAGCCTCTATTACGCACGTCTTGCCTATCTAGGATACGAACGACACTTTCCCTTACACGTAAAGGATTGATTACATTGTCCGGCGATTCATTTTGCAAACTATCTAGCGCAGTAAAAAATTTCTTTGCTACAATTTGATAGCGTTTTGAATTTTCTGTATCCTCATCAGAAACGTATTTTTCCATAATACGTAACCTTTCAAACAAGCTTGTTATAGAAGCTCGTTTATTTTGTTGCGGCGATAAGCTTTCTAGCGCTGTTTTTAGTTCGGCGTCAATAAGCGTATGAACATGTTTAGCAACTAAATCTTTTAAAATCTCGGCAACTGGCAGTTGGTAATGATATATAGGGCTTATCAACTCGGCTTCACGAATAGAGATAGACAATTTTACATTCATAACCGTTTGCGGTCTGTAGCTATTGTCTTGAAAAACACACTTAGCTATAGCATATGAATTTTCACCTTGAATAAACGCGCCTACGTCCGTTTTTTCTTGTAAAACAGAATTAGTATGCCGTTCTAGTTCTTCCACGCCTTCGTCAATATATTGTTGCAAATGTTCGTACATACTAACAACGGAGGTTTCTACTTCCCTTGTATTAAAGTCGTCTGCTACGTCGGATTTGCTAAGAAGGTCTGTGATTTCACGCGGCGTATAGCGTTCTAAAATTCGTTTTTCTTCTTTATCAACGAGGTTACCAAATTTTTTCGCCATTTCGTCTTCCATCGTTACCAGGTAACGATTTAACATATTTTGAAAATCTTGATTAAAGTAATTATGTAGCTTAGATTTAACTGAGCCCATTACGTCCAAGTGTTCCAAAACCTCAGGCGGCAGTTTAGCATGAATATGATTTAAAACTTTATCTACTTCTTCATCAAGAACAAGCTTAGCCTCTTTGTATTCGTCCCTACCTTCGCGATAAATACTATTTCTTGAACCAATAGCGCCGGGAATTTCAGGATGTACGATTTGATTTAAAAACTCGTCCGATTTGTTCGTGTTAATAACTTTTTGTTTTGTATCTTGTGCCATAAGATTATATATAAAGAATTAAATTTTAACTGAAATCAGCATAGGATAGCGAATATAAATTTTTCATAGAATTGTACCAAATATAATACGAAAAAGCAACAATCAGCTTAATAACGAATAAATAATTTTTTTTCTGTCATTACGCGTCTATCGTCTCTTGCGATTAAAACTACTTGGTTCATACCTTTTTTCAAACGTAACGTTGTATTCACATGTGCTTGCGTTTTATTTTTTGCCGTTTCATAATTTTGATAAAATACTTTGTGATTATTCACAAATAAATAAGTATCTTTCAAGCTACTATCGTCTTGCACGACAAAAGACAGTTGTGCTTTATTATTTTTTGCCACTAAAGGATAGCGCACGTCCGTGAAATAAGGCAGTGCGTTCTTAAGTTGCCACGTTTCTTTTTCTACCGGTATTTTTAATTTTTCTTCAAAACTTTTATCAACGTAAAGCTTATCTATAACAGTTAAAGAAACGTCTATTGTTTTGTCTTTTGGTACTTGTTTTAAGCGAAAAGAAAAATCACCTTGAAAAGACTCGCCTTTTTTCAAAGACCCGTGCATTGTTTTTCCTTTAATAAGAAAAAGGTTGTCACCTTCGCCATTACGTAAGAAAACTTCTAATTTACCTGTTGGCGTTGCCGCTTTATTAGCAATTTGAAAGTGTAGTTTTTTAATATCACCTTCTTTGTTGTCTTTTACAGTGCTACTTAATAAAGAATAGGTAAAACGAGGTGCTCCTTGATTTTGTATGTTTAACACAACGTTTTTCTTTAAGAAAGTTTGTTTTTGATTTTTGAAGACAAACGATAGCTTTTTATTAACACTATCCACGTTTTTTGGCAAAGAGAACTCATAATACCAGCTAGCTTTTTGTTTTGGCTTTAACGTGCCGAAAACCATGGCAATGCCGTTGTTCCATGTTTCTGTGGCTTTTGAATTTGCTTTAATACGAGAAATAACGTGTGTACTATTATTTTTCACTTCAGCATATAATCTATAATCACCGCCGGCAACTAAAGCAGAAGTGGAAGCGTTCCATTTTTTACCTACTTTTTTAGTAAACCAAAACCGCGCGCTTAATGCTTTTTGCGTACTTTTCTTATACGGTGCTTTGTTCCAATTAATTTTCTTAGTTGCTAAAGCATGAATCAAGTTTTGCTCTTGCTTTTGCTCTTGTTGTTTCACATACCGTATAGCAACCCGTTTTAGTTTAGCAGTAGCGGCTTTATTATTATTTACTAAAATCGCAACGCTAGTTTGCGTTAAGTAATCGCCTTTTAGCCATTTAACTAATTCTTTCTTTGAATACCTTGGGGCACTAGCATTAAAATATTTTTTATTTTCCTTAGTTAACAAATAATAGCTAACATAGTCTGATTTTTCTAGTTTATTTCCCCATTTAAAAATACCTGTTAAATCTTTCTCACCAAAATAATTTTGCGGGCTCATAACAAGACCTTTATGAGATAAGAAATAAGGCACTAACATAATATTAGGTTCTATCCCAACTGATTGAATTGAATAATCGCCGGGAGTAAGGTACTGCGCTGTTGTCAGCTTAAGTATAGTATTTTTTTGTAGTGGTATGATTTGTTGCACCGACCCTTTACCAAAAGTCCTTTGTCCTATTAAAACCGCTCTGTTATTACGTTTTAACGCACCACTTAAGATTTCCGCGGCAGACGCGCTATCGCCGTTTACTAAAACAACAATAGGAAAATAATCAAGTGTTTTAAACCAACTAGCATTATAAGATTGTTTGTTTTTTCTATGTGCATTAGCAGTCGAGACAATCACGCCTTTTTTAAGAAACAAGTCGCTAATGCCAATAGCAGCCACTAATAAACCGCCCGGATTGTTTCTTAAATCAAGAATAACACCTTTGAAGTCTTTTGATTCATATTCAAAGTCGTCTATTTGTTGCGCTACTTGATTAAACGTATTTGATTGGAAGCTTTGTATTTGCATATAGCCTACACGTGCGTTGCCTTTTTTGAAAATATGGCTATAAACTGAATTCAAAGACAACCTTGCTCTTGTCAATTCAACTTGGCGCGGCGTTTTGAAGCCTTTACGCATAATGTATACTTTCACTTTTGTAGACGCTTTTCCTCTTAAAAGGTCGGCAACTTCCGAAGGGAACATATTCAATGTAGTTTGTTCACCAATACGAACAAGTTGATCATTAGGCTTTAAGCCTGCTTTTTGCGCCGGGCTATCGTCTAACACGTATAAAGCAACTATTTTCCCTTTTACTTGCGAGATAACCATACCAACCCCGC
This sequence comes from SAR324 cluster bacterium, assembly GCA_002995645.1. Lineage (GTDB taxonomy): Bacteria > SAR324 > SAR324 > XYD2-FULL-50-16 > HCM1 > HCM1. The sequence goes on along the minus strand of PUHO01000008.1, from coordinate 35,371 downwards.
CGTAATCGCCGGAAGTAGACATATTAAATTGTGTGTATTCATCTGGCACAATTAAGCTAGAATGGGGATCTAGTTTTTTCAACATACCTTTAATAACGGCATAATCTACTTTTTGCAATTTTGTATTATCCGGCAAGTTTTGCTTAATATATTTAACAAGCGATTGGACTACGTTATTTAAATCGTCTACGTTAGCAAGTCGTTGCACGTCAAATTCTTTTACGTCACTATCTACCGTAACTTTTATATATAAATGATGTTTGTCTTTTTTTGATTTAATCATAACCGGCGAAAAAGTTAACGCCAATTCGTCAAAAGCGCCTTGCAATAAAGCGGAAGAAGAAATCCTTTCCGGAGCAACGTATCGTTCGGAAATAACGGCAAGCGCATTATGGATTAACTCAGATTGCGGGATAAATTTAGACGTACTTGCTTGAGCGTTAAATAAAAAAACAGTACAAAAAAGGCAAGCGAGAAAAAATTGCTTCATGATTTAGTTTATTTTTTAATAGATAGTCTGGCGCATTTAAAATACAATAAAAAATACCGATTCAGCGCTATAATTAGTATTTAATTATTTATGATATATCATATATTAAATAAAAGCTAGCAAATATTTTACAAACTTATTTTTTATTCTTCTCTAAATAATTCTCTTTGTTTAGTTGACTTTATTCTTGATAAAGCTTTATTATATAAAAATTAACAAAAACTATTTATTAATCTTTAACAATTTTTGGAAATCTTATGTTCTCTTTCGTCCCTTTGTTTATTGAAACGGCATATGCCTTACCCGCTTCCGGTGGAAGTTCAGCACAAGGTGGCAACCCTATTGCCCAATTTGGAATGATTGCTGTTTTAATTGTAATCTTTTACTTTTTCATTATGCGCCCGCAACAAAAAAAAGCTAAAGATCAACGCAGTATGCTTTCGACATTACAAAAAGGCGACAAGGTGGTAACGTCTGCTGGGATCTATGGCACTATTAGTAAAATAGATAGCGACAAACCTTTTATATATCTTGATATTGCTGCTAACACAACCATTAAACTAGATAAAAATCAAGTCGTTAAGACTATTGAAAAATAAACTTCCTATAATATCACATGAAAACAAGTACAAAAGGTTACCTTATTTTTATTGTTACCTTAATTTCGATTCTAGGTTCGCTTCCGACTCTGTTTACTTTCTTGCCTGTTTCTAAGACAAGTTTTAATTCGCAAATACAAAATTTGCAACAACGTAAAAATGATTTTACTGTTTTACAAAATTTTGATCTCGCCTTGCCGGACAAGAATAAAAATCGTATTGAGTTAATGACCACAAAAAAGAACTTTTCTCTTAAGGAATCTAATATTTTCCTTAAACCGTTCTTAAAAGACTTTACTCTTAAACAAGATGGCGATCACTTTTACCTTATTCTTAAAGCAAATAGTAAAGCCTTCCTTTCTAAGAAAGCAGAAGCTTTAACGAGTTTATTTACTAATTCGGCTAAAGTTAAATCAGTATCGCTAGATAAAAGCAAAGCTGCTTTAATCCTTACAATGAAACAAGACAAACGACTTGCTAAAAGCATTGAACCTTTGAAAAGTTTGCTTTTGTCTCATTCTACTTGGAACAGCTTCCTTGCTACTTTAGGGGCAACTCATCTATCGCTAGACGCGCTTTACCATGAAGCAACGCAAAGCTACGTTATTTCTTCTAAGAAGCCAACGTATGCCGTTAATCTTGGGCTAGACTTACAAGGTGGTATGTACCTTGATATTGGCGTTGAAACAAATAAGCTTTTCAAGAAGATATTGACTGAAACGGCTGATAATATTGAAGACAAACTACTAGACGAGGCTATTGGCTTTGATCATATTATTGTTTCTCCTGTTACAAGTGAAACGCATCAAATTATCGTGCCTATTGATAAAGATGAAGCTGTTGATTTTAATACGCCAGAATATGAATCGATTCTTGCTAGATACGACGTTAATAAAACAGATAAAGGCTACGTATTTTCTTTGAAACAATCTGAAATTGACTTTATTAAGAAAAATACAATTGACCAAGCACTAGACACAATCCGCAACAGGATTGATCAACTAGGCGTTAAGGAACCGTCTATTCAAAAACGCGGCGAAGATTCGATTGTAATCCAATTACCGGGCTTACAAGATCCAAACCAAGCAAGGAAAGTCATTGGACAAGTTGCGGTTTTACAATTCATGCTTCTTGCCGACAAAGGGTCAGTTGAAAAACCAACTAAAGATCAGCTAGTTTTACAACTAGAAACAAGAGATCCTATTACAAAAGAATTGTTAAGCTCTAGACCGACTCTCTTAGAAAAAAAAGTTTATTTAACCGGTGACATGGTGAGCGATGCAAGAGTGCAATTCCTTCCAACCGGACAAGCGAGCGTTTCTTTAACTTTTAATGATAAAGGTTCTGAAATCTTTGCCGATCTAACAGGAAAGAACGTAGGAAGGCAACTTGCTATTGTACTTGATAATAAAGTACAATCCGCACCAAGACTTAACGAAAAAATCTCAGGTGGACGAGCTCAAATTACAGGGAACTTTAGCCCTGAAGAAGCAACTGACTTAGCGTTAGTGCTTCGTTCCGGATCGCTTCCGGCACCGATTATTATTCATGAAGAAAGAACGATTGGCGCCTCTTTAGGAGCGGATTCAATTAAAAAAGCGGCGTACGCTCTTTTATTTGCGTTCTTTACTGTCATGGTTTTCATGTTTATCTACTATAACTTAGCCGGTATTTTTTCTATTATTGCTTTATGCTTAAACTGTATTTTAATACTTGCCGCGTTAGCTTATTTCCAAGCAACGTTAACTCTTCCGGGTATGGCAGGTATCGTTCTTACTATTGGTATGGCAGTTGATGCTAACGTACTTATTTTTGAACGGATACGTGAAGAAATCGCCATTGGCACCGCGCTTCGCAGCGCTATTCATATCGGTTATGATAAAGCAACGTTAACTATTATCGATTCCAACGTAACTACGATGTTGGCGGCGATTATTTTATTTCAATTTGGTACCGGTCCAATTAAAGGTTTCGCAGTAACCCTTTCTATTGGTATCCTTGCCAGTATGTTTACCGCTATTGTTGTTACTAAATTCTTCTTTGAAATTTTCTATGTAAATAGAAAAAATATAACAAAAATTTCCATATAATATCATGCAATTTTTTAAAAAAACTCCTAACTTCCAATTTTTAAAGCATAAAAAAGGTGCTATTGCTATTTCTTGCTTATTTATTCTTGCAAGTATTGTTTTATTTTTCGCTAAAGGGATTAATTATGGAATTGACTTTCGTGGGGGAACTTTAGTACAAATTCAGTTACAACAAGATCCACCTTTAGCAAAAATACGCGCTTTATTGGAAAGTAAGCTTCCTAAGCAACATGTTGAGATTACTAAGTTTGGCGGGACGGATACACATGAGTTACTTTTAACTCTATCGCAAAATCCGGAAATAGATCAAAAAAATCAAATTGTTGATCAAGTTAAATCTATTTTAATTACGTCTTTTCCTAAACTAGTCATTAGACGAATTGAAACAATCGGTCCTAAAGTTGGTAATGAACTAAAAACAAAAGCTTTCTGGGCAAGTATCCTTTCGTTAATTGGCATTTTAATTTATGTTGGCTTTCGTTTTCATATTACATATGGGATTGGAGCGGTTGCCGCTTTGTTTCATGATGTAATTATTACGCTTGGCTTTTACATGCTTGCTAATATGGAATTTTCTTTGACTACTGTTGCCGCTCTTTTAACGATTATCGGTTATTCACTGAACGATACGATTGTGGTCTTTGACAGGGTGCGCGAAAATATAGGGCGATTTCCTAAATTAGCACTAGAAGGCATTGTAGATCGTAGTGTGAACGAAAGTTTAAGCCGTACTTTGCTAACTTCGTTTACGACTTTTCTAGTTGTGCTTATTTTATTCTTATTTGGCGGTAATATTATGCATACTTTTGCCTATACTATGTTAATTGGCTTAATTGTGGGAACCTATTCTTCCGTTTTTATTGCCTCGCCAATTATGATTGTTATGAAAAATCAAAGAAAAAAATAGCATGTCGTTAACTTTAGAAAATTTAATTAAAGAAGAAATAGCTTCTCTTGTACTCGAATATCTAAAGGAAACAACAACGCAAACGCTGTCGGCTGATTGCATTAAAATTGAAAAACCACCGCAAGTTACGCTAGGGCACTTTGCGCTAGCGTGTTTCCCTTTAGCTAAGCTATTAAGAAAAGCTCCAAATCAGATTGCACAAGATTTAACTACCTATTTAGAAGGTAAAAGTAAAACTTTTTCTTCTGTGCAATCTATGGGTGCGTATGTCAATTTTTTTCTCTCTGATTCCTATTTTAGCTTACAAGCTATCCCTTTTTTATTAGAGAATAAGCCGTTTATTGTTAATCAAACGCAAAAACAAGAAACCGTTGTTCTTGAATATTCTTCGCCAAACACAAATAAACCTTTACATCTTGGACACGGACGAAACAACGTTCTTGGTATGACTTTGTCTAGAATCTTAGAAACGCTAGGCAAAAAAGTAGTGAAAGTTAATTTAATTAACGATCGCGGAATTCATATAGCTAAGTCTATGCTAGCATATGCCAAGTGGGGCGAAGGTAAAACCCCGGAAAGTGAGAACAGGAAAGGCGATCATTTTGTTGGTGATTTTTACGTTTTATATAATCAAAAAGAAAAAGAAAATCCTGATTTACTGAACGAAGCGCAATTATTACTACAAAAATGGGAAAATAACGATCCAGAAGTACGCGCTCTGTGGGAAACAATGCGTAAATGGACTTTAGACGGTTTAGAAACTACTTATATTAATACAGACTGTTCTTTTGATCGCTATTACTATGAAAGCGAGACCTATAGCAAAGGCAAATCGGTTATTGAACAAGCGCAAAAAGAAGGTTTACTTTTAGTGAAAGATAACGGCGCTTTAGTTATTGATCTAGAAGAAGAAAAACTAGGTGAAAAAGTATTGCTTCGTGGCGACGGTACGAGTATGTATATTACGCAAGATATATATACGACTATTAAGAAAATGAACGACTTTAATCCTGATGCTTGCTTGTTTATTGTTGGTAATGAACAAGATTACCATTTCAAAGTATTATTTACGATTCTAAAAAAGTTTGGCTATAGTTGGGCAGATCGTTTGCAACATATTAGTTACGGCATGATTACTTTACCAGACGGTAAAATGAAATCACGTGAAGGCACGGTTGTTGATCTAGACGATTTAATGCGTTCTTTACAACAAAGCGCACTTACTGAACTAGCAAAACGCTATGATATACAACAAGATATAGAGAAATACCAACAACGAGCTAAGGCGATTAGCACGGCGGCTTTTAATTTCTTTATCCTTCGTTCGTCCGCAGTGAAAGAGATTCAGTTTAATCATGAAGAATCGCTTAGCTTTGACGGACAAACAGGACCTTACTTGCAATATACCCATGCACGTATTACACGTTTACTTGCCCAAGCAAGTGAGGATCAAAACTATGAAACAACAACATGGGAAACAGAAGAAAAGCAATTGCTCTTAGCAATTATGGAATATCCGGCTATGCTTTTCCATGCTAGCGAAGAACAAAATCCGGCTATTTTGTGCCAAGCTATCTATAAAATAGCGAAGCAAGCGAACTTACTTTATACGCAAGTGCCTATTCTTAAAGAAACGAATACAGCACTACGAATGCAACGTTTACGATTGTGTAAAATCACGCAAAAAACTTTAGCTCACGGCTTAGCTATACTTGGCATAGAAGCTTTACCAGAAATGTAATCTTTTATAAATAGGAATTATGAACAACGTAACAATGGAAAAAATTGTTTCTCTTTGCAAACAAAGAGGTTTTATTTTCCCGGGATCCGACATCTACGGTGGACTTGCAAACAGTTGGGACTACGGTCCTCTTGGGGTAGAGTTAAAAAACAAGATAAAATCGTTATGGTGGCAAGAATTTGTTCGCTACAGAGAAGACGTACTTGGCTTAGACAGTGCGATTATAACGAATCCTAATGTTTGGGAAGCGTCGGGGCACCTTAGCGGGTTCTCTGATCCTTTGCTAGATTGCCGTAATTGTAAGACAAGGCATAGAGCAGACAAACTGATTGAAGATGCTTTAACTGCTAAAGACAAACCAATTGACGCCGTGCCTAGTTTAAGCACAAAAGAACTCGAAGCCCTGCTTATAGAAGAGCAGGTTGTTTGCCCTCAGTGTGGGAAACAAGACTTCACGGCAATACGTCAATTTAACCTTATGTTTAAAACACATATGGGCGTAACTGAAGATTCAGGGGCGGCAGTCTATTTACGACCGGAAACGGCGCAAGGTATTTTTATTAACTTTAAAAATATAATCACAACGTCAAGAAAACGCTTGCCTCTTGGAATTGGACAAATTGGCAAATCGTTTCGTAATGAAATTACACCGGGGAACTTCACTTTTCGTACTCGTGAATTTGAGCAAATGGAGCTAGAATATTTCACGTCGCCAGACCAAGCAATGGAAAGCTTTACTTATTGGAAAGATTTTTGTTTTTCTTGGCTTTTAAAGTACAATATGAATAAAGATTTGCTTCGTATGCGGGATCATGCAAAAGAAGAGTTAGCCCACTATTCTATTGCAACGTCTGATATAGAGTTCCTTTTTCCTTTTGGTTGGGGCGAGCTTTGGGGGATTGCGCATCGTGGTGATTATGATCTATCAGCGCACCAAACGCATTCGGGCAAAGATATGTCGTATCATGATATAGCAGCAAACAAAAAGTATATTCCACATGTAATTGAGCCTTCTCTTGGTGCCGATCGTGTTACACTTGCTTTTTTAGTGAGTGCTTATGATGAAGAAACCATAGAGCAAGACACGCGCACTGTGCTTCGTCTTTCACCAAAATTAGCGCCTATTGAGCTAGCTATTTTGCCGCTTTCTAAGAAGCTAAGCGAGCCGGCACATAAAATTGTAGCCGATTTACAAACGCATTTTGTTTGTGATTTTGACGAGTCCCAAAGTATTGGCAAGCGATATCGTAGGCAAGATGAAATTGGCACGCCTTTATGCGTTACCTATGATTTTGATTCGCAAGACGATCAAGCTGTTACCGTACGGCATCGTGATACTATGGTGCAAGAACGGGTTGCTTTATCTCAGTTGGTTACCTATTGTACTGATAAATTAAACAATTTTTAAAATTATAAGTTGGCATATATTATGCTTATTATATAAATTTTATCCTTTTATTATCTTTAATAAAAGAATATGCGAAATGCATGAAAAAAGTAATTTTTTTCTTGTTATTTCATTCGTAATATTATAAAACTAAATATTAACTTTTTATTATTCTCATTTTAGGAGTATCTTATGTCTCAAGTTGTTTATGTTAATAAAGATGAATGTACAAGCTGTGCACAATGTAGTGAAAATGTCCCTGAAGTTTTTCAAATGGACGATGACGGGTATGCTAGCGTACATGATTCTAATGGTGCTGATACCGATACGATTCAAGAAGAAATTGATTCTTGTCCAGGCGAAGCAATTCACTGGGAAGACTAATCGCATCTAAAAAGCAAATTAAGCTAGCTAACACGGCTAGCTTTTTTTGTATGTATAGGTTTTAACTTAGTAAGCAAGATTTTTTATTAAAGTAGCGTTTCGCGCTTTATGGATATAGCTAGCCAATGGTTAGCTTTTTTTGTATGTAATGTTATGCAATCTTGCAAAAAAGATTTTGCTTACATGAAGTTTATTACTTTAGAGCTTCTTATATATTTGCTAGTTAATAGGGGGCTTTTTGTAGGCACTCAGCAAGAAAAGTTTTGCTTACATAAAGTTTATTACTTTAGAGCTTCTTATATATTGCTAGCTAATGGGGGGGCTTTTTTGTATGTCACGCTATGCAATCTTGCAAGAAAAGCTTTGCTTAAATGAAGTTTATTACTTTAGGAATGCTTTATATATTGCTAGCTTATGGGGGCTTTTTATATGCAACTTAGTAGGCAACTCAACAAGAATAGTTTTGCTTGAGTGGAGTTTATTACTTTAGAGCTTCTTATATATTTGCTAGTTAATGGGGGGCTTTTTGTAGGCACTCAGCAAAAAAGGTTTTGCTTGCATGAAATCTATTATTTCAAGAACGCTTTATATATTTGCTAGACAATGGTTAGCTTTTTTTGTATGTCACGCTATGCAATCTTGCAAGAAAAGCTTCGCTTGAGTGAAGTTTATTATTTCAGGAATGCTTTATATATTGCTAGCTTATGGGGGCTTTTGTACCTAAAGGTTTTAACTTATTCAGCAAGAAAAGTTTTGCTTAAGCGAATTTATTATTTTAAAGCTTCTTTATATATTGCTAGCCAATAGTTAGCTTTTTTTGTATGTAATGCTATGCAATCTTTCAAGAAAAGTTTTGCTTGAATATGGTTAGCTTTTTTATTTGCAATCTTGCAAGACAAGTTTTGCTTGAGTGGAGTTTATTATTTTAAAGCTTCTTACATATTGCTAGCTTATAGTTAGCTTTTTTTGTATGTAATGTTATGCTATCTTACAAGAAAAGCTTTGCTTAAATGAAGTTTATTACTTTAGAGCTTCTTATATATTACTAGTTAATGGGAGACTTTTTTGTATCTTGTGAATTTGATTTTGTGAGGATTGCTTGCCGCCTCATCACGCGACAAGCCTAGTTTAAGGCTAGCTACTCCTATTCTCCTACTTATAACTAGCTTCAATAGAAGTACTAGCGCTTCCGGCTTTAGGCTAGCTACTCCTATTCTCCTACTTATAACTAGCCGGACTTTCCAAGGCGATTGCCTTTTATGCCGTAGCGTAATAGCGGTCGCTATGCTCTTCTTGTCGCCCTTTGCTAAAACACTTAACAGGACGTAGATAGCCAATAACACGAGTGGCATGCCCTACGTTTTCACTGCTACACCTAGCGCACGTTTCTAAAGGCTGTTTATGAATATAACCGCAGTCTTCGCATATAGTGACCGGCACATTATAACACCAATAATAACAACCTGTTGCACTAGCTAGATCTAATAGCTTTAAAGCTTGCTCTTTGTCTAATAACTCATTTAAATTCAAATGAAGCGCCGACCCGCCGTCTAGCTTAGAAGTAAATTCTTTGCCGTGTAACTTGAATTTTTCTAAAGGCGTAACGTTCGTATCTTCTACTGCATAAAAATAAGAATTATAACAGTCGCGTAGTGTTTGGAAGCCGTCCGATTGATCCCACTTCGCATTTTTAACACCTAAGTTTTCAGCTGGAACAAATTCTGTATTGAACTTAAAGCCGGTCTCTTTTGCTATTTTAATGTTTTCTTTATAAACCACGCCTAGAATACTATCAACATGATTTTTATATTTTTGCGCATTTTCCGGCGTGTTAGCTCGTGGCACAATCCCTTTAAACTCAGCGGATTCAATCATGCCGTTAATCCCAATCGTCAAGAATTGCTTGTCTAGCGTAATCAGCTTAGCTTTATATATATGTATCATATCATGATCAATATAATCTTGTACTAAAGAACGATAGGCTATTAAGAACTTGTGCACTTTTTGTACTGCTAATTTTATATTTCTGTTTAACTGTACTAAACGATTAATATTTAACGTTATCACTTTAATAGACCCGGTAGCCACGCCGCCAGCACCTAAAGAGTAGGAAAAATCATTGTCTGCTAGCTCGTTTCGTAAACGACAACAAGAAGATAACGAATCAGCGCTTGCACTTTGGTAAACAAAAAAGCTATTTCCTTCACTCATTTCTTCTGCTATAAAATCAGCGTATTTTTTATCTTTAACACTTCCTTCGCCATCGTTTAATAAAGCTGCCGTTACAACAGGAAACGTTAACAAAGCATGTTTTCTTTCATTATTAAACCACTTCATAAACATTTTTTGAATAATTTCTAAATGTTCATATTTCACTTGCTTTGTCTCACCAGATGGAAAATAGAAATCATGAAACATTGATTCATAATAATATTTATCAAATATAGAAATATTCCAAAAAATAGATTGGAAGCCTCTTGCCCCTGCCGGTTGATTTAGTGAGTAAACAACTTGCGCAAAGTGATCTTCTATCGTTTTTTTATGTTTGTCAAAATCAGTTCCATAATCATCAATAAAGAACTTAGTGAAATACATTAAAAACTCAACTGTTGCAATCGCACCGGCAAGCTCGGAGCTACTAATATAACACATATTAATAAAGCCACCGCAAAAGCTGCTTAAATGGTTTGGCGCACTAGAGCTGCCACCTAGTTTTTTCAATCCGTCCGTTAGAAACGGGTACATATTAATAGAGGCACAATAGGGATGAATATAGGTTTCATCATGTACGTATATTTCATGGTTTTTAATCATACGTAAGTAATCGTTAGCAGTCCTCACATTATACATAGATTTTAATCTATCAAACATTTCTCTGCGGTTAACTTGCACAAAAATATCTTTATTAATGGCATTAGCCAACGTACTTACGTTTTTATTCTCTACGTTAGCATTAGGATCTATTTGCGTGCCTATAGAGTGGTTTTTACTTTGTATATATTTCTTTTTGAATTCTATTTTTTCATCTAATTGACTTTTATTAAGTTTCGTATACATTAAATTTCTGCCTCGCACAAATCGGTTGTTATTACTTTCTTGAAAAAAATGCTAGTTATGTCTTGATCAATAATGCCGTCTTTAACTGTAAAAAATCTTTGGTTTGTACTCTCACTTCTTAGGTTGCCTAATTTTTGAGAATACGCGCCTACTTTAACATAATCAAGGAACGGAAGAACAGATCTATCAATAGTTTCAGTGGTATGCGCCGTATACATACAAGTTTTTAGCCCTTGTTGCTTGACTGTTTGAAGTAATACCACCATTTGCGCGATATCATTTCCTTCACCTAAGAAGCAAACCGCCGATATACCTTTATGAAAATCCATTAATTGTACTAAAATATCCGGTGTTAACACTGCGCCTTGATCTGTTCGTAGTTCTGGTGAATGACACCCTTTACAAGTGAACTGGCAATTTGTAATGTTAATACCTAGCGATATTTCGTTTGGACACTCGCTAAATAAAATTTGTACCATTTCAGGTAAATATTTAATCATTTTTTATAAAGTATTGAAAAATTATATTATCTTTAATTAAAACTACCTATTTGCAAAAGTAATAAACACCTTTTATCCTGTGCACTTTTTGTGGATAAAACGGAATTTTTTACGCAATGTTTTCACTTTTTCCCTGTGTGGCGAAACATTAGATTTTGAACTAACCTTCGCGACGACGTTGCCATAATAAAAACGTAAGGTTGCCGGCAAAGCTATATACTTAGCGGTTTTATTAAGGATTGCAAACGATAAAAAACACCAACGAACTATAAAAGAAACAAGCCCTGCTTTTTTAGTGTCGGGAAGAAAAGAATAACAAGTCTTTTATAAAAAAGCAATCAAAATATTAATGGCTTGAGTGACTCCTCTTCGCAAATCGGTATCAATAAAGGACTTGATTATGAAAAAAAAATTTATACAAAAGAGCTGTTAAAAAAAGGTAAAATTGCATGCTATTTTAGGTTCAATAAAACACATTATAGAGGACAAAAAAAAGAAAAATTTTGCTTTACAATCTGTTTATTTTCCTTTGTTGCAAAGCATTTTCAAAAATAAAACAGACGTTGTTTTTAGTTAACGTACGGAGATTATCGCAAAAACATAAAGATGCTATTACATTGTAATAACTAGATTATAATTAGTTTTAAGAAAGCGTCCTAAATAAAAAAATTTAATTATAGCGAACACAAGCAAAGGGGAATTTTTTTGAAGCTTGTTAGTTTTTTTCTATTCCTTTATTGCAAGGCGTTTCAAAAATGAATCCTATGTTATTTATACTTAATTTTTTTGATTGTCATATGTAAAATTACGGTATTTTGCTTGGAACCCGGCTTCTTGAATCAGCTGAATCGCCTCTTGTTCCTTGCCTACGCTGTGTGATTCTAAAACGTTTTCTTCAAATACCGGCGAAGAAATATCATTAGCCCCAACATGTAACGCCAATTTGCCAATATCTTGCCCTAATACCATTACTGAGACCTCTATATTTTGTATATTATCTAAGAAAATTCGGCTAATCGCTAAGAATTTCAAATACATATGACGGGGAATAAAATTAACGACAAACTTTTTCGTTTGCTGTTGGAATACCCACGGAATAAACGAATCAAAACCGCTTGTTTTATCTTGCAAAGTTCTAAGTAATTCAAGGTGATAAAACCTTTCTTCCACTGTTTCTTCACTACCAAAAACAATATTGCAAGATCCCCGCAACCCCTTGATATGACATTGTTCCATAATCTGTAACCACTCTAAAGGACTGCACTTTTTAGGTGACATTCTCTCGCGCATTCGTAGCGATAAAATCTCCGCTCCCGCTCCTGGCACGGAATCTAAGCCGGCTTGCTTTAACTCATCTAGCACAACTTCCACTGAAAGGTTGTTAATACGGCTAAACTCACGGATCTCAACAGGTGAAAAAGCTCGTATATGTAGATCGCTATACTTTGCTTTAATATCTTTTAACATGTTGATATAAAAGTCTAATTTCAAATCCGGATTAACCCCGCCTTGTAAAAAGATCTGTTTAACTCCTTGTTGATATACTTCTTGCGTTTTCTCTAGTATCTGCGCCATACTAAGAACGTAACCTTTCTTAGACGCCTTACCAGTATAAAACCCACAAAACACACAATTAATATTACATATATTCGTATAGTTTATAATACGAAACAGCGTGTAACTTGCTTGGTCTTTACCCACCTTATCGCACCGTATTTCATGCGCTAATTGGCAGACTTCAAGCCAAGGTGCTTTTTCCCATAAAACAATAGCCTCGTCCACTGTAATACGGTCTCTATTCCTAATCTTTTGATAAATTGTTGTATATTTGTTTCCCAACATGGTTACCTCGTACGTATAATTAAGATATAGGTCTTATGATAGTGGTTCATAATTGCCTTTATCTAGCGCAATAATAATCTGTGCAATAGCCGACGGCGTTACCCCGCTAATACGGCTTGCTTGCCCTATGGTTTGCGGTTTATGGCTTGCTAATTTGCTTAATACTTCTGCCGATAATCCGCCTACAGCTTCATAAGAAAATTGCTCCGGTATTTTTCTTAATTCTAAATTAATACTCTTCTTAATTTGCAGTTCTTGCCTTTGAATATAGCCTTCATACTTAACTGTAGCACTGACATATTTTTTAACGGCACTATCCCAATTTACTAGGCTGCTAGCCAACTCAGGGACGGTTTCTTCCACTATGGCAAGGTTTCCTTGTGATCGTTTTAAAAAGGCGTTGACCTTGATTTTTTGCGTTAGCTGATCTGCCTTTTTTTCTATGAGAGCAAGATTTAACGCCTCAGTAGGAACAAAAGACGTTGTTTTTACCCATGCGCTACATTGGGCTACGGCTTCTTGCTTAGCAAGGAATAAATCGTATTTCTCTTGTGGTAAGGCGCCTAAATCATAAGCTTTAGCACTTAATCGTTGATCTGCATTATCTTCTCTTAACAATAAACGATATTCAGCACGTGACGTAAACATACGATAAGGTTCGTCTGTCCCTTTTGTAATCAGGTCATCAATTAATACGCCAATATACGCCTCAAATCGTTGCAAAATAAAAGGCTCTTTCTCCTCTATAGATAAAACGGCATTCATTCCGGCAATTAAACCTTGCGCCGCCGCTTCTTCATAACCGGAGGTGCCGTTAATTTGCCCTGCACAATATAAACGATGAATTGTTTTTGTTTCTAATGTGGCTTTAAGTTGCGTTGGTTTAACGTAATCATATTCAATCGCATACCCCGGACGTATAATCCGTGTATTCTCCATGCCTTCTATACTCTTGAGATAAGCTTCTTGTACAAACACGGGCAAGCTAGTAGAAAGCCCGTTTGGATAGTATTCATAGCTATCTAAACCGGTAGGCTCAATAAAAATTTGGTGTCTTTCTTTATGTGGAAAACGAGCAATTTTATCTTCAATACTAGGACAATATCTTGGTCCAATTCCTTTTATTTCCCCGCTATACATTGCCGAATAAGCTAAATTATCTGCCACAATCGTATGGGTTTTTGCATTTGTATAGGTTATGTGGCAAGCCCTCGATTCTAAGGGATTCTCTGGTTTTCCCCAAAAAGAAAAATACGTTTCCTCCGGATCGCTTTCATGTTTTTCCATCTTAGAAAAATCAATGCTTCTTCCGTCAATACGTGGTGGCGTTCCTGTCTTTAAGCGACCTATCTCTAAGCCTGCGTTAGTTAATTGCTCACTTAAGTGCATAGACGCCCCTTCGCCATCTCTTCCGGCTCGGATTTGTTGCTTACCAATATGTATTAATCCTTGAAGAAAAGTACCGGCTGTTAACACAACGGCTTTACCATGTAATTCTTCTCCTAAAGTTGTGCGTATCCCGTGAACTTGTCCTTTTTTAAGTAGTAAAGACGCGGCTTCGCCTTGGTATATCTGTAAAGAAGGAAAACTAAAAAGATAGCTTTGCATAGCCTTAGCATAACGGTACTGATCTGATTGGCAACGTGTCGCCTGCACAGCTTCGCCTTTAGTTTTATTTAATATACGAAATTGTATTGCCGTTGCATCAGCGATTTTACCCATGCCACCGCCTAGCGCGTCTATTTCTTTAACAAGGTGTCCCTTTGCAATGCCGCCAATAGCCGGATTACACGACATGGCGGCAATACTGGAAACTTGCATAGTTAACAATAAACAACTTTTCCCCATTCGTACTGCTGCTAGCGCGGCTTCACAACCGGCATGCCCACCGCCAACAACTATAATATCCCATTGTTTTTCCATACACCCTATATAATGCCTATTTAGTTATATATAAAATAAAAATTTACCTATAGCATAGCAAAGTAGCTACAATTATGGAAGCTATATATATAATTCAAAAATTATTGCAATGTTTCTGCCACAACGTAGCGGTAAAGCCTACCACGTAGTATTAGGAAATACAAAGACTGGCAAAGTTTAGCTTATTTGTCTAACAAGAAAAAAGCTGTCTCAGCTCTCAGAACCATTTTTTTGATATATTCAACACAAAGTATAAGGTAATGTATTAAACAAAAGAAATGACGTCGCAAAACGCCTCTAAGCATACTATATTACCTATCGTTTTCTGCTTCAAGACGTTTGCGTCTATCCCACAAACGCTCTCCTTCATAAGACCATTCATAATATCCATTACGACCTCCTTTTTTTATTGGTTGATTATACTTTTCAAAAGTAATTTGTTTACTCAAACCAGTAAGACTGTACGTTTCTCCTTCATAAAGAACTTTATTATCTTCGATTACTGTACAGGTAATAGTATTATCTTTTATAAAAATCAGCTCTGCCCCGCTTTCTATACCAATATCTTTAAATTTTGTATCAGATCGTTTTTCTTGCTGTTGCTGCTCTACTTCTAGCTCATTTTTCTCTTCTTTTGTATAAACTTCATCATCATCAATATCAACTTCTGTTCCATTATGTAATGACGCAAGTTTTTCTAACAACGCTTGTGCCTTTTCCGGAATAACACGAAAAAATTCTTTGCTCTTATGTTCCTTATCTGTTGCCATATCAACGCCACGATAAGCAACATGCATTATTTTTTCAATATCATGATAATGATCAATTTCAACAGCATAATAGCAAGCAAAAGGACAAGGCACTGCGGTCTGGCGACTGAGCTCTTGTATTCTTCGATTCAAATCTGTTGTTTTTCCAATTTTAATAACATCTTCTAAATATAAAGGATTAGTTAGAATATAAATAATACCTCTGTCACTCCTGTCACTCATAATATAACCTCTTGTATTTAATTTAGTTTTTACTATAGATTGGAATAACGGCTATGCCAATCTAGTACTTATTTTCTTAATATAAAGCGCTTCTGTGAAATAATATTCTCCCTATGTACAAAGGAATTTAGGCTTGTTTCTTCAAAAATAAAGAATGCCTAGCTATTTCTGTATATGAAGAAATGCTTCTCTTTTATGAGAACTACTATTCATATAATAAAATTAAGGAATGATTAGGCTGATATGCCTTGCTTTTGAAAGGTATTACGGGATAAGAAGCCAAATATAATAAAGAAATATATTTGGCGGGGTTGACGGGACTCGAACCCGCGGCCTCCGGCGTGACAGGCTGGCGTTATAACCAACTTAACTACAACCCCGTTAATGAACACTGGTGGGCGCTACAAGGATCGAACTTGTGACCTCCAGTTTGTAAGACTGATGCTCTCCCAGCTGAGCTAAGCGCCCTTTCGTGTGTACTTTATATAAATACTAAATAAAAAACGGTTTGTCAAATACTTTTTTGCCTTTTTTTTAACTAGCTTTATCAGTATACATAATAATAGGCTCAATCTTTGATTTTATTACATCTGCAGTAATGATAATTTCCTCTACGTTCTCTTTTTCCGGCGCTTGATACATAATATCTAACATACGATCCTCTACAATAGCGCGAAGACCTCTTGCCCCTGTTTTACGTATCATTGCTTGCCTTGCTATTTCTTTAATCGCATCGGCTTCAAATGTGATTTTAATATTATCTAATTCAAATAAATACTTATATTGCTCTATTAAGGCGTTCTTCGGTTCTGTAATAATACGAACTAAATCTTCTTCTTTCAATTCTTCTAGTTTCGCCGTGATTGATAGACGCCCTACAAATTCTGGAATAAGACCAAATTTAACAAGATCACTAATTTCTAGCTCTTGTAATAAAGCTTTTTTTTCTTTTGATAAATTAGTAGAAATAGCAGCATTAAAGCCAAGCATTTTTTTCCCAAGACGTTGTTGTACTATATCTTCAAGACCAACAAAAGCGCCACCAACAATAAACAAAATATTAGACGTATTAAGCTGATAAAATTCTTGTTGCGGATGTTTTCTTCCCCCTTTAGGCGGAACGTTAGCAACTACACCTTCTATAATTTTAAGCAGTGCTTGTTGTACGCCTTCCCCACTAACATCACGCGTAATGGAAACGTTTTCACTTTTACGAGCAATCTTATCAATTTCATCAATATAAACAATACCTTTTTCCGCTTGTTCTACATCAAAATCAGCAGCTTGCAATAATTTTAGTAAAATATTTTCAACGTCTTCCCCAACGTAGCCGGCTTCTGTAAGCGTTGTAGCATCAGCAATAGCAAAAGGAACGTTAAGCAATTTAGCTAATGTTTGAGCTAATAAG
Organism: SAR324 cluster bacterium; assembly: GCA_002995645.1. GTDB lineage: Bacteria > SAR324 > SAR324 > XYD2-FULL-50-16 > HCM1 > HCM1. Next base: position 18,051 of record PUHO01000008.1, on the reverse strand, counting down.
GTTTTCCCCGTACCTGTGGGACCTATCAATAAAACGTTTGATTTTGCTAACTCTACCGTATCTTTTTTAGTTAAAATGGATTCGGATTCCGACTCCGTTTTAACTAAAATACGTTTGTAATGATTATATACGGCAACAGATAAAGACTTTTTAACTTGATCTTGCCCAATAATATATTCATCTAATTTATTTTTAATTTCATGTGGCTTTAAAAATTTAAATTGCTTTGACGTTTTTATCTTTTCTTCGGCAATAATATCAGCACAAAGCACAACGCATTCATTGCATATATAAACTTCCGGACCAGCTATAATTTTTTCAACTTCTCCTTGTTTTTTGCCACAAAAAGAACAATATAAAGTTTCACTCATATATTTGTATAAGTATCAAGATTTATTACGTAGTTTCTCTTACTTGCATACATGCATCAATAATGCCATATTCCTTTGCTTCCTCGCTAGAAAGATAGAAGTCTCGTTCAATATCTTTGCGAATAACAGCTTCCTTTTTTTCAGCATGTTTTGCCAATACTGAAATCATAGTTTCTTTCATTTTCTTGCTTTGTTCAGCTTGCAAATCAATATCAGATGCTTGCCCGCCTATGCCTGCGCTTGGTTGACGTAACAAAATAGTTGCGTTCTTTAACGCCATTCTTTTTTTAGGCGCACCGCCTGCAAGTAATAAAGCGGCTATGTTACAAGCTTGCCCAACGCAAATTGTTTGAATATCCGTTGCAATATACTGCATTGTATCATAGATAGCTAAGCCGGAACTTAAGTCGCCGCCCGGTGAATTAATGTACAAATTAATATCTGCTTCCGGATTTTCCGCTTCTAAAAAAAGCAATTGTGCAATGATTAAATTAGCACTTACCGAATGTATTTGATCGCCTAAAAAGATAACGCGATCTTTTAATAAACGCGAATATATATCGTATGCTCTTTCGCCTCTACTTGTTTGTTCTATAACGTTTGGTACCAACATGCTCATATTATAATATTTTTTCTATAATTTTATCTAAAACAGCTTCTTCAAGCATACTGGAATACACACTTTGATACACTTGTTTGCCATATTCTTGTCTAGCCAACTCTTGCGGATCTATTTGCATCATTTGTGCAGTAAACATAAAACGTTGTCTAACTAAATTGTCATCTATTTGAATATTTTCCTTTTCTTTTTTCATTGAAATAAAATGATGAAAACGTAAATTTTTACTAGCTTTCTCTGTTGCTTCCGTTTCTATTTCCGCTTCACTTAATTCTTTTTTATCTCTTTCTATAATTTGCTTTTGCCCTTCTATTTCATTTTTAAGGACTTCTTCAGGAATTTCAAAAGTTAAAATATTTTGCAATTGCTCTTTTATAGACGTTCTGTGTTGTGTTTTTTGTGCGTCTTCTTTTTCTCTTGTTATCTGATCTTCTATAAATTTATTAAAATCGTCTTGCGTTTTAATTTCTTTACCGTAACGTTGAAAAAACTCTTCATTCAATTCAGCTTTCTTTTTATCTTGTATTTCTGTAATGGTACAAGTAAAAACAAGAGACTTACCTTTAACGTTATCGCTTGTTCCTTCATCAGAAGGAAGGTTAAACGAAATAACTTTTTCTTCATTACAACCGAGCCCTATAAGCGCTTCTTCAATTTCTGGATAAAATTGTTTACTACCTAAATCATAAGCATGTTGTTTTTGTTCAAACGGGTCTTCACCTTCTACTTCCGCTTTAAAATCAAGAAGCAGTCTATCACCTTCTTCGGCTTTTTCTTTACTTGATTTTTCATACGTTGCCGCTTGATCAAGGTAACCGTCTATTTTATTTTGCTTTTCTTCGTCTGTAACTGTAATTTCTTCTTTTGCAAGTTTAATTTCTGGTTCAATATCTAAAGAGAAATCAGGCCATGCACTAAACACTGCCTCAAACGTCATAGGTTTGTTTTGTTCCAATTCTAGTTTATTAAACTTTGGTTGTGTTGCCGCTATTAAATTAGCTTCTTCCAACGCTTTTTCATAATATTCAGGAACTAAATTTTGGATTATTTCATCTTTAATATACGCGTCATATCTTTTAGCAACAATATTATGCGCTGCTTTTCCTTGCCGAAAACCATTAACGCGAGCTTGTGATCTAACTTTTTGAAAAGATTTTCTGTAGTTTTGTTGTACTATGTCCAAGGGAATAGTAATAAGTAGTTTTTTCTCAAGCCCGTCTAGGGATTCTAGAGTATAGGAAAGATTGCTCATACCGGTAAAATATTTGGAGTAAGAATAGAGAATATATTATAGAGAACAAACTAATTAAAGCATTAACGTTTGTTAAAAGTTTCTTATACAAGAGGAGAGACTTGAACTCTCACACCCTAAGGTACTAGATCCTAAATCTAGCGCGTCTACCAATTCCGCCACTCTTGCATAAAATTATCATCTAATGGCACGCCTGGAAGGATTCGAACCTTCGACCTTTGGATTCGAAGTCCACTGCTCTATCCAGCTGAGCTACAAGCGCACAAGCATAAATGGGGCGAATGACGAGGCTTGAACTCGCGACATCTGGAGCCACAATCCAGTGCTCTACCAGCTGAGCTACATCCGCCATTAATTTCATCTGCACGCCCGAGAGGATTCGAACCTCTGACCTATTGATTAGAAGTCAATTGCTCTATCCAGCTGAGCTACGGGCGCTCTACCTCTAACAGTCATTATATTTGGTCGGGGTGAGAGGATTCGAACCTCCGACATCCTGCTCCCAAAGCAGACGCGCTAGCCAGACTGCGCTACACCCCGATTCAAGTAATTTTTACTTAATTATTACGTCTTACGTATAATTCATGTAAGTTATTTATTAAAAAATAACTTATATTCTAACGCTTGTCAATAGGCATTAATAATTATTTTATTATTGTACCTATTTTATTACCCATAAACACACTTTGCCCGGTTTTTATTGTATCAGAAAGTATATATTTATCTTTCTCAAATAACAAGACAACAGTGCTTCCCATTGTAAAATAGCCTAGTTCTTCTCCTTTCGCTCTCTCAAATTTAGGCTTTACCGGAAATAACTTAATAGGCGCCCCGGCTTTTACTTGAGGCGTAGGGTAAGGCATTTGTATAGAGCCTACGCCAAACGCGCCAACGGCAACTAAAGCCATAGCCCTATCTTCGTCTTCTAGAACGTTAATAACACGCTCGTTAACAGCATACAATCCGGGGATATTATGCATCGCATATTCGTTAACACTCCACCTTGCGCCAGCTATGTGCGCCGTTTGTGAAACTTGTGCCTTTACCGGCATATGAATACGATGATAATTAGACGGACTTAAATAAATTGTAATAAAACTACCGCCTTCAAATTTAGCCGCTAACTCTTCGCCAATAAATTCATGTACTTGAAATAAAAGACCCTTTACTTGTAGCATTTCTCCTTTTTGAATACGACCAAAAATAGAAATCGTTCCGTCAACAGGACTTACTATAGAATCTTCCTCTTTATTAATCGTTCTTGCACCAGAAATTAAAGGACGTGCAAAAAATTCGCTAAAACTAGTATATTCAGCTAAAGGTTTTTGCATCTCTTCTTGGTTTACTTCATAGTAAAAACAGTAAGCACGTAAGATAGGCAATAATATATTTGACGGGACACGCATGTTTGCCAATGTGCCAAGAAAACGACTTATTATTTGTTTAGGCATCAATGAAAAAAGTAGTTTTTGCATAGTTTCAAACAATTATGTAGTGAGTTGCTCTTTGCCAACAATAGTATATATCTCGCCTACTGTTAAAGTTTCTTGTTCCAATAATTTAGCTGCTAATTTATCTAATTCTTCTCTATACTGCTCTAGAATTTTGATATTTTGTGCTAAAATACGATTAATTTGCTTTTCTATTTCACTATCTAGCAATTCTTGCAAGTCTTCAGACGGAGCACTTCTTGCCGCATAATCTACAGTAAGATAATTGCCTTGCCTTTCTTCTTCAAGAACAACGCCGCCAAACGTATCATTCATGCCCCATTTTGAAATCATTTGCTCGGCAATAGACGAAGCTTTTTTCAAATCCGACTCGCATCTAGTAGAGATATCACCAAAAACTACTTTCTCCGTTGCATAGCCGCCTAAAGCAACTGCAATTTGCGCATATAATACTTCTTTTTCCCAGCTTAAGCGATTTCCTTCAGGTAAGAAAGCAGTTTGCCCTAGCTTGGTTCCCCTTGGAATAATCGTAATTTTATGTAATGGATCTGATTTTTCCGTATTCATAGCAATAATAGCGCACCCAGTTTCATAATAAGCAGTACGTTGTTTTTCTTCGTCTGTTAAAAGCAAACTTTTTCTTTCTGTTCCCATCATAACTTTATCTCTTGCCCATTCGACATCTTTTAAAGTTACACTTGTTTGATTTAATTTTGCCGCATGTAACGCCGCTTCATTGACTATATTTTCCAGATCGGCACCACTAAAACCGGACGTTCCTTGTGCAATACTATGCCAATCAAGATCCGCTTCGGCTTTAATTTTTCGCGCGTGCACTTCTAATATTTCTTTACGTCCTTTAATATCCGGCAAGCCTACTTCCACTTGCCTATCAAAACGCCCGGGACGTAATAAAGCGGGATCTAGCACGTCTGCCCTGTTTGTTGCGGCTAAGGTAATCACCCCGTTAAAACCGCTAAAGCCGTCCATTTCCACTAATAAAGCATTTAAAGTCTGCTCTCTTTCATCGTTTCCGCTACCTATGCCAGCACCTCTATGCCTTCCCACTGCGTCAATCTCATCAATAAACACAACGCACGGCGCCGATTTATAAGCTTCGTCAAAAAGAGAACGAACACGACTAGCACCAACACCAACAAACATTTCTACAAATTCAGAACCGGAAATACTAAAAAAAGGAACGCCCGCTTCACCGGCAACGGCTTTTGCTAGTAATGTTTTTCCTGTTCCCGGAGGTCCTACCATTAATAACCCGCGTGGAATACGCCCGCCTAGTTTTTGAAACTTATCTGTGTCCTTTAAAAAGGCAACGACTTCAGCTAGATCTTCTTTTGCTTCATCTACACCGGCAACATTGGCAAACGTAACGCCGTCTGTGTCAAATTTAAATTGCTTTGCCTTTGACTTACCTATGGACATGATTCTATTTCCATTCGGCATACGTCGGATCATAAACAACCAAATACCTATTAAAAACAGTAAAGGTCCCCATTGTAACAGCAAAGACATATACCAAGGCGTGTCTTGTTCGTCTTCAATTTTTATAGCCACGCTTTGCCGTTGCAAGTTAGCTAGCATGGTTGGATCGGCAACGCTAACAGTACTAAAACCATTGCCGCTTTTATCTTGTCCTTGTATATGCTCGCCTTTGATAACAACAGAGCTGACCCCGCCTGTGTCTACTAACTTCAAAAAGTCGCTATACGCTATTTCTTTAGAATGATAGTCATTCCATGAAACGTTATTTAATAAAGTTACTGTTAACACTAAAAAAGCCAAAAAGGTCAAGACTATTCGGTTATTCACTCTTATATCTCCTTTACGATCATATATAATTTCAATTTTCTATTACGAACAAGCATTGTCTTTTAGAAAAGTACATGTTTCATCATATACTTCTTTTGATATGTATTGCACAGCTAAAGCTTGATCTAGAATTTCATATATAGACATAGCACAATATAATCTATATCCTTGTTTTTCAAGTAATTGTTTAGCGCCTTGTTCTCTGTCTACGACTACAAGAATATCTTTAATTACTAAGCCTTCTTTTTCAAAAACTTCTAAACATTCTTTTTTCGTTTCCCCGGTTGTTACCAAGTCATCTAGAATTAAACACTGTTCGCCTTGATTAAAAACGCCTTCAATTTGTTTTTTGCGACCGTACGTTTTTTGCTCTTTACGAGAATATAGTAACGGTTTATCAGTTTGCAAACAAAAAGCGGTAGCCAACGGAAGCGCAGTATAGGGAATTCCTATTACCCTTTCATAAGTAAGGTCTTTTGCTAGCTCTTCCCATAATTTTGCTATGAGCTTCATTATATCGGGATAGCTAACAACAAGACGTAAATCAATATATAAAGGCGAAACCATGCCTGATTTCAAAGTAAATTCACCAAAACAAACGGCTTCTATTTCTAGAAGTCGGTTGATTAATTGTTGCTTTATTTCTTCCATTAGTATTTATTTTGTTAAAAGCTGATATACTTCTTTATATTTATCGCTTGTTTTTTGTAAAATTGCTTGTGGAATAACAGGCGCCGGCGGTGTTTTATCCCAATCTAAAGAAGCAAGGTAATCGCGTATAATTTGTTTATCATAACTTTCTTGCGATTGTCCTATTGCATATTTAGAAGCGTCCCAAAATCGCGATGAATCCGGTGTTAACACTTCATCTGCTAAAACAACTTTACCATCTAAAAGACCAAACTCAAATTTTGTATCGGCAATAATAATGCCTTTTTCACGTGCATACTCTGCCGCTTTTGTATATAACAACAAAGATAATCTTTTTACTTCGTCTAATATTTCGGGTTTAATAATTTTATGTAATTCTTTTTCTGAAATATTTTCATCATGCCCTTCTGTTGCTTTTGTTGAAGGAGTAAAAATAGCTTCTGCAAACTTACCTGATTCTTGCAAACCTGCCGGCAAGGTTACCCCTGAAATAGCGCCGCTCTTTTGATAATCTTTCCAACCGGAACCGGTTATATAGCCTCTTACAATGGCTTCCACTGGTAAGATTTCTAGTTTCTTAACTAAAATAGCTCTTCCTTCTAGTTGTTTTGCATATTCTTGGCAAGCTGCCGGAAAATCTTTTACCTCTGTGGCAATAACATGATTTTCCACTTCTTTCTCAAAAAAAGAAAACCAAAAATTAGATAATTGCGTTAATAATCGCCCTTTGTTTTCAATCGTGTCGGACAAAACGACGTCAAAAGCCGATATTTTATCTGTTGCAACTAATAATAAGCTGTCGCCTAGATCATAAATCTCGCGAATTTTACCTTTTTTCATTAAAGGCAATTTAGGACAAAGTGTGTCTTTACTCATACGTAACCTTTTTAAATTAATATATCTAATTAAATTAACATTGTTTGTTTACATTTTTGCAAAACTTTCCATTGTAATGCAATCATTGTTTTTCCGTCTTGAAAATATCCGTTTTGCAATTTATCTGCAATCTCAGCTAAAGGATATTCAATAACGCGAATATTTTCCGTTTCTTCAATAAGTCCGCCGCCTTGTGATTTTTTATCTTCTTTACAAACCTTGCCGGCATATAAGAAAATAAACTCGTCACTAAAGCCAAAACTAGGATAAAAGCCGCCTATTTGTTTTAATTCTTTAACTTTATATCCTGTTTCTTCTTCTGTTTCTCTATAAGCACACGTAAGAGGATCTTCGCCTCTATCAACAATCCCGGCAACAATTTCTTGAGTCCAACCGCCTGCTTTATTATGTTTTACACTAGCGTAGCGAAATTGCTCTACTAAAATAATATTGCCTGTTTCTTCTCTTTCTAGTAAGACCGCAATCACTTTAGGTCGCCTTACAGTATAGCGTTCCGCAACAATATCAGGTTGATTTTCTTGAAACGAAGAAAAAGAAACTTTTGCTTTTTCTACTTTCAAAAACTCATCTAATACTATTTTGCTTTCTAATGTTTTATATTCCATTTATATTTTTACTGAATGTGTATTTTGCTCTGTTTCTAGCTGTTTTTGCAAAGCAATACTATGTTCGTAACATTCTCTTGATCCGGTTTGATCGCCTGTTTCAAAAAGTAATTTACCAAGTATATCATATAATTCTATTTCTTTTTTTATATCTTTATTTGCCTTTATAACAGACAAATGACTTTGGTAGGTTTGTAACAAACGAGTACCGTCTTTGCGTTGGGCATACCCTTTTTCTATTAACTCATACAACCGATTCATAGCATGGTAGTCTTTATCTTCCCTTGCTATAGCTAATCTTGTTAAAAAGAAGCTTATTCCTTCTGAAAAAGCTTTCCTTGAGGCAAACGTATCAACAATAGTCTCTAGCTCTTTTCTTTGCAGTTCTGGCGTTGCTAAAGGATAATATTTTAATAAAGCACTATAAGTCTCGCGTAAAAGCTTGTAGTTACTCAATTCTTTGGCAACGTTCACTTGTAAATACAACAAATCTTGTATAACCGTGTCAACATTCGTTTTTGTTTCGGGATGAAAACTTTGCAATGCTGTATACGCTTCTTGGTATAGTTTTTGATCGTAGTAATCACGCGCTAAAGAAAGGGTATGTAAAGCCACGCTTTCTTGTTTGATAAGCTTGTCCGCCTCCCACACTTCTTCTGCTACTAACGGCGTAGGCGCTTTGTTCGGATACCCGCCTTTCTTTGCTTTTTTCTTTGTTGTTGGATCAATTGCTTTTGGGTTATTATATCCTTCCTCTTGTAAAGCAATATCATCAAATAAAGCGCTAATCGCTTCTAAATCACTTGCTTTCTCGTTTGCTTCTTGCTTACGCTTTGCCGGAGCAAGGTTTGCTCTTTCTTTGTTACCTATCTCGGCTTGTTCGTTACCGGGATTCCCCTTTGCGTTTTGAAATCCGTATTGTTGCTTAACTGTGTTTGACTTTACAGCCGGCTTCTGTTTGCTTTTATTACGGTTTGCCGAAGATATATGAACTTGCACCTCTTCTTCTTCCATTGCTTGATCTTGCGCTTCTTGCATTTTAGCGCGCATTCTTTCAAAAACGGCAGGATCAATTTTTGGCAAAGTTCCTTTAGGCGAAGCTACGTTCCCAACTGGCGTTTCTTTTGTATTCGCTTGTTGGGGCTTCGTTTTTTTTATATTATTGTTTTCAACAAACTTTGTTGGGTTTGGCAAGGATTGTTTTTGTTTTGCTATTAATTTACGTAGTTGTTCTTCTTTTTTACCACGGTCTACCGTAGTGTTATTTTCTTGCAAAGAACTTGGCGCATTCTTATGTTTTTGTATACGCTTTGCGAGCATGGTAGATTGTACAAACAGCAAAAAGCACAATACTGCCAACATCGCAGACACAATAGGGCTAAAAAACATTAGTAACGCTACTATCAGTAAACAAAAAAATACAAATATAAGTATTTTATGTCGCAATCTTTCTCCAAAGCTAGTAAATTTTATTAGTATCACATTTTTATTATGCAATATTTTTTTTAAAAAATAAACTATTATTTATGAATTTGTTTCATTATTTGAAATTTATTCAATATTACTTAAAAATAAATAGTAAAATTATAAAAAATTTGTTATCATCATTTTAAAAATTTATATGACGTTACATACCTTCGCTATATTTCTTTATCTATGCAAATATACCTTAACGAAAAACCCATTACAGTATCGGAAACAAGCCTATATTCTTTACTGAAAAAAGAAGGAATCGAGTCCAAACAAGGAATAGCGCTTGCCGTTAACGATCAAGTTATCCCTAGAACAAAATGGGATTCGTTTCAATTGCAAGATCAAGATGCTATCGTTTTAATTACAGTCACACACGGTGGCTAGTTCGCCTTTCATTTTAACTTTACCATTTACGTTAGCTTATGAATAAACAAACAACGCTATCAGCATTACGTTTTACCTACCCTAATTCTAAAAAAATTTACATACAAGGTAGTCAATCAGATATCCAAGTTGGAATGCGAGAAATCCAAATTAGTGACTCTTTATTTCCGTCCTATATTGCATATGACACAAGTGGTGTTTTTTCCGATTCTAACCGCTTAATTCAATGGGAAGAAGGGCTTCCTAAAATTCGAGAGTCATGGATCGCCGCAAGACATGACACACAAGTCATTTCAAAAAATGCAGAGCAAACAACGGTACGGCGGGGCATTGACGGTAAAAATACAGGACAAATGTACTATGCTAAACAGGGCATTATTACCCCGGAAATGGAATACGTCGCCATTAGGGAAAACCAGCAAATACAAGCTCTTTTTGAAAAACATCCGGGTTTACAAAGTAAATTACAAAAAAGTCTTGGTGAAAAAGCAGTACATAAATTTATTACCTCTGATTTTGTTCGTCAAGAAATTGCAGCAGGTCGCGCGGTTTTGCTTTCTAATATTAATCATCCGGAAATGGAACCTATGATTATCGGTTCCGCTTTCCTAGTGAAAATCAACGCTAATATAGGGCACTCGTCTATTGATTCCAATCTAGAACAAGAAATTGCAAAAAGTGTTTGGGCAACCGGTTGGGGAGCAGATACGGTCATGGATTTATCTACCGGCAAAGATATTGCCACAACAAGAAACGCCATTATACGTAATGCGCCGGTACCCATTGGCACAGTGCCTATTTATGAAGCGCTGGAAAAAGTAGACGGCATTGCTGAAAATCTTTCTTGGGAAGTATACCGCGATACCTTAATTGAACAGGCTGAACAAGGTGTTGATTATTTTACTATTCACGCCGGTATTAAAGAGAAGAATATTCTTGCCGCAGCAGAACGCACAACAGGCATCGTTTCTCGTGGTGGCGCTATTATGGCTAATTGGTGCTTACATCATAAAAAAGAAAATTTTCTATATTCTCATTTTGATGATATTTGCGATATTATGCAAACCTATGGCGTTACCTTTTCTTTAGGCGACGGTATGCGACCGGGCAGTATTGCTGATGCAAATGATTTTTCTCAAATAGCAGAATTAAAAGTACTAGGCGAATTAACAACGCATGCTTGGAAACGTAATATTCAAGTTATGATTGAAGGTCCCGGACATATTCCTTTACACCGAGTCAAAGAAAACGCGATCTTAGCAAATGAACTTTGTAATAATGCGCCGTTCTATACGCTAGGACCTATCACAACGGACATAGCACCGGCATACGACCATATTACCTCTGCTATTGGCGCGGCTCATATTGGTTGGCATAATACGTCTATGTTATGTTATGTAACGCCAAAAGAACATCTTGGCTTGCCAAATAAAGATGATGTTAGGGAAGGAGTCATTACTTATAAATTAACCGCTCATATTGCCGATTTAGCAAAACAAAACCTTGCCGCGTCTGTACGCGATTATTTATTAAGTCGTGCTCGTTTTGATTTTAGGTGGAACGATCAATTTAATCTATCTCTTGATCCGGAAAAAGCAAAGTATTTTCATGATTTAACTTTGCCAAAAGAAAGTGCGAAAGAAGCTCAGTTCTGTTCTATGTGCGGTCCTAAATTTTGCTCTATGCGTCTTTCTCAATCTTTAAAGGAACAAGCAAAAACTAAGTATTAAACACAGGCTATTTTGCTATGCAGCTATTTATTATTACACCGCCAGAAGGAACAAAAGAAAAAGCTTTATTAACAGAGCTTGTAGCCTTATATCCTTCCCTGTGGATACACGTACGTAAACCAAACGCATCGCATCAAGAAATACACAGTTATATCAAAGATTTGCCTATATCAACACAAAAGCGGTGCCTTGTTCATCAAACGTATCAAGTATATGAAACCTTGCCTATTGGCGGTATTCATCTTAGCGAAAAAGCAAAGCTGTCACAGTCTATACAGGCACAAGTAAAAGAGTATAAACAAGCAAGCCCGTCTCTTCGTTTAAGTCATGCTGCGCACAGTATAGATACGCTTAACGATAAAACGCAACAATGGGATTGTGTTTTTTTAAGCCCTATTTTTAATTGCATTTCAAAACAAGCTAAATCGGCTTTTGATGCAACAACATTACAGCAAGCTTGTAAAATACATAAAAACGTAGTTGCTCTTGGCGGGTGTGATGCACAAAATCTGCACCAATTAAAGCAACTTGGCTTTTATGGCGCTGCTTTCTTAGGTGCTTTATGGCAAGCAGACAACGTACTTCTCTCATGGAAGCATATTATACAAACGAACTGTAGCTTAACTTAATTTTTTGATATCATAATTTTATGAAAGACTCCCTTCAAATTGCTAATACGACTTTTGAATCTCGTTTATTTCTAGGCACTGGCAAGTTTCCTAGTCAACAAGTAATGCAACAAGCCGTTATAGAATCCAAAACGCAACTTGTTACCCTTGCTATGCGTCGTATTGACTTACAAGCTAATCAAGACGATATTTACCAAACTCTTAAAAAAATGGACATAGGGCTACTTCCTAATACGTCAGGGGCGAAAAATGCAAAAGAAGCCGTTCTTGCCGCTGAATTAGGTAGGGAAGCACTAGAAACTAATATGGTAAAACTAGAAATTCATCCAGATCAACGATATCTTTTACCAGATAATTATGAAACGCTAGTAGCAACTGAAATATTAGCTAAAAAGGGATTTCACATATTACCTTATATACAGGCTGATCCGGTTGTTTGTAAGCAACTAGAAGACAACGGAGCTAGCGCCGTTATGCCGTTAGGCGCACCTATTGGATCGAATCAAGGCTTAACAACAAAGAGCATGTTAGAAATTATTATTGCCGAATCTAATATCCCCGTAGTTATTGACGCCGGTCTCGGCTTGCCGTCTCATGCCGCTGAAGCAATGGAAATAGGCGCTGATGCCGTTTTAGTAAACACGGCTATTGCTATTGCAAAAGATCCTATTGCTATGGCAAAAGCGTTTGATTACGCAGTCCAAGCGGGAAGGTTGGCTTTTCTTTCTAAAACCGAATCAGTTTCTACGATTACAGCGCAAGCTTCTAGCCCGTTAACTAACTTCCTTCATACATCATAAAATAATGCTACCTTCATTGCCTAACCCTCGTTCTTTTGATTCTTTTGCTAGCTATAAAGAGCAATTTATTTGGGAAGAAATTCAAGAAGCTATAAGCAAACAAACAAGTGCCGACGTTACTCGTGTATTACAAAAAACAACAAGAAAAACACCGTTAGATTTTCTTGCTTTACTCTCACCGGCAGCAGAACCACAACTTGAAACAATGGCAAGATTAAGCCAACAGAGCACACAAAAGCACTTTGGCAAAACAATACAAATGTATATTCCTTTGTACCTTTCTAATGTCTGTTCTAATTCTTGTACCTACTGCGGATTTAGTAGAGAGAATAAAATCACAAGGCGCATTTTAACACAAGAAGAAATATTGCAAGAAGCTAAGTATATTAAAAAACTAGGATTTAATCATATTCTGCTGGTAACCGGCGAGTCTAAGAATAAAGTAGGCTTGGCTTACTTACAAGAAGCGGTTTCTATGTTACGTCCTTTATTTTCTAATATATCTTTAGAAGTGCAACCACTGACTACAGAAGAATATATAGCCTTAAAAGAGGCGGGCGTTTACGGAGTATATATATACCAAGAAACGTATGGACCTAATTATAGTAAATTTCATATACAAGGAAAGAAAGCGGATTATACGTATCGCATAGAAACGCCGGATAGACTAGGCAAAGCAAAAATAAACCGCATTGGGCTTGCTTGTTTACTTGGCTTAGACGATTGGCGAGTCGATTCTTGGTTTACCGGATTACATCTTTATTATCTAGAACAAAAATACTGGCAAACTAGCTTTTCTATTTCTTTTCCACGTATTCGCGAAGCAGCCGGGGGATTTAAACCGCACGTTATTCTTAGTGACGCTAACTTATTACACTTAATTTGTGCGTATCGTCTATTTAACGCAACGCTAGAACTTTCTTTATCTACAAGGGAATCGCCTTATTTTCGCGATCACGTTTGTTCTTTAGGGATTACTTCTTTTAGTGCCGGATCAAAAACTAATCCCGGAGGATACGTTGTTGCACCGGCTTCTTTAGAGCAGTTTGCTATTTCTGATGAACGAACGCCGCAAGAAATTGCTTCTATGCTAGCGTTAAAAGGCTATGAAGCTGTTTGGAAAAACTGGGATAGCCTCTATAACTAACACCGGTATTATAACAGTTTCTTACTTTGTAAAAATTCTTTTGCCACTTGTTCTGATGATTTATGCAAAATCTTGACTTTATAATTCATGTCTTGCATATCTTTATTAGAAATTAATCCGTTCATTTTATCTAATACGCCTGCTAACTTGGGATATTTTTTTAAAGTCTCCATTCTTACTACAGTTGCCGCATCATAACGTCTAAAAAAATGTTTGTCATCTTGGAGTACGTGATATTTATTTAACTTCAATTCTGCATCTGTAGTAAAGCTATTAATAACGTCAACTTTCTTTGTTGCTAACGCTTGGTACTTCAAGCCCATTTCTATCCCTTTGTGGTCTTTAAACTTAAAATTATAAACTTGCGTTAATCCTTGCAATCCATCAGGTCTTTCAAAAAAATCATATTCTGATCCAAACACTAATTTACCACTATGCTTTGCTAGATCAGAGTAGGTACGAATCCCTTGTTTATAAACGTCGTCCGTTACGGCTAAAGAAAAAGAATTATCAAAACCGTATTTTCCTCGCCATGCTAAGTTAAATCGCTTTTTATATTCTTTCTTTGCAAAGTCATACATTTCTTCTTGCGGGATTTTATCATTATGTAAAATAAATAAGACTGCCGTAGCAACGTATTCAGGATATAAATCTACATCTCCACGTAATATAGCCTTTTGAATATTAGCGCTTCCGCCGCCTATGCCTAGTTTTAATTTAACTTCATAATCTGTATTCTTTTCTATAATGAATTTAAGCATATTAGCTAATATATACGGCTCTACGTCCGGTTTAGAAGCAATGACAATAGCGTTATTCTTAGTACAGCCTGATACAAATAAAACAGAAAGTAATAGTATAGATAATAGAGTAAGTTTTATAAAGCGCATAAATAAAAAGGGATAGCACGTAAGTAAGAATAAGACTATAAATTAAAATAGCTTATATATGAAAAAATTTTTGAACGTATACAAAACAAAGATCTACAATCACAGCTAAAAAAGCAATTAAAATGCTTCCGGCTACAATCATAGCAGTGTAATTCATTGTAATACCACGCCACACAGCAACGCCAAGCCCGCCGGCACCAATGAAAGCCGCAATACCGGCAAGAGCAATCACCATTACCGTCATAGTTCGTAGGCTAGATAAAATATAGGGCATAGACAAAGGAATTTCTATTAAAAATAATATTCGCATAGGACCGCAACCATCAAGCATGGCCGCTTCCATTGTTGTTTTTTGCACGTTTTGCAAGCCTGTTAACGTATTTCTTGTTACTGGCAACACGCCATAAATCACTAAAGTTGTCCATGCATTAAAAAAACCGATTCCCATTAGGGGAATAAGTAGACCAAACACAGCAATAGAAGGAATGGTATATAAAATATTAATAATCGGAGTTAAAACTTTGTTTAACGTTTGATTTTTACACATTAAAACAGCTATTATAACACCAATCAAAGCAGCAACAGAAACAGCAAAAAAAGAGAGTTGTAAATGTTGGACGAACAAGTGAAGAAAAAAATCTTTTCTTGTCCAATAAAGAGAGAGGACTTCTCTGAGTAGACTCATGAGATCAAAAAATATAAATTGACATTTAGTTCTTATGTCACCATACGTTAAATGCTAACTATAAGTCAAGTTAGAAAACGGCATGACTAACATTAATAACGCCTTGTTTTTATTGTAGTTGCTTTGTGTTTACAATATAAGCTTTCTGATTTTTCCATATAATAGTCATCCATTTCTTATTTATTTTATAGATCTTGACTTGACGACCCTCCGGAATAGTTCCTACTATAACAGAAGTAATTTTCGGCGCGGCATATATTGGAAGAGCTTGTTTTCCTTTATACGTTACGACAACAGGACTCCAAACACTATATAGGCTTAGTACAATAATTCCTATTGCAATTGCTAAAACAAGTAGAAAACTTTTTGGTTCTTTGTATAATTTCATATGATAATCTTAATTTAAATATTTTTACTCAACTTATGGCAGAAAAAACACTTACTCTTATTGAACACCTTGAAGAGTTACGTATTCATATTCTACGGTTTTGCGTTGTATTTCTTCTTTGCACGGCAGTAACCTATGCCTATCGTAAAGAACTACTTGATTTTATACGAAAGCCGGTAGAAAAGCCATTACAAAAATATACGCAACAACAGGCTACTTTAAAAACCAACCAACAACAGCAAGAAACTAAGCTTCTTAACGGAACGAATGCCTATACTTGCAACTGTAGTGCCCCGCAAAAAACAAACCGCCAAACAAACAAACCTATAGCGGATTCGTTAGCAAAACCGGCAAAACAAAAGACGCCGCCTGTAAAACAAGATTGGCTTGCGAAAACTAAAACAATCGCAAAAACAACGTTAAACAAAGTAAAAACAACGTTTAATGATTTTTATACTTTCTTTCAACATAAAGCGCCAGATCGGGTTAGACAAGAAACAATAGCCATACAAAACAAAGAAAAACAAGCAGTAGATCGTTTAAATTGTGTTTGCACGCTAAAACAAGCTAATAACACCGGCAGCCCTATGGTATATCTTGGTTTAGCCGAACTTTTCTTTGCTCAAATGAAAGTGGCTATTTTTGCCGGTTTGTTTTTTTCGTTGCCTTATCTTCTTATTGAAATATGGCTTTTTATTGCGCCGGCTTTATATTTTAAAGAAAAAAAATTATTTTGGATTTTTGTTCCTTCAACCTATTTATTTTTTATTAGCGGTGCCATTTTTGGGTATACTATTGTTTTTCCTTTTGGATTTGATTTTTTCCTTAGTTTATCCCAACCTGGCAAGATTATGCCGTCCCTTTCTATTGGCAATTATCTAAGCTTTGTCACACATCTATTCTTAGCATTTGGTTTTATTTTTGAACTACCTGTTTTTGTATTTATCTTAGCACGTATGGGCTTACTAACACCGCAAACTATGCTTCGTAACCTACGATTTGCTCTTTTAATTATAGCCGTTGCCAGTGCGGTTTTAACCCCGCCAGATCCTTTTACTATGCTACTTATGGGAATTCCGTTAACCTTGCTTTATCTCATCAGTATAGTAGTCTGTTTTTTCGCACAAAACAAGCATAAAGCAGCACTACGAAAGCAAAACATAGACCCTGATATGTAATGATTAGAACAAAGCACAGGTGATTATATTAACTATCAAATACAAACAAATATGAATTTAAATAATAAACAAAAAAACTACCTTCGTAAACTAGGGCACAGCCTTAAACCTGTGTTCCATATTGGAAAACAAGGATTCACAGAAACAAGTAAAACCGAATTAGAACAAGCTTTGCTAGCACATGAATTAATTAAAGTCAAAGTATTGCCTAATGCACCAAAAGACGCCAAAGAAATAGCACAAGAACTGCCGAGTTTATTAGCTTGTCACGTGGTGCAACAAGTAGGACATATGCTGTTGATATATAAAACAAATGAGAAGAAACCAAAGATTTTCTTTCCTGAATAAAAAAGAAAATATATAAAAAAATTATTGACAAACTATATTTTTTTGCATATTATTCTATAAAGAGCGCGGGAATAGCTCAGCTGGTAGAGCGTAACCTTGCCAAGGTTAAGGTCGCGGGTTCGAACCCCGTTTCTCGCTCCAAGGCGTGATAGCCAAGCGGTTAGGCAGAGGTCTGCAAAACCTTCTAGATCGGTTCGACTCCGATTCACGCCTCGCTATTTGCTATCACTAGCAATATACTTCGTATGCCCAGATGGCGGAATTGGTAGACGCACAAGACTTAAAATTTTGTGTCCATTGGGCGTGCCGGTTCGACCCCGGCTCTGGGTATAACATACGATGTACTTTTTTCTTTTCAAAGCAAAATCAACTGTAATTTGCTTACAAAACAAAAGTGTCCTGTTTTTTGACTCTATTGTTTTGCTAGCTGCTTGAAATTACTTGTGATTTAATTCAAAAAAACACCGTACAAAATCAACTGTAATTTGCTTACAAGACAAAAAGTGTCCTGTTTTTTGACTCTATTGTTTTTGCTAGCTATTTGAAATTGCTTGTGATTTAATTCAAAAAAACACCGTACAAAATCAACTGTAATTTGCTTACAAAACAAAAAGTGTCCTGTTTTTTGACTCTATTATTTTGCTAGCCATTTGAATTTATTTGCGATTTAATTCAAAAAAACACCGTACAAAATCAACTGTAATTTGCTTACAAAACAAAAAGTGT
>PUHO01000007.1:68827-79622 GCA_002995645.1 SAR324 cluster bacterium | reverse complement strand
TATTAATTGCTCGAACTCTGTTTGCACTTCCAGCCATTCTTTTGTTACCTTGTCTAGCTGCTCTTTTACTTCTTTTTGTTTTAGTGTTGCTAAGCGCTTTGTTACTATCCTATATTAATTGCTCGTACTCTGTTTGCACTTCCAGCCATTCTTTCGTTACCTTGTCTAGTTGCTCTTTTACTTCTTTTTGTTGCTGACTTAATTCTTGCACCTTTTCATGCTCGCCATTTACATATAAATCAGTGTTGCTAAGCGCTTTGTCTATGGCTTGTAATTTCTTTTCTAACTGACTAATCTGTTTTTCTTTTTGCCGGATTTTTGACTCATATTGCTTCTTTTGCTTAAAATCTATTTTCGGCGTTTGCTTTTTTGCGGTGTTGCCGGCTCTTTCTTTTGTTACCTGTTGCAATGACGTTTGCAAGTAATCTTTACCATATTTAGTAAGGTATTCTTGATAGGTTCCTTTGTAATACACAATGCCGCTCGGCGTAATTTCTAGAATCGCAGTTGCTAAGTTGTGAATAAAATGCCGGTTATGGCTAACGCAAACAACTGTCCCTTCATATTTAGCTAGTGATTCTTGCAAGCCGTCAATCTTTTCTAAGTCAAGGTGGTTGGTCGGCTCATCTAGTAAAAGGCAATTTGGTTTTTCAAGGATAAAACGACTATAAGTTAACATAACAAGCTCGCCGCCGCTTAGAGCAGACGTTTTTTTATGTACGTCGTCACCTTTGAAAAGCAGCCTTCCAAGTAAGCCTCTGATTTCCGAGATGCTAGCAGACGGTTTAAATTGATATAACCATTCATACGCCGTTGTATTCATTGGGATTTGCGTAGCATGATCTTGCGCACTATAGCCAATTTCAACGTTATGCCCCCATTCATAGCTTCCGGCGTCGCCCTTCTCTAAGCCCATTACTACTTTTAATAGCGTTGATTTACCAATCCCGTTGGGTCCTATAATAAAGAGCTTTTCCCCTCTGTCTATAGTAAAGGAAATATCTTCTAAAACCTTTTTCTCTCCGTAACTTTTAGCTAGGTTTTCCACAGTTAAAACCACTTTCCCAGTTGGTTGGGTTGGTTGGAATTGGAAGTTGCCGCCATGTCTTGACGTTTGTTTTATAACGATTTCGTCCATACGCTCTATTTGCTTAAGCTTGCTATTCGCCTGCCTTGCTTTGCTTGCTTTTGCCTTAAACCGCGTTACAAAATCTTCTAGTTGTTCTTTCTTTTTTTCTTGTTGTTGGATTTGCGCCTCTTGCATGCGGACGTTTTCTTCTTTGGCTTTTAAGAACTCTAAGTAATTACCTTTATACAACCTTGCTTCTTGGTAATCTATATCAACAATATAATTACAAATATTTTTAATAAAGTCATGATCATGAGAAATCAGCAACAAGGTCCCGCTATAAGAAGCCAAGTAGTTTTCAAGCCACACAATCGAATTAATATCCAAGTGGTTAGTCGGTTCGTCTAGCAAAAGGCAATCCGGTTCGCTAAAGAGACATTGCGCAAGTAAGATACGTAAACGGTAGCCACTAGAAAAGGTTTCAATTAAGGCGTCCGGCTTATCAATCCCAAGCCCAAGCAACACTTGCTCGGCTTTGGTTTCGGCTTGGTAACCGTCATAGTCTTGTAATAACATTTCTAGTTCACCAAGACGCATTCCTTCATCTGGTGAGAGGTCTTTTTTGGCAAGTAAGGTTTCTTTTTCTTTAAGGACTTGCCACAGATTTTCGCGACCTTGCAAAACAACGTTAATCGCTTTTTCGTTTTGATATAAAAATTGATCTTGCTTAAGCGAGCCTATACGAACGTCGGAAGGGACGTTAACTATACCTTCAATGGGTTTTGCTTCGCCGTTAATATAGCGAAGTAAAGTAGACTTCCCCGCACCGTTCGCGCCAAGCAAGCCGTATTTATTATTAGGAGTAAACTGTAAAGAAACGTTTTGAAATAAAACTTTCTCGCCATAGAACGCGCCAATATCATGCAAACTAATCATATTTTACCTGTTATTACTTAAACTCATTATAATATGAAAATATAATTACGTTACTATATTAAAGCAAAGAGTACAAGTAAATAGATTTATTTTAGCCTTTTATTTTTTTAGTATCGATATTTTGTTTCCATATATCTTTTATACTAGGCAGATAAGGACTATCATTTGTGTTAGGCTGATGAGAACTATAACTTGTATTATTCCCGCAATTAAGTTTTTTTAATAAATGTTCTAAATCAGGGTATATCTTTTCTTCGCTTCTCCCTGTATGATCTAAGTAAGTACGTAACTCGTCTATAACAAGAGGATTAATTATATAATAAGTCAACCGTCCCTTGTTTTCCTCTGATTGTAAAACATCAGCATTACGATGATAAGTAAACACTGATGATTGTACGTTTGCTCTTGTATGTATTCGTTTTGGTTTGAATATCATTATTTCATCTTTAGGTAAGGGCTCTTTATCCTCTTCTAAAGCCTTGTTAATTTCTGTTAATGAATACATCTTTCCATCATGCATTTCGCTATAATCTAAAGCCACAACAACAGGGATCCCCTCGTTTGTTACGTCTTTATTTTCTCCTTGATAAAGAGCAAAAAACAAGGCTATAGTAATATCTTCTGTCCAGTCTAATAAAGGCGTTTTACCGCCATGATGTTGGATTAAGCTAATATAATCTACTTCATCATAAGCATTAAAAGGCGTATGTGTATCATAACTTGGCGCTTCAATCTCAAAATTAGCTTTTATATTATCATATTTTCCACGTAATTTTTTATAGTTCTTCGCCTCATTGCCTCTAAATAAATTAGCCTCTAATTCCCAACTAGCACGGTTCATACCTCTAAATAATGTTTTATTACTTTCAATTTTAGAAACTGCATCTATAAAATCATCAATATGATTTATTAATTTAATGTTAATAGTATCTTTATTCTTTTCTATCTCTTCTACATCTTTAATCGTATTTAATAGGTCTTCTTTTTGTGAGAACAACGCTTTTTGTATTTCTATATCCTCTTTTTCTTGGGGAATTTCTTTATCTAATTCGCCTATATATTTTTTATAGTTTGTAATAGCTTCTTCATATTTTTTTAGCGCAATCTGTACGGTGCCCAAAGCATAATAAGCTTCTATAACTCCTTTTTTTATTGCTCTTTTGTACACTTCTTCTGCTTCGTCATATTTCTTTTGCTCTGCATAAAGAATCCCTAAATTATTATAGGCTTCTATAGCTCCTTTTTCTGCTGCTGCTTTGTACGCTCCTTCTGCTTCGTCATATTTCTCTTGCATTTCATACAGAAATCCCAAATTATTATAAGCTTGTTTAAATCCTTTGTCTCTTGCCTTTTTATACGCTTCTTCTGCTTCATCATATTTCTTTTGCTCTGCATAAAGATTTCCCAAATTACCATAAGCCTTAAAATCCTTATTTTCTATTGCCTTTTTGTACGCTTCTTCTGCTTCGTCATATTTCTTTTGCTCTTGATAAAGAAGCCCCAAATTATTATAAGCTTGTTTAAATCCTTTGTCTCTTGCCTTTTTGTACGCTTCTTCTGCTTTGCCGTATTCCTTTTGCTCTGCATAAAGAACCCCTAAATTATAATAAGCTTGTTTAAATCCTTTGTCTCTTGCCTTTTTGTACGCTTCTTCTGCTTTGCCATATTCCTTTTGCTCTGCATAAAGAACCCCTAAATTATAATAAGCCTCGAAATCCTTATTTTTTATTGCATCGTTATACGCTTCTTCTGCTTCGTCATATTCCTTTTGCTCTTGATAAAGAAGCCCCAAATTATAATAAGCCTTGAAATCCTTATTTTTTATTGCATCGTTATACGCTTCTTCTGCTTCTTCATATTTCTTTTGATCTTGATAAAGAGTCCCCAAATTATTATAAGCTTCTATAACTCCTTTGTCTCTTGCCTTTTTGTACGCTTCTTCTGCTTCTTCATATTTCTTTTGATCTTGATAAAGAGCCCCCAAATTATTATAAGCTTTGAAATCTTTATTTTTTATTGCATCGTTATACGCTTCTTCTGCTTCTTCATATTTCTTTTGATCTTTATAGACATTGCCCAAATTATTATAAGCTTCTATAACTCCTTTGTCTCTTGCCTTTTTGTACGCTTCTTCTGCTTCTTCATATTTCTTTTGATCTTGATAAAGAGCCCCCAAATTATTATAAGTCCGACCTATATTAATATTATCCTCTATTCCTTCTAATATTACTAACGCTTGCTTCAATTTTTCAATTGCTTTAGTGTATTCTCTCGCATCTCTATGCTCCACTGCTTCATCGAACAGCTTCTCTGCTTCTGCTCGCTTTTTAGTATCTTCTTGATTTGACATAAAACCTTTAATTAAATAACTAATAATAATTTCATTGTAACCATATCATACGTCAAGCAAGATGGCAACAGGGTAACAGCTTGTTATATAAGTCAAATTAACGGCGATTTGCCTTGCCGTAACCTACATAAAAATACGTATAGAACCAATACAAGGCTTGGTTACTACCTGTAAAAAACCATTATATAGCAGGCTATATAATGGCTTCGTTTTTGTGGCGGCTACATGCGTTCTTAACTAGAAAGCTCTTTTGCCAAGACGACGCTTTTTGTTCTCCATAGCAAAAAAACAGGACAAAAAACAATATAAATTCCCTTAATCACTAGTAAAACAGCTAATTAACAGGGAATGGGGGGACGCTTTTTGCCCTGCTTTAATTTAACTAGAAATCTCCTTTGCAAAAACTACCTTTTGACCGGCTTCTCGTTGTTGTGCTTCCAATATAACGGGCGTTGGTTGCCCGATCTTTGTCATACGCTTTATTAAGCGTTCTCGCATTCTTTCAGTTACTTTGCTATGGCTCTGTAATCCTATGAGATTATTTAACTCATATTTATCTGCCTTCAAATCGTATAAGAATTCTTCTTGGTATACGTTTGCTTTGTCTGTTAGTCGCATGCTGTATTTCCAACGGTGGGTTCGTATAACGCGCCCTGTTTGGGACTCGCTAATTTCAGCATACACATCGTCCGGGAAGTCCTTGTTATCTCTGCTAAGAAGTGGAATAATTGAATTGCCTTCCATATAATCCGGCACGGCTAGCCCGCACGCCTGCAACAAGGTTGGCGGAATATCAACTAAACTAACTAATTCTTGCAATCTTCCACCTTGCGTAAACTCACCACCTGCGAAGACCATAGGAATACGAATTGACGCATCGTGGCAACTGCGTTTATACTCATCGTTTCGCGTCTTAAAATGGCAACCGTGATCGCTTGTAAAAACAACAATTGTATTTTCTAAGAGATCTAGGCTTTTTAGTGCGTCTAGCACTCTGCCGTACGCTTCGTCTATACGTTTCACCATGCCGTAATATCCCGGCAATTGGCGTGCTGCCGATCCGCCTAATGCCTTTAAATCAGGCGGAGTAAACGCATCTAGGTATCTTTCTTCATATCCTGTTGGTGCCGGGTAGTCGTCTCTATGATTTTGAAAATGCGGTTCTAGTAAAGACGTCATTAAAAAGAAGGGTTTATCTTTATTTTTTTCAATATACCGAATACTAGCATCGGCTATGGCGTCCACTCTATAGCCTGGCAATTTCACTTCTTCGCCTGTTTCATTATACAAAATAGCATTATAGTCATCAGAAACAAATTCTAGAATATTAGCTGCTAACCAATGTTTATACCCCCCTTGCGGTCTTGTAAAAACCTTATTATCCGTTGCGTTTAAATGCCATTTGCCAATATATCCGGTTTCGTATCCCGCTTCGTTAAAGTAATGAGCTAAGGTCTTTTCGTCTGTTGGCAAAGTATCTTCGTTTGTATTACAATTTATTTGCGAAGCAAACTTCCCTGTTTGCAAAACTGACCTTGCCGGAAGGCATACCGGTTGCGGTGTAAAGGCATTAAAACAATGTGTGTTTTCTTGTGCTACTCGATCAAGATTAGGCGTTAATCCCATTGGGTTATTGTGCACGCCTAGTGTGTCAAATCTTTGTTGATCTGTAAAAAATATTATTACGTTCTTTTTCATATCTTCTCTTTTGTTATTAATTGCAAAACTATATACTTATTGATTTACAAGTGAAAACATATACTTACGCTCATATAAAGCAGCTTTGTTTTTATTATGTAACCTTGTAATGAAAACGGTTGTTTTTCCTTTGAGGTGCGTATCGGCTTCTTTTGCAACGTACGTTGCTTCGTCGCAAGAACTATCAAAATCTAGTTGTAGCTTAGTGTTGCCTTGGCTCCATGTTATACAATTATTTGTAATTTCCGGTTTTATAAAGCTAACAAATCCTTGCGATACGTCGCTTTGCTCTTCGCTTTCAAAGCTGATTTTTTCCACAACGTACATAACGCGTTTACTTTCGTCTATATTGAAAGTACGTGCATAGCTTTTGATTTTAGCTTCTGTTGGATAGGCGTTTGCTAAATCCATTGTAAATACATGTTTTACGCCGTCTTTTGTATATAATACGTTTTCTGCTTTATGGTTTGCATTAGGGTTATGTTTGGCAAAAAATTCCGTATAATCATGATCACTATGCATATGATAATATTCCGGTTTTTCCACGTTTACTTGTTCCCTATTATTAATGAACGCAACAGAATGCCCTAAAGATCTTGTATTTAAAGATTCATAGCGCTTGATTGGCAAGAAATAAGCTTTATCATACTTCCCGGCGCCTAGATCTGTTAAAATCAACTCTTGACCATTGCCAATAATAAAATTACCAATATCATTATGATTATGATGCGAATTATTTTCACCGGCAACCGCACTAAATGAAAAATTAGTTTCTTCATTTCTAATCACTAACCATGCTACATTTTTAAAGAAATGGCTATTTGTAGGCTTCATTTGCTTTGCTTCTTTAGTCCATATTACGTTTCTATACATATTTGCCCATCTGTAACAATGGCTAAAGTGAAAATCAGAAGCTTGCCCATATGCCGGCACGTCTGTTTTAAAGTAATCACTACAAAAGTTCAATAATCCTGTTGGCATAGTTGGATTAGGCGAATCAGAATAGGGAACAAATTGCTTATTTGAAATGAGGGCGTTATAAGGAAAGTTCGCGATCACTTGGGCTTTAGGTTTAGTTAAGTACGTATCATCATGTAATACAGCGCGGTATTTTTCTGCAAAATATATGTAATAACCAAAACCATACGCCCAATAGCCGGCACCTTCAAAGCAAGCGCCGTCTTCAGCAAAACCGTTTAGGTAACTATCAAAAGCAAGTTCTAGTTTTTTTAAGATTTGCTTTTGCTTGTCTGTGTTTTTTTCTAATAAATCTAAAGCCGCCATGCCAATAGATCCGCCAATAACAGCGCTCCAATTATCATGTCTATGCTCCCATTCCCACTCTTTACTTAAAAAAGATTGAAAAATACGCGTTTCAATTTCGTCAGTAATTCTGCTTTTAATTAACGGCGATAAGTGCTCGCCTAGAATTGACATAATTTCCGCTAAAGATTGCCCTGTTTCGGAAGCAAACAAGTCAATTAACGTTTTATTTTCTTGCGTATACACAGTACCGTTTACAGATTGTAAATGCGCCGGAAGCCCCCACGCAAATTCATTACAAATCTCCCAAATCGTTTGCTCTAAGAGTTCTATAGTTTGCTCTTGGTTATGTAAACCTAAATATAAACTAATCGCAAGAACGTGTAGTTCTCGTCTTCTTGTGAAATAATCTTTTTCAAACGTAGCTCTTAAACCCTTTAACGATTTATAGTATTCTATAACTTTAATAGGCGCAACAAGACCGGTGTCTAGAAACTTTTTTGCTTCCTTTTGAATATCGTTTATTAAGGCTTGCGTTACTTTATTTTTGTATTGTTCTTTCATTTTTCTATTTTGTTAAATTAATATTATATCTTTTAGACTTTATTTTTATGTCCCCAAATATCTTTATAATCAAAACCGGTTAAATCTTCAACAACTTCTTTTGTTTCCGGCGTAACATCGTCTAATGAACCACCGTTTGACAACCTATGTATTTCATTATGGATAATTTTATGCGTTCTTTTGTCTAATCTAAAGGTTAAAGCCACTAATAAAGCACAGAAGACCAAACCACCTGTACCAAATATTAAGATATATAAAATGGTGTGTTGCGCTTGTATAGACTGCGTTTCCACATGTCCTTTAACAAAACCGCCATGACTTAAAACAACGCCGGTAATCAAAACGGCAAGAGCATTAGTTAACTTCCTGCAAAACGTTACAATCGCGCCGAAGATTCCTGTTCTTATTTGTTTTGTAGCAATTAAATCAACGTCCGGAACAAAAGGAAAAACGTTCCAAGGTGTAAATTCTAGCACAACCCGCGCCGTTTGATAGAAAAAGGCAACTACAAACATGATAGTAATAATAAAAGGCGGTTTGATTGCGTATATAATACATAATGCGGCAACACAAGCAATCACAGTTAAATGAGCGAATAAGAACAAAATACGCGGTCCTTTTTTAGCCATAATGAAACCGGCAATAATCGTTACGCCTAAGCCAACAATGGATAAAGAAAAGAAAGCCCCTGCTTGCGCCGAGCTAATACCTAAACAAAAAACGCAAAAGTAAACAAAGACAGTATTAAACAAGTCTTTACCAGTAAACGAAAGTAAGTATATAGCTAAGTGTTTTCTAAAAGCTCTGATTTGTAAGACTTCCCAAAATGATGTTAAAACGGTACGTAATGAAACCCTAGCGTTTTCATTTAATTTAAGAATTTCTTCCGGTTTTTTCTCCCATGTGTTAAGTGTAGTGACTAACATTAACGTAGCAAAAATACAAGCAAAAATAAAGGCGTTAATAACAAAGGTCGTTGTATTTTCTTTACCAAAGTAAGCAATTAAAACGCTTGGTAGGAAAGTGGCAAGAAAGGCGCCAATAGAAGAAGACCACATACGAGCAGTTGATAATTTTGTTCTTGCTTCAAAATCAGTCGTCATTTCTGTAGGCAACGATTCAAAGGCAATCCCGTATATTGTCGTTGTCATTTCATATAATATGTAGGTAACGGCATAATAAAAAACGTTCATATGAGGAAGCCATATTAACACAAACGTGAAAACTAACGGGATAGACGTAAACATAAAAAAGTGCCTTCGTCCATATTTTTGCCCTAATTTAGTTTTATGAAAATTATCTGTAATCGCGCCCATAATAGGACTTTGTATTGCGTCCACAATTTTTGCAATGCCCAACACAATACCGGCTTGCCCCACAGTAATACCGCCATAGGTTGTATAGAAAAACAATAACCATATGGAAAAAATATTTGTTACGCTACCGCCTAATAAGTCGGACACGCCATAAGATAGAGCAACAGGTAACGTTATTTTTCTAGGGGTAAAAATTCTTTTTTGTAACCAATTCATTTTAAATCCTCCTCATTTTATATTTATAAAGCGTTTTTTATTACTAACAATTTTGTATTATCATGTGAAAAAAAGAAGGTGTAACAAAAGCAATTATTATTTTTATATAACTATATTTTGAAATTATATATTGTATAAAAATCTATTTTGTGCTTGTAAAGTTATAACAAATCTGCGGCAAGACGTATCTTAAATTAGCAAGTTATTTCTTTTTAGTTTTGATAATAAAACAATGTTTGCAAATCATTTTATTTAACTATAATACTAGTATGAAATACAAACAATTACTTTATTTGCAAAGTATACGTACTGTATTTGCAATTGATCATAATATAGCGTAAAGAAAGACCGTCACCGTTGCCAATGACTATAGTTAGAGATAGGATTTATTTTTTTAACAACGTTTTAAAATAAACGTTTTATAGGTAATATAGGGAGGGAAAGTTGCTATCTAAGCTTATTCAATATCTTAAATGCAAAAAAAAAGACTACCTATATAGATAGTCTTTTCTTGTTAAATCGTTTTTCTTTTCTATGGTTTTTGGTTTTCTGCAAAGGCAATATTAAAGCTACCTCTAAACTTTATAGTTTGATGTTGCTGACGTGAGAAACTTGCCCCCGTATCGAGCAACTGTACCACTGTACCAGTCGATAGTACTGTGTCTCCTTCTATTACCCTAATAACTATCGGCGTGCTGCGACCTTTGTAATGGCTTGCTTCAAGCTTCCTGCTAGGATCACCTGAATTACCAACAAGCTTGCTCCAAGGGTCTGTAGTGATATTTATAGACTTGTAAAATACTACTCTATTAGCTCCGCCTATGGGATGCATTTGAATATATACCTCTTTTGTTCCTAGTGGGATAATAATTATATCGTCAACTATTTTATAATGTAACTGTTCGCCCGCTTGATTTGTAAGCACTATTTTTGAAGTAAGATCAGGAAAAGGAGAAGGCATAAAAGGTATAGAGCCAGATCCACCACTTCCCGATCCTAACGCGGGGTTTATCTCTATACCATTAGCAGCATTAACGTTAAATGAAAGACCTGCCTTGCTCACCAAGTTTATAATAGGTATTTCCGCCTGTTGCGGTAATATCTGCGTATATATATTGTGAGTATCATCGGCGGTTGCAGTTAGTTTGCCGCCAGTTGTTGCAAATGTAACGATTACTTTATCGATAAATTTGCCGTTTTTAATTATAAGACTTTTATATTGGAGGATTTCTAGGTTCGCTACTAAAAGAGCAATGTCACCGGCATTGTGGGGATCTAATGAATCAAGATCGCTGACGTCTGTCACGTCGTATTTTGTTTTTTTCGTGAGGTATAAATCAGTGATAGCTTTACCAGCTAGCTTATTGATTTTAGTAAAGATTT
>PUHO01000007.1:0-68796 GCA_002995645.1 SAR324 cluster bacterium | reverse complement strand
TTGGCGGCTAGTTCTTTTGCTAGCTCAGTTCGCACCGGTTCGGCAATCATATCTGTAAACACATTAATATTATGTATGCCCACTTCTTTATTAAAGAATCCGGTTAATGCAATCTCGTCTGCACTAATTGCCCCTGTTAATTCATTTTGATAATGACTTGTACAAGTAATAAAATAATAATCACCACTCGGCACGCCATTCACTAAAACAATGCGCCCGTCGTCGTTAATGTCTGCTTTCTTACTCTCTGTAGAAACTAGCTTGCCGTTACTGAAATTTTGTCCTTGGACAGTACAAGCATCTTGCTTCGCTTCAAATAAACCTTTCACAACGTACCCTGCAAATTCTGTTGCTGGAGTAAGCTTTGTTGCTTTAATAGGCTGTTGCTTTGCGGTTGTTTGCGTGTTAGTGTGCGTTCCGGTTGTTTGCGTGTTGCTATGCGTTCCGGTTGTCTGCGTGTCCGTATCGCCTGCTTTGCTAGAATCGCTTTTGCTATCTGTATTGCCTTGCGTATCCGTATCACCTGCTTTGCTATCGCTATTGCTATCAGTTTTCTTATGCGGGTCTTGCGTTGTGGTCTTGCTATTGTCCTTTGACGATGAATCGCTACTACTGCTATTATCTCCGCCGCCGCAACCTACTAGCAGTAACAAGATACCTACTAGCAATATTTTCCATTTTATATGTTTCCTCATTATGTCCTCTTACATAAAATTAATAATTGTAACACGTTATATTATCATGTTGCTTTCTTTTATTCAATATCTTTATTTAAAAAAAAGACTACCTATATAGATAGTCTTTCGTTTTCGCTTACTAACACTATGATTTAACTTAATAATGATATTCTTTTAAGCTCTGCTTGGTTTTTTAATTCCTTGTTTTTGCTGGCAAAGACTGTGATTTTATAACTGGTTGTTGCGGTGTTTTCACTCTAACTTAATCTTAACGTTTTTATTAAAAAATGTCAATTCCTTATTTTTACTACTTGATATAACTTTTTGTCCTCCCTAGAAAGCATGACAAAAAAACAGGACAAAAGGATTTAATCACTAGTAAAAACAAGTAGATAAAAGAAAAATACAGGACACTTTTTGTGCTCTATTGCAAAAACATGACAAAACAAAAAGGCTTTAATCACTAGTAAAAACAGCTAGATAAAAGAAAAATACAGGTCACTTTTTGTGCTCTATTGCAAAAACATGACAAAATAAACATGACAAAAAGGCTTTAATCACTAGTAAAAACAAGTAGATAAAAGAAAAATACAAGACACTTTTTGTGCTCTATTGCAAAAACATGACAAAATAAACATGACAAAAAGGCTTTAATTATGCTGCAAAACGGCGCCAATTAAGGCTTTGCTTCGTTTTGCCATGTTAAATTGATTTTAATATTGTGTGCACTCAGATTATTAGCTAATATCAACTCTCCGTGCTCACTAATGGAAAAATAGGTTGTTACTTCGGCGGTTGCTTTGGCTAGATCTATTTTTTTTATAGGCTCTATGATTTGCTTTATAGCACTCGCCATACTCCGCGAAAACTCAGGGAAATCACGAGTATATTGAGATAAAATGTCCACACTCGCGTCGTTCATTTCTTCTATATATCCGCCTGTTTCTTCAAACTCAACAAGCAGATGCCTATGTAAACTATTGTCAAGATTGAATTTTACTTTCTTTTTCATAACTATATAAAATTAAAATTTACTCTTCCAACTCATTGCCACACTGTACGAATCCCTTTTATCTTGCGGGGAAATCCCTATTCCAAAGTTATCCCATATCGATTCGTTTTTACTCACTGCCGGCGGGGCTTTACTCTTCTTTTGATATAGTGGCTTAGTTCCTACTAAAAATCCCATTGTTGCCCCTAGAACAACGCCAGTCCCAAGATAGCGAAAATCTTCCCTTGCATTCTCTCCAGCCCAAAGAGCGAGCCAGCCGCCTATAATCAAACCAATACCAACACCATATAACACATTCGCCGGTAACCCAAGCCCTACTTGCTCCAGTTTGTTTTTAGAAAGATTCATTTCTAGATCCTGCTTATATTGGTAATCCTGCATGCGATTCACCTCGTCCGGATCTAGGTATTTATCATTATCATCTTGGTTTATGTCACTCCCGTCATCTTCCTCTGGCTTTGCAAAACCGGGATCTACAAAATTATCGTCTTTCCACAAAGAGTTATCATTATCTTCAATATACTGTCGCTCCTTTTCAGTCAACCTTTGCGAATCGTCATTGGACTGCGCATATACTTTCTCTGTTTTGAATAGCGTGAAACAACAGAAAAATAGCGTTATGATAAGTAAGATCTTTATACTTTTTCTAGTGTGCATAAAATAAAATGCTCTTTAAACTAACGTGGAATCAAAACTAATGTAAATCTACTCTTGACTTGTATTGCATAACTTAATTATTATATGAAGAAAAGAACAGATATAAATATAAACTGTTTACCTTATTCTTGATTATATAAATACTGTTAGGCATCTTGCCGGCGTTTATATAATTCATCAATCAGGGAATGCAAAAAGTATACTATATTTTCTTTGTATCTATAAATAAATTCCTTTATAAGAACTATTATGCAATATAAACTAAAAATTAACCATTCTATAAAAGCCACTAAATCCGGTTTTACTTTTCTTGAAATTATGATTGTAATCATAATCATGGCGTCTCTTGCCGCTATTGTTGGGCAAAATTTGTTTAGTCGCGTTGATGAAGCTAATCAAAAAAAAGCGTCTATTGAAATGAAAAACATTGCTAGCGCTTTAGATTTTTATTACCTTGACAATCAGTCTTACCCTACTTCTGACGAAGGACTCAAAGCCTTAATTGAAAAACCGCGTGAAGATTTTCCAACTTGGAACGGTCCTTACTTAAAAGCTAAAACCGTTCCTCTTGATCCTTGGGCTCATCCATATCAATACGAATTATCTGACGATGCTTCTGCTTATACCATTACGTCTTTAGGATCGGATCATAAAGAAGGAGGTACTGGCGTTAAAAAGGATATTATCTTTAAAAATAGCGCTAGGTAATCACTATACTTCCTATGTTTTACCTTGTTTAAGCTACGTTCTAAATCACAAGCAAACCAACCTAGTTTGAATACCACTTTTCCTTGTACTAGTGGTATGAGTTTGCTTGAAATTACAGTTGTCCTTTTTATTGTTGCTTTAATCTTTTCTATTAGCTTACCTGCTTTTCGTATTACAAAAAAAACGGCTTTAGAAACGGCGGCTTTAGACATTCAATTAAAAATACAAGGACAAAGAGATATTGCTTTAGAACAAGGTAAACAGTTTTTCTTTCGTATTTTTCCTGAACGAAAAGAAATACGATTATATGCAGGAACGCCTGAAGTTGTTTTTGCGAACGTTAAAAACTTGGATACTGTTGAATCGTTACATACCTATACCTTTCCAAAAGGAGTTTTCTTTAAGCAAATCAGTTATACAAACGTATCACAAACAACAGGGACCCATTTATTTGATAAAGGCACTGCTTTTACAGAAGTAACCTATGATATTCAAATTGATGATATTGGCATTATTGATTTGTTTAATCTTACATTATCACAACAAAAAAAAACTATTACTATTCACGTTGACAATTGGCTTGGTCACGTTCTTGTCTCAAAACTAAAAACACAATAAAAATGAAACGCATTTCTTCTTCTATTACAAATGATAGCGTAAAGCAAGGCTTTACTCTTCTTGAAGTTCTTGTTGCATTTTTGATTCTTAGCGTTGTTTTAACTTTATTTTTTCAAGTACAAATAACTAGCCTTTCTTTTACAAGTAAATTAAATCGCAATGATTTTCTTGAGTGTTCTTTTACGGAACGTTTAGCCTGTATTGAAAGAAATCATGATCAGTTAACTAATTGTAATTTATCTGGCGTGCTTTCTACTGATAAAACGGCAGTTAATAATTTTTCATGGTCCCTTGCAAGTTCGTTTACGCCAATTATGCTTGGCGAAATGGAAGTTATGACAATGTATAATTATACGCTTACTTTAATTGACTCTAAAACAAAAAAAACGCTTTCCAAACTTCTTTACTATCCGGGCAAAACGGAAGAAGACTTTATAGGGACTGCTTGTGAAGTAACAAACTTCCTTACTGTTTGCCCTGAAATCAAAGACACATGTGTAAAACAATCTTTAGTAAAATAAGTTTCCAATGAAACAAACACAAGCTGGATTTACTCTTCTAGAAATTCTTTTAACAATGACCTTGTTTGCTTTTATTATGTCTTTGTTATTAAGTTCGTATATCCAAGTACAAACCACACAAAAGGCACTAGATAAACGCATTCAAGTTTCACAAGATATTCAAGTTGTGCAACATCTTATTCGAGACGACCTAACACATATTACCTGTTTACCACAATGGCAACATTCTTTTATTCCCGTAGAAAACGAACAAACACCGGCTAACATTCATATTTTCTCGCAAGAAAAAGAATCAGTCCACCAAGACGTGTTAGCTATTTTCACAAAAGGAAATACGCGGATATATCGCCATTCAACAATGAATCCTCTTATATCGCAAATTATTTATTACCTTAAGCAAGATATAGTAGATAATCAAGTCAAGCTATTTCGTAAAGAATCGTTTTATTTACCAATAAAGCAACAAGCTATTGTTGACGACTTACTTAGCAAAAATGATTATACAGAAGAGACGCCCATTTCAAATCATATTGTTGGACTTCGAGTACAAGCCGTTTCAAGAGATCCCGACGCAGCAAGCGATAGTAATGGCAATCCTATACCGGAAGATACGTGGGACACAACAAAAGCAGATTTTCCTGCTTTTCTTATTATTACATTATACGAAAAAATACCTTATACTCATAAAAAGGATCAATTTCAGATTCTTACAGAAAAATTTACTGTTACTATAAACCAATCTTGCACTACACAGAGTGCTATAAACAAAAATACAGCTAATACGGCGAGTCCAACTAATACGGCAACAACTAATACAACAACCAATACGACAAGTTCAACCAATACAACAACGACGACAACTAATGAAGAAAAATAAAGGGATTGCCTTATTAATCACAATGATGATGATTATTCTTTTAACTGCTACCGTAACGGGAAGCATAACAAAGCGTAATCGTAATATGCGATTAATGATAAGTAAGTATGATCGATTCTATTTTCATATAGCTATTGACGGCGTTAGTCGTATTTTATTGACTTTAATAAAAAATAGGGCGCCTTTGTTTAAAGCACTTATAGAAGGCGCGCAACTAGAAACAAATGAAGAATATACTAAGCCCAAATACTCTATGTATTACTTAAATTATATTCTAAGCAAACAACCGGAGCTTCTTACTTTAATGCTAAATCAAGCACTACCTGAGAATGCTATTAAGCCGGATAAAATTACAAATATATCTATCACAACCATTAACGATCATATACCAATCAATGGAATTAAGCCAGTTGATGAGGGGACCTCACCTTTACGAGATGCTTTTATTGATAGACTTAATTTTTTAATACAAGATAAAGATATAGACACGAAACCGGAAGATATATATAACCAAGTAGGAACATGGCAATTAGCAGATGAGAATATTATTTTTGATTGTAAACAATATTTAACGCAACTACCGTCTATACAAAAAAAAGGCGCTGCCTTTGATTCACTTGATGAATTTCGTTTTGTATTAGCACTTTGTGGCATTCCTTTATCTAGATCAGAGGTATATCAAAATTTTAGACTAAACGGAACTATAAATGATTTCAAAATATATCCTAATTTTGCTAGTCTTAATCCGGATAGTACGAAACGTTTCTTACAAAGTTATTCTACTGAAACTAGCTCCATACAAGAAGTAATGGCAAACTACCCTCATTTTAGTCAAAGTCTTGACGGTGACGTTAGCGTTTTGTTTAATAATGAACAAACTGAGCAAACTTTTTCCGTTGGCTTTGCAATAAAACCACCGCACATAGGCGTACAAGAAGTAAATTCTCCTGAATATAGTAGTGACGAACGATTCCAAGAGCTTCTTGCAGAAATTCAAAAACAAGACTTAGAAAAAAGTCGAATCCAACTAGGAACGGATTCATCAACTATATTTAAACTCAGTTTCCAAGCGAAATACAGAAACTTTGAACAGCAAGTTGATATTATTTTTACAAGTCCGCCTTCTTCGTCCAGTCTTACTGTTTTACATACGCGCATATACCCTATTATTCCTGCAGTTAAAAAGAAAAATCTATTTGGTGACGGCTTTAAGTTTGCAGACAAACAGGATAACGATGAAAAGAGTTAGGGAAATGCAGGGGAAGTAATAAACGTATATCATATACAAGATATGCTTTTATTAGTAGCTTATCTTCACAATAAAGCGTGATTTATATTCCCCCCTTAATAGGTTACCCTCTAGATCTTACAAGCCGTCTGGACGCTCTCCTTGTACAAATCAATTAGGCAAGGGAATAGGTTGACTTGGAATAGTTAACTTTTGAATCAACTTACTAGGGAAATGCTGGGGAAGTAATAAACGTATATCATAACAAGATATGCTTTTATTAGTAGCTTATCTTCAAAATAAAGCGTGATTTATACTCACCCCTTAACTAGTTACCTCCTAGATCTTATAAGCCGCCTGACGCTCTCCTTTATGAATCAATTAGTAAGGGAATAGGTTAAACTTGGAATAATTAATTTTTGAACAGCTTACTAGGTTACCCTCTAGATCTTACAAGCCACCTAGACGCTCTCCTTGTACGAATCAATTAGGCAAGGGAATAGGTTAATTTTTGAATCAACTTACTAGGGAAATGCAGAGGAAAGTAATAAACGTATACCATATACAAGATATGCCTTTATTAGTAGCTTATCTTCAAAATAAAGCGTGATTTATATTCACCCCTTAACTAGTTACCCTCTAGCTCTTACAAGCCACCTAGACGCTCTCCTTGTACAAATCAATTAGGCAAGGGAATAGGTTAAACTTGGAATAGTTAATTTTTGAATCACCTTACTAGGTTACCCTCTAGCTATTATAAGCCGTCTGGACGCTCTCCTTTACGAATCAATTAGGCAAGGGAATAGGTTGACTTGGAATAGTTAACTTTTGAATCAGCTTACTATTGTACAGCACCTGTTATTTCTATCATGAAACAGTATAATAGTAATGAAAAGAGTTAGGGAAAGGCAGGGGAAGTAATAAACGTATATCATATACAAGATATGCTTTTATTAGTAGCTTATCTTCAAAATAAAGCGTGATTTATATTCACCCCTTAACTAGGTTGCCTCTAGATCTTACAAGCCGCCTAGACGCTCTCCTTGTACAAATCAATTAGGTAAGGGAATAGGTTAATTTTTGAATCAACTTACTAGGTTACCCTCTAGCTCTTACAAGCCACCTGGACGCTCTCCTTTATGAATCAATTAGGTAAGGGAATAGGTTAACTTTTGAATCACCTTGCTAGGAAAATGCAGGGAAAAGTAATAAACGTATACCATAATAAGATATGCTTTTATTAGTAGCTTATCTTCACAATAAAGCGTGATTTATATTCACCCCTTAACTAGTTACCCTCTAGCTATTACAAGCCACCTAGACGCTCTCCTTGTACAAATCAATTAGGTAAAGAAAATAGGTTAACTTTTGAATCAGCTTACTATTGTACAGCGCCTGTTCTTTCTATAAGAAAACAGTATAATAGTAATGAAAAGAGTTAGGGAAATGCTGGGGAAAGTAATAAACGTATATCATATACAAGATATACGCTTATTAATAACTTATCTTCAAAGCGAAGTATAGTTTATATTACCTTATTATAATAAAGCAAATAGATTAATTAGATTACTGTCTACTACTTAGAAGCCAACAGATAGCCCGGCAGTGATCACACTACTTTTTACATTTACCTCAGGTAATAATACACTATGCAAAGGTTTTACCTTAGCAGACACATAGCGATATCCAAGAACACCATGAACCAACGCCACAATAGGAATCCCAATATTAACACCCGCATTCCAACCAATAGCAGGTTTATAATTAGTATCAGTAAAGCCAACTACTGTCGGATCTAATTCTGCGTTTTTAAGTCCGCTTAGATCTATACCAATTTTGGAAATAGAAACAAAACTAACACCACCACCAACTAAAACGTCTACAAACGGAACAGGGGGAGCAAAAAACAGATTTAATGATTTAATAGACAAGGTCCCACTTGCAACAAGACCGTCACTACCTACTGTTGATTTCTGTTGCATTGCTTCTATGTCTTTACTAATCACTTTAGGAGCAAACCAGTCAAAACCGACACCAATCATCGAAAAAGGAATTTGTAGTTGCAAACTAGCACCAAGAGGAAAACCGTCTTTCTTTAACGTTTTTGAATCTACTGTAACCGCAAGGGGAACACTAACCGCAGCCCGAACAAGAGCCATTGCGTTTTGTGTAGCAGCAAAACTAAATACAATCATACATAATAATACTAATTTTTTCATATATTTCCTTTGAAATCAATTATAATACGCGCCTTAAGCTCGTTGTTCCTTTTTATTTTTATGTTCTACAACAGCCATGTCTTGAAAGCCGGTTGTAATTGCTTCAATAAATTTACGCATAACGTAACTTAATCCATCCATACTAACACCTTTTTGCTTTATTGTTGATAAGTGAACAACAACAACAAGACCGGGTTGAATTTGAAACGGATTATATAAACGATTAAAGCTTTGTATTTTCTCTTGTAAAAAAGTTAATCGCTCATCAATAATTTTTCGTTCCTTTGGATTTTGAAGTTGATAAAAATTACTCACCTGTTGATAAATAAACTCTATTTTCTTATCAATAAAACTACGTTTAGCTTGGAACGTTTGATTTACGTCACTTTCATCAACGGGAATAATATCTTTCCAAATATCTTTTTTTATATTTGGCGTTTCTTGCATATCTAATGAAACGGTCTTTTCTGTTGGTTTTTGTAAAACACGTTCAAACCAAGAAACTTCAGTCTCTTGCTTTGTTGTAGATAAAACGCGCTGTGCTAATTCTTCGTATTGTAAAGGAACGTTGCGTTTTTCCGTTCTAGATTCAATAATAGAATTAATAATATTATATACTTTATCCACTTCTTTAGTGAATACGTTGTATTGTTTACTATAAGCTTTTCTTTGTTTTTCTATTTGTTTTGCATCATAGTAAGTCAATTCAATAGTATAATGTTCATCAGGTAAAAGTCTAGGATCGGTTTCTTTGTATTCTTGTATAACAGTACGTCTTGCATTTTTAAAATTGACAATATTTTGATATCCAAAACCGGTTGTGTCAAGGTAATAAGTCAACGCATTCACTGCTTGATCAAAACCTTTAGAACGCATATGTTCATGTTCCATTACCTTTTGGATATTTTCTCGAACACTAAGCGCATCTTTTTCGCCAACTGGAATTTCGGCAGTAATCGTTTCTAAAGTCTCTAGTAAGTTCTTAGAAAACATTTCGTATTGCGGAGCTTGTTCGTCATATTCGTCAAAGCTAACATACTGATCTAAATGCTTTAATTTTTCAGCAATTTCTTCTGTTTCTGTTAAAACTTGTTTCTTATCTTTTTTTAGTGCAAAATTTTGCGCGTCAATAATCTCGTCTAACTTAACCATAACGCGCGTGCTAAGTAAGTCTTTGAAAATCAGTCCTGTCGTTACTTGATAATGATACAAAGGCGTTAATAAATCCGATTCTTTAATATTAATAACAAGATCTACGTTATTAACCCAATCTGTTTTAACCGGATCGTCGCCAACCTTACATTTAACAACAGTATAAGCTTTATCATCTTTTGCAAAAGCGCTAATCCCAACTTGTCCGTATAAAGTTTGGATCATCTCTCTTTCTAGCTTTTTAACGCCTTTATCAAGATGTTTTTGCACTTGTACGTGTATATTGCCGGTTGTTTTATCTAAACTTTGCGTTGTTGTTTCTTTACCAGAAATAGAGTCTATAATGTCTGTTATTTTACGGGAGTCCGCATGTTCGGCACCAATTTTTTCTTCTGCCGTTATTAAGCTAGACACTTTTTTAATCATTTCGTCTTCCGCCGTTACAATGTAACGATTATACATATTTTGGAAGCCTTGATTAAAATAATTATAAAGTACTTCTTTCAAATTTCCGGAAACACAAAGTTTTTCTAAAACTTCAGGAGGGAGTTTTACGTCTAGGTAGTGCATCATTTTGTTAACTGCTTCATCAACTAACAACTGTGATTCAATATATTCGTTTCTATCTTTACGTAAATCAGAATTACGCGATCCAATAGCGCCATGTTCTTCAGGGTGAATATGTTGCGGACCTGTTGAAAAATAATGCTTTGCCATAAACTTAACTAACTAAATAGAGATATAAATATAAATATATCTCAAATAATAAAATAATAATCTAGCTATTGTCAATAAAATAATACAAAATAAATAAATAAACACTGTAATTTATGTTTATGCTTTGAATATTGCAAATAAAACTTTGACTTTAAAAAAGATAGCTTATAAAATAATATTGTTTTTATCATGCTTAATCAATAAACACAACTTAATAAGGATCACATGAAACTAACCGGTCATTATGCAGATGGGAAAATACATCTTGACGACACAAGCCAACTTAAAGAAAACCAAGAAATTATCGTTTCTTTTTTTCCTGAAGAAATTTCAGAAGAAGATATGGCAGCCTACCTTAAAAACCAACAAAGCAAAGAAAGCCATCCTACTTTACGTTTAATCAAAGACAACGAATAGCCTCTTAGTTTCTAATAAAAAGCCATGCTAGCATAATCGTACCTAGAATAATCGAACTAGGGATTAACACGGCAACAAGTGGGCTTAATAAACCGTTGCGAAAGGCATTAACAAAAATAGTATTAATAGATATTAAAAACAAACTCAAACAAAAGG
Organism: SAR324 cluster bacterium; assembly: GCA_002995645.1. Classification (GTDB taxonomy): domain Bacteria; phylum SAR324; class SAR324; order XYD2-FULL-50-16; family HCM1; genus HCM1. Next base: position 57,837 of record PUHO01000007.1, on the reverse strand, counting down.
CAATCACCATTTTAGATTTAATGTGATTCGCTGTTCTTCGATTAGCACAAAAACTAAAAGGCACAATTAACAAAGGTAGCAATATAACGTTTAATGTAGACGTTATTTTACTATACGCCGCAAACCTGATTTGATCGCGTGTCTTCGTTATATAAGCCGGCGTTTTTTTCCATTTCCTCCATAAAAATTCAAACGAATTATGCTTTAATGAGCGAAACGTTTCAGTAAATAAAAAGGGATACTCTTTTTGCTTAAAAACAACTCCTTTCTTTACGTACCTTTTGACTTTCTGCGTTCCGTTTTTTGTTTTATAAAACTTCATTACCCTTTGCTTTGGCGCTATCCATTGCTTATTCTGTTCATATAAGAAAGGAAAGGTTGTTTGTTGCGTTATACTTCCGTTTTCGTCTAACGTTAGAATCAAACCGCTACCTTGCCTAAAATAATAAATTTGATTGTCATGAAAAGACCAATAAGAATAGTCTAGTTCCGTATTACCTAAAAAGTTTTCTTCACTACTCACTAAAGGCGCAAAATAGCTTTGGTTTATATAAAATAAAATAGATAACAAAAAAAGGACAAACAAAACCGGCTTCAAGATTTGCATACGACTCATGCCTATACTTAGCATTGCCGTTATTTCCGAATGATTTGACATTAAAAACAGAAAAAACATAGTGCTAATTAAAGCAACAAGCGGAAAAATAAATTCTATTGTTAACGGTAAAAAATCAAACATAGTTGACAAAAACAACTTGATACCGTTTTGCTCTGCTAATAGAGTAGTGCTATTTAATAATATAGAAATATAAAAAATAGCAAAGATACTAACAAAACAAAGTAAGAAAACAAATAAGAATTCTTTACCTATATATAAATTAATCTGTTTCATGTAGTTTATAAAATAATAAATAGCTTTTAAATATTAAGTATGATATAAAATACATATCTTTTCAAGCTACCTTATATAAAAATATATTTTTTTCATTAATAAACGTACGTATTACAAATGGAATGGAACGATTCACTTCTAGAAAGATATTCTAGACAACTAGTATTACCATTTTGGGATATAGCCGATCAAGAAACATTAGCAACAAAAAGCGTTGCCATTGTTGGGCTTGGGGCTTTAGGCAATCCAGCGGCTTTATATTTAACGGCCTGCGGTGTTGGGAAACTTGGTTTAATAGATCAAGATACGATTGCCTTGTCTAACCTACAAAGGCAAATTTTATATTCTACGGCGAGTTGTGGCAAATCAAAAATAAACACGGCTAAACAAAGGTTAAACGAACTAAACGAACATACACAAATAGAGACGGTTAACCAATTTATTACGCAAGAAAATAAAGATATCTTACAAGAATACGATTTTATTCTTGATTGTACAGACAAAGCAGAGACCAAGTTTTTACTCAATGATATTTGCGTTGCTTTAAATAAGCCTTTGTCTCATGCCGGGGTTTTACAAGCGCACGGGCAAGTTATGACGATTATACCTAAAAAGACGGCTTGTTACCGCTGTGTATTTCCGGAAACAACTAACCTAGCGAGTTTGCCAACTTGTTCCCAAGCCGGCGTATTTTCTCCTATTGCCGGTATTATCGGCACTATACAAGCAACAGAAGCATTGAAATACCTTCTTACAAAAGGCGATCTATTAACAAATCGCTTATTATCTATTGATATACTTTCTTTTCAAATACATAAACTAGCTTTACAAAAACAAGAAAATTGCATTTGTAGCTAAACGTTATTTTACGGTAAACAATGAACCAACCAACTAAAACAAAAGATTTAACAGGCATACCTTGCCCTATGAGTTTTGTAAAAGTAAAGCTAGCCCTACATGAAATCCAACCGGGCGAAACGATTCAAATTGAACTCGATTCCGGCGAAGTAATTGAAAATGTTATTGCTTCTTGTGATATAGAAAATATTCCCGTTATAGCTAAACAAACGGACAAAGCAAAGCCTTGTTTTATTACCTTACAAAAGCCGGCTTAAGTTTACAACAAAAAACCGACTTTATTCTTATAAGTCTAGGGATTATGCAGGTTAGAAAAGGATAACCGATTGCCTACTGCTTTCCTTGTTTTTAACGCGAGTCCCTGTTGCTTAGCGGCAACACGTAACTTCCTTCCTAACGTAGACGCATCAAGCTTGCTAAAATATTCAATTTCTATAAAGTTTGGTTTACGTTGTAACTCTGATAAGCTCTTAACACCGCTTAAACCACCAAGAACAACAAGGAGTTTATCTTCTTGATCATCGTTAAAATTATATAAACGAATTAAATAAGATTGACCTGTATCGTCAAGTGAAACGTAATATTTTTGTATACGATCAATTAACTGTATCCCCGTTTTCTCAGCTGCTCTTTTAGCTGCTAAAAGGCGAGCATGTTTTAAGTCAAGACTCCCTTCGCGCGCATTAGAAAGCTGCTTTTGTATAACTGACGTTGTGGCAATTTGGCGCGCCGTTGCTACATTATACACTGTAGATCGAACTAATACGCGAGTCACCGCTATACTAGATCCAAGACGAGAACGCGATAAAGGTCTTATTTCAAAAACAACGACAATATCCGTTCTGTTTTCTTTTGCAAGTTGTAAAAGTTTCTTTTTTGCACTTTGCTGTGTCGACGCAACTTGATTTTCACCGTATACGTTTTGTAATGCTTTTGAATCAAACAAACGAAAGCCGGCTTCGTTCAGCTTGTCTGCAATCACAGATTGACTTTCTGTTACGGCGTCGCTTGTTGGTGCTAGCGCCGAATCCGCTCTGGGAAGGTAAAATAAAACGTATCGTTTATTTCCCATTTTTTTATGCAATATCAACAAAGCCTGTAATTTACTTTGTAAGCTCTTATTCGCTATTTCCGCTTTAATTGTAACGAACCAAACGTTGCCTTTTCTTTCATCTTTTATAATATCGTATGATTCCACCATACCGCGGGAACTAGTATAGACCTTGTCTCTTAAAACAGTCCAGTTTTTCACTATAGTTTCACTGTCTAAAAGCAAGCCGACCCTTTGCTCTACTGCCGCCCTTAACGCATTATTCAAAGCTTGTTTTTTTGCAAGCTCCACGTTATTTGAAAAAATTTCCGCTTGTCCGCTTGCCGTAACGCTAGCTTGCAAAGGCAAAGTAAAAACAGATAATAAAAGAAGACATATGGTAAGTCGTTTAATCGCGTTTCGCATTACTATCCTCATAGTTTTAAAATTTATATATCAAACAAATGTTAAAAGTGTGTTGTTCTTTTTTATTTTTGTAATGTGTCTATTGTCTTTGTATTGTCTACGCCAAAATCCACTTTTTCTTTTGGTTTTGCCGTTTTAAGTAAATCAGGTACGTACGTATCAAAATCACTTTTTAAAATCGTGTCTTCTGTTGTCCAAAGTTTCTTAGGTTGTAATAACAAGGACGGAAGACTTTCTAATAATAACACATTATCTGGAATAGGCAATAGTTTAGGCACAATCGCTTTATATTTTCGTTTAGGTTTTGCTATAACTTTGCTAGTAGTCGTTGATTTTGTTTCTTTTTTCGTGGTTCCCTTCTCTTTAGCCGCTTGTTCTTGCGCTAATACTTGAGCTAGTTTTTGTTGGTATAGCCATTGATACGTAGCTTGCCCCCATAGATCGGCATAAACTACTTGCGGATCTAGCCTATTTGCTTGAGCAAACATATAAATTGCAACTTTCCACTGATTCTTTTTACTTAAATAAATACCTAGATTATAAAACGCGTCTCGCTTTGCTTTTAAGTAATCTTCCGAATCTTCTCCTTGTAACGGCGTGTATAAAATCAATTGCCAAAGCCATACGGCTTCTGATGCAAACCCGCTGTTTAACAAACTCATAGCCCTGTTTAACCGTCTGTCTGTAGCAAAGAAACTTACAGGCGCATAAGAATAATTCTTCTTTGTTGAAATATGAAATAACTCAGATGTAATCATATTTTTCATAAGTAACAAACTTAACCTTAACAACTCGTTTTTCTTAGAAACAATCTTTGTTTCTTGCGTCCTTTGTACGTATACTTGTTGAAACGGTCTAATATAGGTCGTACGGCTATCTAAGGTTCTTTCTTTTGCATTATATATTTCAATTTGAAAACGAATTAAAACGTTACGTCTTATAATAAAGCTTGGCCATCTTTCTTTATCTTTAACGTGCATTAAATTAATTTTGATTTTTTCTTTTGTTTCCCAAATAGAAAAATCTTGCACATGTAGGCGAATAACGGCAACTTTCTCAAGAGAAGCAGGGAGCACTTCTACTACGTTTAACTTGTATTCGTTTCGTAAAAGCTTTAACAATTCACTACGCACTTGATTCCCAACGTCGCCGTCTAGGTATTGCAAATAAAACGTATTATATTGTTTTACCGGTGCCATTGGCGTTGCATATTGCCCGTCTACCGCTAGATTTAAGCTATCAAAAGAAAGCTTATGTTCCGGCTCTTTCTTTGTTTCTTTCTCTTTTGTGGGAACAAACGTCGGCTCTTCCGTTACGGTTGTTAAAGCCTGCACCTCCCTTGCTTGTTGCATTTTAATTTGACGTTCGCTTTTTTCTTTTGCTTGCTTAGTTTGCGCACTATAGCCTATATTTTCATAAAGAAAGCTATTTGCACTTATAAACAAAACTAAAAATACAAAAAAAGCAACCTTATAATACAAAAATGAAAGAAAGCCTTTTTTCATTGTTTTTAAAATAAACTTTTCAAGTGGTTTAACAACGTAATGCTATAGGCAAGTTGTAAGTCGTCTTGCAAACTAGGAACGTATTTTTCAATATAAAAAATAGCCACAAAACATAAAGTCATTGTTTTTGCTATACCAAAAAAGACGCACGAACTTTTATGTAAAATAGAAGAAGGAAAACTATTTGGTATACGATTTAATATAAATCCTATAACAAAAATTACAATAACACAAATAGGGAAGAAAAAGAAATTAAATAAATCTAAAGGAATCGACGTAGGCGCACCTTGCACTAGCGCCATTGTATCCGCTCCATGTTCTAGGGCAACGGCAGCAGCTATCCAAAGGCAAAGAACAATTAGGTTAGCAACAAAGTTGGAAAATATAGATTTAGCCACACAGACGCAAGTTAATATTAAAAAGCAAATATCTAAGAAATTCATAACCAAGCAAGTTGTTTAAATAAATTAGTATAATTTCATTACGTTAATATCTTAATTAGTAATGATACTAATTTGTTGTATATTTTCTTTAATTGTGATACTAAAAAAGAAATGCAATTTATATACAAATATTCTACACTATTCTTTATTATCTTATGAAAACAACCAGCCTTCCAACATGGAAAGAACTAGCAAAAGCATATGAATCTTTTCAAACAAAAACACTTAAAGAACTCTTTCTCTCTAATCCTTCACGAAGTAACGAACTAACAAAAGAAGCTGCCGGCATTTATATTGATTTTTCAAGGAATCTTTGGGATTCGTCTATTATAGAAAAATTAATTGCCTTAGCAAAAGAAATGAAATTAGAAGAAAAACGGGACGCTATGTTTTCCGGTGAAAAAATTAATAAAACAGAAGACAGAGCCGTTTTACACGTAGCATTACGTAACCGATCTAATACGCCGATATACGTAGACGGTAAAGACGTTATGCCTCAAATTAACGAGGTGCTAGATCGCTTATTTCGTTTTACAAAAAGCATTCATAACGGCGAATGGAAAGGAAAAACAGGAAAAAAATTAACGACTATTGTTAATATAGGGATTGGCGGATCCGATCTAGGACCGCATATGGTTACCTATGCACTACAAGAGTATAAACAAGAGGGCATGGAGTGCAAGTTTGTATCTAATGTAGATCCGAATCATATTACCATGGTACTACGTGAATGCGATCCGGAAACAACACTATTTTTGATTGCGTCAAAAACGTTTACAACACAAGAAACAATGGCAAACGCAGCTATTGCAAAAACATGGCTTACGGCAAAACTAGGAAGCGACGCGGTCTCTTCCCATTTTGTTGCGCTTTCTTCGAATATAGAAAAAGCTTGTACTTTTGGTATTACTAAAGAAAATATTTTCCCTTTTTGGAATTGGGTTGGTGGAAGGTATTCTTTAACTTCAGCTATTGGGCTTTCTATTTTACTTTACATTGGCGAAACTAATTTTAAAGAACTACTAACCGGCTTTCATGAAATGGATCAACATTTCAAAACCGCACCTTTAGAAGAGAACCTACCTGTTTTACTTGGTTTACTTGGGGTTTGGTATAATAACTTTTACCAAGCTACTAGCGTGGCTATCCTTCCTTATGATCAACATCTAGCTTACTTCCCTGCTTATTTACAACAAGGCGATATGGAGAGTAACGGCAAATCAGTTACGCAAGAAGGCGAAGCTATAGACTATCAAACCGGTCCTATTATTTGGGGCGAACCGGGTACAAATGGGCAACATGCTTTTTATCAGCTAATTCACCAAGGCACAAAAATGATTCCTTGCGATTTTATTGCCTTTGCAAAACCATGCGTTCCTTTAGAAGAGCAACACGCTATGTTATGGGCTAATTTTATTGCGCAACAAGAAGCGCTTGCCTTTGGACGTAACGCTTCGTATTTACAAGAAAAAGGCGTTGATCCCGCTTTAATCCCATATAAAACTTTTAGTGGGAATAGACCGTCTACTGCGATTTTAGCAAAACAATTAACGCCGCGATCTTTAGGATCGCTTATCGCCTTATATGAACACAAAATATTTACACAAGGGATTATTTGGAACGTTTGCTCTTTTGATCAATGGGGCGTTGAACTTGGTAAAGAGTTAGCTAGCAAGATTCTTCCCGTTTTATCTTCTAACGTGAAAGAATTAAATAATATTGAAAAATCATCTGCTACTTTAATTAATTATTTTCTAACGAATCAATAAAAGCAAAAATACATAATAATACTTGCCTAGAAACACAATAAGTATTATTATGTAAACATATATAAAATTTAAATATTACCTTATTATGTAATGTAATGAAATTTATTACCGTTTACATTGGATTTTGCCTGTTTTGTTTTTCTTGCGCTCCTTTGTTTGCCTTATCAAAAAGTAATAATCATTTTTTATTAGATAAAAAGCATAATAAATATGGCGGGAGCACGTTCCTAGTACAAGCACCTATTAAAGGAATTACTACTAAATTATTATATTATAATAGCGAAGGTAATCTTGTAAAAGAAGAAAACACGTTTAACACGGAAGAAGCTTTTAATCTTGGTTTTAATAAACAAGTTATCTATTATTCTTTTGGCACTAGGATTAAAGAAGAACGTTTCTTTCTTCAGCTTTTAGCAAAAAAAAGAGGTATATATAAAATAATTTTATATTACCAAACGGCAGATCAAATTTTATATAAAAAAGAACAATATTTTCTTAATAAGCATCTTGGATATAATCAAATTTTATATTCTAGAGCAGGAAGGCGAATAAAGCTTACTTGGTTTTACCCAAATGAAAACGGTTTTGCAAAAACAATTACTGAGTTTAATGCAACAGGAACGGCAAAAGTAAAAGAAACGCGGATATATTCTAAAAAGATTCGCGAAGCAGACGGGCGCGATCGAGTTAGCTATTTTTATACAAAAAAACATCAATTACAAAAAATTGAATGGACCTATACGCGTGCTTTTGAAAAAGACACCGGATATAGTAAAAAATTAAAATATTTTATCTATAATCCTTTTTATTATAAAAAGATCGATATACGATATTTAAACCATAAAAATAAATTGGTTACCCCAATTCATATTGTGGAATTTCCTTTTTAAGATCTCATGTTTGATGAAACTTTTCTATCTCTTCTTAGCAACGTATTAAGCGACTCTAGTTTAGTCGAGCCTCTTTGGCAGTCTTCTCTTCCTTTTTTCACTCCTTCGCTTGAAGAAAACGTTAAAGAGCAAGTGCAAAAAAAGCTTATACTTGCTTTTCAAATACCTATACTCAAAGAAAAGCTTGCTACACTTTCAAAAAGAGCGCAAATCAAGTACTTACATCACTCAGTACCTTTCTTCCTTTTCTCTTGCATTAATAATAGTACGAACCACTCAAACCGTGCGGCTTTAAGAAAAATGTTGCTTTCTTGCTTGCTTTCTCAATTAAATGCCTTACGAAATAACAAGTCTACTTTCTTTTCGTTAATGCAACTTGAGTTAGCAAATCAAAGACATACTAGTATTGAAAAAGCGCTGCTAGATAAAACTTCGTTTTTCAGCTTTATTAACACTATTTTACAAGAAATATTAACGCAAATTTTACCCATTAGCACAGAGTACGTTTTAGATAACACAGAAAGTTTCTATCTTTTCTTTGCGATTAGAATTATTTTATTACAATGTTACCAACGGCTATTAATAACGGCAAAAAATAATGCAACTATTACTTTAGTAAACAAGCTTTTTCTTCCGCCTTTATTACTTTGTTTTAAAAGGGAAAAATACGTTTACGATTCTTCTTGTCAGCTTTATAATCAAATTATACGACAACTCTATAAAACAAAAGATTCCGAGCCTTTAGTTAGCTTGTTTTTAAATATATTCATATCCCTTCATGAATGTTTTCCTTTAATCAGCACAACTTGGTTAAAAGAAAACACAAATCTAGTACAATGGCAACAACAAGAGCTAACCGTTCTTTTTAAGTTACCGCCTTTATTACAAGCTTATATCTTTTCTGCTATACAACTCTCTTTTGGTAACGAATATTTTTCACAAATTGTGCAAGGTATGCCTTCGTCATATCATCTAAACATAAAAGAGTTATTACAAAATATAGAGAAATTAATAGATAACACACAAGACGCCTCGTTAAGCAAACGTTTTACTATTTTATTAAACGAATTAAAATCGCTTTCTTCTATTTTCACACAAACACCAATAAAAAAATCATCACGCGTTTCTATTGCGCAAGTTGTCGTACCGGCGCAACGTTCTAAGCTGCCTTCTGCTGAATTATACAAATATATGAACCTTCATTTACCTGCTTTTTTAGATCGCGCTAAGTTAGAAGGTCACGTTTCAAATCATAGTTTCCCAGCCTATTTATATGATTTTGCCGTAACTAGCATGCCGCTTATTAAAACGAAAGCTAGCCCGAACTTGATACAAAACTTTTTTCAAACGAACTTAAATTGGTTTAAACTCATATCAAAAAAAGCGCAACTCTCTTCTAAAGATGCGTATCCTTATTTTTCTACTTTGTATCAAAACGTAGGAGACATAAAAGAAAAAGGTAATCATATTATTAATTTTATTCGTAATATTGGATCGTCTCTTCAAGATTTAGCTCTTGCCGCAGACGTTCAAAACGTACAAAATAATAAAATTACATCTTCGCAAGAACTGTTGCATATTAAAAAAAATCAAATTCTTAATATGCCGTTAATTCATAATATTTACGATACGGCAACAACCAAATTAACGCCTATAAGCTTCTTAAAGCTACCTTTATCTAACTCGCCTGATCCGGATATAGATTCATGGCATCAACAACATTTTCTTTACTTACAGCTCCTTAATAAGCAACAACTATTATCTGATGACGTTTTCAAAATTTTACGTCTATTTAGAAATAAACTCTTAAAAATAAAATATGAAAAATATTTTTCTTTATTTCTTGATGAAAAACCGCTAAAAATAGATGAAATTATTCTCTTTATTGTATTTGATTTAGTGCAAAACAACGCTCTTGACTCGATACGCATAAGTACTCTTTAAAAGTATCTTGATCATTTTTAGAATTTAATTATGCCAACAAATAACTTTCAAAATAAACCGCAAGAACCGCCTAAGTCAAAGAAAAAAACGTTCCACATGTTGCTTGACGAACTTAATTCAGATATGCAAATTGTTGCCTATACCGGTTTTTCTTCACAATATAAAACGCTTGACGTCTCTACTATTAAATGGCTTATTCTTAATTTTAAGAAGACAACTGCCATTGTAATGCGTCAAAAAAAAATGCTTGCTATTCCCATTGAAAAACTAAAAGTTAAAGATCGTTTAGAAAAAATACATCATTTCCCGCCAGAATTAAAAAAATTAAGTTATGTTACGCCTTCTTTAATTCGAGAACTTGAAAACAGAAATTTTACAGAATTTGAAGTTATTCTTATAAAAAAAACAGAAGACAGTATTGTTCATCAATGGGAAAACAAAAAGAAAGAAAAGCAAAAAAAGGTAGTTGACAACGTATCAAAATATATTACGTCAGCGAACGTATTAGCACAAAAACATGAAACCTTGTCTAACTTAATTGAAGAAGTAATGGACAATGCAAGGGAAAACAAATTCTCTTACAGAGATATAGAAGAGCAAGCAGAAGAATTGATTGCAAACAATAGCCTAGAGACCTTGTCCGCTTTTACTAGTTTAAAACAAAGTAATCAAACCTATACTCATTGTATTGACGTGGGAAGTATCTTCCAACACGTGTATTGGCGTCTTGTTGAAAAGAAAAGGCTACGAAGTCATTTTACTGATAAGAAAAGCTCGTTATTAGCTAGTTTCTTACATGATTTTGGCAAATCGCAAATACCAAAGGAAATTCTAGATAGTAACGTTAAATTTGCACCGGATAGTAAAGAAGCTAAGATTATACGAACACACCCCGAACTTGGCGCTAAGTTGCTTCATCAGTTTAGCTTTTCAACAACAGCTATTAATATTAGTCATTATCATCATGTAAAATACACTCCGACTCTAGCAAACAGCTATCCTTTTATTAAAGATTATAAAGAGGTTTTATATGAAACAAGGCTATTAAGTATTATAGATATTTACCAAGCTTTAATTGGTAAACGTTCCTATAAAAAATCATGGAATCCAGCTAGTGCTATTCAATTTATTGGCAAGCTAGCGGCAATTGAATTTGATCCTGTTGTGTGGCTTGATTTTGTTTCTATTATTGGGAAGTATCCAACTAATTCCTACGTAGAGCTAAGCGACGGTTCTTTTGGCTTTGTTACGCCGTTGCCGTACCAAGAAACAGAAAAACCAATTGTTATTGTTGTAGAAAATAAAGATAATGAAATACTAAAACACAATCCTATTATAGATTTAAGTATAGAACTAGATATTTCTATTGTTAATACCCACGATTCTATTGGTCGTTTCAAAGATAAAACGCTTGACGTGTTTTTGAATTTGAATGCAATATAGTGTATAGTAACTTCCTAAAACTAATTAATTAAACATCAAATATGAAATCACTAGCTAATTTTATATATTCTCGTTCTAGTTTCATTATATTACTTACATGGTACGTTTGTGTTATTGTTTTAGCAATGGGAAGCTTTTATTTTTTTCATATACAACATAGCCTTTTTCAATTTTTCTCGGCAACCAACGCGCAAAGCTACTTAATGAACCAATCTATTTTTTGGCAACAAGTAGCAACGTATTTCTCTAATTACATTACAAGGTTAATTTGCTTATCAATTATACCGTCTATTATAAGTATTTGTCTGTTTTACCGTTTACTAAATAAATTTTTCGATCGCTCAACGGCAATTAACGGTTTTTTAATACTTGTTTCCTCTCCTTTTCTTACGTTTAACGCGCTTGTTATTTCGCCTAATGCACTTTTCTTCCTTCTGCTGATTATTGGTTTCTATTTTTTCTATGAATTACTTTGTAGCAAACACGCCGTTTTCCTTATTCCGTTAAGTTGCACTATGCTTATAGGAATTGCTATTCACATAGGAATGCTATTATTTTTATTATCTTTTATTCTTTTTCCTTTTTTGAATCGTGCTTTTTTTCGTGTTTTCTTTTTGTCTATAAGCGGGATTGTTTCTTTAGCGATTTTAGCTGCCGGGCTTTGGTATTTATCTCCTTTTTTAGCGCGGTCTTGGCGTCTACTTAATTCACTACAAAATACAACGGCAATCCTACCTACGTTGCTTTGGAGTGGCGCCATCTTTTTACTTGCTTTTAATACCTTACCTTTTATTGACGTTGCTTTTAAATTTATTACGTTCCGCACGTCAAAGAACGTTCTCTTTGCCAGTGTGTCTGCTTCACGACGTCCTATTTTTTATCAGTTCAATTGTATATTGCTGTTTATCCCTATTGCTGGTATATTGACCTTAATACTATATGGCTTCCCTATTGATTTTAGCTGGATCAGCTTGCCCATTCTTGCTTTTATCATACTCTCTGCTAAAAACATAAGCATTGAAGCAAAGCGGGGTGCTATTAACAAATGGTTATTCATTTTTATCCTAGAAAATGTAAAACTTTGGATTATTGTATTTTTATTCATCTTTTTTATTTTCAAACAAACTAATATTTTACAATTATGGAACTATAATTATCTTTCCATAAATTGGCATTTTTTAATTTCTTTACTCTTTTAATATTTTCTATGCTTTATTCTAGTATAAGGGATTGCTATTTATCCCTATTGCTGGTATATTGACCTTAATACTATAGGGGGTCCCCATTGATTTTAGCTAGATTAGCTTGCCCATTCTTGCTTTTATCATACTCTCTGCTAAAAACATAAGCATTGAAGCAAAACGGGGTGCTATTAACAAATGGTTATTCATTTTTATCCTAGAAAATGTAAAACTTTGGATTATTGTATTTTTATTCATCTTTTTTATTTATATACAAACTAATATTTTACAATTATGGAAATATAATTATCTTTCCATAAATTGGCATTTTTTAATTTTTTTACTCTTTTAATATTTTCTATGCTTTATTCTAGTACAAGGGGGCTTATATCCTCCGCGTCTTTCGAAGACGTCGCACTTTCCGGCTTAGCTCCGGACGGTGGTTTATTTATTCCAAACTCACTACCTGATTTATCTCATCTTTACGACACTAAAGAAGATCTATCCTATACTGACCTAGCCTTGGAAATATTCCTTCCTTTCGCAGACGGAATCGTTCCAAAACAAGATCTAAAAACACTTATAGAAAAAAGTTATTCTTCTTTTAGAATTCCCAACGTAGTGCAACTGACAACGGCAGGTAAGCACCAACTATTAGATCTATTTTACGGACCCACTTTTGCTTTTAAAGACGTTGCGCTTCAATTCCTTGGTAATTTATTTGAATATCTTTTAGCAAAAAATAATAAACAACTAACTTTAATAGGTGCTACGTCTGGCGATACTGGAAGCGCCGCTATTTACGGAGTACGAGGTAAAAAGAACATTCATCTTTTTGTTTTACATCCACTTAATCGTGTGACTAAAATACAAGAATTACAAATGACTTCCGTATTAGATGATAACATTACTAATATTGCCATAGAAGGTTCGTTTGACAATGCACAAGCTATTGTTAAAGAAATCTTTTCTGATACGCAATTAAGGAAAACCTATAATCTAGGTGCGATTAACTCTATTAACTGGGTAAGGTTAATGGCGCAAGTACCTTACTATTTTTATGCAGCAAGAGAATATAGAAAAAAAGTAGGAACCGACGTAGAAGCTTTTTGCGTACCAACCGGCAATTTTGGAAACATATACGCCGGCTATATGGCAAAACAAATGGGCTTGCCAATTAAGAAGTTAATTCTAGCAACTAATGCAAACGATATACTTCACCGCACTATTCAAACAGGAAAGTATACTGTAAAAGAAAGCACGCCAACACCGGCGCCGTCTATGGATATTCAAATTGCTAGTAATTTTGAACGTTATCTTTACGATATAGCCGACAAAGATACTAAGCTTGTTGCTTCTCATATGGAAGATTTAAAAACAGGCGAGTTTGCTTTAACACAAAAAGAACGGGACAAGTTACAAAGTGACTTTTGTAGTTATGCCACAAGTACAGAAGAAATATATCAATATATCTCTTCATACAATGAACAAGGGCTTAATGTGGATCCCCACACGGCAACCGGACTTTGCGCAGCTGATCAATTTGATTTTCAAAACGTTATTTGTTTAGCAACGGCACATCCGTCTAAATTTGGCGATGCCTTCTTTAAAGCAACAGGTAAAAAAATAGAACTACCGTCAGTTTTACAAGAATTAGAACAAAAGCAAACTTCTTGTATTCATGCGGCAGCTGATATTAATGCTATTAAAGATATTATTCTTACTATTTTACGTGAAAATAAAGATCTAGATCAGTAAATGAATACTAATCCGTTACCGATACCTACAAGTAACGCCGTTAAGGCAACTTTGACTATTCCTTCTTCAAAAAGTATTAGTAATCGTGCTTTATTACTTGCGGCACTTGCTAAAGGAACAAGTAAGCTTACTAACGTGCTGGTATGTGATGACACCCATTACATGCAACAGGCGTTACAAAAGCTAGGCGTTACTATTATCAAAAAAGAGAATCAGCATATCATACATGGTCTAGGCGGGGCTTTTACAAGTCACACACACCCTTTGTATATTGAAAATGCGGGGACGGCGTCTCGTTTTTTAACTGCCGCTTTAAATTTGGGGAAAGGAGAATACGTTCTTACCGGTAACGATCGTATGCAACAACGTCCAATTAAGGACCTTACTATTGCACTACAACAGCTTGGTTGTAAGATTACCCATATAAACAAAACTGAATCTTTACCGTTACAGATTCAGGCAAATGGAATACAAGGCGGGCAAGTTACGTTATACGCTGAACATAGTTCGCAATATATTTCTGCTCTATTAATGTGCGCGCCTTATGCTCATAAAGATATACGTATATCGTTAGAAGGGAATATTGTTTCTAAAACTTATATTGATATGACTTTAGAATTAATGAAAAATTTCGGCGTAACCGTTTCTTGGCTTTCGGCTTCTAGTTTAGTAATTAAGGCAAATCAAGCATACCAAGCACAAGAATACACAGTGGAAACAGACGCTTCCACTGCTTCTTATTTTTTAGCGTTACCTGCTATTGTGGGGGGAAGTATTACTTTAAACGGCTTTTCCCCTTATTCAACGCAAGGTGATTGGGGATTTGCGAAAATATTGGAACAAATGGGCTGTTTAGTAGAAAGAACGGACTCGACCATTACAGTTAGCAAACCAACGAATCGCTTACAATCAGTTGCCATTGATATGAACACAATGAGTGACGTTGCACCAACTTTGGCATCAGTCGCTTTATTTGCAACTGGCAAAACGACTATTTATAATATAGCAAATATGCGTTTAAAAGAATGCGATCGTATAGACGCTATTGCAACAGAGTTAACTAAACTTGGCGCTATTTGCGAACAAACGCCAAGTAGTTTAACTATAACGCCCAGTGATTCATATAATCCCGTTTCGTTTAACACCTATGACGATCATCGTATGGCAATGTCGTTTGCTTTAATTGCGGCAAAAGTGAAAGGTTGTAGTATTAAACATCCTGCTTGCGTTTCTAAAACCTTCCCGCATTTCTTTGAAACCTTTTTGCCTTTACTAACTACTACGTAGTATTTAGTTTATACAATTCTGGTTAAACGTAACGTTATCTATTTCTTGCTTATTTTTCGCTAGCTCAATAGCTCGTAAACAACGGTACTTCTCCGCTTTATAAGCTTGCCAAAAACTATATATCTTATCTTTAATATAACTTACTTCTTTCCTAGAAAAAGCATATTCTTGAAACCAGTCGTCTTGTAAGGTATAACTTCCTGTTGTTGGTGATACTTCGGCTTTAGGGTTATAGTGCGCTAGCTGCTTTGTTTCTGTTTCTTTCATTATCGGTTCAATCATACAAAGGTGCTGTAAAAACTTAGTTGTTGCTATAAACTTCCTTGCCACTTTGTTTATATGAATAACCACTCCTTTATATAATATTTGATTTGTCTGAAAAGATATTTGCCTACTTTTTTCTTTTTTACTTATATATATTGGCGC
Source organism: SAR324 cluster bacterium (assembly GCA_002995645.1). Lineage (GTDB taxonomy): Bacteria > SAR324 > SAR324 > XYD2-FULL-50-16 > HCM1 > HCM1. The sequence continues at coordinate 41,985 of PUHO01000007.1, read as the reverse complement.
TTCCGGCTGGGTTAAACTCCAACCGAACGGAAGACTCCCTATTTTCATTATTTTTTTTGAAGTTTGATAATCTTGCCATATTGTTTTGCCTCTATAATCTTCTATATACTCCCATGTTTTACTTGTCTCATTATACACAATGGCGTAACCTTCCTTTGTTTCCGGTATGGGAGTAAAGCTTGCGCAGGCTGGGAGCAAATACCTATTTGGTATTTTGGGATCTACGTTGGCTTGCGTTGTTATTTTATATTCTTTTGTTATTCTGTCATAGTGATATACTAACATAGTTCCTCTTGAAAAATAATTTAGTATTTAATAATAGCATTAAGCACAATGTTATCTGGCAATACTTTATTTCCGCTTCCGATTGAAAAATATAAAGTATTAAAAGCATATTCTTGACCATGACCTAAATTATTTAAATCAAAAGTATGCGTGTTTCTAACTACTGAAAAATTGCCTGTTCCCGTAACGGTGCCGCGAGTAAACATTTCACCGAACGTACTATGATTATACGGTACCTTGCCGTCTTCATGGACGCCGATATCGTGCGTTTTAGTTTGTACAAATCTATCACGTAAATCAGGAACTTTAAATTCACTTGAACTACCTGATGATATTAAATGCGATAATTCGCTATAACTAGATCTATAATAAGACGTACCGTCACATAACAAAAAACCGCTTGGCGCCGTTCTTCCGTAATATTGCAAGATTGTGCCAACAGGAACGCGGCTACTAGCTTGGTTAATAAGACTAGTTAAATCCGCTTTAGCACGGTTAAGCAGGTTTGTTAAATCTGTTTGTAAGGTTGATCTTTTTGTTGCCGCATTCGCCATTTCATTAGTCAAATTTTGGTTTGCTTGGCTTATTTTTGTGTTTAACGTTGTTAACAGGTTAGCGGTTTCTTGCGTTATGTTTGATTTATTAGTAGCTATATTCGTTTTATTTGTTTGAATAAGCTTGTGGATATTAGTTAAAACATTGGCTAGTTGATGGATATCCGTATTATTAACGCTTCCGTTTTCTTGTAAAATTGCCGTTTCTAGTAAATCAGTTAATAAATTTTGCCACTGTGCCGGAATAATACTTGGCGCAATGCCTTTGACTGGATCGCCGTCTGTAAATTTGCCATTTTCTAGACCTACGACTCTTTGATTTGCACTATCTAGCGGATCATTAGGGTATAACGTCATATTGCCTCGTAAATAAATTTAATTGAAAAACAACTTAGTATTTGACTACGTACTAACTGTTCATATTTTATATTTGGTTTTGCATTAGGTGTTTTTGTAATAAACAAAAAAAAGTAATAATAATTTGTTGTATATTTTCGTTCGCCACTACGTATTTTACCTGTTTGTGCTAATTTAAATCCTTTCACTCTTTGAATGGTTACGTAATAATTAAAAATGCTAGCTATTTGCGCCATTGATTCTTGCGTTACGTTATGCATTTGATTTAAGGCGTCTATAACGCGGTATCTTCTAACGTTAATTTGATCTTTTGTCATAGGCAAAGAAGCTTCCTTTTCCCATTCGTCTATCATTAAGTTTGCTTTTGACGGGATAGATTCTTCAAAAAGTTTAGCTAACATAGTGTCAAAACGTTTATACTCGGCAGCTCTAGCACGTAGGATAGCATAGACGTCTCCTTGCGGCGTTTGTTTTTCTTGTTCCCAAATCTTGCCAATAGGAAGTAGCTGTAATAAAGCGGCAGTATATTCTATTTCACTAAATTTTTTAAACATATGTAATCGCTCCTATAACCGGCAAGGTTTGCAAATCAAACGGGATATCTTGCGTTGGTTTATGAATTTCTACGTGAAAAACGTTCGGCACTGATTCAACTACCTTTTGTATTTCATTTAACTGAAGTACCTTGTTTGGCGTTGCCTTTTGCTGAAAATATAACCTAATAGCATCGCTTGCTTTATCTTGATATTGTTGGCTTCCCGGTTGGATTGAAAGGCTTAAATCCACTGTTTGGATTTGTGGCGTTTCTATTTTATATCGTATACCTATAGGCGCTCTATCTAAAATATATTTTTCCGCTTCTTGAATCGAAGAGCTTGTTGCTTGCACGTTGCCTCTTGCCACTTGGATAAGTAAAGTCCCGTACGTATCTGCATTGCGTATTTCCCATGCTCTGTCTATGCCGTTACTACTTTCTTTTGCCCAAAAAGCAAAATCACCGTCTTTGCCGTATCTTGATAAAGAAGTACTCACCTCTTTTGCCGCTCTGATTCGATATGAATTATCACTTTCTATTTCCTCTCCTCCTTGTAATCCGTCTTTACATACGATTGCCTCGTCTTTCACACCGGCTATGCTAACAACTAGATGTAAACTAGATTTACTTGGTAAGTTTCCTTTATCTCCTGCTTGTGTTGCCACAACTTCCACCGTAGTTTTACCGGACGCGCCGATAAGTACTAACGTATTTGTTTTATATAAAATACTGTTTTCTCCGGAAAGCGCCGTATTTTCAGGAATAACACTACCACTTACGCCGGTTAGTTCTACGTTGCCTCTTGCTACGGTTGCTTCACTTCGAACAATGCCCCGCCATGATAGTAATCTATCTAAATAGGCGCCTTCTGCTGTGGCAATAAATAGTTGTCTTGAAAGAAAGGCAAGCGCACCGTATAAACTATGTTGCCCGCCTGCTTCCACTTCGCCTAGAATAGACAATAAATCATATCTTTCTAGATTCTTGCCTACTTGCAAACGCGAATTTATATCCCCTCTTATTCTGTGTTTTAATTCTTCTAGTGTAGGTCTTTTAAAAGCCATATATCTTCCTATTTTAGATTATATACGTAGTTAATCCGATCGTCGTTCCCGTCAGGTTTAACTATATTAATATTAAAATTAATTCTATTTTTATTCACTTTATCTTGTGCAATAAGAATATCCATTTCTTTAACAAGTTCGTCTTCTAGTAGCCAGTTTAACGCTTCTTTTGCACTAGAATACAACTTTAATAACGTTGTATTATTGACCTTCCCCGTTTTGAGTAAAGCCACTATATCGCTACCTAGCTTACTATTTGCCCACCATGTGTTTAACTCCGTATCTAAACTGATTTTAATTAAGGTAGTTAGATTTTTATACTCTTCTATTTTCATTATGTTAACAACGATTTTAATTTGATTTGTATTTGTAGCAAAGCTTGTATACTTGTTGGAGAAAGCGCATGATTGACTGGGCTGCCTGTTGTTTGTATTTGCATAACTTGACTAATAAAGCTATCTAGGATTTCTGCTAAACTCGCAGTTTTATTACTCACTTCTAGCTTGCCGTTTGCCTTTAATATCACCTTAACGCCAGCGCGATTATATACCGCTACTTCCCCTTCTGTTAATCCAAGATCAGGCACCTTCTCTTCTTGTATGGCTAGACTCACGCCTTGCGAGGCTATGCCTTTCTTAAAAAAAGCAATAACACTTAGTTTATCGCTTAAACTTGGTTTTGTTTGTATGCCATATGAATTATCCAACCTTTTAAGTGTTCTTACCTCTTCATCATATACAAGGACTTGCACTTCTTTTTGTTCTATTCTCTTGGCTTTACCTTTAAGTATAAGAGAAAAAACGCATCTCTTTAAGGCAGTAATCAAATCTTTTTCAAACATGATAGGTCTCCGGTTTGACTAACGTTAGCACAGTTGTTTTCTCAAAATGAATCAAATTAAAAGTAACTGATTCAATTAATAGCGTTTTGCTATTAGTGAATAAACTAGGCAAATTAACTTCACAAAGCTTGTTTTCTTGCCAAAACTTGCCTTGACTATATTCCCAGCCAAGAATAACGACTTTTATTTTAAAGTAAGCTCGTTTTCGTTTTTCAAATAAAGCTATTTGTTTACTTACTTCTTTGCTTTCTTGTATAGCTGAAAGGATTTCATACGGTCTAAAACAAGGTACGTTTTCATCTTGTTCTTCTATGCTTGCTTGTTCTTCTATTTTAACTTTATAACTAGAAAACTGATTGCTTCCGTTTTCTTCCATTTCGGCTAATATAATATTTTCTCCTTCTATTAAAGGTGTTGGAAGTACTTCTTTGCTAACTTTATCTTGTATTAAGAGATTACCTTTATTATTGGTTAAGAGAACTTTATTTTGATTTTTTGCTAATTCATTTAAGATATAAAAAGGCGTTTGCAAAGAGAAGCACAGTTTATCTTCTAATACGCTTGTATTATCACTTGTCACCTCTATTGAAAAATCGTTGCAAATACTTTTTGCTACTGCTGTTAAGCTTTGATTTTGGGCAAATGATTTTGTAATCACACAATCTATTAAATCCCTTGTTTTGCTTCTTCCTTGTATTTGAACGCTTGATTCCTCCGGGCTAATAATACGTTTTATTTTGTCAATATAGCCTGTTAAAAGCACTTGCTTTACTTTAGTTTCGTTATCTATACCTATTAATTCAATAGAACTATGGGTTTTTATTTGATTAAAATAAGGTGCATTATCTTTATTCAAATCCATTTCAACACAAAACGAATAGGCAATAGCTTGCATAGTGCAAACAAGGTGAATATATTTCCAACCAACAAAAGCCTTGCCGTCACATTTTAAAATAATATCAGACATGAATTATTTCTCCTTTAAGAAACAAAGGGTTTTGCGGTGTATTAAGGTATAAAATATCCGCTTCTTTTGTTTGTTTTAATTTAGAAAACACTAAACTAGGAATATAGTTTGTTACTAACGATTTTTTTTCTATATGCAAACCGGACGAATCGGCACGTAACGCTTCTATGCTACTTAAGCGAAAATCAGTTAAGCTAATAAAATTACTTACTTCGCTAGATGTGTTTACTTTTTGAGCAAAATTATTAAATTGTTTTTCAATGGATTCCGCACTATTTTTACTCATTACTTTCATTTTAGACATAATTTCACCGCAAGATATAACGGCCGCTTGTTGTAAAAGTAAAGTAATCACCTTTCCGTTTTCATTTTCAGTCGGTTTATTTTGATCAGTTTCAAAATGAAACGATTCGGCGTCTAGGAAACTAGAAAACGGCGTTTCTAAAGAGGTGATGCTGTTATCTTGCCCTGTGGTAAACAAAGAAGTAATTGCCGCATGAAGCGATAAAAAACTAGACGCCACTTCATAGGGCGTACGTTGCAATTTATGAATCGCACCTCTAAAATCAGCAATAGAGCTCGCTATATTGCTTACTCTTCTTGATTCTACTGTTGCTTTATTTGCTACTCGCTCCATAAAATCAGTTGCCGCATGCATATGAGATTGCGCTGAATCAACAACCTGCTTTGATTGATTATATAACTTAATAGTACTGGCAAATTGCAAAGCCGAAGCTTGTCTTGCCTCGTTTGCTTGCTTGTCTATTTGTTTGAAACCAGAGAGAGTAATATCTTTATTCTTTCCCGCTTCTACAAAGGTAATGGAAAAACGACACATTCTCCCTTCTTTGGCGCTTTCTATTAAACTAACGGACTCAACTCGTACCCTTGTTTCACCTAGATAGGGATGAATTAACATGCCAACCCCTTTTTGCATTAATGCTTTTCTTAGCTCGTCACGCTCTTTTATATAATCAACGCCTATAACGTACGCTTCTATATTGTATCTTTTTTCTTTCTTTCCTAAATCCATACTAGTTAAGTTTTCACTTCCAACGTAGCTAGCTACTTGTATGTTTCTTCCTATTACTTCCGTATGTTTTGAAACTAGAAACCGCACTCCTCTGTAAGACGCGCGAAAACCACTGCTATTAAATTCCATATCCCTCCTTTTGTTCCCTGTGTATCTGCTCTTCTTTTATGAAAATATATACCCACAATTAAGCTTTGTTTGCACTTCTATATTATCCTGTTTCCCTGAAATACGTTTTACATGTGCTTTAATACCTTCGTCTGTTTCTATTTTCAATATAATTTCTTGTGGAATAGTCATTGAATCTTTTTCTTTTCTTTCGTTTTGTTTTACAAAATAACTACTTTTTTCTTGTGCGAACAAACTAGGTTTATACGCTTCGTTTTGTTTGCTATTAGCTTTTGTTTTTTGATTACTAACAAGGTTATCTATAAAAGAAACTTTGTTTCTAGTTGGCAAAGCTTGCTTAGATTTTGTTTGTAAAAAACGCGTACTTCGTTGTTCTCCTTGCTTAGGTTGTAAGCTTATAATCTTATGTAAAGAAGTATTTTGTACTTTACCTTCTTTTTGCTGCGTAACTCGTGCTTTTACGTTGGCATTACGTATATAATAAGAAGGGATAACTTGCGCTTTTTGCTTTGTTACAATAGGGCTCTCTTTAGTGATTATAGCAACGGGATTCTCCGGTTGTTCTTTTTCGTTTTGTTCTTGGTTCGTTTGTATACCTATAAAAGGCATAGTACGTAAAACAATAGATGATTTTTGTTCTTTATTTTGCACGTTACCTATGAGTTTAGTAACGGCACTTTGCCGGTTTGTTTTACTTATACGCCGGTTGTCTTGTGTTTTCTTTAGCTTTCCTAGCGTATTGGTATATTTGATTTTTTCTTTATTCGCCGTTTTTTGCATTGTGTCAAATATACGTACTTGCTGTTTGCTTGCTCCGCTTATCGCAAGTGGTTTCTTTTTGTTTTGTATAAAACTCAATTGTGTTTTATTTTTTTGTGTTAACCTATCTTGTTGCTTTTGCAAAAACTGTATTTTCTCTTTTAGTCTATTCAAATTACTTGATACATATCTATTCATTTTCTTACTCTTATATAAATTGTCCCACCCTTATTACTTACTTCCCGCAATAACCCCTTACCCCCTGATTACCCTACTCCTCACTCTCTATACGTTCCTTTCCTCTTTTCCACCAACCTATTACATTCCCTAGTTTCATATTTTTTAAACTTATATAATCAAAGCCCTTAAAAATAAACATAATATCCGCCATGAATTCACCAACTGCATACGGCGTTATTTGGACTTCCCCAATAGATCGTCTTCCACTGTAAGCAAGCTATCTAATTCTTGTTTAATTGTTTCAAAATCTATAATAGATAGCTCTTGCAACAGCGCTTCACTCTCTCCGCTTAACGCCGCCGTTAAGGCAAACACACTGGCAATTTCTCCGTTTACTTCGTCAAGAGAAAGTAAATGTTTTGCTTTTGGTTCGCATAAACTTATCTCTGTAATAGTTCTTTCCCCTTTAGTAATAGGTACTTGTAAGCTAATTGTTTTTGTCATTATATATCCTTCTTTCATTGTGTAAGTTAACTTACGAACTAGCGCAAGTTAACCTTTCATGTTATTGTATTTTATCGCTTCTATTTGACTGAAACTGAACGACAATAACGCCTTGCCTTAATTCGGCAGGCTCGCTACACCATGCGTTTGGCATAGTATATACGCTATTATTAGATAAGCTCACCGTTATTGTTTCATTCTCCACACTATTTAACTGAGAAAGATCCAGCTTACTTGAAGCATTAAGTTGTAAGTTTAATTCTGCCGGTTGATTCTCTGTTGTAAAGCCACCGTCTGAAATGCCCACTGCCGCTTGAAATTTTCTTACTACGCCGGACGCTTTGAACACACTGCCAACAGAACGAACAGGCAACGCGCCTATACTCGGCACTTGCACCTTTTCTACTTGATTTAATTTTGCCATACTATTTCCTTTTTACTTTGCTTAATTTATATAAACTCGATTAATCCCACGCCAATATAAAATTGACCTATTAACGTTGGTTCGTCTTTCCAATCTATTCTTGTTTTATCTGATTCGTTTACTTGTACTAGTAAGGTTTTTTTATAATTATCATAATCTTGCACCCAACCTTTTTCCTCAAGAAAAACCCGTCTGTATAAATCTAATAAAAACCCTTTGAATACTTGAGGAGTCATCACCTTTTGCCCTGCTGCAAATATTTCATCTGTTTTCGCTAGTTTATATCCGGCAAATCTTTTTTGCGCTTCTGTTCTTTGTATATTACGAATCGAGTCTAGTGTTTCCGGGATTTCTATATCTAAGTAACTTGTATCAGCGTCACCTTGCGGCGTTTGCTTATACATCATAATTTGCCTTTCTAGATATACTTGCGTATCTATAGAAACAAAATGCGTTGTAATGCCGTTAAATAATAGCGTATTCCTTTCTTGTAAAGAACGTGTTTTCCCTGCTATTAGGTTTGGTAAACGTTTATTATATAAAGGTAAAGACGGATCTATAGACAAGGTTTCAATTGCAACGGCAGCGTTAGTTGCCACCCAAGAAGTAAGCGGACTGACGCTATTACTTGCATCTATACAACTAATATGAATAGCATTACTTGATTTTCCAAATAATAACACTTCGTCTAGCGTTCCTTTTTTCGCTATAAAAGCACGTGCTCCTTTTTGTTCTAGTGCTTTATACCTTGCGTCTAATTCGTTTTGTAGTGCCGTTATGTTACTTTGATCTGTATAAGGCACAATAAAATAATTATAATGAACGCTATCAATCGCTTGTAAAGCCGCGGCAATATCGGGGTTTTTCGCTCCGTTTGCTAGACTGCTTAAAGTAAGCGCCACCCCTTCCACGCCGCTTTCACCAAGTAGATTTTGATTCATACTAATATCATTACCTATCTCGCCTGCGTGATTTGCCGTTAACAACACTTTATTTTTATCTTTACTTTGTACTGTTGCCGTTATAGGTAAAGACGGCATTGTGTTAATAGTATCACTAATATTTTTTGCTATTGTCTCTTCTGTTTCTCCTTTTTTTACAATAATGCTTACTAAAACGTCGTTTACATATAAGCTAAGCGAACCGTCTGCCCCGGCGGAGGTTGCGGCAACGGTTATTTCCGAACTTGCCGCCACAGCGCCCGCTTGATCTGCCACCGGAAGCGCGTATAACTCTACTTGCTTATTATAATTAAAAAAACTCTCTATCATTGCTGCTAGCATACTACCCACACCAAACAAGCTTTTTGCTCTTGCTTTACTGCTAACGTAAACAACTTTATTCGTTGTTGCCGTTGCCGTGCTTGTTTGTTGTCCGATTACTAACACCTTTTTTGTATTTACTCCTGTGCCGCTTAAACTTGCGTTTACTTCCGTATATATCCCCGGAACGCGTAAAGCTGCTGGAACTTCGTTAAATGTAATTGCCATATATTCCTTTTTATTTTATATTCTTATTTTTTTCAAAAACTACCTTTTCTTGCACCCAGTTTGTTGCGCTTATATTATGCTTTGCTAGATACCCTTCAAATAATGTGATATTTTTATTTTTCGCAGCATACAACATGTCGTCGTCATAGTAGGTTTTAATTTTATCTTGTAAAGTTGTGATTCCTTGTATTCCCACTTTCCAGTTAAAATCTATTTTCCAAACATGTAAGTTCATATCTAAACTTTGTTGACTCGTTATGTTTTGCGCCGCCGTAATAGCCGGCGCGTCTATGCCGCATGCCGCTTCTTCCAAAGCGTGTATAACGGCAATCACATCACAAAGTAAAACCAACGCTTGCTCGTCTCCTTTTAATATGCCCGTTGTTCTTGTGGTTTGCACAAGCTCGCCTTGTATTTCCATTTCTGCCGGATTAAGTTCATAGTCTTTAATTCCTTTAATCGTTAAATACAAAGCCGCCGTATTCTTACTTGCTTGTTTTGCTAATACTTGCTCGTTTACGGCGCTTGCCCTTGTCACAATTGATTTTATGGGGATAATCGCTTGCAAAGAGGATTGTAAATAGGAAAGAATATATTCTCTTATTTCTAATAAATTCATATTCTCCCTATGGTTAAGAAAAAGTACCTCGTTTATAAATTATTTCACTATAGGTCTTTTCTTTTTTATTTGTTAAGCTTGGTAGCGCTTCGCCTTTATCTGCTTTTTTTGCTATAAAAGCTAAAGTCTCCATTGCTTGTTCATATCTTTGCCGGACGTCTATATCGCTTGTTACGTAATCGCTTAAACGATATAAAGCTATATCCAGGCAAATTGGCTTTAAAATTTCTTTTGTCTCTTTATTTGACTGATCTAGATTCGGCACGTATATTTTAATAATAGCTTGCGCATCTTCTATGGTCTTTTTAATAGCTTCTTTAGCAAGCTTACCATCGTTATGAACAAGCTTATCTTCGCCGTACCTTGCTATCATATCTTCTAGTGTACAAATCCAATTCATAGCTTTACCTTTCTTTTAATGATCGTTAAAAATCTATTCTTTGTTATTGCTATTTTCTCTTCGTTTGTACAAAAGTAGCTACGCGGTTCGTATTGCCATATATACCTTTTTGTTTTATATGAATGATTAAAAGGAAATTTTAGTTTATACTCATCGCTTAATTTTGCCGTAACGTACGTTAGCTTTGCTTCCTTTGTTTCTGTTTTATCTATTGTTTTTTCCATTAGATTCCCTTTTGCTTTTATTAGGCAAGCCACGGTGAAACAATAATATCTACTGCATTATAATTAGGATTACTGTCCCCGCTGGTTAACGCCGTTTTTTTAATAATCGTTTGCGCGTCGGAACGTAAGCTTGGCGGAACAATTAAATGAGTCGGTTTAAATCCAAAATATTCGTTTCCGTTCATTTTCATTTGTAACAGCTGATTAACTGCTTTACCAAAATTAGCGCCTGTTAACGCATCACGGCAAGCAATAATACTTTGATAAGCACCGTAGCCGAAGCTTCCTCTCCACCGTACGCCAAACGGAATACGGTCAAATTCAAAAAGGTAATTTGAATCGCTATTTGTTAACGCATGAAAAGAAGGATTTGTTCTTTCTTGCAAGATAAAAGGTTTTAACGCTCTTGACGCATCTAGAACAAACCAAGCCGGTTTAATAGAGACTAAAGGATTGAGTATATTAGAAACTTTTATTTTTGCGCCCGTACCGTCTATGTTTGCCGTTATTTGGTGGTTATCACTGAAAAAAGGTACGCCGTCATAGCCGGTATTAGTAAAACCGTCTTTAAGTAACTTAAAAATATACTTATCTTTGTTTCTTTCTACTGCCGCCGCCATTTCTTCAATTAAAATACGATAGCTTCCTATATTATTATCTTCAATATCCGCCGTATCGACTTCAATATGGGATTCATATTTCTTATTTTCTATGGCAAACGGTTTCGCCATTGAATTTGTTTTCTTTCTTTCGTTTATCCATTCACTCATAACAGGAAAGCGATTCGCCCAATGATAAGACGAGCTTAAAGAAGAAGATTGCACTAACGACGCTATTTTTGACCAGTCTGTTTTTTGTATAGTTAGTGTTTCTTTAAAAATAGATTTAAATGCTTTTTCCAACGTGTCTATTGTTCTTTGTTGTAACATATTGATATTTCCTTTCTTATGTATTTATACTTATTTACTTACCTAGTTCTTTTATTTGCTTTGTTGAAATTTGTAACGTAGCTAGCATATCTTTTTCTTGCTTGTTAAAATCAACGTCGCTTTCTTCTTGTTTAATTAATATTTCTTGTTCTAAATATAAAGAAGGCATTTTTTTAATTGTTTCTTCAAACTCGATTCGCCCTTCTTTTGTTTTACATAAATTCATATATATTGCTTTTGAAATAGGTAAGATCTTTCCTTTTTCAATGGCGTCTTCCACCATATTTTCAATAACTTTTGTTTCCTCCTTTGCTTTGAATGCTTCCAGTTCGGTTTCCGCTTTTCTTGCTCTTTGCAATGCTATTTCTAGATCGTTTTGTTTTTCTTTTGTCTCAAACTGCAATTCCATTGCTTTTGCAAGAAATAAAACGTCTTGTTTGTCTTTGCTTTTTGAGTTAAGCGACTTCATAATTAAATTAGGGTGGTTTGTTATCCCAATACTACTTATTTCTTTAATCTTTCCGTCTTTCACAACTAACGCCGGCGAGATATATTTATATTGCTTGTCTTGCAAGAGTGCTAAGCCTTCTTTCCTCCATTGTATTTGTGCCCAAAGCTCTTCTTCTCTTGCTTCCATTTTGCAAATCCAACCAATAGCCGGCGGTTCTTTGCCTAGATCAGAGACTTCGCCGGCATGAGCTATATCAATGGGGATTTCTCTTTTTTCTTGATTAAACTGACTTGCTAGTTTATCGCTTCCTTCGTTAATAAACGTACGTCCGTCTTTCCCTTGTATTTCTTTACCTTTTGGTAGAATTTGTACCCACATTATTTCTTTAACTTGTCTTGTTGCTTCTTTTTGATTCATATTCATATCCTTTGTTTTTACTTGACTATATTCTTGCCCAATCTAGATTCATTATTTCCCAGCCGTCTTCGTGCGTTTCTCTTGTGTAAAAATTAATATACTTTTTACTACCGATTACCTGCATGGCGTCTGTTAACAATTCCATTGCTTTTTGCCATTTGATTTCTTTTATAGCTAGCTTACGCAAACTCAGCACTCTTGTAATATTCATGTTACCTTGCTTATCTGTTTGAAAGGCATGTTCAATTAAAGCTACTATTTTACTATCCGCACCAAAAGACCATTCTTGTATACATTCGTCTATAAGCTCTTTTGCCATCTTAGCACCTTCATTAAAAGCAATTTTAGCTTGCGTTTTAATTTGCACTCGCTTTAACCCGTTAAAACTAGTTAAGCTAACGTTACCTTTTTTCCCGCCTAGTTTTACTTTATACTCGCCTGCACATAAGAACAAAAAGCTTTCTATTTCCTTTAATGTTGTTTGTTTGATTTCTTCTATTGTCTGTTTATATTGCTTTGCTTTTGTAAAGAGTTCCTCTATTAATTGATCCCTTAGTTGATCGATTTGAGAAACCTGTTCTTTTGGAATTAAGTATCCTTGCCCGTTCGTCATATATTCGTTTAATATATTGCGTTTATCTTGTTCTTCCATTTTTCCCCTTTATAGTTTGCTTTCTTGTAATAAATATTGCTCCACTTTATATTGCCAACTTTCCGCCATAGGAAGCATATAGCTCGCAACAGGTGGGCAAGCTGTTTTCTTTGCTTTCATTTCACCTTTGAAAGTTTGCCAAATTGCCCATTTTAAACAACTTACTTTTCCTTTTGCGTTTTTGTTTGTGTCTATAAAATCAGCTAGAATATACTTGTTGTTTTCTTTATACCCTGCCCATAGCAAGAAATTTGACAAATCTCCCCATTCTCGTATAATAACGTTTATAATCGTTTCTTCTTTTTGCATATGCTTTTCTTTGTTTTTACAATTTAATTTTTATACTAACCGCGTCTATTCTTGTTCCTATATATTTCCTTTACAATCCTTCTTGATCTATATAAAATAGAGTTTTGCTAATCATAGAATTACATGCCTTCATTTTCGTTTTATTAGTACCAACGCGAACGTGAGTTACCTAGTCCTTATTTAATAGACCTCCTTCTTTTTGTTCATTATGAGTTTTTCTGAAAGATTAAAAATTGCTATTGGCGACAAAAGTTTACGTCAATTTGCAAAAGAATGTAATTTAACCTCTACTACATTACACAAATACTTACACGGATCTATGCCGTCTATTGACAAAGCCGTTCGTATTGCCAACGTTGCTAACGTTTCTTTACAATGGCTTGCTACTGGCAAACTCCCTGCTAAAGAAAAAGAATATACCGGTCTTGATTACCTTGAATCAACCTCTATGAAATATCACGACACTATGATGGACGTGGTAACACTCGAACCGCCGGACGAAGGCTTGCTTCCTTCTTCTAATACGCAAGATATGGCGTATATCACTATTCGCGACGACGTATACGCTTCTGCCGGCACCGGCAATTTCCTTGCTTCTGATGAAACGGAAAAGCGTCTTGCCGTTCCTAGGCGTTTTCTTGAAGAATTCGGGATCTATACTGCGTCGGCGCATGTTATTACTATTCAAGGTAATTCTATGTCGCCTATACTTAGCCCCGGGGATAAAGTATTAATTAACACAGCAGATAAAAACCTAGAAGACGGTTGTATTTATATTCTATACTTTGACAATCGAATCTATTGTAAATCAACGCAACTTCGTAGCGACGGGCTTACTTTAATCAGTGCGAACCAAGAATATGAAAAGATTTTTATCCCTAGAGAATCGTTTGATCAACTCCAAGTTCTTGGTCGTGCGATTTGTAAAACAGTCTTACTTTAATTGCGATTTTACTTAATAGGCAAACTCGGCTAAATCAATTCTTGTTTTAGCGATCACTAACCAAGAATAGTAAGACGACCTTTCTAGATTCCATTCCGGTGAAGGTGGTAATTTTTTAACAATACCGCCTCTTTTCTTATATTCTTCTTGTGCTTTTAATAGTATTCTTCTGCTTGTTTTCTTGTTTGTTACACTTCCCATTTTACCCCCTTTTTTCTAAGCTTAAGTTAAGTATTCCCTTTTGTATGATATCCAAATTTTGCGATTGTGTTTTCAAAGTCGCTTCTAAACTGGCTAAACGAGAAAATAAACCGTTCATTGCCTGTTTTGTTGGTAAGCCGTAGAGCTTCCTTTCTAGGACCACTAATTTTTGTATAAACTTTTCCAATTCTTTCCTTTCTTTTCTCTTGTTATTTGTAACGGCTTTTGTAATAAACACAATTAAAGCCATTACGCCGCCAATCATGCCGTATACTATCCAACCTATACGTATACGTAGTAATTCTTGCCATAGTCCTTCCATAATTCCCCTATTTTCTATGTGTTAACCAATGCCGTACGAAACGGATAAATTTATTTAGATTCCAAACGCTGCCGTTTTTGTATGCCATATAACCGCTACAAATATACAAACAACACATGACTAAATATGCTATAATTATAATTATCATATACCTCCTTAGGTTTATTTATTTACTAACAGGAATGTTAAGCATTTTCGCAACCGCATCAAGATCCACGTTCAAGCCTAGTGGAATAAGCGTTTTAACGCTTTCCAACACGCTTTGCGCGTCTATTTTCGTTGGTAATGCAAAACAAAATTGCGGATATATTGTTTGTTCTCCAAAATTAATATCTACAATCGCTTTAATTAGGTCTTTGTTAAGTGTCCTTGCTAAATGCATTGTGTCAGCACGACAAATATCTTGCCTTACTTCATTGTGCACTTTTGCTTGGGAAAAGCTGCTTCCGCTATCGCTGGTCATGGTTTGCCCTAACACGGCTTTTGATATTTGTTCATCTAGCCACCTTGCCAGATCTTCAAATATTTCTGCGTTCCCACTTCGTAGTGATTGGACAAATTCAATTTGCATATTTTCCGGTATTACTGCCGCCGCATCGCTTCCTATATAGGAAACTGCTTTTTTCAACACCGCTATATCTTGTTCTTTTGCTCCTTTTGCATATTTTCCCAACCTAAGCGGTTGCCCAAATAGTTCAAGAAAACGCATCCAACTTTGTAGCGTAAAGTTTTTACACATATAGTTAAACGAAACTAACCTTGCTAATCCGCCGTTTGCAGTCACTTCGCTTTTCAATTTATGTAAATGCACAATAGCTTTATATTGCGGGATTAGCTGCTTTTTTTCTTTACCTATAAAATACACTTTGTTACGACTGTTCATATCAATTTGAAATAGCTTTTGATCTTTCCAGACGTATTCTTTCGGTATCCAAAAACCTTTTTTTCTTTGCCATATAATTTCAATCACACTATACCCTTTTCCTAGCGCGTCTAGTGCGTCTTCTAACATATGACCAAAACAAGGATCGTTTATTACTTGTTTAAGTAAATCGCCCATTTCTTGTGGGAACTCGTTTATTTTGTCTATACGCATAGGAAGGGAAGTAATCGCTCTTTTGCGTACTGCTAAGACGCCCGCATAGTGCGGTTCTTGCTCTTCCATTTCTTTTGCAAGGTCAAGCATTTGCTCGTTATTGCCTCTGTCTGACTCTTCTAAAATACGCTTTAATCTTGCTGGCGTTAATTTTTGCTTTGTACAGGTCAATTCTTCTAGTTTGTTTTTTACAATACAATTTGTAAAAATTTCTTGTTCCATGACCGGTTTATTCTTAAAAATAGGTTGCATACGTTTCTTTTAAATAAATTTGTTTTGATTAAATAGAGACCCCGAATCTACAGTATAGTAATTATATGTGATTTCTTCCCTTCCCGCCGCCGCTTGTGTTGCTAACAATAGCGCCCATGCTCTATCTCCGTGCCCTTGTTTTGTTCGTTCTGTATAAAGTTGCCTACGTTTCTTTTAAATAAATTTGTTTTGATTAAATAGAGATCCCGAATCTACAGTATAATAATTATATGTGATTTCTTCCCTTACCGCCGCCGCTTGTGTTGCTAACAATAGCGCCCTTGCTCTATCTCTGTGCCCTTGTTTTGTTCGCTCTGTATAAAGTTGCCTACGTTTCTTTTACATAAATTTGTTTTGATTAAATAGAGATCCCGAATCTACAGTATAATAATTATATGTGATTTCTTCCCTTCCCGACGCTGCTTGTGTTGCTAACAATAGCGCCCATGCTCTATCTCCGTGCCCTTGTTTTGTTCGCTCTGTATAAAGTTGTACCTCTCCGTTTAACGCTACTTTCCTTCTAATAGACTGTATATCTTCTTCAAGAATCCTATCGCACGGTAGCTTGCTTGTTTCTTGCTCAAAATGCATTTTTCCTATAACGGCAAGATCGTATTTTTTCTTTTGTGTCATTAGGATTCCTTGAATCATATTGCCATGCTTCTTTTTTGCTTCTTCCACCGGCATTTCTCCCATGCCGGTTTGATCCATACACACACTAACAACGTTATATTTATAAATACAATTTGAAAGTAAATCTGCCTGTTCTTGAAAAGAAGTATTTTGCATTGCTATAATCTCACGACACCACAAAACGCCTTGGCATTTTTCTAAAACAACAATAACAAAAAAATCGTTCCTTCTCGCTATATCTACGCCAATAAAACACTCGTTCCCTTCATACGCCGTAGGCACGCCGGCAAGCGGATCTTGCACTAACTTAATCAATTCTTTTGCAATCCAGCTTTCCCCTTCTTGTTGCCATTTCAATTCGTATTCTTGTTGCCATACGTACGAATCTAGCACTGCCTTTTTCATTTCTTTAATATCTCTTGGCAAGCCGCCTTGCTTTGCTTGGTAAATATCCACAATATGCCGGCTCCACAGGTTTTGTTTATTTGTCATTATTTCATAAAAATAATTATTCGTTCCGTTTGGCGTAGAGACAATAAGCATACGTTTACCTGATGATATAATAGGAAAAACAGCCGACCAGATACTTGCTAGATCTTGGTGAAAAGCAAATTCATCTAGCAACACGTTACTTGAATAGCCTCTGATTGTATCTGCATTAGCAGGCAAAGCAATAACACGGCTTCCATGGGGAAGTTGCCACTCCATTATATTTTTTTCTCCTGTTGGAATATGCCATTGATAGGCTTTATAAAAAGTATCCATTACTTGCACATGTTGATACACGTCTTGCATCGCCTCTTTTGCTTGCCGTAAAGACCTTGATATGATTAACCATTTTGTTGCTTTTCCTTCTATTTCTGCTTGCAAACAGGCTAAGACAATTTCTAGTGTTGTTATAAACGTTTTGCCTGTTTGCCTTGCAAACATACCGATTTTGAAACGGCTTTTATCTGTAAGCCAATTCTTTTGGTAGTCGTATAATGGTAAAAGTGGCTTCATAGGCTCCTCCTTATTTTTTTCTTTCCTATATTTTCCCGTATATAGACGTGATTGCTTTCCTTAAATGCTTACTATTTACTTTCCGTTTTTGCTCTGTCTCTTCCGAGGTGGCGGTTCCTATGATTTCTTGATTTGAAGAAAGTAGTTTTAACATTTGCGATACTTTATATAAAATGTTGACTTCGTTTAACTGATCTTTCTTGCTTTTTGGCGATTGTACTTTTGCCTCTAGTTGTGAAATCAATTGTATTAACGATAGATGCAAGTTACTATAAATCCCTTCTATAGGTTGCTTTTGCTTTACCTTGGGCAAGCAAAGACGATTATTTTCTTCTATTTTCTTAGCTCGTTCCTTGCCTTGTTTAGATATTTTGTATTTTGTATCGTAGTTACGTAACGCCGCGACTCCTACTTTTAATGGCATTCCTGTTTTATGGCATATCTCAGCTATTTCTTGATAATTTTTATTGGCACGTAAATAGTTAATTATTTGCTGCCTATCATGTTTAGGTAATTTTTCTATTTTTAACGACGTAGGCAAGTTACTATAAATCCCTTCTATAGGTTGCTTTTGCTTTACCTTGGGCAAATTTTCTTCTATTTGCTTAGCTCGTTTAGATATTTTGTATTTTGTATCGTAGTTACGTAACGCTGCGACCCCTACTTTTAAGGGCATTCCTGTTTTATGGCATCTCTCAGCTATTTCTTGATAACTTTTATTGGTACGTAAATAGTTAATTATTTGCTGTTTATTATGTTTAGGTAATTTTTCTATTTTTAACGACGTAGGCAAGTTACTATAAATCCCTTCTATCGGTTGCTTTTGCTTTACGTTAGTCAAATTTTCTTCTATTTTCTTAGCCCGTTCCTTGCCTTGCTTAGATATTTTGTATTTTGTATCGTAGTTACGTAACGCTGCGACCCCTACTTTTAAAGGCATTCCTGCTTTATTGCCTATCTCAGCTATTTCTTGATAACTTTTATTGGCACGTAAATAGTTAATTATTTTCTGTCTATCATGTTTAGATAATTTTTCTATTTTTAACGACGTAGGCAAGTTACCTTCTATAGGTTGCTTTTGCTTTACCTTGGGCAAATTTTCTTCTATTTGCTTAGCTCGTTCCTTGCCGTGTTTAGATATTTTGTATTTTGTATCGTAGTTACGTAACGCTGCGACTCCTACTTTTAATGGCATTCCTGTTTTATGGCATATCTCAGCTATTTCTTGATAACTTTTATTGTTACGTAAATAGTTAATTATTTGCTGCCTATCATGTTTAGGTATTTTTTCTATTTTTAACGATGTAGGCAAGTTACTATAAATCCCTTCTATCGGTTGCTTTTGCTTTACCTTGGGCAAATTCTCTTCTATTTTCTTAGCCCATTCCTTGCCTTGTTTAGATATTTTGTATTTTGTATCGTAATTACGTAACGCTGCGACTCCTACTTTTAATGGCATTCCTGTTTTATGGCATATCTCAGCTATTTCTTGATAACTTTTATTGGCACGTAAATAGTTAATTATTTGCTGTTTATTATGTTTAGATAATTTTTCTATTTTTAACGATGTAGGCAAGTTACCTTCTATCGGTTGCTTTTGCTTTACGTTAGTCAAATTTTCTTGTATTTTCTTAGCTCGTTCCTTACCTTGTTTAGATATTTTGTATTTTGTATCGTAGTTACGTAACGCTGCGACTCCTACTTTTAAAGGCATTCCTGTTTTATGGCATATCTCAGCTATTTCTTGATAACTTTTATTGGCACGTAAATAGTTAATTATTTGCTGTTTATTATGTTTAGATAACCTTTCTATTGTTAATGATCTATTCATATTTCCTTATTTTGTTTGTCACCCTTTCTATAATTAATCATACAATAATACGAATCGCTTGTCAATAATAGTTAACAGTTTATTTATTATTGTTTATAAGAAGCTGTCAATTCTTTATTGATACAGTGCTTATATTATTGTATATAGTTGTGACATTTTTTATGTATGCTTAGCCTTAGTAATCTGTTACCTATTGTTGTCAATTTGTATAGATTACATTATGTAAAAAAACAAATGAGAGAAAAGAACAAAGCTAATGCGGGCATAGCAAGGGGGAAAAGCGAAGTTAGCAGAGATAAAAGCTAGTGCGGGCAGAGCAAGGAAGAGTAAGGAAGAAAAAAAGCGGAGCAGAGCAAGGGGAAAAAACTAGTGCGGGCGGAGCAAAGAAGAGCAAGGCAGATCGAGAGAAGTAAGCAGGGCGACTACGGGCAATGCAGAGTAAGGAAAAAAGCGAAGTTAGCAGAGATGAAAGCTGATGCGGGCGGGGAAAGGAAGAGTAAGGAAGAAAAAAAGCGGAGCAGAGCAAGGGGGAAAAACTAGTGCGGGCGGAGCAAAGAAGAGCAAGGCAGATCGAGAGAAGTAAGCAGGGCGACTACGGGCAATGCAGAGTAAGGCAGAAGCGAAGTTAGCAGAGATGAAAGCTAATGCGGGCAGAGCAAGGAAGAGTAAGGAAGAAAAAAAGCGGAGCAGAGCAAGGGGGAAAAACTAGTTCGAACGAGGCAAGCAAAACTTCTACATATTCACCATAGATTTTTTATACTTTTAATAACTCTTTAGAATGAAAGAAAAAGACGAGGCAAGAATATAAAGCTAATGCGGGCGTAGCAAGAAAGAGCAAGGAAGATCGAGAGAAGTAAGCAAAACTAATGCGGGCAATGCAAGAAAACGGCAAGGCGTGGCAAAAGAACAAAGTTAATGCGGGCGGGGCAAGGAAGAGCAAAAGAACAAAGCTAGTGCGGGCGGGGAAAAGAAAAGATAAGGCAGGGTAAGGAAGAGCAAGGGAACAAAGTTAATGCGGGCGGGGCAAAGAAAAGATAAGGCAGAGCAAGGGAAAAAGCGAAGTTAGAAGGGAAATATGCTAATACAAACGAAGTAATACAACGGCAAGGCGAGTGCGAGCAATTCAAGAAAACGGCAAGGCGAAGCAAGTGGAAAAAGCAAAACAAGAAAGAAAAAGAAACAAGCAGGGCGAATACGAGCATAGCAAGCAAAGTAATCAAAGTAAGGAAAGAAAAAGACAAGGTGGAATAAAGGAAATAAGCAAAGCTAATGCGGGCGGGGCAAAGAAGAGCAAGGCAGATCGAGAGAAGTAAGCAAAGCTAGTACAGGCTACTACTGAAGAAAAAAAAGTTTATCTGCAGACGTAACGCGCAACGCACCTGTCATACAAGGGGCAACACACTTACCGCAACCGTTACACTTTGCCAAATCTATAGACGGCTTGCTTGGACTACCGTCATCTTGCGCAATAAAGCTAATCGCGTCTTGATCGCAAACCTCTTCACAACTACGGCAATGTACGTTAGCAAAAGCAACGCAATCTTCTTTCACAAAGCTAACTACTAAATCCCACGGCTTGGTTGTTATAGGAAAAAATAAATTCTCCGGGCAAACCGTGGCGCATTTGCCGCAAAAGCTACAACCGTTCTTGCTAAAGTCCATAGCCGGCAAACCTTGCACCGTTGGCACAAGCACTTTTTCAGGGCAAAGGTCAATACATTGATAACATTGCTTCTTTTTACAATGATCAAGAAAAACCTCTGCCTCTTTACGCCAAGGAAGCGCGCTTATTGGAAAGAAAGCCGCACCTGTTAAAAAACGTCGTAAACTCGCACCGTTACGTCGTTTGTTTCGTAAAAACAAAGGCTTTCTCTCTTCTTAATGCGACCAGAATAATTCGTGATGTTTTTTCACGCCGCCTTCCATCATACCGTGAACAATGCCGGCATGGCATGCAATACAAGTCTGTCCATTCTTTGCTGCTTTCAAATGGTGTTGCACTGCCCTTGACTCTTGCTTAGTTAAATCCATATGTTTAAAACTATGACAAGATCGGCACCCTTCTTCCGGGCTCTTCTTCATCCATTGCCAAACGTTTGTTGCCATTTCTAATCTTTTGTTATTAAAGTCGTCTTCCGTCTTTAATGCACCAAAAAACTTGGCTACCGGTCGTTTTAACGCTAAGAATTTATGTGATAAATTTTCTATATCGTTTTCCATTAACGGAGCATGACAACTTACACATTGTACTTGTATTCCCGTTTTATTTTGCCCATGTGACGAAGATAGATAGCTATCTCGTAGCGGTTCATGGCAACTTAAACAATACTCGGTTTTATTTGTGTAATCAATACTTTGCTTTAAAATCACAAAGCCAATAATACTAAGAAACACGCCTATTCCAAGAGTAATGATTATAGTCTTTTTTATATTTTTTTTCCTTCCCATTTGTACTACCTTAAAATATAATTATTTTTTTTGTAATTTTTCAGTATTATGTTGTATTGCATGGCATTGATTGCAAAAATACCAACGATTATCTAATAACACTTTTTGCTCGTTATCACGATTCAACAAATGGGTATCTGAAAAAAACACGGCACCTTTTTTAATCTCTTCCGGTGACACTTGACTTTTTGCTTTTGCATGACAAACTAAACAACTATTTTTAGCTTTTGTTATAACATAGTGATCTATGGGATGAGGAATCATAGGCGCTTGGTGCAAAGTACGGCGAAATTTATCTTTGTCGCTTTGCACTCCCATAAAAACGACTTTTGCTTCTTTTTCTTCTGTAATTTTCGTATTACCTCGCAAAGACATAGGTTGCGAAGCAAAAAGGCTACTACTAGAAAAACATAGCGCACTTGCTATTAACATAATTGTATATTTCATAATAATCCTATATAGTTAATTTATTTTTTCTATTTTAATAGCTACTTTCTTAAAATCCGTTTCTTTAGAAATAGGGTCCGTTGCGTCTAACACTAGTTTATTCACTAAATGTTTAGCATCAAAAAACGGCATCATAGCAACGCCTTGTGGCATTTTATTTCTTCCGTGCGTCTCCACAACTGCTTGAATAGATCCACGTCTAGAGCTAATGCGAACTGCTTCGCCTCTGTGTAATTTATATTTTAACGCATCGTTAATATTAAGATAAAGAACAGCTCTTGGCATGGCTTGGAATAGCTCCGGCACTCGTTGAGTCATACTTCCTGTATGCCAATGTTCAAGCACCCTTCCGGTAGTTAACCAAATAGGATATTCTGCATTCGGTTCTTCTGCTGCCGGTTCGTACGGTGCAAACACAATTCTTGCTTTTTTATCTGGATTACCATAAAACGCCAGGTTTTGCCCTTCTTTCACCATTGGATCGTAATTTTCTCTATAACGCCAAAAAACTTCTTTCCCGTTAATATATGGCCAAACAAGACCTCTTACTTTCATATACTCATCAAAAGGCGCTTGTTCATGTCCTGTTTTAGGTCCTTCTTGTTGAAAACGTCTATATTCTTCAAACAATCCTTTTTGTACATAATAACCAAAGGCTTCCGCTTCATGATTACCGGCATGCTTACTTGCTTTTGAAAGTGGGTATTTATTCACTTGTCCGTTTGCAAATAAAATATCATATAAGGTTTTATCTTGATACGCCGGCTTTTGCGCTAATAATTCTTTTGACCAAATTTTAGCAACAGGAATACGTTTTGCTAAAGATATAATTTGCCATAAATCGGACTTAACGTTCTTATTCGGTGCAACTTGTTGATACCAAAATTGAGTTCGTCTCTCAGCATTACCGTAAGCCCCTTCTTTTTCCACCCACATTGCAGTTGGCAAAATCAAATCTGCCGCCATAGCGGACACAGTAGGATAAGGATCGGATACAATAACAAATGCTTCCGGATTACGCCAACCAGGGTAGGTTTCTTTATCCATGTTCGGCGCGGCTTGCATATTGTTGTTACACATGGACCAATATACGTTTAGCTTGCCGTCTTTTAACATACGACTTTGCAACACAGCATGATAGCCTACTTTAGGATTAACCGCACCTTTAGGCAGTTTCCAAATCTTTTCGGCAACAGCTCTATGTGCCGGATTTGCTACAACTAAATCAGCAGGCAAGCGATGTGCAAACGTGCCTACTTCCCTTGCCGTTCCACAAGCAGACGGTTGTCCTGTTAAAGAAAAAGGATTATTCCCGGGCATAGAAATCTTGCCGGTCAATAAATGTAAATTATAGATTAAATGATTCATCCACGTTCCGCGTACGTGTTGATTCACGCCCATTGTCCATAAAGATACGACTTTTTTTGTTGGATCCGCATATAGTTCAGCTAGCTTTTGTAATCTCTTCTCCGGTACGCCTGTAAAAGCCGCCGTTTTTTCTAGCGTATAAGTAGACACATGTTTTTTATATTCTTCAAAGTCAATATCATGCATAGCGCCGTTGCCAGGATTTTTTGCTTTTTTTTCTAGCAAGTGCGTTGGTCTTAACCCGTAACCTATATCAGTAGTTACTTTTTTAAACGTAGTATGATTTGAAATAAAGTCGCTATTTACTTTATCACTTTTGATAATATAATTAGCAATATAATTAGCAATCACAAGGTCACTTTGCGGTTTAAAAATAATATCGTTATCAGACAAATCAAAACAACGGTGGCGATAAGTTGAAAGAACGTGTACTGAGCTATTTGGTTTACTCATACGAGTATGCGCTATTCTTGACCATAATATAGGGTGCATTTCCGCCATATTAGATCCCCAAAGAACAAAGTTTTCACCTTCTTCAAAATCTTTATAGTTCCCCATTGGTTCATCTGCACCAAAAGTACGAACAAAGGCGGCAACTGCCGACGCCATACAATGCCTTGCATTCGGATCAATGTTATTAGATAAAAAACCGGCTTTCATTAACTTAACCGCCGCATATCCTTCAAAAATAGTCCATTGTCCGGAACCAAACATGCCGACTGAAGTAGGTCCTTTCTTTTGTATGGCTTCAATGAATTTTTCCGCCATTAAGTCTAGTGCTTTATCCCATGAAACCGGTTCAAATTCACCGTTCTTGTCATATTGCCCGTTTTTCATACGAAGCAAGGGCGAAGTCAATCTGTCTTTACCGTATAAAATGTGAGACAAGAAATAGCCTTTAATGCAAGTCATACCACGATTCACCGGATTTTTAGCATCGCCTTTTGTTGCTACTACTTTGTTACGTCTTACGCCAACCATAACGCCGCAACCGGTTCCGCAAAAACGACATACTGCTTTATCCCATCTTAAATTTCTATCGGTATACCGACTCTTATATTGTGTTGCCGCAATGGCCGGTTTAGCCAATCCCGAAGATAATGCGGCTAAAGCAGAAGCACTTGCTAACCCTTCTAAAAATTCTCTTCTTTTCATATTCTATCTCGTTAAAAAATAAACATTAATGATCATGATTCTTCTTGTACAGCGTCTTCACTATAATGTTCTGTGTAATTAAACGCAATAATGTGCTCTTGCGCGTTTATACTTTCTATTGTTTGCAAAAATATATTTTCATTTGGTTCGTTTATAACAATAGCCATTTCATGTTTATCGTTCTCTCCTAGTATCTTAACATTAATTTGCGTTTCTAGAAAAGTCCTAATTTGTTCTTTTCCTTCTTCTTTTACTTGGATTAACGCGCCCATAATACTCATACTATTTACCTTGATCCGGTTTACGTTGTTTCATGTCTATTTCTATAAAAATATCAACTGGCGTCTTTGTGAGTAAAACCCCTTTCTTAGACGGTACTTGTAATTCTTGTAGTTGCATAAAATCAACAAAAACACGGATTATCCCTTCTTTTTCTTCTATTGGTTTTGGAAACTTACATGGTGATACTTCTATTGTCAATTCTTGCCCACTTGGCAAAAATAGTTTTCTTGTTAGTATTTGCTCGTTAAGTAAAGCGTCCGCATCTTCCGGAAGTAAACGTATTCGTATTTTATTTTCCTCAAGGATTAATTTTATCATGTACCTTTCCTTTATATAAAAATATATAATCTGCTAAATGGTTTATATTTAAAAACTTTTCTTCTTCTTGCTTTGTCAATGGAAGGTAGTGAACAGATAAAGCTTGCAAAAAGCTATGCCACGGTTTTCCAATAAACGAAGTTATCTTTTTTTTTGACTGGCTATTCATATGTAATATACAAGGAAAATAAAAATTTTCCACACTAACCGCATTGCCGTCAGTTACCAAGTCTAGTTTTTTCTTTAACGACAAAAGAAAATTCGTTTCAATATAAGGCATATCCACAGGTAACACCGTTATATTCAGCTCTTCTTGCGTTTGGTATTTAGCACACACAGCTTGCACTGCCCCAATAGGACCGGCGTTCTTTGTTACGTCGTAAAGCACGTTGGCACTTGGCGGCAAAGTAACCTGTTTTGGCGTGCTTATATATACCTTTTCCATATTGGCTTTATGCAATTTTGCTTCTGCATGTTGCCAAAGCGTCGTATTATCCCAAGACAAAGTTAATTTATCTCGTTGCATACGGGAACTTTTCCCACCACCTAACACAATACCTATGTTTTGCATTTGTTTACGACATTAAATAGCAAGTCACAAGCTCGCCTTCTTGTATGCTTTGTTTATCTTCTTGCACCATCACCCAACAATTAGCTTGCACTAGTGGATAACTTTTATAGGATTCCTGTCCGTCTAAAATCTTAACTTCTATATTGCCTCCTTGTGTTGCCACGTACTTTGCTTTTAAGAAATACCGTAACCGGTTATTTTTTCGTTGAAACGAATTAACCGACTTAGCAATAAACGGCTTTTCTTGTGCTAGTCCTTGTATGTGCCGTATATAAGGATACAAGAAAAAACGGGCGGCAACTAGCGAAGAAATCGGATTTCCTGGAAAACCTAAACATAAAATAGGCTTGTCTTTTCTCATTAGACCGGCGTATATTGGCTTACCCGGACGAATCGCCACTCTGTGAAACAAACAAGTTGCCCCTTGCGCTTCAAATACGCTTGGAATAAAGTCTTTTGCACCTTTAGAAACCGCACCTATAGTTATTATAATATCTATTTCTTGTTGTGTAAAGTACCGTATTTTTGTTTCTAATAAGCTAGGCAAGTCTTTAATTTTACCAACATGAACCACCTCGCAACCTTGCGCCTCTAGGTACGCTTGGAGCGCCGGCATATTGCTATCGTAAATTTGCCCGTCTGTTAAAGGTTTGCTGTTAGTAACCGACTCAATTTCATCACCTGTAGCAACAAGTCCTATACGTATTTTTTTCCATACCTCTACTTGGCGAATACCGGCGGCAATAGCGCTTAGCGTGTTAAACGGCGTTACTTCTTCCCCTTTTTTGAGTATCAAACTGTCACGTTTAAAATCAGTTCCTTTATCGCGCTTGTTTTCACCTGGTTTTACTTTTGTGAAAAACGCGACTTGCGAATCCTCCCTTTGTTTTGTATCTTCTATACGAACCACACTATCGTATCCTTTAGGGACTTTCGCCCCTGTCATAATGGGAATTGCGTCGGCATTGCTTTCATTTTCCTTTGTATCACCTGCAAAAACAGCTTGCCCCACTGTAAGGATAACCGGCTTTGCTTTGCTTGCGTTTGCTAGCTTCTTTGCTTGCACTGCATACCCGTCCATTGCCGCATTAGAAAACGGCGGCGAGTCTATTTGTGCATAACAATCTTTTGCTACTATCCTTCGTTGCGCGTCTTTCCAATCTAGCAACTGCGATTCTAATGTTCGATCTGCTTCGTTTAGCAGTTTTTGTATTGCTTCTTGGTATGTAATCATTGTTTTACATTAATTAAATAGTTTGTATTTTTCTTTTTTCAAAAAGTAATTTAACGATAATCAGTAAAGTAAAGGTAGTTAAAATTAAAATGAAAGAATACAAATGCGCCGCTTTGTAATCTAACAAGGCTACTTTTTCAAATATGGCGATAGATGCGGTTTTTGTTTCGCCAGCAATGGCACCGCCGACCATAAACACCATACCAAATTCACCAATCCCATGAATAAAGGCAAGAATAAAGCCGCCAATCATATCTAATATAAAAGCAGGAACGCAAATATAACATAAAAGCCCTATCCATTTTCCGCCTTCAAGAAAAAAAACTTCATAATACCAGCTTTGCATTCGTTTGAGTGCATAAACCCAAGTTTGCAAAAAAAACGGCAATGAAAAAATCGTCATACCAATCACCATGCCTTGGAAGGTAAACGCAAAATGAAACGGTGCCAACAACCCGCCTTTACCAAACAAAAGAAGCAAATAGAAACCGATTACAGTCGGTGGCAAAATCATAGGCAAAGAAAGCACAAGGAACAACGCTTCTTTCCACCAACGAGACGGATAAACTAACCACAAGCCAAGAGGAATGCATATAACACTAAGCAGCGCACTACTCACAAAAGCGAGTTTACAAGAAAGCCATAAGGCAACTAGAAAGCTTTCCATTTCTCTTTATTTTGCTTCATTCTTGTTTTTCCCGCGCTATTAATGTTGATAACCTTGTTTTTTCAAAATTTGCTTTGCTGTTTTTGTTTTCAAAAAAGCAAGGTATTTTGCCTCTTCTTTACTTTGAT
Source organism: SAR324 cluster bacterium (assembly GCA_002995645.1). GTDB lineage: Bacteria > SAR324 > SAR324 > XYD2-FULL-50-16 > HCM1 > HCM1. Next base: position 13,964 of record PUHO01000007.1, on the reverse strand, counting down.
GTAAAACGGCAATCCATAGCGGGATATAAACAGGCAAAGTAATCCAATGATCTTTATTTATTTTTTTATTCGTTAACCGCGCAGCAGAAACAAACCCTTGACTTACCATGTTCTTACTCACCAGCATATAGGTCATTTGTTCGTTCATTCCTAAAGTTTGTTTTTTTGTTTTAATATGCTTTTGTGTAAGGAAGTTTTTTGTAAACTCACCAAAAGGCGCAGTGACTGTATTTGCTAAGGCAACCGGTGCTGTTTGTAAGTTCGCAACCATTTGATCCCAATTAATTTTTACTTTCGAATCAACTTTCCAATAAGCAACTTGATCTTGAGCAACTAAAGCTTTAGCAGAAAAAGTTATTTTCTTAAGGTACGCCGGATTAGCCACAAGCAAAAGGTCATAGTCCGCGCCTTGTTTGTATCTTGTCACTAAAACGCCAGAAGAAGCAAAAACAACAGAGCTTTTGATATGCGTTTGTTTTTGAAACGCATCGGCTAATAAAGAAGCAGTTTGATAAAAGCTAGAAGCAACGGCTATGTGCAGGTCTTTTGCAAAGCCAACGTTAGCGAAGTGGCAAAATAAAAAAAGAGCTAAAAGCGATTTTATACTGTAGGTATAATACTTTTTCCATCTAGCCATTGTTGATCTCCTTTTGTGTAGTTTTCTTGTTTCCAAATAGGCGCGCGTTGTTTTAATTCTTCTATAATATATTGGCAAGCTTGCATACATGCGGCGCGGTGCTTTGTCGCCACTGCAACAATAACGGCTTTATCGCCTAATGCGAGTTTACCAAGTGCATGAGAAATCCATATTTTCCCTTTTGCAGGAAAGAATTTGCTACGCGCTTCGTTTGCTATTTCCATTAACGTATTTTGGGCTAAGCTTGTGTGTGCTTCATAAAAAAGCGATTCGACTTCTTTATTTTCATTTTGGTTTCTTACTGTGCCAATAAAGCTAGCAATGCCGCCGTATTCTTCTGTTTGAACGAACGCAAGCGCTTTATCCATAGAAAGAGCAGTTGATGATAATTCAACGTGAATTGCGTTTTGTTCTAACATAGTGAAATAAATATAAATATACGTATGATTTTGTATATTACTACATTACAGCAAGTAATGCAAGCTAGAATTTTACACTATCAATTTAGTTATCAAATTGATTTAATTAAAAAATATAATAACAAAATTTTATTTATAACACGAGCAACAAAGGGGAAGCAAAAAATAGGCAATAGTTATCATGTAACGACAAGCTATCTATATAAAATTAAAGGTAATCAAGGAAAATAAAATTGGTAGCGAAGGGGAGGATCGAACTCCCGACCTTACGATTATGAGTCGTACGCTCCAGCCAGCTGAGCTACTTCGCCCTATTTACTTTATATAACTAAGATAACAGGTAATAATTACCATAACAGGGGGTATGTTTATAAAATTATAAGGGATTTGCGAAAGCAAGGCAAGTTATATTTTTATTATAGCCTAGTTTTTTCCTTATTGCAATAGCCAAAGTTAGCTACGAGTAATAGTTGTCATGGTCAAAGTTGGCTACAAGTAGCAAGCAATAGTTGTCATAGTAGGGGCTATGTTTATGAAATAATAAGGGATTTGAGGCAAGTTATATTTTTATTATTTCTTTGTTGTCATAGTCAAAGTTGGCTAAGAGTAACAAGCAATAGTTGTCATAGTAGGGGCTATACTTATGAAATTATAAGGGATTTAAGGCAAGTTTTATTTTTATTATTTCTTTGTTGTCATAGTCAAAGTTGGCTACGAGTAATAAGCAGTAGTTGTCATAGTAGGGGCTATGTTTATGAAATTAAAGGGATTTGAGGCAAGTTTTATTTTTATTATTTTCTTGTTGTCATAGTCAAAGTTGGCTACAAGTAGCAAGCAGTAGTTACCATAGCAAGGGCTATGTTTTTGAAATTAAAAGGGATTTAAGGTAAGTTAGATTTTTATTATTTCCTTGTTGTCATAGTCAAAGTTGGCTACGAGTAATAAGCAATAGTTGCCATAGTATGGGCTATGTTTATGAAATTAAAGGAGTTTAAGGCAAGTTTTATTTTTATTATAGCCTTGTTGTCATAGTCACAGTTGGCTACGAGTAACAAGCAATAGTTTTCATAGCAAGGGCTATGCTTATAAAATTTAAGGGATTTGAGGGCAAGAAAATTGGTAGCGAAGGGGAGGGTCGAACTCCCGACCTTACGATTATGAGTCGTACGCTCTAGCCAGCTGAGCTACTTCGCCATATTTTTTTATTTTATATCTTATAAAAATAGTTTTGTCAATGTAATAAATTATTTTTTTTTATTTACCCTCTTTCTTTTTTTGCACGCCTATCAAATTACCGATCCCTTGCCTGACGCTCTAAAAGTACGAAGAGGTAAGACAAACGCCCATTGAGAGGAAGATCGCCGATCCCTTGCCTGACGCTCTAAAAGTACCGGCTACATTATTCTTTTACTTAACCGCTTTCTTTTTATGCACGCCTATCAAATTGCAGATCCCTTGCCTAACGCTCTAAAAGTACGAAGAGGTAAGACAAACGCCCATTGAGAGGAAGCCCGCCAAGCCCTTGCCTGACACTCTAAAAGTACCGGCTACATTATTCTTTTACTTACCCTCTTTCTTTTTTTGCACTGCTATCAAATTGCCGAGCCCTTGCCTGACGCTCTAAAAGTACCGGTTACATTATTTTTTTTTCTTACCCTCTTTCTTTTTATGCACGCCTATAAGACTGCCGCGTCTTTGCCTAACGATCCAAAAGTAAGAAGAGGTAAGACAAACGCCCATTGAGAGGAAGACTGCCGAGCCCTTGCCTGATGCTCTAAAAGTACCGGCTACATTATTTTTTTTTTACCCTCTTTCTTTTTTTGCACTGCTATCACATTGCCGAGCTCTTGCCTAACGCTCTAAAAGTACGAAGAGGTAAGACAAATGCCCATTGAGAGGAAGACCGCCGATCCCTTGCCTGACGCTCTAAAAGTACCGGCTACATTATTTTTTTTTCTTACCCTCTTTCTTTTTTATGCACTGCTATCAATTCTATAGCTTTTTTTACTACTGCTTTTGCTGTCATTTCGTACGCCTCTAAGAGCGCCGAGTCCTTGCCTGACGCTCTAAAAGTACGAAGAGGTAAGACAAACGCCCATTGAGAGGAAGATCGCCGAGCTCTTGCCTGACGCTCTAAAAGTACCGGTTACATTATTCTTTTACTTAACCGCTTTCTTTTTATGCACGCCTATCAAATTGCCGTTCCCTTGCCTAACGCTCTAAAAGTACGAAGAAGTAAGACAAACGCCCATTGAGAGGAAGCCCGCCACATCTTTGCCTGACGCTATAAAAGTACCGGCTACATTATTTTTTACTTACCCTCTTTCTTTTTTTGCACGCCTATCAAATTGCCGATCCCTTGCCTGACGCGCCAAACATATGTAACGCCAACTTCCAACAACTTTATCTTACAGAATAACAATATATTTCAAATAGTTACTATACACATCAGAAGTTAGCATTACATAATCGATCTAATAAATTAAAATTATCTTAGCTTGTCCTCTTATTCTTTTTTATGTTATCACCCCCTTTTTAAGAATGATATTACTATATTTTGCTAATTCGCCGCTTACTATGATAACATATGCATTTTTAGCACGATCATAAAAAGCAAAACGATCAATAAAAGTAATTTGCCGATTTTTTTCATGCTTTTCTATGGCAGATAAATAACGATCCGCTACAGATTTATCAGCAACATCGCCAGGAACTGGGGACATCATTACAATGTTATCCGGAGAATAATCATCTAAAGTAAAAAGAGTCATAATTCCTTCTAAAAGATCGGTATTTTTTAAGCCGTCACAGCGAATAACATTCTTATGAATTCTATGAGCCGGGAAATGGGCGTCAGCTAAAACTATTTCATCGCCGTGCCCCATTTCTGCAAGAGCTTTTAATAGCTCCGGGCTAATTATAGACGGTATAGATTTCAGCATATTATTCTCCTACTGATACTATTTTTTGATTGGCGAACGTATTGGTATTATATAAGTCTTCTCCTTCTAAGTTTTCACGTTTGTCTTCCATTCCTAAGGCGAGTCTTAGTTCTACGAGTTTTTTTATACCGTCTTCAGGAATTCTTGTTAGAGGTTGTTTGTGTAATGATGTTAACGATACGGTTTTTGCCACAGCTTCAGCATTTTCTAACTTCCAATAAGCGTCTTCTAGGTTATCACTTTGAACAAAAGCCCCATGATTCTGCCATAATATACATTGATCATGAGCATAGTTTGCCATAAGTTCTTGCATTTCTGTAGATCCTGGATGGCGATAAGGTGAGCTTACGATTTTGCCTAAAAATATATCCGCTTCGGAAATAATCCCACTAGGCGGCACAATGCCGCTTACAGCATAAGAGGTTAAATACGGTGGATGACCATGAATGCATGCTAAGGCATTAGGATTATGTTTCATAACTGCTAAATGGGTTTTAATTTCACTTGTGGAAGGGCGATAGCCATGTTTTTGGTTACCTTCCATATCAACAATACATATATCTTCTACAGTCATAAAACCTTTTGATATGAGCGTTGGCGTACATAAAACTAAATTCTTAGAAATACGAATGGAAATATTGCCGCCGTTGCCGTCAACAAAATCTTTTTGCCACATACGTTTTCCAATTTCGCATATATGTTTTCGTAACGCTACTATTTCTTTTGAATTATAGTATGCTGCCACTTGCTCTTTAGTTTGCGGTTCTTCAATCTTAGAAAAATCATATACTAGGTCTGGAAGTGGTGGATTAATTTTCCAATTATTATTATTCATTTCTTTATCCTTTTTATTAGGTTGCAGGATTGTAGATTGTTACATCTTTTTTAAAACTATCTCTAATTTCTGATGCGCTTTTGTTTTTTGTTATAGCTTGCATGGCGTAATAGCTTGCGCCTAACACGGTGTTTTCTATCCTATTATTTATTATTATAGGAATGTTTAAAGTATCGGCTTTAATTTGATTCCATAATTTATTCTTACTTCCCCCGCCTACGCATACCAATTGCTTAGCTTTAAAGTGAGAGAGGTTTTCAAGACTATGTAAGGAAGATTTCAAATGTTTAGCAAGCTCTACTAAGAGGTTATAATAAATGGCATATCGCTTACTATTAATAGATAATCCTTTAATTGCCCCTTGATTATTTAAGAAATCAATTTCCACAGAAACAGTAGCACTGTCAATTTCTTCTTTATAATCGTAGACTTCTGATATCATGGTGTTATAAGCCTCCTCATCATTACTAATTTCCCCATAAAAATTTCTTCTAACCCATTCAATAATTCCTGATGCTAGCCATTGTATTCCCATACTATAATGTTGCAATTCACAACCGAATTCAATAGTAATACCTTTATCTAGTAACGAACTATCTAAGGAGGCAATCTTTTGCGTATCAACCATGAGTATTTCCCATGTACCAGAGCTTAAAACAGGCGTATGATCATCTGTACCACTAGCAAATATGGCAAATTGCGTATCATGACCGGAAGACACTACAGGAACGTTGCTAGGCAAATGAAAACGAGCTGCCATAGGATCGGTGATATTACCAACAATATCTCCTGGATTAACGATATTTTTAAAGATATTAGTATTATATCCAATAGTTTCGGCAATTTCTTCTGACAAATTTTGTGTATTAAGGTTAGTTAACATTGACGTACCAAGCATTGTAAAATCACAAGAAAGGACGTCAGTTAATTTAAAATTAATGTAAGATGAAATGAATAAAAAACTACTGGCTTTTTCTAGGACTTCCGGTTTATTTTCCTTAAACCAAATGAATTTATTTATCGTATTAAAAGGGAAATAGCCAACTCCTGTTTTATGAAATAATGCATTCTTATCAAAGTAATGAAATAAGCTCTTATCCATGATCTTGGCGTTACGTTTACATTGCCATGAAATTATTGGATATAAAGGTCGCTTGTTGTCATCTAAAAAAGTACCGTCAACCCCAAAAGTGGTAGTAGAAACGGCTTTTACACTTTCTTTTGGAATCTGTTTCATGACTTCTATACAACATGCTTGCAATTTGTTAAAGATCTCGTCAATATCCCATATTAAGCCTTCATTATTATATTCTTTAGTGCTATTATGCATACTATGTTTTGCTACTATTTCAGAGGTTGCGCAATCAATTGCTACAACTCTAATATTAGTAGCCCCACAATCTAGCACTATTATATGTTGTTTTTCATTCATTTTATCCTCTCCCATAGTTAGTATATGGTATTATTTACTTGCCGTGCTGATTACTTGCCATATAATGGACCAAAGTTTTTACAAGCGTGCATATCTTGAATCGAACTTTCTGTGCCGAAAGAATTCCATGCTGACGGTCTAAAGATTTTACTTTCATCTACGTTGTGCATACATACAGGGATCCGCAACATAGAAGCAAGGGTAATTAACTCCGCTCCAATATGATCAAAAGAAATAGCGCCGTGATTCGCTCCCCAATTTGCCATTACTGAATACACGTCTTTAAAAGCTCCTTTTCCTGTTAGCTTAGGAACAAACCAAGTCGTTGGCCAGGTTTCGTTTGTACGTTTGTCAATTTTAGCGTGTACCTCCGGTGGAAGTTCAATAGAATAACCTTCTGCAATTTGCAAGACCGGTCCTAAACCGTCTACAAGGTTAATGCGGGACATGGTCATTTTCATATTACCTTTAGTAACAAAGGCGCTTGAGTATCCACCACCGCGAAAATATTCATCTACTGCACAAGGCCACGTAGTAGCGTCTAGGCATTTTTGCGCTTCTTCCGGGGTAATTTCTTTATAGGGCTTAACTACCGGATTTCCTTTATCGTCCGTTTGTTGCCCGCTAGCGTCTAAACAACTTGATCCTGAATTAATTAAATGAATAAAGCCGTTTTCTGCCTTACCTGTCGCTTTCCACCCTGTGGCTTTTTCTACGGCATTAGGCGACCAATAGGTTCTTACATCAGAAAACATTTGCGCTTTACCTGTAAGTACATGACCAAACGCCATAGAAACCCCGTTTAGACTATCGTTTTCCGTGGCTACTAACAGCGGTTGGCGAATACCGTTCCAATCAAAAGAAGAATTTAAAATAGCTTCCGAGAAATCACCGTTTGGATAATGATCTGTCCAATGACGTTGTCCTTGAAAACCTGAAATTAACGCATTATGACCTAAAGACTCTTCACCAAAACCTAACTTTTTAAGTTGTGGATTACCGTTCATAAGATCTTTTATTATGATTGTCATTTTAACAACAAAAGCCCATAGTTCGTCTTTTTCCTTGCTAGATCGTTGTTTATCCGGTGGATTAACGTCTTTGCCTTCTTTACAATTTTGCTTTGTCCATGTAAGAGCTTTTTCAAATTCCGCTTGATCAAAAATATTACGATCAATACGTCTTTTAATTTCCGTCATATCCACATATTCTGTTCTCATACCTAAGTATTTTTGAAAGAATTTAGGATCTACGCAAGAACCGGCGATCCCCATTGATGTAGATCCTAATGAAAGATACGATTTATCACGTAACCATATTGCACCGACTCCCGCTTTAGCGAATTTCAAAAGCTTTTCTTGCACGTCAGCGGGGATACTTGTATCACTTGCTTCTTGCACGTCTTCGCCATAAATAGAAAAGGCAGGTAATCCCATTTGCGTGTATCCTGCAAGGGCTGCCGCAAGATACACTGCTCCCGGACGTTCTGTTCCATTAAATCCCCATACTGCCTTAATATTTAATGGATCTATATCCATTACTTCGGCGCCATAGCACCAAGAAGGAGTTGCGGTAATGGTAACGCCTACGTTTTCTTTTCTAAAAAGATGTTTACATTTAGTTGCTTCATAAACCCCGCCTATAGTGCCTTCTGCAATCACACATTGCACCGGTTCGCCATCAGGATAATTTAAATTAGATTCTAAAAAGTTCTTTAAAGATATTGCCATTGCCATGGTTTGATCTTCTAAAGCTTCTCTTACGCCTTGCTCTCTGCCGTCTATAACTGGTCTAATACCAATTTTTGGATAATCACCAACAAACTTGTTTTTATTTGTAGTCATTGTATTCTTTCCTTTTAATATAATATGTTAGAATTCATCATCAACATATTTAAAAATAGCTGACTTATTTTATTATTATGTAACGCATATAATATGTTATTTTAATTGTATTGTATTGTATTGTATTTTTCATGATGAGAAACACAATACAATCTATGATTGTAGTAGTTATTACTCTTAACAAGGAGTTAATAACCACTACAATATAAGTTGACTAAAATTATTTAGCTTTATCTACGTTTTTGATATTAATGTATTGTGTAGGAATATCTACAACAGCAGGAACGGATTCCCCTTTTAGTGTTTTACACATTAACATCATCGATTGGTAACCGATTTGGAACGGATCTTGTGCAACAAAACCGTCAAGGTTTCCTTGTTTAAGTTGTTTTATTGTGCCTTCTGCTCTATCAAAGCCCATTTTTACTAGTTGTTTTGCTTTTCCTGCTGTGGCAATACCTAAACCCATACCAATAGCCGCGCCTTCGTTAGTAGCGTAAATACCTCTCATATGCGGATGTGCTCTTAACATATCAATCGTCATAGATCTAGCTTTATCATGATCCCCATCAGAGTATTTAACGCCTAGGATTTTAATACCGCTAGCATTTGCATGAATGTAATCAACAAAGCCTTTAACTCGGTCAATTGTGGAAGTAGTTCCCGCATTATGCGCAATAATTCCAATAGTAGCATTTTTAAACCAACCTTTAGCTTTTAATAGTTTAATCATGTGTTGCGCTGCTAAAGCTCCGGCTTTTTGGTTATTTGTAGCCACAAAAGAAACAGGATATTTACTAGCTAAACCAGAATCGAACGTAATAACAGGTACGTGTTTACGTTTTGCTTGGTTAATAATTGGCACTAATGCTTTAGCGTCCAGTGGAGCAAGAATAATCCCTTGCGGGTGTTTCATCATGGCATTTTCAACCATATTAATTTGTTGTGCTATTTGCGTTTCAGCACTAGGACCAACAAAGCTAGTCTTAACTCCGCATTTTTTTGCCGCCGCAGCAGAACCGTCTCTTACAGTCAACCAGAAAGAATGTTGGAAGCCTTTACTAATTACCGGTACATATGATTTAGCTTTAGCGGAGACTGTCCCAGATGTTTTAGCTTGCCCAGTGATTGCAATAGAAGATAGAATTACTGCGCTTAATAACGTTTTTTTTAAATTAATCATTTTAATTCTCCTTAGAATTTGTTTATGTTGTAAATATAAGCATCTTGAATCCCCTGTTTATATTTAAGATTTGTGTTTATTCTTTGGTTTTTAAACCGTCAATATACACGGCAAAGATCAGGATTCCACCTGTTATTATCATTTGCCAAAATTGGTTTACATCAAGTAGATTTAAACCGTTTCTTAGGACTCCCATTAGGATAGTACCTATTACAGTTCCTAGGATTGTACCGACACCACCAAAAAGAGAAGTACCGCCAATAACCACGGCAGCAATTGCCAATAGTTCGTACGTATTACCTGCCGTTGGTTGTGCTGATCCAAGGCGAGAAACCATAAGTAACGAGCCTATGCCGACCATGAAAGAACAAAGGGCGTAAGTTAATATTTTAACTTTAGCTACGTTAATTCCTGAAAGCTTTGTTGCTACTTCATTACTACCAATAGCATATACGTAGCGACCAAAACGAGTATAGGAAAGAAGTATATGAGAAATTAATGCAAAAAATAAGAATATAATTACTGGAATCGGTATTCCTATAAAATAGCCACCGGAAATGGACATTAAAAAATCCGAATCAATGTAAATAGGATTACTGTTAGTGGCAACATGACCAATACCACGTGCTACCATCATACCGCCTAAGGTTACAACAAACGCGGTAACTCTTAGTTTAGCAATAATCACCCCTTGGATTGCTCCAAACAAACTAGCAAATAGTAATCCTGCTATTATTCCTACATATAACGGCGCTCCCATATTGACTGTAACCAGCCCCATAACAACACCGGCTACCGCAATTAAAGAACCAATAGAAAGATCGATCCCTGCGGTAATAATTACAAAGGTGACCCCTAAGCCCATCATGCCTAAAATAGAACTTTGTACTATTATGGAAAATATATTATCCATGGTAAAGAAAAAGGGCGATAGGATTGAAAACAGAATGATCAATGCTAGTAAGGTTAACAACGGAACTAACTTATATAACAATTTTTCTACGTTCAACTTACCTTTGTGTTCTAATGTTTTTGTATCTAACATTTTAACCTCTTGTTTTTACTTATTGATTTTTGTTTAAGCCGGTACTGTATCTGTTGCATATTTCATTATTAATTCTTGAGAAAAGTCTTTTTTATCAAGGATTTTAGTCAAATGTCCTCTACTCATTACAGCAATACGATCGCTCATACCCATAAGCTCCGGTAGTTCGGAAGATATCATTAAAACCGAAATGCCTTTACGTGATAATTCTCGAATCAATTGATAAATCTCTTGTTTAGCATTCACGTCAATACCACGTGTTGGCTCGTCCATAATTAGTATTTTACTATTTTTTATTAGCCATCTACCAATAATAACTTTTTGCTGATTACCACCACTTAAAGCACTAATAAGAGTATGAGAAGAAGGCGCTTTTATCTTTAATAACTTGATATAGTCTTTAGTCGCTTTTTCATTTTCTTTTAATTTGAGAAAACCAAATTTATTAGAAAATTCTTTCACACTAGCAAGTATAGAATTAAATACAATGTCTTGATTAAGAGCAAGCCCTTCATGACGTCTATCTTCTGTTAAATAAGCGACTCCAAGTTTAGTTACCTCTTCAATAGTGGGATGTAGCACAACTTTATCAAAGATTTTAATCTCTCCGTTCGATTTATGATAGAAACCAATAATAGTTTTAGCTATTTCCGTTCTACCTGCGCCCATTAAGCCTGAAATGCCTAAGATTTCTCCTTCTTTTAGTTCAAAGCTCACATCTTGAAAAAAACTATCGCAAGATAAACTTTTAACAGCCATGACAACTTTATTGCTTACATTATTTACACGTGCAGGATAGTCACTATACACTTCACGTCCCACCATCATTTGTATTAGCTCGTCTAGCGTAGTATCTTTAAACGCCTTAGTTCCAATATACTGACCGTCTCTTAAAACAGAAACTTTATCGGCTATGATTTCAAACTCTTCCATACGATGAGAAATATATATTAAAGCAACGCCGTTCTTTTTTAACTGTTTCATAATAGAAAATAACGTATCTACTTCTTTACCGGTAATCGCCGACGTAGGTTCGTCTAAAATCAGCACTTTTGACTCAAAAGATAAGGCTTTAGCAATTTCTACTAATTGCTGTTCTCCTACAGTTAATTCACTAATGAGTTTAGTAGGATCCATATCCAGCCCCATTTTGTCTAATAACTCTTTTGCTTTTTTGTTTTGTGTTGTTTTATCAAGAAAACCATTTTTCTCAAATTCCCTTCCAATAAAGATATTATCTGCCACCGTAATATCACGACATAAATTTAATTCTTGATGTACCACAGAAATCCCTAAATTTTGAGCGTCTAAAGCGCCTTTGAGATTCATAGGTTCCCCTAAATAAGTAATATCCCCTTCATCTTTAAAGTAAATACCAGATAGAATCTTTATTAAAGTAGATTTCCCAGCGCCATTTTCTCCTAATAGCACATGAATTTCACCTTCATAAAAATCTAAGTTAATATCATCTAAAGCCCTAGTTCCGGGGAACGATTTACCGACTCCCTTTAAACTTAATATGGGCTTATCAACTATTTTATCAATCGCTTCAAACATTTAAACCCCCTTGAATTCCGATTTTAATTCTATAGTTAGGATCACTTTCAAGATTTGCCCTTACTTAATAAAAAGTTGTTCTACTAACGAGATTTTCCCCACTAGTTAAAATTTATTTATCTTACGTAAGATTTTCTTATTCATAAAGTATAACTACATTTTTAAAATCATTTATTTTACTTTTACGATTTTAATAGCAGGTTAAGATTTATACTATTATTATTTTTCTTTACCTTGTTGTAATTCTATTATAAAATCGTGTTTTCATTCTGTTACAAACCATGTTTTAGCTTTATCGCAAATCATGTTTTTAACTCTGTTATAAAACTATGTTATAATTCTATTACAAAGTATAGGCAGAGTCAAACGTTTTAATTAACTAAACGGTCATTTATATGGTTACATGGTTATTTTTTTCATAAAAAACAAACTTTTTTTAACCATTAAATCTAGAACTATTATTTTTACCTTGTATCTACGCAAATAGTATTATATAATTACTTTATAAATTTAACCAAATTTAATTAGGAGCAAATAACATGATCTTAAAAAAAAAGGAAAAATACGTTCTAAATTTGATAAAAAAGAGGGATAAATACAAAGTATCGGATCTCATAAAATCAAGTCAGATTTCGCCTACAAGCTTAAGACGGATTTTAACTAAACTTGATGAATATGATTTAATCAATAGATCATGGGGAGAAGTATCTTTAAAACAAAACGACAATACAAATATTGAATATACAGGGGACGAAAAATATTTTCATGAAAAGCTATATAAAAACAAAAAGCTAAAAGAGGCAATTGCGCTAGAAGCCGCTAATTCTTTAACTGAAAATGCTCGTGTGTTTTTAGCCAGCGGAACAACTACTTCTTTAGTTCCTATGTTTTGCAAACAAAAACTTACCTTCATGACAAACAATGTGATATTGCTAAAATCTATTATTGAGGATCACATATCAATCATAATGTTAAATGGCGAATATCACAAAAATAACGAGGCTTTACTAGGTGATTTGGTGGTGCAGAATATGGAAAATCTCTATGCAACGCATACTATAGTCGGTTGTACCGGTTTACATCCTGCTAGCGGCGCGACTACAGGGGACTACCATGAAGGAATCATCAATAAAACTATGCTAAAGAAGTCTATCGGTCAGAAAATAATTGTAGCGGATAGCTCAAAAATCGGCTTAGGTACTAATTTTAAATTTGCCGGCGTTTCGGATTTTGATACCATCATAACCGATTCCAATGCGGATCCCATTCTAATCGGCGAATTTATAAAACAAGGAATAAACGTAAAAATAGTTACTATTTAGACGTATTATAAATGAAAAGTAGAAATAGGTAGATTGCTGATAATTTAAAAATCGTAAAGGAATGATAATTGGCAATAAAAGTTAAAGAAGAGCTAGGCGAATAGGGTATAACGTTACAAATTATAAGAAACATAGGAAAAGCAGGCCTAAATAGGCAATAGGGCGCACGTCAGGTGTCTTTTATCATTATTCATAGCCAACCTATCAAGTTGCACTTACTTTGCCATATAATCCCTTTTTCGCATGTTCTAGGAAATGCCGTATAAATTATTTTTTTACTACTGCTTTTGTTGTCATGTCATACGCCTCTAAGACCGCCGCGCCCTTGCCTGACGCTCTAAAAGTACCGACTACATTATTGTTTTTTCTTACCTTCTTTCTTTTTTTGCACTGCTATCAATGCTATAGCTTTTTTTACTACTGCTTTTGTTGTCATGTCGTACGCCTCTAAGACCGCCGCGCCCTTGCCTAACGCTTCAAAAGTACCGACTACATTATTGTTTTTTCTTACCTTCTTTCTTTTTTTGCACTGCTGTTACTACTGCTTTTGTTGTCATGCCGTACGCTTCTAAGACCTCCGCGCCCTTGCCTGACTCCTCTAAAAGTACCGGCTACCTTATTGTTTTTTCTTACCTTCTTTCTTTTTATGCATGCCTATCAATGCTATAGCTTTTGTTGTCATGCCGTACGCTTCTAAGACCGCCGCGCCCTTGCCTGACGCTTCAAAAGTACCGACTACATTATTGTA
>PUHO01000021.1 GCA_002995645.1 SAR324 cluster bacterium | reverse complement strand
AACGCAGGCACTCGCACTATGCCGGGACGGTGTTAAGTCTACCAACAAATAGCATTGCAGAACTTAGGCACTTGCAATATACCGGTGCGGTTTTAAGTCTACTAACAAACAGCATTGCAGAACACAGGCACTCGTAATATACCGGTGCGGTTTTAAGATTATCAACAAACAGCATTGCAGAATTTAAGCACTTGCACTATGCCGGGGCGGTGGTAAAGGCTACAAGCTACAAGTTAATGCGAACCTCGTTTTTACTCGCACTATGCCGGTGCGGTGGTAAGGTTATCAATGAATAGCATTGCAGAACGTAAACACTCGTACTATACCGGGACGGTGGTAAGGTTAGCAACAAACAGCATTGCAGAACGCAGGCACTCGCACTATGCCGGGACGGTGTTAAGTCTACCAACAAATAGCATTGCAGAATTTAAGCACTCGCACTATGCGGGGCGGTGGTAAAGGCTACAAGCTACAAGTTAATGCGAACCTCGTTTTTACTCGCACTATGCCAGGACGGTGTTAAGTCTACCAACAAATAGCATTGCAGAACGCAGGAACTCCAACTATGCCGGTTCGGTGGTAAAGGCTACAAGCTACAAGTTAATGCGAACCTCGTTTTTGCACTCCAACTATGCCGGGACGGTGTTAAGCATATCAACTAATTTTAGGATTAGGTTTTGGTTTTTAATTGCTTGTGAAGCGCGGCGAAATAAGCAACAATATAAGAAAGCGGATTGCCTCTACTTTATAGGAATGAGCAACAGTTTGCCACCGTTTGCCCTAGGGATTAAAGGGATAACTTGTTGTTGCTGTTGTTGCTTAAGTCCTGTATTAAAAGAACCTATGCCCTTGTTATATAATATGCCTTGTTGCTGATTCGGCGTTGCATTAAAAGAACTTGTCGCCTTATTTTTATATAATATCCCCTGTTGTTTAGGCGTTCTATTAAAAGTACTAGGATTAACGCGCGTACTTGCAACATGTTGTCGTTGCTGTGAAATTCCTTTTTGTTGCTCTATATAATTATGGTTTTCTACTATTTGCTTTTGCGTTTCTGTTAATTGCCTTGTCACTTCTTCTTTCAAGTTCCCTAGATTATCTTTTTCATCTTGAAGTTGTTGTTCGTTACGTGTAACCGCTTTTGCTAATCCCGATCCGGTTGTTAAATAATAACCGCTTACCGGACCGAATACCGCTATTAACACAATAGACAGAAACAACCCAATAAGCCAATGCTTCCACGTTGTTTGGGAAGCTTCCATGTGCCTAATTTTCTGTTCTAAATCTCTATTTTTTGTGTCTAAATCCTGAAGTTTCTCTTTCAAGCTTTTTATTTCTTCAACAAAGAGTGTACTTTCTTGTTTATACGTCTGTTCTTCTATTTTTTCTTGTTCTGTGAAAACTGATTTACTCATTGTTCTTTGAAATTAATGTAATACTTTTTATAAGTGATTACCTGTTGTTTTTTCTTTATAACAAATCGCCCCAAGTCTACTATTAATGCTTTTACTGTTACTTATTTTTATGCTTCCTAGCAACATTACTACTTATTTTTTATGCTTCTTAGCAACTTGGTTTTGATACTGTAAAATACCTTTTTGTTGTTCAATATAATTATGGTTTGCTTCTATTTGCCTTTCTGTTTGCCTTAATTCTTGTTGCAACGTAGTTAGCTTATTTTGTTCATCTTTAAGTTGTTGTTCATTACGTGTGGCTATTTTTGTTATATCTCTCTCAATTGTTAGATAATAAGCACCTATGGGACCAAATATAGTTACGAACACAGCAGACACAAACAAACCAATAACCCAATGTTGCCACTCTACTCTTGATTTTTGTAGTGTCTTAACATCTGCTTTTAAATCATCAATAGCACCTCTAAAACCTTGTAAAATTTGCCCTTCATTTTCCTGATCTTTAGAGCTAGGTTGATTCTTTGCCTCACCGTCTTGAACGGCTATCGGCGTTTTAGGTTGTTGTATCGGCATAATTAACTTACTTTAGATTGTGATTCTTCTAGTGAATTTCTTAATCCTTCATAATATCTACGAATCGTATCAGTAGGTATTTCTTCATACAAGTTATGATCCTTATATACTTGACTCCAAGGTGTGCCTTCTTTATGCGTAGCGTTTCTAAGTCCCCAGCCGGTAGCTTCGCTATATATTGAGTATACCGCCTCAAGCAATTCTAGCGTATATCTATCTTTTTTAGCGTCTAATCTTGGTGTTTCTATGGTTATTAAATCTTCATCTACATTATCTTTCGTGATAATTGCCGGATCTTGTATACGCTTTGATCCTAGTACTTTAAACTGATGATATAAAGAAGGGATTACCGGTCCGTGTTTCCATGCTTCTATTCTATCTGCAAATAATAAATTCTCAAAATGAGCACTATACCAACCAAAAGAAATATAAACTAATTTTTGTAATTTTAAATTATCAACATAACAATCTTTTCTATCAATAAAAAAATTAGCTACTGCTGCTGTTGTTGTTGCATAATCGGACATATTACCTCTTTTTTATAATAATCTATAATAACAATCTACTTTTTATATATTTAATTTTACATTAATCTAATATAAATCTAACATCAATTTTACATTTTATCAATACATTTTCTATCAATAATGCTAGAAAATTCTTACTTGACACGTCTTTTTACAGAGTATACAATTAGTGGCATAGGCAATGCCTATGCTGCTAGGACTTACTTGACACGTCTTTTTACAGAGTATACAATTACTTTCTATACTTATGAGTTTTGTTTGCATTTTGTATACTCTAATTGGCTAGCCGATATTTAGACACTAAAGTAATTCCTAAATTTTAAAAGTATATATTTTTTATAACCTATACTATATGTTACTATGAAAAAAATTCCTTTCTTTTTGCTCGCCACTTCGTTAATTGAGTTAATATTAATTGTAATTAGCTTTGCTCATCTTAATTCAGCGTGGCTTATTATTTCCTATTTATTTTGGGGCATAGCTCTTCCTGTTATCGCTTTTGTTTTTAGAGACAAAAAACAACTTATGTTCCTATTTGCTTTACTATGCGTTTTAATTATTATTCGCATTAGCGATCAAATAGACAACAATTCTTTAGTAGGTTGGTTTGCTTTAGTCCCTTTATTTGTCCTTGCCATTGCTGCTTTTGATATCCTTAAAGATTTATATGCTAAAGAACGATCTTTATTTGTTTCTACTTTTATACGTTTAGTTATAGGATATGATTTTGCAACGCACACAGTAGAAAAACTATTTGCCGGACCTGCCGTTCATAATGGAATGCGATCTTTTTTCGGACCCACTGTTATTGGTAATTTTATGAATCCTGATAATATTTCTTTGTTTTGGACTGAAGTTATGATTTATTGGGCGGGAATAACTGAATTTACCATTATCATTTGTTTAGGTATGGGATTCTTCACTCGCTTTGGTGCTTTCTTAACTATAGCTTATATGCTAGTTGCTTCTTTGTTAGCACATCACTTTTCCGCCGGCTACACATGGGCGCTGCCAGGTTGGGAATTCCTCTTATTTTGGAGTCTATGCGCTTTTCCTTTTCTTTTCAAAGGAACAAGTGGACCTTTGTCTTTAGATTATATTTTAAGAAAAAAAGAAGATGCATAATAAAATTGATTACTAAATGTAAAAAGCCTATTACTAAGTTAGTTTAGCAATAGGCTTTAATATATGAGTCAAGTTATAACAACAAACTAGCTTAACATATCGAATTTATAGCACGTCTTTTTTACCGGTTATAGTAAATCGCATGCCTCTTCTCATTTCCTCACATATCCAATAGGTCATTATATGTGAATAGAGTTCGCCAAAATTAGATTGCCAAGGTAAATTCCAAGGATTGACGCCCGAATCCATACCGAATATACTAGGCATGGTTGTCATAAGTGGCACTATTATACCATGTAAGAAAATATCAGCAAAAATACCAAAAGCAACACCGCGCCATAATGTTATTTTTGGGAATTTCTCAGCTAAAAAAGCATAGGGTATGAAAATCATGAAAGCCATACTGCCATGTAATAAAGCACCCCAAGGAACTTTTTTACCAACCCAATGATACATTGCTCCATCAAAACCCCAATGCCGCATAATTGCTATTGGCGGCGCTGCTGCCGTTGCCGGTCCAAACGGCGGAAATAAATTGCCTGTTCCCCATTTAACAAAAATAGACGCAAAACCAACGGCTATGCCTAGAATTAAAGCCGCTCTATAATCGCGATCTTGCGGATTAGATTGAATAAAAAGTCCTTTCATAAGTATATCTCCTGTTTACATTATATAATTAGTATTATAATAGAATACGTATGATTGTTAGCAACATAACGAAACCTTGTCAATTAAAATATTTTTTGTAAAATCATTCTGCTATTTTTATATTTTCCTAGCTTATGATTGTATAGATTACTTCTTTATGATAAAGTGTTTTCAATACGCTACTTAATAAAATTACTACTCATAGCATATGTTAACCTATAAAAATCAAACCTTTGTTTGTCATTTAGATCTAGGCATAGATATTTTACGCAAAAAATGGATCGGCGTCATTTTATGCCACCTTTCAGAAGAGCCAATACGCTTTTTAGAGCTACAACGGCGAGTTAAAGGTATATCTCAAAAAATCCTGACACAACAATTAAAAGTATTAGAACAAGAAGATATTGTTGCTAAAAAGATTTATAGCCAAATCCCGCCAAAAGTAGAATATTATCTAACGCCAAAAGGATTGAAACTACTACCTGCTTTAACGCTTATAGAAGACTGGGCAAAAGAATATTACAATTAAATCCAATTTCAGCATACTAATATTACTAAATTTTTACCTTCAAGTAACTATCTAACTAAAAAGTGCCTAGTTGCTACGCCATAAATAAACAGGTAGTTTATACTTTCATACGTTATTTTATTTATGGAGGTCACAAATGAACGTAGCTATTTTCGCTTTAACAATCTGTTCTTTTGCAATAGGAAGTACAGAATTTATTCCAGTAGGAATCATTCCAATAATACAAAATTACTTTGGAGTTTCCTTGTCTGCCGCCGGCTTGCTTGTTAGTGTATACGCTATAGGCGTTGCTGTTGGTGCTCCTGTTCTAACGGTGCTTACCGGTGGAATGGGAAGAAAAAAATTACTTATCTTATTAATGTTATTATTCATCATCGGTAATTTATTTTCTTGCTTTGCTTTTAATTTTTACGGGCTTATACTTGCTAGATTCATTACGGCGCTAGCACATGGCGTATTCTTTTCAGTTGGTTCAACAATCGCAACTAACCTTGTACCTAAAGAAAAAGAAGCGTCTGCTATTGCTTTAATGTTTGCCGGTTTAACTGCCGCTTTAATCCTAGGCGTTCCAGCGGGAACATGGATAGGCGCTCACTTTGATTGGCGTGTTATTTTCTTATTAGTTGCTGTTTTGGGATTCATCGGCGTTATTGGCATCTGTACTTTAATTCCTTCTAATTTACCGCAACCGCATAAAACAACGATACTAGAACAAATTTCTGTTATTACCAATCACAAGCTCATTATTGTATATTTGATTACCATAGTCGGCTATGGTGGCAACTTTGCAGTATTTACATACCTTTCGCCCTTATTAACAGATATTGCTAAATTCACTCCGCAAAGTGTCGGCATTATTATTTTGTTATACGGCGTGTCCGTTGCTTTTGGTAATATATACGGCGGCAAGCTTGCTGATAAACTAGGTGCTGTCAAGACTTTATATATTGTCTTCTTTGGTTTAGCTTTAGTTTTATTCTCTTTGAATTTTGTATTGTATAATAAAACCTTAACTATCATCGCCGTGCTAATTTGGGGTGCTTTTGCCTTTGGTAACGTACCGCCTTTACAAGTTTATATTGTACAACTAGCAAAAAGATATAGCCCTAAGCTCGTAGACGTAGCTAGTGGGTTAAACATTTCTGCTTTTAATATTGGCATTGCACTTGGTACAAGTATCGGCGGTCATGTGATTGTTTCGTATGGCTTACATGCCACACCAAGTACAGGTGCGTCTATACTCTTACTCGCCGTTGTGTTAACGTGGGTTTCGTATAAAGTAAATCATCATAAAGGATAAGAAAAAAGGCGAATAGCCCTATATTATATAGAGTTATTCGCCTTCCGTACGCAGACTTGTTAAGTTTACCTGATGAAGGCGAATAGCCCTATATGTAGAGTATTCGCCTTTTCCCTTTATAAAACTTGTTCGCCACGCATAAGGCGAATAACTCTATGTAGAGTATTCGCCTTCCTTATAAGTTTGCCTTGCTATTTTCGTTAAATCGCCAAGCTTATTTCTTTACCATACTAAAGCTATTATTTTTTCGTAATATTTAGCTTCACTATGATCATGATCTTAATTTCTTGAGATTGAAATAAACTTCTAACTTGGGCAATAATATTAATAATAGTGTTAATAGTGTTAAAATCTATATGCTTAAACATTACAGCAAAATCTTTTAAATTAGCATGAAATAAAACATGCGTAACTATATGCCCAAGTAACGTAATAATCAGCAAGTGTATATTTCTCCTTTTTTTGATAAAGGGTTAACAACAATAGATACAATAAAATATCTATTTTCTTTTTTTTTGTTCATAATAATCTCCTTACTTGATATAAAGTGTTAATAGATAGGGGCAACAAAATATCTATTATTATAAGCATATAATTTAAATATAAGTCAAGTAATATTTAAACAAAAAATCTACTTGACAAAATATGCTGTTTTAGCCTATCATTTAACAAGCTAAATTGAAAAATATAAAATAGTTTAATATTCACTGCTATATATACCTAAAAGGTTAAAAGCTATGAATATATAAAAAAGGCGAATAGCCCTATACTATATAGAGTTATTCGCCTTCCTTTAAGTTTTCTTTTCGTTAAGCTTAGTAAACTATCCTTGCCTTGTTCATCGGTACACAAGTACGGCTATCTTACCAGCTGTCATTATATTAACCTGGTATCTTATGCCATACAAACTTAAGAAAGGATAACAAAAAAGCGAACAACTCTTAATGGAGTCATTCGCTTATTTATACACATTAGCAAACTAGGTTGCTACTTGTCAATAGCTTTTTTAAAAATATTTCTTCTTTTCTCTTTTCGTTAAGCTTAGTAAACTATCTTTGCCTTGTTCATCAGTTTTATTGAGAATAAGCTACTCCTTTTTTATACCTGCTAAAGAATAGGCTACAATAGTAGCAAAAATCACTATCCCACCTATAATTGTGAAACAAGTAGGGATTTCTCTAAAAAAAGCATATGCCCACATAGGTGCTAACACTGTTTCTAACATAATAATAATGCCAACTTCTGGCGCTGTTATATATCTAGTCGCCATAAGAACAAAAACCCGCCCAAAAGGCGCGGAGAATAGCCCCATTAACGCCATAACGATCCACGTTTGCAGGCTATAACTAGACGGATTCGCTAAAAAAAGCATAACTATCGCAAGTAATAAACCACCGGCACCAACAGCAGCTATACGACTTATATGCTTGTATTTTCGTACTAAAGTTTGATTAATTGCCACAGCACTTACCCCTAAAATCGCAATAGCATTACCAAACAGATGACCGCCTTGAAACGAGCCGGATACAACAATACTAAGCCCTATTATAATGGAAACAATTGCCGCCCAAGTAGAAATTTTTGTTTTCTCTCTTAAAAATAACCAGCTAACTAAAGCGGCAATTGCCGGCGCCGCACTGTAAATAACGGCTACATTCGCCACAGACGTATTTTTAGTAGCAAAAATTAAAGAAGTAGCACTAACTAACATTAAAAAGCCGGATATAAACAAAGGGAAACCGCCTGTTTTTACTACACTTTTTAAACTGTCTTTAGAAAAAAATTGAATATAAACCGACATGGAGACGGTCGTAAAAAAGCCAAATAAAAAGGCAGTATCAAAACCGGACACCCCGGAAAAGCGAATAAAGATAAAATCTAAACTCATTAAGGTTGCCCCAAGAAGGGACAATAAAACACCTTTAGTACGGTAGTTTATACCTTGTAATATATTTGTATTATTCATATACATTCCTTTATTAAAATTAAATTATCTACATTGCTTATGTTGTACATTAGTTACGGAACTGAATAAAGGCAAACGCAAATACGGCTATCTTACCAGCTGTCATTATATTAACGTGGTATCTTATGCCATACAAAATTGAGAAAGGATAACAAAAAAGCGAACAACTCTTAACTGAGTCATTCGCTTATTTATACACACTAGCAAACAAGGTTACTACTTGTCAATACTTTTTGTTAAAATATTTCTTCTTTGTCCTTATTCCTGTTTTCTAAGTTTACATAATACAAAAGCGAACAACTCTTAATGGAGTCATTCGCTTATTTATACACATTAGCAAGCTAGGTTACTACTTGTCAATACTTTTTGTTAAAATATTTCTTCTTTACCCTTATTCCTGTTTTTTAATGTTACATAACACAAAAGCGAACAACTCTTAATAGAGTCATTCGCTTATTTATACACACTAGCAAACTAGGTTTCTACTTGTCAATACCTTTTGTTAAAATATTTCTTCTTTGCCTTAATTCCTGTTTTCTAAGTTTACATAATACAAAAGCGAACAACTCTTAATGGAGTCATTCGCTTATTTATACACACTAGCAAACTAGGTTACTACTTGTCAATACCTTTTTTAAAAATAGTTTAACTTTTTTTCATACCTGCAAGCGAATAGATTATAATAGTAACGACAATGATCGTGCCGCCAATAATAGTTAAAACAGGAGGAATTTCGCTAAAAAATAGATATGCCCAAAGAGGAGCTAACACCGCTTCTAACATAATAACAATGCCGACTTCTGACGGCGTGATATATCTAGTTGCCGATAAGGTGAAGACACGTCCAAAAGGACCGGAGAACAGCCCCATTACTCCCATAATAAGCCACGTTTGCATAGTGTAACTAGACCAATGCGCCAGAAAAACCATGACTATAGCAATTAAAAAGCCACCCATGCCAATAGCACCTATACGGCTTACATGCTTGTATTTTCGTACTAAAGTATAATTAAGCGCCACACCGGTTACGCCAATAATCGCCATAGCATTACCAAAAAGCTGACCGGCTTGAAAAGAACCGGATACAACAATCCCAATCCCTGCCATAACGGCAACAATCGCTATCCAAGTAGAAGCTTTTGTTGTTTCTCGTAAAAACACCCAAGTAAACAAAGCGGCAATTGCCGGCGCTGCACTAAAAATAACGGCTACGTCTGCTATGGACGTGTTTTTAGTAGCAAAAATCAAAGACGTAACGCCGACTAACATTAAAAAAGCAGAGCCTAGCAAAGGAAATCCACCTGTTTTTATTACCTCTTTCAAGTTATCTTTAGCAATAAATTGAATATAAGCCGCCATAGATATAGTTGAAAACAAGCCGAATAAAAAGGCAGTATCAAAGCCGGACACGCCGGAAAAGCGAATAAAGATAAAATCTAAACTGATGAGCGTTGCGCCAAGAGCGGCAATTAAAACGCCTTTAGTATGGGAGTTCATATGTTGTAGCGTTATTGTAATTAGATTTGTCATGTAGCGTCCTTCTTAAAATGAAAATGCTTATATGGTTTTGCTAAATTAGCAACCTAGTAAGCATATTGTTAAGTAGAGTATATACAATACAATGTATAAAGTAAACATAGACAAAGCGACTTGTTTAGGTTTATAAATAATAATATAAAAAAGCTAGCTATTATAAGAAACTACCAAGCAAGAGGAGAGCTTCACAATGGAAGATATAAAAATGGAAGATAGAACCTTTGACGATAAAGACAAAAACGGCAGAGACGAATTTTATAGAGAAGCGATTGCCGTGAATTTAATTAAATTTGTGAAAAATCCAGAGCTTACCTTATCGCCTTTGCTGTTAAACGGTTCTTGGGGTGTTGGCAAAACGGAATTTTGTTATAAACTGATTAACCTAATTAAAGGGAACGAAGAAAATATATTGCCTATATATGTGAATGCTTATCAATATGATTATACAGATAATCCTTTAGCAGTGCTGATTGCTAGTATAAGTTCCCATATAGATAAAACAAAATTTACAAAGCAAGTTAAAGCCATACTTAAAAAAGATTTATTAAATGCGGCTATTCCTATTTTGAAAGTTGGAGGAAAAGTTGCAATAAATGCAGTATCACAACATTTGTTGAAAACAGATGCAGCAGAGTTTGCTGAAGAAGTAAATAAACAATTTAGAGATACAAGCATACAAGATAATTTAAAATCACTTGAACAAGCTACTGAAACCTTGAAAGCCTTTAAAGATAGTTTAGAAGAAATTACAAAATATAGCTCTATTGTAATGGTTATTGATGAGCTAGATCGCTGTAACCCTTCTTTTGCTCTTGCTTTATTAGAAAAAGTAAAACATGTTTTTGACGTACCAAAAGTATTTTTTATATTTAGCACAAATATAACGCAACTCTATGCTATTGTAAAAAAACAATATGGCGAAGACATAGACGAAGTAACCTATTTAAATAAGTTTTTCAAATTCACTGTAGACTTGCCTTTTTCTCATATAGAGAAAGAGAATGACAAAGAACAAAATAACGCCTATCGTTTATTTGCCGATCTTGTAGAAAAAGAAGGTTTCTTGCAGGTAAACGATGTAGTAGACGGTCAAATAACTCAATACTTAGAGCGCCAAAAAGCCAGCAACTTACTACCAGCAAATCAGGCTAAACAGTGCCTAACTTTTTGGGAAGATTTGTTTAAACATCATGGTATTTCTTTACGACAAGCAGAAACTTTCTTTAATAACTTAAAAATATTTAATATTATTAACAAAGACTTTTCTGCTGATACCGCTTCGCTAGGATATAGATTATTATGTATGTTAGGCGTTTTTATTTATCTTTTCCAAGAAGAATTAAAAAAGAACATTTTAACTAATAAAGTAACAGAAAAAGTTTTAAAAAGGAAAAATTTCACTGAGGAACTAACAAGAAAAGAAGATTTTAAAGAATTATTAGCTATAAATGAAAACAAGTATAAGACATATACAAGGGAGATCGCTCCAGATAACAAGAACCCGCCGTTTAGAGAGTTTTTGCTATATCCTATTCAACTTAGTCTTCAAAGTTTCCTTTGCGAGGAAACTCCTATAAAAAAAGAGGAGTATAACAATTATTATAATCATTCTAGTTTAATAGCATTATTGTTTTCCTATACCAGAAATAAAGATCCATTTCCCGTAAATGAAGATCCACGTTCCGTCTTAGCACTTACAGCGTTTCGAGATAACATATATGGCAAGATAAATAATTTCGAGAGGAAACATAAGAACCTACTAGGAACTACAATCTTAAAAGAAACCTTTGCATACATGCAACTAACGAAAAGTTCAAACTAGCTTCTCTTGCTAACAAAAAAGCCCCGTTTTTGCGAGGCTTAGGAAGATTTATTGCGCTGTCGTTAAGTCTATTGCCCAAGAAGCAATATCCTTTTGGAAGTGCCATTTTTTATGGTGGCAAGAGTGGGAAGCCATAGCGCCGTTAGCCGGATACCAACAAGTATGCTTGCCTAAGGCATCTTGCGCCACTTCTAAAGCTACTAGCAAGAAATCTTTATACTTTTCTTTTGCCGCATACTCACTACAATTAGAATGATTTTTTGCACTGTGCCCCACTGTACAAGCATCTGGATAAGCTGCTTTGAACGCCGGGTTATTTTGTGCACAAGCGAATCGCTTACCAAAACAAAAATTGATTTCAAAATTATCAAGTGGAAGAGTTTATTGCGCTGTCGTTAAGTCTATTCTTTTGCTAACAAAAAAGCCCCGTTTTTGCGAGGCTTAGGAAGAGTTTATTGCGCTGTCGTTAAGTCTATTGCCCAAGAAGCAATATCCTTTTGGAAGTGCCATTTTTTATGGTGGCAAGAGTGGGAAGCCATAGCGCCGTTAACCGGATACCAACAAGTATGCTTGCCTAAGGCATCTTGCGCCACTTCTAAAGCTACTAGCAAGAAATCTTTATACTTTTCTTTTGCCGCATACTCACTACAATTAGAATGAATTTTTGCACTGTGCCCCACTGTACAAGCATCTGGATAAGCTGCTTTGAACGCCGGGTTATCTTGTGCACAAGCGGATCGCTTACCAAAACAAAAATTGACTTCAAAATTATCAAGTGGAATCGTATCGTCATAACCGTTTCTATGTAGTTCTTTTGCAAAATCTTTTCGTTTTATATGAAAATAATTAATTTTCGTACCTGTTAAGTCTATGGTGTCTAGCTTGTTACCGGTAGAAACGGCAATATCAATGTACGCCTCGCCTTTTGATATAGAAGAAGTAAAGGTAACGCCGCCAGCCCAATCAAGCGGTGGTTTCTCCGGTATGTGGTTAAACCAATCGTTAGAAGCTAGGCTAGTTTGCTCTTTCAATGCGCTAATTTCCGTTTCTTCTTGTTTAGCTTTTGTCTTCAAGTTTTCAAGTTGCATTTGTAGTTCTGTCAACTGATTGCCGTCTATTTGGCTGCCGCCTAAATCGTGCCCCATTTGCTCTTTCAACTGCTTAATTGCCGCTTCTTCTTTACTATTTTTCGCTTGCAAAGCCTCTATTTGCGTTTGTAGCTCTTTAAGTTGCGTATCGTCGGTTTGCTTACTATCCGCCGCCCCGCTTGAACAAGCGTATACCCCGGTAACAATAGCAATTAATAACAAACAAAAAAGTATTTTTTTCATAACTCACCCTATTCATAGTTTATTGCGCAGTCATTCAATTTATTTCCTTGGCAACAATACTCTTTTGGAAGCGTCACAAATGATGCGAGCAAAGTTTAGTTATATACAAGCTCTTAGTGCAAGAGCGTTGTATTTTAACATTACTTTGTTATTATATTACTATTTTAGTACTAAGTCAAAAATAAAATAAAGTTTTATTTCTGGATATGAAAAAGAGAGGCTTTCTTTCTTGGTGGTGTAGGAAGTAAGTTGCCCGGCTTCCTTCTTTGTGGCATAGGAAGCTAATTTGCCGGCTTCCTTCTTTGTGGTGTAGGAAGCGAGTTGCCCAGCTTCCTTCTTTGTGGCATAGGAAGCTAATTTGCCGGCTTCCTTCTTTGTGGTGTAGGAAGCGAGTTGCCCGGCTTCCTTCTTGGTGCTTTAGGAAGTAAGTTTACCGGCTTTCTTCTTTGTGGTTACGATTTATGCAGTTAACATATTACTATTTTAGCAACAAGTCAAAATAAAGTTTTATTTCTGGATATGAAAAAGGAAGCAAGTTTCCCGGCTTCCTTCTTTGTGGTTACGATTTATGAAGTTACCATATTACTATTTTAGCAACAAGCCAAAATAAAGTTTTATTTCTGGATATGAAAAAAGGGAGGCTTTCTTTCTTGGTGGTGTAGGAAGCTAGTTGCCCGGCTTCCTTCTTGGTGGTTACGATTTATGAAGTTACCATATTACTATTTTAGCAGCAAGTCAAAATAAAGTTTTATTTCTGGATATAAAAAAAGGAAGCGAGTTGCCCGGCTTCCTTCTTTGTGGTTTAGGAAGCAAGTTTGCCGGCTTCCTTCTTTATCTTAGGGCTATGCTTTTACCTATTCATTACTAGCTCTATCATTAATACGCCCAAACACTACGTAACTTCTAATTTCTTTGATATCTCCTTTGACTTCTTCTATTTCTTTTTGTACGCCTTCTATTTTATACTCAAAGTCTTCTTTAAGTTCTTCTTTAACGTTTTGTGTTTTATACTCAAAGTCTTCTTTAAGTTCTGTTCTAACATTAGCGATATCTTCTTTAAGTTCTGTTCTAACATTAGCGATGTCTTCTTTCAGTTCTGTTCTAACATTAGCGATGTCTTCTTTCAGTTCTGTTCTAACATTAGCGATGTCTTCTTTAAGCTCATGCTTAACTTCTTTAAGTTCTACCCGAACATTAGCGATATCTTCTTTCAGTTCTTCTTTAACTTCTTTAATCTCTACCCGAACATTAGCGATATCTTCTTTCAGTTCTGTTCTAACATTAGCGATATCTTCTTTCAGTTCTTCTTTAACTTCTTTAATCTCTACCCGAACATTAGCGATATCTTCTTTCAGTTCTGTTCTAACTTCTTTAACTTCTTCTTTGACCTCTTGCACGTCTTTTCTAACATTGTCAACGTTATGATTCAAACGTTTTTCCATGTTTAATAAAATAGTAGTAAGAAAGGCACCGAAGGCAACAAAGAAGCCGGCAAGAGTAATGATAAATTCCCAGTTCATACACGATCCTAAATAACGAAGTTGCAACTTATGGAGTACTTAAGTTTAATATACTATGTATTTTACTAATAAGTCAAAAAGAAAATGGGCATTTTGTTTCTGGATATGAAAAAAGGAAGGGAGTTTGCCGGTTGTTGCTTAGTGGTAGAGGAAGGGAGTTTGCCGGGGTGCTGCTTGGTAGTATA
>PUHO01000006.1:66689-141046 GCA_002995645.1 SAR324 cluster bacterium | reverse complement strand
AAAGCCTCGATCTTCAATTCCTTTCTCAACTTTACTTTCCTTAATCTACTCCCTTCCTCCTCCCCTGTCAACTACTTTTTTTATTTTTTTTGTGTAAAAGGGAATACAGACTTCTATTCTGTTTTAAAAGCCTAGCGTTTTCAATAAGTTATCTTGTTTGAAAAAAGATCGTATTTTTTAATTTTATATGTTTATTTTAAAACAATATGTAACTTTTTCACCTGTCCTGCAATAAAATAACTATCTTTAAAAGACGGTGCTGAAAAGCGAGGTCTATGATTTAAAGAAGAACCTGTTTTTTCTGCCGGCGCTCCGTACCAATGAAAATCAAGCTTTCCGTTATTATTAGCATCTATATAGGCGGCAATAGCATATTTTTGATTTTCTTTTAACACCTTGTCGTCTATGGTAACTGTTTTTTTATTATCATGTAAGGTTGTTTTATAGACCGCATCTTTTAAAACAGACGGGAAACTATCTTTTTGCGCTTCGCTCCAGATAGCCACCTCAATAGTGCCTTGTTGCTCGCCTTTGACTTCAAATGTAATGTCTAAAGCGTACGCTGTGCTTATAGTACCTAATAATAGTAGTAAAATTAAAACGCTTTTTTGTAACATACTGCCTTTATTGAATAGGTTATTGTTTTTATTGTTAATCTGCTTTTTATTTTATACTAAATAATAAAAAAATGCAAATTTTTATATATAATAAACGAGTGCTTGCTTGTTGAATTGTATACAGAGCTATATAATACTACTGTTTATTTAGAAAAAATTTATTTTAATTTTTATTTGAGGTTTTTATTATGCTTGAATTGCAATTTTTGTTTTTGTTGTTAATGCTTTATATTGGTTCACGTTTTGGTGGTATGGCGCTAGGCACTATATCCGGTTTAGGACTTGTTATTGAAGTGTTTGTTTTTAGGCAAACGCCGGCTTCCCCGCCGATAACGGTTGTTTTAATTATTGTAGCGGTGATTAGTTGTGTTTCAACTTTAGAAGCTTGTGGTACTTTGAAATATATGTTGCAAATAGCGGAACGTATATTACGTAAAAATCCAAAACGGATTATTTTTCTTGGACCTATTACAACGTGGTTATTAACGGCGATTCTTGGTACAGGACACGCCGTATATTCTATTATGCCTATTATTTCTGAAATTGCTTTAAAAAATAAAATTCGTCCGGAACGAGCTTGCGCTTCTTCTTCTGTTGCTTGCCAATTAGGGATTACGGCAAGTCCTTTGTCTGCGGCGGTTGTGTATGCTTTGTCTCAATTTACGCCTGTTAAAGATTCGATTACTTTATTAAGTATTTTAATGATTACTGTGCCGGCTACGTTTTGCGGTGTTTTATGTATGTCTTTTTATAGCGTGTTTCGTGGGAAAGAATTAGAGCAAGATCCAGAATATCAAAAACGATTGCAAAATCCGGAAATGAAAGAAGCTATTTTACATAGCCAGTCTACGACTCTAGGGGAAAAGTTGCCGAAAGAAGCTAAAGTTGGTTTTTGGTTGTTTTTCTCCGCTATTATCTGTATTATTTTTATTGCTTTTTTACGTGATTTTAGGACGATTGGCGAGGCTACTAAACCGGTGCCTATGTCTACGGTTATTCAAATGATTATGCTTGCTTTTGCCGGGGTTATTATGTTGATTACAAAAACGCCGGTGCAAAAAATTGCGTCAGGCGTTGTTTTTAAAGCCGGCTTGAGTGCGGCAATTGCGATTTACGGTATTGGTTGGATGAGTAATACTTATTTTAATTATGCTATGCCTTCGCTTAAACCGCTTATTATTAATATGGTTCATACCTACCCTTGGCTTTTTGCGGTTGCTATGTTTTTAGTATCTGTTTTAATTAATTCGCAAGGTGCTACTTTGATTATGATGTTGCCTGTGGCGTTAAATCTAGGGTTAAGCCCTATTTTGTTAATTGGTATTTTACCTTCTTGTTACGGTTATTTCTTTATCCCTAATTATCCAACTGATATTGCGACGACTAACTTTGATTTATCGGGAACAACGAAAATAGGAAAATATTATTTTAATCATAGTTTTATGATGCCCGGATTAATTTCTGTAACAACTGCTTGTTTAATTGGTTATGTCTTAAGTTCTATATTGTTGTAATTGAAACGTCTTAGTTTTAAAATAGTACACGTTGTATTGTAAAACTTTTTGTTAGTTTTTAACGATATTTTTGATTTATTGTAGTGTACTGTTTTGATTCCAGTACAAAAACAAATTTAATAATGGAAAAAAATTTATATGAATATAGTTGAAGAAACCCCTATTTTAGCCATTGCTTACGACTTTGACGGTACGTTAGCAAAAGGTAATATGCAAGAAAAAACGTTAATCCCTGCCCTTGGCTACACAACTAAAAATTTTTGGCGAGAAGTTAAGGCTCTGGCTGAAGACGTTTGTATGGACGAGATTTTAGCCTATATGTATTTTATGGTGAAAACAGCTAAATCAAAAAATATTCCTCTTGATAAATCGTCTTTGCAAGAATTTGGTAGGCGTGTTGATTATTTTCAAGGTGTAGAAACTTTTTTTGAAAAAATCAATAAATACGCACAATCTCAAGGAGTTAGCTTAGAGCATTATATTATTTCATCAGGGATTAAAGAAATGATTGAAGCAACCTCTATTAAAAAATATTTTAAAGCTATTTTCGCATCTAGTTTTAAATATGAAAATGGGGAAGCCTGTTGGCCTGCTCTGTCAGTTAACTATACGAATAAAACACAATATTTGTTCCGTATTAACAAGGGCTTACTAGAAGAATGGGATCAGAAGATTAATACCTATATGCCTGACGAGAAACGGCGGATTCCTTTTTCTAATATGATCTATATAGGGGACGGTGATACTGATGTTCCGGCAATGAAAATGACTAAGTTCTACGGGGGTAGCGCTATTGCCGTGTATAATGGGGAACAAGAAGACGAGAAAACCAAGAAGGCCAAGGAAGAAAAGCGAGATCTTGTTTTGCAAGGGCGTGCCGACTATTTTGCAGAGGCAAATTATGAAGAAGGTAGTTCGTTGTATAATATGATATGCGACCTGATTACCATTAAAGCAAAACAAGCGCATCTTAAGCTTAGGCAGTTGAATTAACTAGCAATTAGCTTGAGCAAGGCGGTTAGCTAAGATAGCTTGATTTTTCTGTGAAATGGCGTAGGTAATTGTAATCCCGTCTTCTGTGTAATTTACTTTTTGCACGCTTGCTAGATTGTAAAATAATTGTAGCTTGTCTGTTTTACTATAATCTAGTAAGTAAGTATCTGTAATAAAATATTTTTTGCTTTCATTGGTCAAATATGCCGTGAATTCACTTAGCGAATCAGGATCTCTTGTTGAAATAAACAAGGAGTTAGCTACTTGCTTTTTTAAGATCATTAACTCAATGTTGCTTTCTAGTAAATCTATTTTATTATAGACAGTAATACAAGGAATGGATTCGGCTTCTATTTCTTGGAGTACTTGTTTTGTTGTTTCTATATGTTGCAAAAAGTCATCATGTGACGCATCTACTACAAGTACAAGCAAGTCAGCGTTTTGAACTGATGCTAGCGTAGAGCGAAAAGAAGCAATTAATTCATGTGGTAAATTCTTAATAAAACCAACTGTGTCAGAAAGTAAAATAGGCGGCGTATGGTTGCCCGGTAAAATCCGCGTGCTTGAATCTAGTGTAGCAAAAAGCTTATCTTCAATGAGTAATTCTTTTTGGCTTAGCGCGCTTACAAGGGAGCTCTTCCCGGCATTGGTATAGCCTACAAAGCTAACGTTAAAACAATGTTGGTTTCTTTGTTTTGCTTGCGTTTCTTTGTTTTGCCTTGATTTCTTAAGGATAGACAAGAGTTTAACAATGCGCCTGCCAATTAAATTACGGTCAATATTAATTTGCTTTTCACCCATGCCGCGAGAAATCCTTCCCCCGCCGGTTTCCCTGTCTAGATGTGCCCACATACCGACTAGCCGAGGCATCATATATCGTAACCGTGCTAATTCTACTTGCGCCTTTGCTTCCGGTGAATTGGCATGTTGTGTGAAAATCTCTAAAATCAATTGCGTTCTGTCCCATACCATACAATCCCATTGCTTTTCTAAGAATTGACTTTGTTTAGGCGAGACCTCTCTATCAAAGACGGCAAGTGTAATTTGCTTATCTTCAATTGTTTGCTTTAACGTTGCTACTTTCCCTTTGCCTAGTAAGGCTTTAGATTGTAGCGACGGCAAGTTTTGCGTTTCCACTTGAGCAATAGGCAAAGCCAATGTGGAAAGCAAGTTTTCCATTTCAGTTAACGAAGAATGTAAGTTCTCTTTGGGATCGTCTGCAAGGTGGATCCCTATAAGTAAAACTTTTGTATCTTTATCTAATACGGACATAGGTTATATGATATAGGTAAATTAAAGACAAACGTCTTTGTTTACTAGGCGGTATCCATTAATAAAGGATAAAACGTCACATGGCTTTTTCCCTTCAACTTGCACTTGTTGCACTGTAAGCCAGGTATCTTTTGCTTGTATGTAAAGTTGTTTGTTCGCAATATAAAGTTGCCCTACGTTTGTTCCTATTGTTGGCAGTGTTGCTTGCTCTTCTTCTTTTGGTACGGCTAGTTGTAAGATTTTTATTTTTTTATTTTTAATATAGGTATATACGCCTATATTAGCGTGAAAAGCACGATATTGGTCATATAGCTGTTTTGCCGTACGTTGCCAATCTAGCTTGCCATCTTCTTTTTTCAGTAGCCTTGTGTAGGTTGCTTTTGCTTCGTCTTGTTTTATTGCTTTTAAACTAGCAAATTCTTCTATTGTTTCTATAGTTAATTTAGCGCTTACGGTGGCTAATTTAGCTGTTAATGCTTCTGTTGTATCTTGCCTATGGATAGCTACTTTTTCTTGCTTTAGCACCGCTCCTGTGTCTAATGTAGCTTCCATTAACATAGAACAAACTGCCGTTTCTTCTAATCCTTGCCATATAGCAAAGTGTATTGGTGAAGATCCGCGTAAAGTTGGTAGAGAAGAAGTATGTATATTAATACAGGCAAATTTAGGTAAGTCAAGGATAGTCTGCGGTAAAATCCGACCGTAAGCGGCAACAATAAAAAAATCAGCTTTTACACTTGCTAGTGTTTGGTAAGTTTGTTCTGAGCGAATAGCTTTAGGTTGCAATAATGGAATATTATTTTCTTTTGCCCAGATAGCTGCCGGCGGGGCTTCTAGTTTGTTTTTTCTTCCTTGTTGTTTATCCGGTTGGGATACGACCATGGCAAGAGTATGATTACTATTGCGAATAGCATCTAAAATAGGCAAAGTAAAAGCCGGTGTGCCCATAAATAGAATAGATGCCATATTTAAGATAGAGAAGCTTGTTTCGTCTGATTAGAAAGTAAAAAACTAGGTGCCGTTATATAGTAACTTGTATTATGCTTTTCTAGTTTTGCTTTTCCAATATATTGCTTTTTTTCCATATAAGCAAGTTCAGTGTTTAATTTTTGTAAAAGCCATTTTTTTGTATGATTACCTTGAAACAAGGCAGCTCCTTCAAGTAGCGTTTCTTTATCTGCTTGGATTGGTTTTATATTATATAGCCAAGTGCCTGTAAAATAAGAGGCAAGCGAACTAATAAAAGGATGAGAGCGAACAGTTTCTTGAAATAAACTAGAAGGAATTAAACGAAGATGTTGCCCTAATGCATATTTATTTTTCCCAGTAGAAAACAAAGGATCTATAATTAACCTATATTGTAAGTTATTATTTTGCGTTTCTTTGCCGTAGTTAAGAATAAACGGCGTTTCTAGTTTTCTGTTTTCTTTGCCAAGACGTACGACTTTTGTATTTTGCATTAATTCAAGTAATTGCAATAATAATTGAGTCGCTTTTTTTTCTTTTACTTTATTTACTTGTGTGCCATATAAAAGTTGTACATGTTTTTTTACAGAAAAAGAAATCGTTGCACTTTGAGCAAGGGACGTGACTTGTCTAATAAAGGCAAGAAAATGATGCACCCCTTCATAAGAAAATTTGTCATATATAGCTTTTTGTAAAGAAAGCAAGCCTTCTTCCGGGGAAGTTTGGAATAAAAGTAATTGTTCGTCAGTTTGGTTTGTTTCTTGTAAAAAGAGATTAACAGGAAGCCGATTTGTGTAATTTGCCGGATATATATTGTTATGTGCCGGATTTTCGTCTAGTGAATTTGTTTTATCTAAATGTTTTTGTAAAGAGGCAATAAGTACCGATTTATAACATAAAGGAGACGACGCTTTCCAGAACGTCCCTACATAAGTACTAACTTCTTTATTTTGCATCCAGACAACTAACGGGAACGCATTTTTTTTAAAGCGTAATCGTAAGTTAGGCGGCGGTAAGCTTTCATCTTGATCAAGAAAGAGTAAAGCAATAAAAGTTAAGAGTTTATGTAATTGACTTTCTTCATCTGCAAGCATAGCGCAAAGATTGGAGTCCGTAATTACGTCAAGCCATGTAACAAGAGAAGGCAAGATAGCGTCCCATTTTGCTTGTATAGGCATATCTTTTTGTAGTATTTCAAAAATAGCTAGCTTAACGCTGTATAAACTAGGTTCTTGGAATAAAAATTCAAGGATATCTTTAACTCGTAGCCATTTAGAAATAAGTAACCTAAAAGAAGCAAGTCCTTGCTTTGTTGTATTAGAAGCGTAAATAGTGTCTACTTCTTTTTTTATACTTGCTAAGCACTGTGCTTTATCACCGTGTAAAGCCGAATGAATATATAAAGCGGCGTAAAGGGATTCTTGTAAGGCAAAAATTTCTTTATATCTTGTTAAAGAAACAGAATTTTTTTTAGTAAGACCATGAAATTCTAGCATGTTAATTTGAAATAGAAGAATGAAATTGTAAGCGTAAATTAATAGTAGTATATAAAAATGGCAAATTCTATATTGACATAATCAATATTTTTTACATATCTGTATTTTTTTGTTGGTCTTGTTTTGTTAAACCTTGCTCTAGCGAGTTTTGTACTAAAATTTCTTTTATAATTTTATCCATATTATTACAAATATGCTCTATCATAATTTTATTACGTTGGTCAAAAACGTCGTATTGTTGTTGAATAGTGTAATCAAATAATAAATTGGAAGCGATAGTTAATTTTTTTCGAATATCGTTTTGTAATGGACTTTCATAGAAAAAATTTGGATCGCCGTTCGCCAATTTTAATGGAAATAAACTGGAAAACCAAGTGGCAAATTCCCCTTCTAAATTATTTGTTTGCTCGTTGAAATCAAAGAATTTTTCTAATAATTCTGTACTTGCGTCAATAATAGAAGCCGGTGTTTTCCAAAGTAAATGATCTTCGCCGGCAAGTTGTGCTGCTAACGTATGGAATTCGCCGCTTACTTTTTGAAAAAGAGAAATACATTGACCAAGCTGCGTTCGTTTTCGTTCTGCTTGTTTCCTTTTCTCTGTAAATTCATTTTGTTTCAAATGACTTAGTTGCATTTTAAAATGACGGAAGTAAGCTAATTCATGTATAGATTTATTTGGTGACGTACACAATTTAATTAATAAATTTTCTATTTCAAGAACGCTAGTGTAAACTTGTGTTGGCGAAACGTTAATTTTTTCACAAGAAGCTTCTAAAGCAAGGCAACTCGTCCCATCAGTGAAGAAACTAGGTTGCATAAAATATTGTTTTTTATAATCAATCCACCATAAGTATAAATTTTTTGTAATATGACGTAATATAGCACCTTGCCATGAAAGTAATTCTTCTTTAAGATTAAAGGGAATTCTTGCAGATAAAATGGCCGAAACTTTATGTTTTAAATTTTCTAGGCTTTCTTTACTAGTATACTTTACTTCGCCGTGATCTTCATACTTTAAGTATTGGTAAATATAAAAGAAAGGAAAACTTGCTAAATAAGATTCTGTTCCGGAGAGCGTTTCTATTTCGTCTCGTAGAGATTCAAAAAATTGATGCATGTGTAGTTGTACGTAAGAAATTAATAATTTTATCGTAATAGTACGATATTATCTTAAATAAAAATGATATTTTTTAAACTGCATATTGTTTTACATACGAAACAATGCAAAAATTAAACCACATAAAAAATAATATTAGTTTATATATCAAAAAATAAATCAAGGAATATATATGGAACAAGTTCGCGTTCGTTTTGCGCCAAGTCCAACCGGCTATTTGCATGTTGGCGGGTTGCGCACAGCTTTATTTAATTATTTATTTGCTAAACATCATAAAGGACAATGTGTTTTGCGTATTGAAGATACAGATCAAACAAGGCTTGTCCCTGAAGCACAAGAAAACTTAATTCATTCTTTAAGTTGGGCTGGCGTTACATTTGACGAAGGTCCGCATAAAGGCGGTGAATATGGTCCGTACGTTCAATCGCAACGACTTGAGTTATATCAAAAGCATGCCGCACAACTAGTAGAACAAGGCGATGCCTATCCTTGTTTTTGTTCAGTTGCAAGATTAGAAGAAATGAGAGAAAAACAAAGACAAAGAAAACAACCGCCACGATATGACGGGCTTTGTCGTCGTTTAAGTAAAGAAGAAGCGCAAGCTAAAATACAAGAAGGGCTGCCGTATGTAATTCGTATGAAAATTATTCATAGTCAAGGAAACTATACTTTTAACGATTTAATTCGTGGTGATATTTCTTTTCAACCAACGCAAATAGACGATCAAGTAATCTTAAAAACAGACGGGTTTCCAACGTATCACTTAGCTAATGTTATAGACGATCATTATATGAAAATTACACATGTAATTCGCGGGGAAGAATGGCTTTCGTCCGTACCAAAGCATATACAATTATATCGCTATTTTAAATGGGAAGAGCCTCAATTTGCGCATCTTTCTTTATTACTTAATACAGATAGAAGTAAACTAAGTAAAAGGCAAGCTGACGTTGCTGTAGAAGATTATATGAAAAAAGGAGTGCTTCCTGAAGCGCTTGTTAATTTTATTGCTCTTCTAGGTTGGCATACAGATACCATGCAAGAGCTGTTTACTATAGATGAATTAAGGGAAGTCTTTTCTTTAGATCGTATTGGTAAGTCCGGTGCCGTATTTAATACGGAAAAACTGGAATGGATGAATCATAAATATATACAGAAAAAAACGGTCGATGAATTATACGATTTAGTATCTGCCGACTTAAGTCAAGAAGTAAAAGAAAACACAGAAGAAATTCAAAAGAAAATGATAGCTGCCGTGCAAAGTAGCCTTTCCACTTTAAGCGAGCTAAATGAAAAGCTAATTCCTTTTGTTCGTGCTAATGAAGAAGCATCGCCGGAGATACGAGAACAATTAAAAAGCGAAGATTCCCAAGCGGTTTTACGCACTATGATTGCTAAACTAGAAACAATAGATGAATTTACCAGTGAAACCATAGGGCAAGCAGGTAAAGATATACAAAAAGAAACGGGCTACAAAGGAAAACAACTTTGGTTGCCACTACGATTGGCTTTAACTAACAGTATGCAAGGTCCTGAGTTGCCAGTGATAGCCGATATTTTTGGAAAAGAAAAATGTATTGCTTTTTTACAAAGACATATAGAGGTTTAAATAGTAAAGCATTATTGACAAAATATGATATTTTAAGGTAAAACAAAAGGAATCGTATAAATATATAACTAGATTCTTAGATTTAATACATTATTTATAAAACTTAGCTCATTAAAGAGGTTACTATGGCTAGAAAAAAAATTGGTTTAGTTGGCGCGGGAAATATAGGTGGCACACTTGCACACTTATTATTATTAAAAAAATTAGGAGACGTAGTTCTTTTTGATATTAACGAAGGTTTGCCACAAGGGAAAGCACTTGACCTTGCTCAAAGCGCTGCAATAGAAGACATTGACCTTACCATTAAGGGAACTAATGACTACAAAGATCTAGCGGGATGTGACGTTGTGATCGTAACGGCTGGTGTCGCAAGAAAACCGGGTATGTCACGTGATGATTTATTGGGTATTAACTCATCTGTCATGCAACAAGTTGGGGCAGGTATCAAAGCAAATTGTCCTAATGCCTTTGTTATTTGTATTACTAATCCGCTTGACGTGATGGTTGGCTTATTGCAAAAGTATTCAGGTCTTGCTGATAATAAAATAGTAGGTATGGCTGGCGTATTGGATTCAGCTCGTTTCCGTACGTTTTTAGCATGGGAATTTAACGTGTCTGTTGCACAAGTGAACGCATACGTACTTGGTGGTCATGGTGATACTATGGTTCCTTTAACAGGAATGAGTAATGTTGCCGGTTTGACTCTAGACGAACTAGTGAAACTTGGTAAAATTACAAAAGAAAGATTAGATGAAATTATTACGCGTACCCGTAAAGGTGGCGGTGAAATTGTTGGACTTTTAAAAACAGGTTCGGCTTTCTATGCTCCAGCAGCAGCAGCAGTACAAATGGCAGAAGCTTATATTTATGATAAAAAAGCTATTTTACCTTGCGCGGCAAAAGTAACAAAAGGAGAATACGGTATTAAAGATCAATTGTTTGTTGGTGTTCCGGCCGTGATTGGCGCTAATGGCGTAGATCAGATTGTAGAAGTCAGTTTGAATCAAGAAGAACAAAGTAATCTTAACGTTTCTATTGATGCCGTTATTGAATTAAATCAAGCAGTAGCAAAACTGTAAATTACTAATTGTATATTAATTTAGACTATGAACTTGCATGAATACCAAGCTAAACGCATATTAAAAAAATATGGCGTTCCTATTTCGCCTGTCTACGTTGCTTCAACGAAAGAAGAAGCCTTGTCCATTACGGAAAAGCTAGACGAAGGTAGTTGGGTTGTTAAAGCGCAGATTCATGCAGGTGGTCGTGGTAAAGCAGGCGGCGTTAAGCTCGCTTCATCTACGCAAGAAGTGCTTACACATGTAGATTCTATTTTAGGGGCAACGCTTGTTACGCCGCAAACGGGATCTAAAGGCAAACTTGTTAGCATTGTTAGTATTGAACCGGTGTTGGTAATGCAAAAAGAATTATATTTTTCTTTTTTGCTAGATCGATCTAGTTCGCGTATTATGCTTGTTGCTTCCCAAGCTGGAGGCATGAATATAGAAGAAGTCGCGGCAACTATGCCTGATAAAATATATACAGAGTATATTGATACGTTTACAGGACTTCCTGTTTTTCAAATAAGACGCGTACTAGCCAATCTTGGGCTAGCTACGTTTTTTACAACACAACAGTTACAAAAGGCAATTGCTTTTATTCAATCTTTATATCAAGCTTTTATAGCTGAAGATATGAGTTTATTAGAGTTGAATCCGTTAGCTGTTACCGATGAAAATGAATTGGCTATTGTTGATTGTAAAATGCAAATTGACGACAATGCTTTATTTCGCCATGTAGAAACGCAAAATATGCAAGATCCTAAAGAAGAAGACGTTAGCGAACTGGAAGCGCAGCAACACGGTCTTAGTTTTATTTCTTTAGACGGGAATATAGGTTGTATGGTGAACGGTGCCGGGTTAGCTATGGGGACGTTAGATACTTTAAGCTATTTTGGCGGATCGCCTGCCAATTTTTTGGATATAGGCGGCAATGCTACGGAAGAAAGAGTAACGGAAGCAATTAAGTTAATTTGTAACGATACAAAAGTTAAATGTATTTTTGTTAATATTTTTGGCGGGATTGTTCGTTGTGATATGATAGCGGAAGGAGTGATTAACGCTATCCAACGTACGGGTATAAATTTGCCGGTTATTGTTCGTCTTGAAGGCGCTAAAGCTCAAGAAGCAAAAGAGTTAATTGAACAATCGCCTTTTTATAATCAAATTAAAATGATTTCTGATTTTGCAGAAGCAGCGAAATCGGCAATTCTTGTTGCTTCAAAAGCATAATAAGGGACAAAGTGAGTATATTAGTAAATAAGCAAACACGTGTTATTGTGCAAGGCGGAACAGGAAAACAAGGCAGCTTACATTTAGCCGCTTGCCAAGCCTATGGTACACAAATTGTTGGGGTTGTTCGTTTTGGCAAAGGTGGAGAAAGACACCAAGACGTTCCTATTTTTAATACAGTACAAGAAGCAAGAAATGAAACTAAAGCAGATTGTTCTTTAATTTTTGTACCTCCCGCTTTTTGTGCTGATGCTATTTTAGAAGCTATAGAAGCAGAAGTTCCTTTTGTTGTTGTTATTACAGAAGGTATTCCGGTTATGGATATGATTCGCATCAAGCACCGGTTGTCCTATTCAAACACAAAACTATTAGGTCCTAATTGTCCGGGTATTATCACGCCGGAAGAAACAAAAATTGGTATTATGCCCGGTAATATTCATAAAGCCGGCAATATTGGCGTTGTTTCTAGATCTGGCACGTTAACATATGAAGCTGTGGCGCAGTTAACAAAAGAAGGTTTAGGACAAAGTACTTGTATTGGTATTGGCGGCGATCCAGTGCAAGGGTTGAGTTTTATTGATGTCCTTTCTCTTTTTGAACAAGATGAACAAACGCAAGCCGTTGTTTTAATTGGTGAGATAGGCGGCAGTGCTGAAGAAGAGGCAGCTAGTTATATTGCCTCTCATTTTAGTAAACCTGTTGTATCTTATATTGCCGGGCAAGAAGCCCCGTCTGGTAAACGAATGGGACATGCAGGGGCGATTATTTCTTCTACAAGCGGCAAAGCAGCCGATAAAATGAAAGCATTAGCGCAAGCCGGCGTTCATGTTGTAAATGTGCC
This sequence comes from SAR324 cluster bacterium, assembly GCA_002995645.1. Taxonomy (GTDB): domain Bacteria; phylum SAR324; class SAR324; order XYD2-FULL-50-16; family HCM1; genus HCM1. The sequence goes on along the minus strand of PUHO01000006.1, from coordinate 128,330 downwards.
TTGCGATATTGGGCGCGTAATGAAACAAATTTTACAAGGATAAAGTATGCAAAAAAAAATAATATTATTGTTGTTCCTTTTATTGCTAAGCTTGCATTCTCTTTTTGCTTTTACCTTGCCTAAAGGTTCCAAATGGGAAACAGGCGTATTGGCAACTGACTTTGCTTCTAAACAGGCAACGAAAGGTGGGCAACTTAACGCGTCTATTGCAACTTATCCTTTAACGTTTCGTTTATATGGACCGCATGCTACTAGTGGTGAGTTTGCTCTGATAAACAGTGAACTTTCCGTTTTTTCTTTAGTAGAAAGACACCCTGTTACTAGAAAATATATGCCAATGTTGGCACTTGCTTGGGCAATAGGAAAAGATAGAAAAACAATCTATTTTAAATTAGACCCTAAAGCTACTTGGTCAGACGGTAAACCAATTACAAGTGAAGATTATGTCTTTGCTTGGCAATTTCTTCGATCGTCCTATATTGAATCGCCCTATCTGAAGCAATATTTTAAAGAGCATATTAAAAGCGTACAGGCAATATCAAAATATATTATAAAGATAACGACTGTTAAAGCAAGTTGGCGTTTATTATTTGAAACTAATATAAGTCCTGTTCCTAAACATAGTACAAATTTAACTAAAAATTGGGTACGAACGGCAAATTGGAAGCCTAATGTTGTAGCGTCTCCTTACGTGCTAAGTCATTTTCAAAGAGGCCGTAGCGTTTCGTTTTCTAGAGTAAAACATTGGTGGGGCGAAAAAGAAAAACGATTTCAATCAAGGTTTAACTTTGATACGATCCATTTACAAGTAGTACGTAATGAAAATACAGCATACGCTTTATTCAAAAAAGGAAAGCTAGATATATATCCTGTAACTCATATTACTCTTTGGAATAGACAAACTACGACTCCAGCGATTACAAAAGGTTATATTAATAAACAAGCTATTTTGTTGAATCGTCCTAGTGGACCAAACGGGATTTTCTTTAATTTAAACGATCCTATTTTGAAAGATAAAAAAGTGCGTAAGGCTTTAGCACATATATTTGATTATAAAACTATGCGAAAGAATTTTTTGTATAATAGCACTATGAGGCAAACTAACTTTTTTGATGTGCCGCCACCTTATTATAAAAAAAATCAAACGGTATGGGAATATTCTGTAAAGAAAGCAAATCAATTGCTTGATCAAGCAAAATGGACTGGGAAACGAACTAGGAACGCCATTAGAACAAAGAACGGGCGACCTTTACAAATTACTATATCTTTTGGTGCGCAAGTGTGGATGAAGTACCTTGTTTTTTTTCAAGAAAACGCAAAAAAGGCGGGAGTAGATATTCAATTAAAGTTACTTGACGGCGCGGCATTATTTAAAGCGGTAAGTGAAAAAAATTACCAAGCTATAACCCTTATTTTTAGCGCTTTTACTTTACCGGCGCCAAAGCAATTTTTAGATAGTCGTAATGCTATAAAAAATACAAATAATATTTTTATGTTACGAGATAAGTCAGTCGATGCTTTGATTCAGACATATGAAACTAGTTTGTCAGAAAAAAAACGAGTACAAGCTATATTTAGTTTAGAAGATAAAATTAAAGAAAAAGCTCTTTTAATTCCTTTTTGGAAAAGTGATCGTGTACGTCTTTTATGGTGGCGTTATATTAAAGGCCCTAAAGAATTTGTTACTGCAGACGGAACTGATTGGCAATTCCTTTGGTATGATAAAGCAGAAAAACAAAAACTGGAGCAAGCGCAACGTAATAACAAAAAGTTTGATTTATTAAAGCCTATTGCTAATCCATATCATGTTAAGATTAAATAGCAAGAAAGCATGAAGTATATTAAGCTTATTATATTTTGCTCGTTATTATTGTTTATGTTAGCAAGTTGTTCAAGTAATATGTCTCGAATTAAAACGAGCAACTTGTATCATGTGATGCAGTCTAAAAATACTGACATAGTGGACTACTTAACAGAAAATTCAAGAAATGACGTTGCTTATGATAGATACACTAGCTTGCTACGTGGCTGGGCTTTATATCGAGATTTGCGTTTTCGTAAAATATACTTAGACGAAAGAGTGCAGAGTTATTACTTAAGGGATACGGATAGAGCAGATTATTGGGCTCATTCTAAAATGGAATACGATAATTTTTATGATTTTATTGTTGTTCTTAATTCAGATAGTGGCGACGTTAATTTTGGCGTGCGGCATAGTGAATGGCAAGCATATCTTCAAGATAGCGAAGGAACAATAATTTATGCTTCGCAGATAAAAAAGGTAAATAAAAAAGATTATCTTGATTTGTTTTTAGAAAAATACTTTGTGAACTTAAACGCATGGAGTACAATATATGAAGTGCGCTTCCCTAAGTTTAAAACACAACAAAATAAGGCAAATATTGAATTAGTCATATCTAGTGTAAAAGCAAAGCTAAATTTAAATTGGGAAAATTCTAGTATGTTTTTTGAAAAAGAATATGATATACTGCCAAAATAAACTACAAAATAACCAGATATATATTTTATTAAAATTAAAGGGATAACTTAAGTAATGGAAAATAATAATAACTATATTCATCCCAGTGATCCGGGAACTATTGGTAGCCGTAATAGTATATTGCGTAAAGATAGAGACGAGTATGCTGAAAGTCAATTATTAATTGACGAACAAGTTGATCGTATTTTAAACCACATTGAAGCAAAGCTTCCGCAAGAAGTATTATCTGAGTTACAAGTTAAAAGTAATGTTAAATCTTTATTGCATAACTACTACAATCAAGGTTTACAAAACATGTTAGGTCGTTATTTAACTACGACAGAAGATGAATTGCTTAAAAAATATAATCGCTTAATTAGTACGGAAGAGTCCAAAAATGCACTTACGTATATGCCTACGTTTATTTCTGATATTTTAAATCAACTTGGTAAAGAAGACACTTTTCATACTGGTAAAATAGAGAAATCATTCACGCATGTTTACCAAAATTTACAAGCTTATATTAATCGATCTTTACAAAATTTTGCCGATGCAACTTCGTCTTCTTTAATACAAAAAGACGGTGCCGGTGCCTTTATTGCAGATAATAACGCTTATAAAATGATTAAGTGTTCTTTTAAAAGTAATCGTAAAAAACCGGCGACTGTTTTAGATATTAAACTTGCTTTTAATATTTTAAATACTGATTTATTATTGCCACTTTATCACTATCAAGAAACACTGTCTGAGTTTTTGAAAAAAATATTAGCTGAAGATATTTGTCTTAATATTGAAAGTTGTATTGATCAACTTAGTCAATCTCTTAAAGAAGACGGCATGGACGGCTTGTCTTCTTCTAGGTATGTCTTTGAACATATTAAACAATTAGATGAGTATCTTGGCGATGATACAGATATCCAATCTGAAGATAGTCCTCGTTATAGTCGATTAGCAAAAAAGTTTATTGATTACTTAGAAGACGTTCCTAATGAGGGAATAATAGATCATAACTCACCGGTTGCAAATATTCGTAATCTTATAGAAGATTCTCGTTTGCAATATATTGGTTTTGACCATATTGTTAATAATATTCTTTCTTTACTAGATGAAGCGCAATTAGGTTGCCAGTTCGTTAATAATTTAAAGAATGCAAGAGAATGTGTTTTGCGAGAGTATACTAAATTAGCACCGGAAGATCAACCGGACGAAAATTTTGGTATGCGATTGATATACTATAATAATAAACAATTAAAAGAACTTCGTACTACGTGGGATAAGCAAGCTAAACAACTAGAAGAACAAATTGAAAGCACTTTGCGTGTTATTTTAGAAGTGTACAATCAACATAGAGATACAAAACGAACTTTATCTTATTTTGATATTGCTCGCGAGATTACCGGTACTCAAGAAGGGGAAGAAGATACTTATAAAGATATTCTTTGGCATGAATTACAGGTTTTTTCAACTAATAATAGTGCTGAGAAAAGCTATACTTTTTTTGATCGTATTAAATCGTATATTAAGTTTATGGACTCTAAAGTAGAAGAGTGTTATAAAGATCAATTCCCAAAAGAAAGAATGATTATAGAAAAGCGTATTAATTATCTTGAAGAGCAGTTTTTACATTTTTCTAGTTTAACTAATCCATATCATCTACAAGAAGGCTTGCTTATAGAGGTAGACGTTACTACAATTAAAGAGCAAAAGTATACGTTACATTCTATTTCGTCTGTATTACATAAGTTTCTACAAAGTATTTCAAAACAATTTATAGATGCTAATATTACGGATAGGATAGAAGAAAGAAAAAAAGAAGCAAACTACAAAACGACAGCTACGTTATAAAGTAGAAACGTTAGTATTAACTAGATTTTTTTGAAAGCAACAACATGCGCTTCCATAGCGTAAATGCGTGTGGAAGGTCTAGGGAATAAAGCTTGAAAATTAATTTGCCCATGAGCGGGAATATCAATTTCTTTGCCTGGATCTTGATTTAAGAAGTTTTGTAATTTTTGCAACTTATTATTAGTAATTTGCTTTATAGTAAGATTTTTTCCAGCATAGCTTATATTAGAAGATAACAGTTCGTTACTTTTATTGTAGATTCTAGCGCTTAGCGTAATATGCGCAAAATGGATTGGATTATTCGTCTCATTCCTTAACTTGCCTTCCATAATAAATATATATTTTTGTTCTTTATTGTTAAAAATATATTTTCCTTTCAATGGATTCGAAATTGAAATAGGTCTTTTCCAAATTTTATTTTGAATTTGGGAAACTATGTTTTTAGATGTGCTAGCTACTTGTGCTCTTTGATGAGCAAAGTACCAGAAATAGGTAGTCCCAACAAGAAGACATATTATACAAGCAGCGGCAACTATTTTTAAAGTTGCATGGTTACTTCTTTTGCCAGCTTGCTTTGTTATGGCAGGATTTTCTTCTTGCTTTATTGATGAGCGTTCGTCTTTTTGAGTAAAAGGCGAGTCTTTATCTAGTGTCTCAGCAACTGTTTCATTATCAAATAGGTCGTCTTCTATAATACCTTTAGAGGAGATATTGTTTTTATCTTGGTTTGGAGTTGTTATATTAGCTGCAAATAAATCTTCTTCCGTAGAGTCGGGAGTGATTTTTATTGTATCATCAGAGAGCGAGGTATCTGTATTATCTAAAGAAAGTATTTCTGAATCAGTAGAAAATAAATCGGTTTCTATATTTTGATTTGAATCGCCTTCTTGAGGAGAGAATAGGCTATCTTCCTCATTTAAATCGACTTCTTCTGAATCGGTAGAAAATAAATTGTTTTCTATATCTTGGTTTAAATTTTCTTCCTGAGTAGAAAATAAGTTTTTTGTAGTGTCTTGATTTTCTTGGTTATTTTTGTTTGTCTCTTCATCGGTTGAAAGAAAAAGATTAGAACGATCATCACTATCAATATCTAAAGATTCTGTTAAAATAGAATCAAATTGATCGTCTATAGCATTAGTTTCTTCTTGCTCTTCGTTACCTGCTGTCTCTAAGTTTATATTATCTTTGTTGTCAGTTGACGAATCTTGTTCTCCCTTGTCTAGTATTTCCGTATTTCCAGAAGCGTAACTATTAAAAAGTGACTTACATTTATAGCATTTTGTTTGCGTAGGTCCCTCATCTGTAAAAACATCTGCCGATAAAGAATACGTAGTTTCACAAGTTGGGCAGAGAATCAAAGTCTGCGGAGTATCGCTAATTTGCAAGGAATTTTGTGTCCGATGCAGGAAAATAGGCTCTTTACAAGCTTTGCAGCGAATAAAAGAATTAGGTTCTGTAATTTTATTTTCATCAATTTCATATTGAGAACTACAGTTTTGGCAAGAAATTAGCATAGTTTAAATATATAATGTAAGATGCTTCTATTTTATATGTAAATTATATACAAATACGTAATGATTTGGCTATAGCTATTTACATATAACGGCAGTGGCTTTGTAAACTTAAGTGTAACTTGACGATAAGCAACAGTACAGTATATACATAATAAAAGTACTTTGTAATATTAGTAAAGTATAAAAACTATAAAATAATACTTTATAGCCGTACAAAGATTCAATAATGAGAGATATTTTATGTGGCAACAAGAATTTTATATAAAACTAAGTAAGTTGATATGTTTAAATTGTTTTATCATATTACTTTTAAATTGCTTTTTAGTACCTAGCTTGTTTGCCCAAAAAGAAAGTACGCCGACCAAGGAAACAGAGGCGGCAACAGTGAAAAAAGACGGAAAAGCGCCGGTAGTAGATGAAAAAAAACAAAAACAAATAAAAATAGAAGACAATACTATTCCCGGTGTGCAAAAAGATATGTATGAATCGGAAATGCCATTGAAGAAAATGGAGTATTTACGATCAAAGCAAAAGATTTTAAGACAATATCACCGTCCTACAACGCTACAAGTAGCTATATATAATGCGAACGGGGTACCGAAATCAGCTTATAAACTGTCTGTGTATCTTGGAAAGGTTAAAAAACGCCAAATTGAAGAAAGACTAGGCGTTCATTTTGATATTATTAATATAGTAGACACGCCGCTTCGGTATGCGCAAACTATTATTTATTTTAGAGAAAACTATTTAAAATCAGCTTTGTTTTTAGCCTCGCTTATTCCCGGAGACCAGCGGATATTACCGTTACCTAATCAAGAGTTAAGTACAGGTGTGGATATTTTAATTTATGTAGGAAAGGATAGCTAACTAGCTATTTAATCATAGGAATTCTAAGGAGAAGGTATGAAATTATTTTGTGTCTACGTGACAGTGTTGGTGTGCTTAGTGATAGGCGTGCCAAGCGCTGGTTTTGCTATGCCAAAATATGCGACAAAAACAGAAGCGTTAAAGCTTGCCAATGCTTTAAACGGCGGAACTATAGGAGAAAAAACTATTTCCGTGGCGTTTGTTCGCAATCATGGAGTAAAGGAGTTTTTTCTTAATGTGATTTTAAGCGACGGGACTTCGCACGTTTGGTATGTAGATAAAATTTACCAGTGGGTGCAAACAGATGAATTACAATTAAAAAATAATCGTGTATTGTTGTTTTTAAATCCACATGAAACTAAATTTGTAATCTTTGATAAGAATAAATTTCATAGACTTGCCTTGCAAAGTCATACTTATGTAAAAAGATTTGCTATGGGCGATCCGTTGGCTGGGCAAAATTTAAACTTTAGTATTAAAAACTTTAATTTAATATCTGTACATGAAAAAGGTTTTGGTTATAATAATCAAGGGGAAAAGTATAGGTATATTATTGATTTATATAATGGCGATAAAGAGCTTTTAACTTATAAAGATGCTTACTACGCTATGTTAAATCATAACTTTAAGATGGGTAGATCACAAGGGCAGGACGAAGGGCAAGTCCTTCTTAAACATGCTTATCATGTACGTAGCTTGACTATAGGCACAAAAGAAGCAGTGAAGCCGAATATTGAGCAATTTGGGATAGAGCTTAGGTTTGATACGCCTATACAATTAAAAGCAAAAAATTTCCCGATTGAAATATATGAAAAACGAATTTTTAATAAAAAAACAAAAGAATTTGAAAAGCAATATATTTTAGATATTATTATTCCTAATAGTGAAGAGAAATATTATATTCCGGAAATAGCAAATCTAGAATACTTACATAATATTCGTGTAATGCCTAGCCCGGGATATCGTAAGCGTATGGTGTTAAGAGCAAGATTTAATCCGGAGGTGCTAGATATCCTTCCGTCTATAGAAGTGAATAGCGATAAGTCTATATATGTGAGTTTCTTCTCTATGATAGATCAAAGTATTTTGAACCGTCGTATGTTGCTTGAAGCAGAGAAAAGACGCCAGTTGGAAAAAACAACGGAAAGAACAATTACAGTACAACGACACGATTGGGGTAATACTAAGTTTGGAGAATATTTCTTAGCGGCAGTACACGCGCAAGAACTCGCGCAATCAGATGCAAATCTAGAAAGCGGATTAGACAACATGATGAAAGCTATAGATCTCTTTACCCAAGCTGCCTTGTATGCTAAAAATGATGCGAACCTACAAAGGGCATTGAATTTAAGGAATCAGCTACAAGAGCAAATAGCAATGTTGACATTACAACTTGTGGCAACAATGATGCATAATGTGGACGCTATGGATTCAAGTGAATATAGGCAGTTAATAGAGCGCCTAGATACTGCGGAAAAATATACAAGTGATGCTGAATTATTACGTCAAATTGCAACAATGCGTAAGCGACTAGTGGCAATCATAACAAAGCAAGAAGAGGAGCTTGAAGCCCCAGCAGGGCAAAAAGCACCAACAGACGAAACTGAACAATAATAACCGTAGGGTTAATTTGATAAAAAAGAAATAATATGAGCGAGATAATAACCTATACAGCAACCGTTATAGGAATTGAGGCTCATATTATAGAAGTGGAAGCTGACGTTTCTATTGGCTTAGGGGCGTTTCAAATTGTAGGTTTGCCAGATCATGCTATTCGCGAAAGTAGAGAGCGTGTAACAGCAAGCCTGTCTAATGTAGCCGGCGGATTCCCTATTCGCCGCGTTGTGGTGAACCTTGCCCCTGCCGGATTAAGTAAAGGCGGAACCGGATTTGATTTGCCAATAGCGATTGCAATTCTGAAAGCGGATAAACGATTACCTGCAACAAGCGGAGAGAATACGCTCTTAGTTGGGGAGCTTTCTTTACAAGGTAGAATACGTCCTGTTGCCGGGATATTAGCTATGTTAATGGAGGCAAAAAAACAGGGCATAAAAACTTGTATCCTTCCTAGAGAGAACGCACCTGTTGCGGCAATAGTCCCGGAAATGGATATCTATATAGCTGATACGCTTAAGGATATTATCGATTTTTACACAGAAGAAAAAGTATTGGAATCATACCAGGACACTTTACAGGACGTCCTGAAACAGAATCTAGGACACACTAATGAGCTTGATTATGCCGATGTTAAAGGGCATATACAGGCAAAACGCGCTTTAGAAATTGCAGCAGCAGGAAGACATCATATTTTATTAATAGGACCACCGGGATCGGGCAAATCTATGCTAGCTAGTAGGTTTCCTTCGATTTTGTCACCTCTTTCTTATGATGAAATACTGCAAGTCGCAAAAATTTATTCTTTATATTACGGATTTACCACAGAAGATTTACAACGTATTACACGCCCTTTTCGTACGCCGCACCATTCTGTTTCCGGTGCCGGCTTAGTTGGAGGGGGAAGTACGCCACGAGCTGGCGAAGTTTCATTAGCACATCATGGCGTTTTATTTCTTGATGAATTAGCTGAATATTCGCGCGCTACATTAGACTTGCTAAGGCAACCGCTAGAGGATAAACAAATTACAATTACACGAGCAAAAGATAGTTTTGTGTTCCCTGCTGATTTTCAATTAATAGCCGCCACCAATCCTTGCCCTTGTGGTTATTTAGGTGATGCCGATCATGAATGCCGTTGCAGTGTGACTCAAATCACGCGGTATCGTAGTCGTTTATCCGGTCCGTTACTAGATAGAATTGATTTGCAAATTGAAGTGCCTGTGATTTCAACCGATGCAAGGCAAGCAACAACCTCGTTTACTTCTAGTAAGCAGATGAAAGAGAAAGTAATCCAAGCTAGCCAAAAACAAAAAGATAGATATCAAAATGAAACGCTTCGTAACGGATTGTTAAAAGCGAAGCAAATTCAAAACTATTGCAAGCTAGATAAACAAAGCGAATCACTTTTGCAATTAGCAGTTAGTAAGCTTAAGCTAAGCGGACGGGGGTACGATAGTATTTTGAAAGTGAGTCGTACGATTGCCGATTTAGAAAATAGCGAAGCGATACAAACAGAACACCTTGCCGAAGCATTGCAATATAGGAATCTAGACAGATCGTTAGAATTCTAATTGTAACAAATTCAAAATCATAACAAACTAGATAAACAAAGCAAAGCACCTTGCCGAAGCGTTGTAATATAGGAATCTGGACAGAGCGTTAGAATTCTAATTGTAACAAATAAAATCAAAACAAGCTAAATAAACAAAGCGAATCCCTTTTGCAATTAGCAGTTAGTAAGCTTAAGCTAAGCGGACGGGGGTACGATAGTATTTTGAAAGTGAGTCGTACAATTGCCGATCTGGAAAATAGCGAATCAATACAAACAGAGCACCTTGCCGAAGCATTGCAATATAGGAACCTAGACAGAGCGCTAGAATTCTAATTGTAAGAAATAAAATCAAAACTATAATAAGTTAGATAAGCAAAGCGAAGCCCTTTTGCAATTAGCAGTTAGTAAACTTAAGCTAAGCGGACGGGGGGTACGATAGTATTTTGAAGGTGAGTCGTACGATTGCCGATCTGGAAAATAGCGAATCAATACAAACAGAACACCTTGCCGAAGCGTTGCCATATAGGAATCTAGACCAATCGCTAAAGATCTAAAAAGAAAATAGCTAAAAATATTCTTGTTACAACAAGGAAATATTGCTATAATTAAAATTATTAGAAGATACAATTTTAAACTATTATTTTAATGTCTATTATGAGCTTAGCTTTTACTCCTATTCACGAACTGCATCAAAAACGACTTGCCAAAGAAATTACAACAGAAGAAATAGTACAAGCCGTTTTACAACGTATTAAAGATACTAATAAAGAACTAGGCGTCTATCTATATTTAGCAAAAGAAGAAGAAGTTTTAAACCAAGCTAAGGCAGTAGATAAAAAAATTATGCAAGGCGATGCTGTGGGCGAACTAGAAGGCATGCCGCTAGCTATTAAAGATCTTTTTAACATTAAAGGAACGCCGACAACATGTGCTTCACAAATGTTAAAAAATTATGTTGCGCCATATGACTCAACAGTAACAACAAAGTTGCAAGAAGCTTCTTATATGATGATTGGCAAAACCAATATGGACGAATTTGCCATGGGGTCAAGTAATGAAAATTCTTCTTTTTTTCCTGTTAAAAATCCCTATGATTTAACTAAAGTTCCGGGCGGATCGTCTGGCGGTTCTGCCGTTGCCGTTTCTGCCGGTTTATCAGTTGGTGCGATTGGTACGGATACAGGCGGATCTATTCGTCAACCGGCTTCGTTTAATCATATTGTTGGCTTAAAACCAACGTACGGACGGGTAAGCCGATGGGGTATGACGGCGTTTGCTAGCTCTCTTGACCAAGCCGGACCTATGACAAGGGACGTAGAAGATGCGGCTTTATTGTTAGAAGCTATTGCCGGATTTGATCCTAAAGACGCTACAAGCTTGAAAGTACCTGTGCCTTCTTATAAATCGGCGTTACATAAGTCAATTAAAGGGCTTAAAGTTGGTATTATTAAAGAACAAGCAGCTTATGAACTGCCAAGTGATATACGTGCCGTATATGACGAAAGCCTTGCTTTTTTGAAAGAATCAGGGTGCGAGTTTGTGGAAGTTTCCGTTCCTAATATTAAACAATCTTTAGCGGCTTATTATATTATAGCTCCGGCAGAGTGTAGCTCTAATCTAGGGCGATATGACGGCGTACATTATGGTAGCCGTGCACAAGAAGCAGAGACTTTAGAATCGATTTACGAATTATCAAGGGAACATGGATTTGGTAAAGAAGTCAAGATGCGTATTTTATTAGGGACTTACGTTTTATCGTCCGGTTACTATGATGCGTATTATAATAAAGCTTTACAAGTGCAAAATTTACTTCGTAGCCAATATGCTGCCATTTTCAAACAAGTAGACGTTATTGTTTGCCCAACTGCTCCAAGCGCGCCGTTTGATCTTAACTACAAAACAGACGATCCTTTGTTTTATTTTTTACAAGATGTGTTTACTATTCCTGCTAACTTAGCAAGCATTCCCGCGATCTCTCTTCCTGCCGGACTTTCTAAAGAGTCGCTTCCTGTTGGGATTCAGTTTCAAGCTAACTTTTTGCAAGAAGAAACTTTATTTCAAATAGCGCACTTTTTTGAACAACATAAGCAAGTAGCGACTCCTTCTTTGCAAATATAAATTCTGTAGTATATATGATTACGTTAGAGCAAATTAAGCAAGATTTTCAAAAAGAATGGCAAGGAATGCATTCCCTTGCCGATATGGAAAAAATCAAAATAGCCTTTCTTGGGAAAAAAGGAATTATTGCCGATCAAATGAAATTGCTACGCGACGTTCCGGCAGCCGACAGAGCGCAAAGAGGGCAAGATCTAAACCGTTTGAAACAAGAAATTACAGATAAAATTACAGAGCAAAATAATCGCTTTTTAGAACAAGAAGAAGAAAAGTTGATGGACAAGCAGTGGCTTGATATTTCTTTAGAAAGTGCTTATAACTTAGCTGGGGCTTTACATCCGGTAACACATATGCGGCGGAAACTAGAAGACGTGTTTTTATCTATGGGTTTTCAGCTCTTAAAAGGGAACCATGTTGAAACTGAGTATTACAATTTTGAAGCTTTGAATATTCCTAAAGATCATCCCGCAAGAGACATGCAAGACACGTTTTATCTTGGGGAAAATCGTTTATTACGAACGCATACTTCGTCTATACAAATACATGGCATGAAAAAACTAGGGGCGCCGCTTCGTGTGATTGGTTCAGGCAAGGTCTTTCGTTGCGAACGGGTAGACGCTTCGCATGAATCCTGTTTTCATCAGTTAGAAGGCATGTTAGTAGATGAAGATATTTCACTTGCTCATTTAAAATATTTTATTGATACCTATACAAAAGCTGTTTTTGGTAGTAATACAAAAATGCGACTTAGACCGGCTTATTTTCCTTTTGTAGAGCCCGGCTTAGAGTTAGACCTTAATTGTATGCTTTGTGGCGGGAAAGGTTGCAGTGCTTGCAAACAAACAGGTTGGATTGAAGTAATGGGTTGCGGTTTAGTGCATCCTAATGTATTACAAGCCGGGGACGTGGATTCAAAGAAATATTCCGGCTTTGCTTTTGGGATTGGCGTTGATCGCTTTGCCATGATGGCATATGGAATCAAAGATATTCGCCTTTTATATAACGGTGGCATTCCTTTTATACAAAGTTTTGCGTAAACTATTTACTTTGCAGATTATAAACGTATATGAAAATTTCTTTAAACTGGGTAAGTGATTTTATTACTCTTCCTCAAAAATATCAGATAAAAGACAAGCCGTTAAACAAAATTGAAGAACTAGCAAAAGAGATAGCGGAAAAAATTACCATGTCTATTTGTGAAGTAGACGATTGGGAAATTTGGGGACGATCTTTATCTTATCTTAAAACGGCAAAAATAAAAGCAGTCGCAGATCATCCTAATTCAGATAAATTGCATTTAGTCACCATTACGGCAGGCGAAGAGATAACGCTTGTTTGCGGTGCTCCCAATGTTCGTGAAGGAATGATAGTTGTTTATGCACCAACTGGCACGGTGTTAGAGAACGGTTTAGAAATCAAACCAACTACGATTCGCGGTGTTGAGAGTACGGGAATGCTTTGTTCTGCTAAAGAAATAGGCTTATCTGATGAAGACGATACGATTTTAGAGTTACCAAGCGCAACAGAAATTGGACAAAGCTTAGATACTCTTTTTCCAGATCACAAAGATATTGTATTTGATATAGATAATAAATCTATTACGCATCGTGCTGATTTATGGGGGCATTACGGTTTTGCTAGGGAGTTTGCTATTTTGTTTAAAGATTCCGAGTTAAAACCTATTGTTGCAAGGCCGGTCGATCTTGTGAAAGCGGACAAGATAGAAAAACCGATACAAGTTGCCGCAAATTGTAAAGACACAGTGCAAAGGTATTCTGCTTTTGTGATTGATAATATTAAGGTAAAGCCAAGCCCGGCAAAAGAGCAACAAAGGCTCTATCGCGTGGGATTACGTGCCATTAATAATATAGTAGATATGACAAACTATATTATGACTGAAATAGGGCAGCCAATGCATGCCTTTGATGCCGATACAATTACGCAACAAGGCTTGTCTATTCGTATGGCTAAGCAAGGGGAAACATTAGACACGCTAGCCGGAAAAGACGCAAGCTTAACACCGCAAGATATGGTTATTTGCAATGATGATAAAGTACTTGTTGTTGCCGGTATTGTTGGCGGTAAAGAAAGCGGCGTACACGAAAGCACAACAAAAATTATTGTAGAAGCAGCAACATGGGCTGGCGCTACTATACGAAGGACTTCTTCTCGTATTGGTATTCGTACGGATTCAAGTCAGCGATTTGAAAAAACGTTAGATCCTTCTACTACGCTATTAGCTTTACAAAGATCGCTTTCTTTTTTAGAAGGGACACATGAGGAAGTTGACTATACTGATCTTATGGATTATTATCCTTCGCCATTACAAGAAAAAGAGATTATATTACAAGTACAAGACGTATATAAACGATTAGGTATTGCAGAAAATCAATTACATATAAATACAATTGAAACAAATTTGAAAAAATTAGGCTTTCAAGTTCGTATTGTTGATAAAGAAATAAAATTGATTGTTCCTTCTTGGCGGCAACAAAAAGATATCACAATTAAAGAAGATATTATAGAAGAGCTAGGTCGTATATACGGATATAACGAGATAGTGGCAATCCCGCCAAAGCTTAGCATTGTTCCTTCTAATATGAACAAGAGTTATCAAATACAAAGAACGGTGCAAGATACGTTAGTAGCGCAAGGATATAATGAGCTGTATTCGCATCCACTTATTGCAGAAAATCAAGTTCACAAAAAGGAAACAAGTTGGAAACTAATTAATCCGGTTTCCCAAGATCAAAGCTATTTACGAGATAATCTTGCTAATCAGTTTTGCAATAGAATAGTTAGTTTACAAAAGAACGAACTGAATTTGCAAGTATTTGAAATAGGGCGTATTTATTCCACTTCGCAAGACGGTAATCCCATAGAGCAAGACCATGCTTATATTGCGATTACAAGAGAAAAGCAAAAAGAATCAAATAACGAAAGTTTTTATACTTTAAAAAATCATATCAATCGTGTATTGTCTGTATTGCAGCTGCCACAAGCAAAGTGGGAAAGGAAAATCCCGCAAAACAAATGGCAACATAAAAATATATATGCTGAGATTATTATTGCTAATCAAAAGATCGGCACAATCTTTGCTTTATCTCCTTCATATAGTAATAGTTTATCTATACGAACGGAAGCTTATTTTGCTGAAATTGCAATTCATACGTTGGAAGCAATAGAAAAGAAGCAATACCAAGCAGTGGAAGAAAATCGCTTTCCTGTTGTTCGTTTTGAAATTTCTATAGAGGCGCCTATCCGAACGGATTATAGCGTTTTAGAAAATTTGATTTATGGATATGAAAAAAGGGTTTTCAAAGTAAAATGTCTTAGTGTATACTCTTTAAATATAGAGATAAAATCTATTTCTATTGAAATATTGTTCCAAGATCAAAATGGAACAATTAGTGCGGACGATGCCAAAAAATTACAGGACGGCGTTGTTGCTTATTTAGCTAGTTATGGATATTCTTTAAAACAATAATTTTATTAATTTATTTTAGGACATGCAAAATTCCAATTATCATGTTGTTATCACCGGAGGCAAGACTCATTCTTTGTCTTTTTCTCTTAAACCTAGTATAATTTATACTATTGCTTTCTTTGGGTTTATTCTTATTTTAGCATTAGGCTTTTTTTGTATTTCTTTTTTTATACAAAAAAATAATATTACTGCGTTAAAACATCAGTTGCTTACTAAACACACGAAAACAGAAAATGTTATAGAAGCAAAACAATCATTAAAAACAGAGTCGTTTTTTTGGAAAGCGCCTAAAATAATCAATGTAGAAGAAGAAAACAAATTAGCTCTTGCATTAGAGCATTTATCTGTTTCTCATGATAAAAATCAAGTTAAAATTAATTTTGGTATAAAAAACACTTCTAGTGTTCGCCATGCTGTTGGTGGCTATCTTTTTGTTATGTTAGTAAAACGAACAGGCGGCAAACCGGAATACTTTAGTAAAGAGAATTTTTCCGTTTCTTCTAACGGCTATCCTACCAATTATAAACATGGTAAAAATTACTGGCTTGCTAAAAACGTATCTAAAAACTTCCAAGCTAAGTTTGAAGTCCCTAATGACCTTGATGCTTATGAAGAAGCTATGATATTTGCTTATACTTATAAAGGAAGTGTCGTTTTAAAACGACGTATTCCACTTAAAGAAGCGGTGCAGATTTAATATGATATCCCGGTCTAATTTAAACGGTATTTTGGGGAAAGATAGTAGCTTTGCAGGTACGATTAACTTTACTGGTATTTTTCGTATTGACGGGTACTTTCAAGGTACTATTCAAGGCGGCGGGGATAAGGATATTGTAATGATAGGCAGTGATGCCGTTGTGGAAGCTGAAATCTTAGCAAATCACGTTATTATTGCCGGGCAAATGGAAGGTAGCATTAAAGCTATTGAGTGTTTACATATCCAGCCTGCGGCTAGCCTCAAAGGTATTGTTTACACAAGTAATTTTATTGTCGAATCAGATGGGAAATTCCAAGGTGAATGTATTTCCCTAAAAGATTGGACGCCTCACAAAAAAGAACAATTTCGTTCTGTTCCGTTTAGCTATTCCTATCAAGAATATAAAAACTTTTCTTTATAATAAAATAATATAGTTTATTTGTCTTGTTTGTTAAAAAGGGCGTGACTTTTGCTTTATAAAACATAGACTTTAGTATATTTAAAAAGGTTTTTATTTTACTGTTATGTATACAAAACTAATTGCGCTTTTAGCTATTTCTTTGTGCTATGCCTCTTCTGTTTTTGCTTTAGATGCGCATATTATTAATATGCAGCAAGAGCTAAACACGCCTGAGCAAACGCAGCTTATTTTACATTTCTCTAAACAACCTTTATTTGAAATCGTTCGTCATAAGGAAGAACAGGTAATTACTGTTAAATTTCTTAAAACGAGTGCTGCCGCTAGTTTTCGTATGAAGCAAAATATAGCATCTACTGCTATACGCGGTGTTAAGTGGCTCAAAATAGGGGAGTCCGAAATGTGGCTACAAATTAGGCTGCAAGCACCGGATATTCGTTTTGAAGTAATCCCACAGCGCAAAGATTCCACGAACGTAGAGTTTCGTTTTCTTCTTCCCACTAATGGCAAAAATGCTTTTACTGGCGTTAGTTTGCTTGAAATGACAAGGGAAATTAAGTCTAAAGAAGAATTGTTTGTCTTTAGTTTTGATAAGCCTTTCCAATATAATTTTATTCGCGATAAATCTAGAAAAGGAAGTATTATTCGTTTTCATATACTCAATGGAGCTATTGGAAAAGGATTTGTTGAATCTAACGGGGAAAGTCTTATTGTGTCTAAGTTCACCGTGAAAAAAGAAAAAGAATATTTATCCATATCGTTTGCCCCTGAAATATATACGCTTAATGTTAAACATAGAAAAAGTAATAAAACCTATCAATTATATATTACGTTAAGTTCAAATACAAAGAAAACAGTTGCAATGGAAGATGCTGAGCTAGAAAAAAGGCAGCAAGCGCAAGCAAGTCAAAATAAACTAGCAAAACCAAATTTGTTTGTTATAAATAAATTCCAAACAGCAGAAGAATTATATAGAAATGGAAAATTCAAAGAAGCGGCAATTGCTTTTCGCAATATATCTAATTACACGCCTTATACTCCACTAGGGTTGCGCGCTAACTTTAGAGCTGCCGATTCCTTTTATGAAATAGAAAAAGCAAACAAAAGCCAAGCTAATGCTGATTTTATTGTTTCTGAATATAATGCCGCTATTGCAAGCGCTTTAACAGCAGATAAAGGCTTTGAAGATATGCCAAGAGCCTATTATAATATGGGTAAAATTAATTTTGATATTAAATCGTATGCAGTGGCGTTGTCCTATTTTGATACGTTACGACAATATTACGAGTCTTCGCCGTTTACGCAACAAGCTATTTTTGAAACAGGGATTATTCAACTAGAGTTAAAACGCTATGCCAAAGCAGAAGAAGCATTTGCCCAGTTTATTCAGCAAGTGAGTAATTCGCCGCAAGTCCCGTTTGCTTATTATAAACTAGGAGAAGTACAGTTCCAACAAAAGCATTATGAACAAGCTAAACTTAGTTTTACTATAGCAAGAAAGTTAGATCCTGAATTTAGAAAATCAGACGCCGTTCTTTTATTTCATATTGCAGAAACCTATTATCAAACAGAGAATTACGGTATTGCAAGGGAACTATATGAAGAGCTCGACTCGCTGTTTCCTGATGAAAAATTTAGCAACCTTGTCTCGATTCGTATTGGCGATATGTTAAGAAAACAACATCGTTATAAAGATGCTATTATTGCCTACCAAAGAGCTACAAGAAAAGAAGACCTTGATTTTTATATACTTGCTAAAATGAATATTGCTAATTTAGTAGCTATTTCACCAACGCAAGAGGCCTTCAAAAAATCGTTGGCTATCTATGATTATATTATAAAAAATTATCCTTTGTCTTCTTTTGTTGAAAAGGCAAAACTACATAAAGCTTTATTGTTAGGTATGTTTCATTACTACCGACTTGCACTTAAAGCAATGGAACAATTTTGCCATGATTACCCAACAAATATATATGTAAAATATCCTGTTTTACGAGATAAGCAAGAAAGTTTATTAACAGAATATTTAATGTCTTTATATAAAACAAGACAATATATGGAATTGCTAGGTGTGTTTGAAAAGTATAATAATGGGTATTATGTCCATACCGCATCTAATGCTTGCCAAGATAATTTAGTATCTAGTTATGCATCGACTCAAAAAAAGGACGTTTCAAAAGAAGCGCCTCTATTTGAAGTCGCTGATTCGTATTATCAACTAAAATTATATAAACAAGCTATTACCTATTTAGATCAAGTTCTTGAACAAAAAGATTCCCCTTTACGCGAAGTTGCTTTAGTTAATAAAGGAAGAGCGCAACAAGCTATTGGTAATTATGCGGAAGCGCAAAAAATTTACGGTTCTTTTATAGAAAAATATCCTATTTCAGTGCATACGCCTATTGTTAAAAAACTGTACGGTGACGTTAACTTGCAAACGCAATTGCCAGATAGAGTTGAAAAAACGATTAATATATATCGCCAAACTATCAAAGATTATGAAAACACAAGTAATTTACTAGATAGAGAAATAGTGGCAAAAACATGGTATTCTTTAGCTAAAGTCTATGAAAGTATTGGGAAGTATCGTAATGCAATTTACGCTTACCAACAAGCAACGTCAAATTATGAACATCCATTACAATCAGAACATATTTTGCCTTATATTGTAGAATCTTTCTATGCTATTGGGGAATTACTGTTCCAAGAAAAATCTTTACATGAAGCTTTAGAGGCGTATGATAAAGCGATTGCTTATTATCCAAAGGCAAAAGAAGTTCCCTGGGCTAAATACCATAAAGCAGAAATATTAATGGAATACGGACAAAATAAACAAGCGCTAACGTTATTAAATGCTTTATTAAAAAGACCGGACGGAAAAGACGCAATGTGGCTTCCCTTGGTACGTAAAACAAAAGATATTTTAGTAAATAATATGCAATTTAAAGATTATTTAGGGAAACAACCTTCGCCTGCGCAATAAACTTAAGATTTACATATAAAACCGTTAAAAAATAGGGAGGGCGGTTTTACAGTGTAATAGAGAAATATATAAAATAAAGTGACACCTTTTTTATATTATGATATACTTAATCGATTTGAATAATTATTAACTTACTTAAGGAGATACTATGCCTGTTGTAGATTATCAAAAATATTGCAAAATGCTAGATACGGCAAAAAAGAATAAATTTGCATTGCCTGCCTTTAATATAACGTCAACAAGTACGATTAATGCAGTCTTGCAAGGTTTAGCTGAAGCAAAAAGCGACGGCATTATACAAGTTTCAACTGGCGGCGGCGAATTTGCATCAGGCTCGTTAGTAAAAGATATGGCACTTGGCGCTGTTTCTTTAGCGCAACACGTTCATCTAGTTGCCGATAAATATAATATTAATGTGGCATTACATACGGATCATTGCGTTGAAACGAAACTTCCTGTTTTTGTTGAAGTTTTAATAGAAGAAACAAGAAAAAGAAGAGCGCAAGGGCAACCTAATTTGTTTAATTCTCATATGTTTGACGGCAGCACAATCACTTTAACAAAGAATATGGATATAGCTGTTGCATTGCTAGGTAGATGCGCGGCAAATGATATTATTTTAGAAGTGGAAGCCGGCGTTGTTGGTGGAGAAGAAGACGGCGTTTCTAATGAGCATTTACCAGCCGATAAATTGTATACTACAACAGACGATATGTTATACGTATATGATAAATTATCTCAAGTAGGTAGTCGTTTTATGTTAGCCGCTACTTTTGGCAACGTTCATGGCGTATATAAACCGGGGAACGTGCAACTACGCCCTAAAATTCTTAAAGAAGGGCAAGATGCTGTTGCGGCAAAATATGGTGAGCAAGCACGTATGGATTTAGTATTTCACGGCGGTTCTGGATCGAGTTTAGAGGATATTCAAGAAACGCTAGATTATGGCGTGATTAAGATGAACGTAGATACAGATACGCAATATGCTTATACTAGACCGATTGTTGAGCATATGTTTAAGAACTATGACGGGGTGTTAAAAATAGAAGGCGAAGTAGGAAATAAGAAAGTGTATGATCCGCGTAATTACAGTAAGAAAGCGGAAGAGGGCATGGCTAAACGCGTTATGGAAGCAGCTAAAGACTTACGTTCTGTAGGGCAAACATTAGGCGTTTAAAAAAAGATAAAAAAGTAGTTGACATTTAGAAAGTATCTGTATATAATTAAAAAATATTGGTTGGGGCCGGTAGCTCAGTTGGTAGAGCATCTGACTTTTAATCAGGTTGTCGTGGGTTCGATCCCCGCTCGGCTCACCAATATACTGCTTGCTATAGTGTCCCCATCGTCTAGAGGCCTAGGACATCGCCCTTTCACGGCGACGGCAGGGGTTCGAATCCCCTTGGGGATGCAATTTTTCTTGCTCATTCCACGTACATTTTATTATTTTGCAATTACTACGTAGTATTTTACTATGTTATAAGCTTTGTTTCTTCAAAGAAGTAAAGATTTTTTTGCAACGCCTGAAACTAGGCAACCAAATTCCTAGCATAGCTTTATATAGTGATGATATAAATAAAGCTTCCCCTCTTCCATATCAAAACCAAGAAGTAAAATAGTACTAACCTGCAATCTCTTATAGACGAGGTTATAGAGTAAGTTTATATACTGATAGCGCTAGAGATTAAAGCAGTGCTTGCGAGAAAGTAATATAACTTGCAAGATAAGCGACTAGAGAAGAGCTTGCGGAGGGCGTAAAAGAAGCCGGCTTGCGATGCTCTCTCTTTTGCAAAGCCTGAAACTAGGCAACCAAACTACCAGCATAGCTTTATATAGTGATGATATAAATGAAGCTTCCCCTTTTCCACATCAAAACAAAGAAGTAAAATAGTACTAACCTGCAATCTATTATAGGCGGGGTTATAGAGTAAGTTTATATAGTGCTAGCATTAGGGATTAAAGCAGTGCTTGCGAGAGAGTAATATAACTTACAAGATAAGCGACTAGAGAAGAGTTTGCGAGAGAGTAATATAGCTTGCAAGATAAGCGAGTAGAGAAGTGCTTGCGGAGGGCGTAAAAAAGCCGGCTTGCATTATGAATGCTCTTCCTTTTGCAACGCTTGAAACTAGGCAAGCAAACTACCAGCATAGCTTTATGATGATATAAATAAAGCTTCCCCTCTTCCACATCAAAAGCAAGAAGTAAAATAGTACTAACCTTCAATTTCTTATAGGCGGGGTTATAGAGTAAGTTTATATAGTGCTAGAGATTAAAGCAGTGCTTGCGAGAGAGTAATATAACTTGCAAGATAAGCGATTAGAGAAGAGTTTGCGGGGGGGCTTATAAAAGAAGCCGGCTTGCATTGCGGTTCTCTTCCTTTTGCAAAGCCTGAAACTAGGCAAGCAAACTTCTAGCATAGCTTTATATAGTGATGATATAAATAAAGCTTCCCTTCTTCCATATCAAAACAAAGAAGTAAAATAGTACTAACCTTCAATCTATTATAGGCGAGGTTATAGAGTAAGTTTATATAGTGATAGCATTAGGGATTAAAGCAGTGCTTGAGTGTGGGAGATTAGACGCAAGTAAAGCTGGCAAACGTGAACGCCTTGACTGAAAAAGCATTTGCGATAGAGTAATATAATTTACAAGATAAGCGAGTAGAAAAGAGCTTGCGAGAGAGTAATATAACTTACAAGATAAGCGGCTAGAAAAGAGCTTGCGAGAGAGTAATATAACTTGCAAGATAAGCGAGTAGAAAAGAGATTGCAGGGGGCGTAAAAAAGCCGGCTTGCATTGCGGTTCTCTTCCTTTTGCAACGCCTGAAAATATGCAATCATAGCTTTATAGAGTGATGATATAAATAAAGCTTCCCCTCTTCCATATCAAAACAAAGAAGTAAAATAGTACTAACCTGCAATCTCTTATAGGCGAGATTATAGAGTAAGTTTATATAGTGCTTGTGTGGAGATTGGACGCAAGTAAAGCTGGCAAACGTGAACGCCTTGACTGAAAAAGCATTTGCGAGAGAGTAATATAACTGACAAGATAAGCGACTAGAGAAGCATTTGCGAGGGAGTAATATAACTTGCAAGATAAGCGAGTAGAGACGAGTTTGCGGAGGGCGTAAAAGAAGCCGGCTTGCGGTTATCTTCCTCTTGCAACGCCTGAAACTAGGCAATCATAGCTTTATATAGTGATGATATAAATAAAGCTTCCTCTCTTCCACATCAAAAGCAAGAAGTAAAATAGTACTAACCTTCAATCTCTTATAGGCAGGGTTATAGAGTAAGTTTATATAGTGCTAGCGATAGAGATTAAAGCAGTGCTTGTGTGGAGATTGGACGCAAGTAAAGCTGGCAAGCGTGAACGTCTTGATTGAAAAAGCATTTGCGAGAAAGTAATATAACTTGCAAGATAAGCGAGTAGAAAAGAGATTGCAGGGGGCTTATAAAAGAAGCCGGCTTGCATTATGAATGATCTTTCTTTTGCAAAGCCTGAAACTAGGCAACTAAACTTCCAGCATAGCTTTATATAGTGATGATATAAATAAAGCTTCCCCTCTTCCACATCAAAACAAAGAAGTAAAATAGTACTAACCTGCAATCTCTTATAGGCGAGGTTATAGAGTAAGTTTATATAGTGATAGCATTAGGGATTAAAGCAGTGTTTGCGAGAGAGTAATATAACTTACAAGATAAGCGAGTAGAGAAGAGCTTGCGGAGGGCGTAAAAGAAGACGGCTTGCATTGTGGTTCTCTTCCTTGCTTAAAGTAGTGTTCGTATGAGAGTGGGTTATAACTCTAAACGAAGGAAGGGCACGCCTTTATTATTGTTTTAAGCAGTGTTTGCGAGAGGGTAATATAACTTGCAAGATAAGCGACTAGAGAAATGCTTGCGGAGGGAGTACAAGAAGCCGGTTTGCGATACCTCGTTTTTAACTGAAGTAGTGCGGGATTATAAAGCGGTTACGAGAAGGTATAAAAAAACCGGCTAAAGCAAAATGCTCTAGCCGGATTATAAAAGGTTAAGAAGCTTTTTTAATTAGAAGCTATATCCTAAACCAGTACCTAAAGAAATATCAGATCTTTTGTCTGTTTTTAGACTTTTATCTTTAGTTTTTGTGCTAATACCTTCATATCTTGCAAAGCCAAGAGCTTGTAAGTTAGAAGAAAGAGCATAAGAATAACCAAGACCAGCCTGTATTCTTGTTACATCGTTTCCATCTTTCCAGTATTTATTTTTGTCTGAATTATATGTAAAAATAGCAGAAGCACCTTGTGCAGAATCAATAGTATAGTTTACTACACCTACAAGACGCATAAGGCTTTCAGATTTTTTATATTTAGATGCATTACCGTCTTCGTCTTTATTTTCAACATCTTTATCACCAGTAGATTTACCAACGTAGTTGAAACCTAAACTAGCTGAAATTTGATTGTTGTAGTCATAGTTTGCATAAACTGAAGTTTGAAAAATAGAAAGACCGTCAAAAGTAGATTTTTCAAGATTTTTATTAACATCAGTATACAGAGGATTAATTTTGCCTAAACCATAATAGAAAGCAGCGTTAACACCTAATTTATCAGTAGAAGTCACATCAAAACTACCCTTGTATATTAGACCCATTGAAGTGCTTCCATATGGTGTGTCTGCTAAGTTTGTTTGATCTATCGGTTGTCCACCTTTAGTTATGTCAAAGTCGTTCTTGATTGTTTTAGGACCATGACCGAATAAAGCGTATACTTTATGTGCATCTAGAGCAACATAACCTACTTGAACGTAGGTAGACGAACCAAAGACAAAATCAGAACCAGCATCATAATCACAACCAGCAAATGTAGTTTCATCACCTTCGCTAAAATCATCATGACCACATACTATTTGATTAGTATTGAAATATTTTTTTGAAAATTCAATATCAGCAGGATCCATTAAACCAGCGCTGATTTCTATTGTTTTATTAGATGCAACAGCGTAAGCTCTTTGCATTTCAACACCGTTAGCAGTGCTAGTACTTGTTCCGACAGCTGCAAAACGTAAGATACCTTGCGTTGTCCAATCGTTCAATTGCGTCGTGCCTTTAACAATTAAACGACCGTGAGCCGTTGTTTCAATTTCATTTATTTTGTAGTCATTTCCAGTGTTATCAGTATGCTTTTGCATATTGTAACCAAAGCTACCGATAGCATATCCAGAAAAATCAACTGAGCTTTTTTTTGTTGTATCCTGCGCCACAGCAATAGTAGCACAAGAAAGACCTAATAAAGTTATTAGGGCGGTTTTGAAAAATTTATTCATATTAGGTTAACTCCTGTATAGTTGTTAAAAGAATATTAATGAGGCAATAAATAGGCTTTATTTAATAAAAACATTGCTTTAAGCCATGATATCACCATAAAAGGCATATTTTAAATATGCGACCAAGTATAGAGAGGCAAAAAGCGTGCCATTTGATATTCTTTAAATTTATCAAGTGTAGCTTATAAAACTTTTATATAATATAAACATGCCTACAAAATATAATAATAGAAATATAAAGTCAAACTTTTTTTTAAATAACTATAAATTAAATATATGTTTCATAGTTATTAAAAACAATTATAAACATAATAAGTACTATAAATGCAAGAACAATTTTAAATAAATAAATTAAAGATATACTAGAACAAGGGGCATTTAAAACTTGATTTTATATTGCCGGTTTGTTAGAAATAAAAAGACACGTTCTTTATTATTTTTATAAAAAATCTATGCAAATATACAATATTATATACAAAACAAGCTTTATTAGTATTTTCTTGTTTTTTACGGTTTTTTTGTTAAACAACGCCTATGCCACGGAAATACGGCAACCAATTGCTTTTAGCCATAAAACGCATGCAAAACAAAATGAAATAGCATGTGAGTTTTGCCATACCACGGCAAGGCGTTCGTCTGTTGCTTCGATTCCTTCTGTGCGAACCTGTATGGGGTGCCATGCGCTTGTGCAAGGAACAACAAAAGAACAACAAACGCAAATTAAAAAATTAAAACAATATTGGGAAAAGAAAAAACCAATTTTATGGAAGAAAATCCATGACTTGCCCGACTTTGTTTATTTTTCACATGAAAGACATATTAAAGCCGGTTTTGATTGTACTCAATGTCACGGTGAAATACGGGATCGAGAAAAGATTACAATAAAAACAATGAAAGCTGATTTAAGTATGAAATGGTGCGTAGAATGTCATAGAAAAAAACATGCCGTTAAAAATAAAAAAGTAATTATCCCGTTAAGGATAACCAGAGGCGGCGCTTTTGTAGATAAAAATAAAAAAGATAAAGCAAAAGCAGAATTAAATACACACGGTGTGCTTCATTATATAAAAGGATCAACTGATTGTTTGGCTTGTCATAAATAAGAGTATTAAGTAGGGATATATTATGAAAAAAGGAATGAATCGAAGAAATTTCTTTAAAGTAGCGGCAACAAGTGGAGCGGCGGCGGCTTTAGTAGGTTGTACTAAAGATCCGGTTGAAACTATTATTCCTATGTTAAATCCGCCAACAGATTACGTTGTGGGCAAGCCTATTTATTTTGCAACTACGTCGGAAGATCATGGCGATATAGGTATTGTTGTTAAAACTAGAGAAGGAAGGGCTATTAAAATAGAAGGCAATCCGGATCATCCTTTAAGTCAAGGAAGCGCAAGTGCTTCTGTGCAAGCTATTTTGCAAGGGTTATATAATCCTAATCGTATAACCGGACCGAATGAGTTTGAAAAAGAGCAGATCAAAAGCTTAACTTGGAAAGAAGCGCAAACAAAACTTGTTAGCAAGATGCAAGAAGCGAAAGGCTCTATATTATATATAGGCAAAAGGCGTACCGGTAGTATATACGATTTAATACAACGCGTTGTGGAAACAATGCACGGGCAATATATGACTTTAGACATGTTGCCTGTTAAATCTAATATGTTTGCTAATCAAGCTTCGTTTAATAAATATGAAATCCCCGAAATACAACTAGAAAAAGCGGATCTCCTTTTGAATTTTGGTGCTGATTTTTTAGAAAGTTGGTTGTATACAGAAAAGCTTTCTCGTGGATTTGCGCAAATGCATTCATATAAACAAGGTGCAAAAGGAAAGTATATACATGTTGGAGCGCATATAAGTCAAAGTGCGGCGAATGCGGATCATTGGTTTGCTTGCCCTGTTGGCGGGGAAGTGTACGTTGCTTTATTCCTTGCCTCTTCTCTATTTAATACAACAAATAAAGACATAGAAGGTAAAGAAGAAATAGCTTCATTTCTAAAAACCTACTCTTTAGAATATGTGCATAACGTTACAGGTATTGCAAAACAGAAATTAAGTTTTTTAGCAAAAGAAATAGCCGCAGCAAAGAGACCTATTGTTCTTGCCGGTGGAAACGACGTAGCAACAAAGCAAGCAGACAATTTACAACTAGCCGTTAATTTGCTGAACTATATAACCGGTGCGATTAATGAACGTATTGTTTTTGGTGCAGATTACCAATACCAAAGCGCTTCTTTAAGCGGTATTAAACAAGCATTTGATAATATACGTGACGGAAAATATGAGTTAGTGATTATTGAAAATGTGAATCCTTTGTTTAGTTTGCCAAAATCAATTGAAGTAGAAAAAGCCCTGGCAAAAGCAAAGTACGTTGTTTCTTTATCTACAGAACAAGACGAAACGGCAAGAAAAGCGCATTTACAAATGCCTACTTCTCATTTTTTAGAAAGCTGGGGCGATTCGTTTCCTTGTAATGGCGTTTATAGTTTGCAACAACCGGTTATGGCGAAAGTCCCGGGATATAATACAAAAAGTATTGGTGATTTAATGCTTAGCGTTGGGCAAGAATTAGACGTGCTTGCTGATAGAAAAGAAACAAATTATAAAGAATACTTAAAAACACAGTGGCGAAATCTCAAATTAGGGATTAATCCAATTGATTTTGAAAGCTTCTGGGAAAAAACATTGCAAAAAGGCGTGTACGTTGTGCCGACTAAAAAAGAAGTAGTTAGCTTCTCTTATAAATCCATTTTTCAGATTAAACCGCAAAAACTAGAAAAAGAAAAAATACAGCTATTAGCAGTTAATAGTATTTTTCATAATGCAAACGGTATTAACGGTAATAAATCGTGGCTTTTAGAAGCGCCGCATCCGTTAACGCAACTTGTTTGGGGAAGTTGGGTTGAAATGAATCCAACAACAGCAAAAAAACTAGGCGTAGAACAGGGTTTCCTTGTTGAAATTAAAACAGAACAAACAACAATGCAAGTAGGAGCGTGGCTTCATGACGGCGTAGCAGATAACGTATTAATTATGCCAACCGGATTAGGACGTAACGTTCCTTTGCCAAGTTATATTTCTACACGTAATAAAAGTAGTTTCTTAGCTCATATTGAAAGAAAATATGATTTGCAAATTAAAAACCAGAAAGTAGGGTTAAATCCTATGGATCTTTTTCGTTGTGAAACCACAGAAACAGGCGACTTGATTTATGCGCGTGTCGTAACGGCAAAAGGAACGGCAGAAAAAGCGGACTTAGTTAGTTTAGACGGGCTAGAACGTACGGATTTATATGAAAAACAACTTAATAGACCAATGGGCATGCCTGATCGTTCGCAAAAGCAAAGGGATTTAATGCAAACTATTAGCTTAAGTCAGTTAGGTAGTTATGCAAAAAAAGAAAGAGATCACCATGTGCGGTATTTTACGACAAATAGACAAAAAAATACGAATTTATATAATACGACGCCACATAATGTGGAAGAAGCAAAAGCGCTGAAAGGAGAAAATAATACGCCAAAATATCATAGCCCGTATAAGTTTGAAATGCTAATTGACTTAGATAAATGCAGTGGTTGCAGTGCTTGCGTTATTGCTTGCCAAGCGGAAAACAACGTGCCTGTTGTGGGTAAAGATCGCGTTGCAACAGGAAGGGAAATGCATTGGCTACGTATTGAAAGGTTTATAGAGCAAGATGCTCAAACAGGCGCTATAGAAGTGCAACACTTCCCGCAAATGTGCGCGCAGTGTGATAATGCAGGTTGTGAAACTGTTTGCCCTGTGTATGCAACGTATCATACGCCGGACGGGATTAATGCAATGGTGTATAATCGTTGTGTTGGAACAAGATATTGTGCTAATAACTGTGTGTATAAGCAAAGACGGTTTAATTGGCGTACTTATGAATTTCCAAAACCGCTACATTTACAACTCAATCCGGACGTTAGCGTTCGCGAAAAAGGCGTTATGGAAAAATGTAATTTTTGTTATGCTCGTATTAGAGAAAAGCAAGCGATCGCAAAAGAAGAAAATAGAATAGTGTATGATCATGAAATTCAACCGGCTTGCCAACAAGCTTGCGGAGCAAACGCTATTATATTTGGTAATCGTGCTGATTCAAACAGTCAATTAACTAAAGAAATACAAACAACGCAGCGCGGCTATAAACAGTTAGAAGAGTTAAATTTTAAGCCTGCAGTTACCTATCTTAAGAAGGTGAAACATAAAAAGCAAACGTATAGGAGATAGTGTGGTAGAAGTTACATATGCAAGCGTTAACGAAGATATTTTAAGAGCTATGGAGCCACCAAAAAAAGGGTGGTGGTTAGTATTTTATATAGCGTTAATTCTATTAGCAATGGGAGCCGTTGCATTGTGGTATCAAATAGTACACGGCTTAGAAGTAAGCGGTATTAACAACTCTATTCATTGGGGATTTTATATAACTAACTTTGTCTTTTGGGTTGAGATTGGCCATGCCGGAACGTTAATATCCGCAGTCCTTTACCTTGTAAGGGCGCCGTTTCGTACTTCTGTTTATCGTATATCAGAAGCAATGACTGTTTTTGCTATTATGACCGCCGGTTTATTCCCTTTAATTCACTTAGGGCGAATTTGGAATTTTTATTGGCTTATTCCCTATCCTAATCAAAGGCATTTATGGGTTAACTTTAAATCGCCTTTATTATGGGACGTGTTTGGGGTGGCTACCTATATATCTGTTTCTATGAGTTTCTTTATGATAGGATTGATTCCAGATATGGCAGTATTACGAGATGAAACAAAAGGCTTACGACGTTTTTGTTATAGTTTGTTAGCTTTTCGTTTTCGTGGAACTAATCACCAATGGCTACATTATATGCGCGGCTACTTACTATGCGCCGCTATTGCAACGCCGTTAGTTTTTTCTGTTGCAACTATTGTGTCTTGGGATTTTGCCATGTCTAGTATTCCAGGTTGGCATTCTACTATTTTTGGTCCTTATTTTCTTGCAGGTGCTATTTTTTCCGGTTGTGCCATGTTGCTAACTATTATCATTCCTGTTCGTGCTGTTTTTCCCGGATTTAAAAATATAATTAAAATCGCCGATCTAGAAGGTGTTGCAAAACTTGTTATTTTTATGGGAACACTTGTTGCCTATTCGTATTTAATTGAGTTTTTTATGGCGTACTATTCTGGTAATCAATTTGAGAAATCTATTTTTTGGTTCCAACCTTTTGGAGAATATAAGCTTTTCTTTTTTGTAACGATTTTTTGTATTCTTGTTGTGCCTTTACTTTTATGGTTTAAAAAGGTACGAACTCATATTCCTTCTTTATTTGTTATTTCTATTGTGATTAATATTGGAATGTGGCTTGAACGATTTAATATTATTGTGATTTCATTAGCGCATTCATTTGATCCGCATATGTGGCGAAGTTATCATTTTGAATGGGGCGAAATTTGGATTACTCTCGGGAGCTTTGGTTGGTTTTTTATGTGGTTTCTCTTATTTATTAAAATCATGCCGTCTTTAGCGATTTGTGAAGTTAAAGAAACGCTTACCCCGCCAAAAAGAAGGAGTTAAACTATGAAAAAAAAATTTATAGGCGTATGGGCTACGTTTGCATTTTTAGACGATACGTGTGATTCCATTACTAGCTTGCGAAAGGCAAACTTTAAGGGGATAACAACGCATTCACCGTTTCCGCAACATGAAATTGAAGAAGCACTTGGCAACCCGCAAAGTCGCGTTCCTTTCTTCTCTCTTATTGGTGGATTGAAGGGCTGTTTTTTTGCTACGTTTTTAATATGTATGGCAACGCTAGATTGGATTTTACCTGTTTCAGAAAAGTCAATTATTTCTATTCCTTCTTCTATTCCCATAATATTCGAAGCAACCGTTATTATGGCAGTAGAAGCAACCGTTATAGGTATGCTACTTTTAATTTATCGAAGTCACAAAAAGCATTTATTTCCTACTAGCAAGACCTATCGCGATTATACTCGTTTTATGCGCGATCGCTTTGGCGTTGTTGTTCCTTGTAAAGAAGAAGAAATAAAAGATATACAAGCTATCTTTCAATCTTACCAAGCAGAGGAGATTTATTGTGAAAAATAAATGGGTAGTTATAACTTTTCTTATATTAATATTAACAACAGGAAGTTTATTTGCGAAATCGGCTTTAATGGTTTTAATTACAGATATGTATAATCAAAAAAATATTAAGCCACAAGAGCAAGGCAGTATGCTTCATTTTCCTATAGATAGTGTAACGAGAAAAGGAAAAGTATATCGTAACGTAGGTGATACAACTGTATTAACTTCATGGATTGCAAGAGAAGCAATGCCAACTACGACAACTAAAAATCCAATTAAACCAACAAAAGAGTCTATTGCTGACGGGGAATATATGTACCACGTATATTGCCAAGTATGTCATGGAAACTTACAAAAACCGAACAAAGCAGGGCTTGGCGATAGCAAAGTTAATCAAAAGGGCATGATGGCAATGTACCTTACGCCTATGCTTCCTGCTTTATCTGACGGCTATATTTTTTATAAAGCAACCTATGGTTCCGGCGCTATTATGCCGCCTTTAGGTAATGCTATGACAGAGAAAGAGCGTTGGGATCTTGTAAACTATTTACGCCACACAGTACGCTAGTTTTAGATATTTATAGAAAAGGGATATATGATACGACAAGAAGATATGCAGATACTACAAAAACAGGTGCAAATACGTCCGCCTAAATGGTTGTATCATGTTCTATGGTTATTCATTGCTTTTGGCGTGGTTATGTTTTGCGTTGGTAAAAGTGGGGCACATGCGCAAGACGTATGGCAAATTTTACTTGTGAATAATTTATTTTTTACTAGCGTGGCACTTGGCGGTTTAGCTTTGTCTGTAATTTTTACTATTACCTCTGCCGTTTGGGCTAGACCGGTGAAACGTATGGCAGAAGGCTTGTTTGCTTTTGCTCCGGTTAGTTTTGTCTTGTTTATTGTCTTGTTTTTTGGGGCAAGCCATTTCTTTGAATGGATATATCCAGCTCGTGTTATTGCCGCAAAGCAAGGTTGGCTTCATTTTTCTTTCTTTGTAAAACGTAATATTATAACTTACCTTGTTTTATTAGGTTTTGCTTTTGCTTATTTATATTATAGCCTTAGGGCGGACGCCGGTTTAGTGGCTCCAGAGAAACGTAGTTGGTTTATGAAACTTCTTAGCTGCTCTTATGGCGAACAAAGCGATGAAACGCAACGTAGTTATTGTAAAATGAGACGTTTAGCTCCTATATGTGCTATTATGTACGGTTTATTGACTAGTCTCATTGCTTTTGATTGGATTATGTCTATAGATCAAGCTTGGTTTAGTACTATGTTTGGCGTTGAATATGCGGTGTCCGGTCTTGTGGTTGCTTTTGCTTCTTTAATGTTAATTGCCGGTATCCTTAAAAAAACGCAAAACTTATCTGAATATATTAGTACAAAACGATATCACGATATGTCTAAACTAAGTTTTGCTAGTTGCCTTTTATGGACCTATGTTATTTTCGCGCAAATCCTTACTATATGGTATGCGAACTTACCGGAAGAAACGCCGTATCTCGCTTTACGTATGCTTTCTTATGAATGGCGTATTGTATTTTGGATTGTTGCAGGGACTGTTGTTGTTATTCCTTTTTTTGGTTTACTTAGCCGTACGACAAGCCAATCTGTTTGGTTTTCTCGTATTATTGCCATTATCATTATTATTGGTATGTGGTTAGAGAAATACTTGCTTGTTGTTCCGTCTATACAGGAAAATCAAGCGGCATTAGGTATAGGGCATAAAGCAATTATTGGTTTTTCTTTCAACTTATATGATTTTGCTATTACTCTTGGCATGTTAAGTTTGTTTATTTTGTGTTTTGTATACATGATGACAAAAGTACCTATTATGCCGATTGGTGACAAACTTTTTTCAAAAGATAGTAAACATTAAGTATCTAACTTAATAGCATTATTTTAGTTTTATATGATTTTGCTATTAGTCTTGTCATGTTAAGTTTGTTTATTTTGTGTTTTGTATACATGATGACAAAAGTAGCGATTATGCCGATTGGTGACAAACTTTTTTCAAAAGATAGTAAAGATTAAGTATCTAACTTAATAGCATTATTTTTGTTTTATATGATTTTGCTATTAGTCTTGTCATGTTAAGTTTGTTTATTTTGTGTTTTGTATACATGATGACAAAAGTAGCGATTATGCCGATTGATGACAAACTTTTTTCAACAGATAGTAAACATTAAGTATCTAACTTAATAGCATTATTTTCGTTTTATATGATTTTGCTATTACTCTTGTCATGTTAAGTTTGTTTATTTTGTGCATTGTATACATGATGACAAAAGTACCGATTATGCCGATTGATGACAAACTTTTTTCAAAAGATAGTAAACATTAAGTATCTAACTTAATAGCATTATTTTAGTTTTATATGATTTTGCTATTACTCTTGTCATGTTAAGTTTGTTTATTTTGTGTTTTGTATACATGATGACAAAAGTGCCGATTATGCCGATTGGTGACAAACTTTTTTCAAAAGATAGTAAACATTAAGTATCTAACTTAATAGCATTATTTTAGTTTTATATGATTTTGCTATTAGTCTTGTCATGTTAAGTTTGTTTATTTTGTGCTTTGTATACATGATGACAAAAGTGCCGATTATGCTGATTGGTGACAAACTTTTTTCAAAAGATAGTAAACATTAAGTATCTAACTTAATAGCATTATTTTTGTTACGTATGTGCAAGTGTAATAGCGCATACTTCCTTAGCGCCGGCTTCTAATAAAATACGTGCCGCTTCATTTAAAGTATTCCCTGTTGTGAAAACGTCGTCTAAAAGAAGATATTTTTTAGGTGGAAGGGATTTTTTTATTGTAAAAGAACGGATAATATTGCGCGATCGCTCTTCTTGGGAAAGTCCGGCTTGGTGCGCATGGTATTTTGTTTTAATTAATATATTAGATAAAATAGGTAAATAAGATTGAGCTAATGCTAGTACATGAGTTTGATTAAATCCTCTTGTACGTAATCTTTGTTTATTAATAGGAATAGGGATCATACCTTCAAACTGGTGCCATTCTTGTTGGTTGTTTCGCATATAATGGGATAATAATAACCCAAGAATAGTTTTAGAAAGTAAGTTCTTTTTATATTTCAAGCTAGTAACAAGCGAATGCAAGATTTCATTATAGCGGCAAATAACATATACTTGGCTTAAATAAGGGGTAGTAGAGTTTTCACAAGCTAAATAAGGATGGAAATGATTACATAAAGGACAAAGTGCTTTATCCCAAAATACAATGCGTTTATAACAACTAATACAAATTGGTAAACCGTAAGATTTATAAAGGTATTTTTGACAATGTAAGCACCAACCGGGCAAAGAAAAAGAGGAAGTAAGAAAATTATTTATATTCATAACTACTATGATCATAGCCTTTTGTTAAATTATTATCGGGATCCACTGTAATCGCGCTAATAAAAAAATGATTAGCATCATAGCTATAGAGAACTCTATATAATTCTTTTTTGGAAGGCAACTCTAAAAACTGTTCTTGCTTTTTTTGTTTATAATAAGAATAGGAAATAATCGTTTCTTGCGTAGCTTCTGCCGGAGTTGTTGAAACATCATAGGTAATAATATCGGTAGGTTGGAGATCCGTACTATAATGCGTTGTTTTTTGCGAAGTTAACGTATAGGTCCCGGTGTTACAAATAAACTTTTTTTCTGTGATAGAGTCTAGGTTCTCTTCTATATCTGTATATACGTTTTCTATTTTTTCACTTTGATCTTTACACTGATTTAATTTATTATCTATTGTTTCTTGCTTAGTTAAGCGATTTTTTGCATCATAGGTAAACTCTTCTGTTTCTGTGACTGTGCCGGTTGTGTCTTTCGTCTGTATGGTTTTAGGCAATCCCCATGTATTATATGTATATAACTTTTCCCAATTACGTGTAGCTAAGCCGGATACAAACGTAAATTGAACGGTATGTGCCGGTAATCCAAACAGCCCTTGACTTGGATTGTTGACATAGTCTGTTTTTTGTAATGA
Source organism: SAR324 cluster bacterium (assembly GCA_002995645.1). GTDB lineage: Bacteria > SAR324 > SAR324 > XYD2-FULL-50-16 > HCM1 > HCM1. The sequence goes on along the minus strand of PUHO01000006.1, from coordinate 93,372 downwards.
ATAATTATATTTTATATCTGCGAAAGTTTTGTCAAAAGACCAGCTATGGACTTCTTTTGATTGAAGTAGTTTTAGCTTTGTATTGTAATATACGTCTTTTTCTAATTCTTGAAAAGCAATAGTTAGAGCGCCGTTATAATAGGAGGTTGTTGTTGTGCTTGTATTTTGTGTCGAGTCTATAGGGGTAGAAATGTTTTTAACAATTTCTAGGATTTGAGCGCTATCTGTTCCATTTTTTCCATATGGCTTTGTCCCAAAAGACTCACGTGGAAAATCGGCTAATATCCCGTTTTTGTAGTTAGTTCTTGTTGTAATGAGTTCAAATCTATTGTTTGAAATACGTGATCGGATAATTTTTTCTGTTTTAAACATATCAAAACTAGAAGTCAGTTGATAGTTATATCCTGCTAGATAATATTCTTTCTCATTATTAGGATACATTTTAAAGTGATACGTTATTGTTTCCGTGTCTTTTGCAAGATGTTTTATTTGTATCGCGTCTTTAGGGATATTTGTGTCTTCTAGATAAGTTACTTTATAGGTGTCTGGAGTGGGATCAGCTTGGCCTGTTATATCAAAATGATAGGTTGTAGCGCTAACAATGGGAATAGGATGTATAAATCCTGTTTCTGCTATAGTGTTCGGTAAGTTTTTAGAACGAAACGGGGCAACAAACGTAAAAACAGCTTCGTTATTGGGGTAAGGCGTATCAAAGTGTTTATATACTGAAAAAACAGTATCCCCTTCAGTTCGTATAGGAAAAACGGGAAAAATAGTTTTACTTGCCGGGACAAGTACAGGTGCAAGCGCTTGTGAGCCATGTAGCGAAAGAAGATATACGCCTTTGACTGCCGTGTTTGTTGTTGGAGTGAAGTTAATGGCAGCAAAATAGTTGTCTACTTCTTCTATTTCTAATAGTTTATCTGCTAGATTAGAATCATGATAACAGCTAGTAAGTATACATAGTAAGCTATATAAAACAACTATCTTCCATAGATATAAAAAACGAAATATTAAAGAAGCCATTTAAATATAAGTTGAAGATCTCTAGTCCCATTATAATAGGAAGCTTTTGTATTTGCTAGTTTAGTTTTGGAATCAATCCAATGAAATTGTAAGCCAATACCAAGTCTATCCCAATATGTAACGATGCCAGCCCCTAAGAATAATCCTATATTATTTCCGGAAATAGAAGATAGTGATTTTGGTTCAATTTGCGAATAGACAGAAGCCGGTCCAGCAAGTAAATAGTAGCTAGTTTGATTCGGTTTATCCGGTTTACCAAAACGTAACGCAAGATACGTAGTAGTAGATAGATATTTAATAGGAAGTTCTTTATCAAAATGCTCTAGCTGAAATCTTCCAATAAAAACCTGCATACCAACTTGGACAATGCGATAGTCAAAACCAAGACTAAAACTTTCAATACTATTATGGATTACTTTTTCTTCACTCCATCCATAAAGATGTACGCCAGCGTTAAACGTTGAATTTGTTTTTATTAAATAACTTAATGTATCTAATAAACTAGAATGTCTTGATAGCTTTTCTTTACTCAGGTAATAACGCTTTGTATTTGATTTGTTTTGTGCGTATAAAGGAACACTACAATTAGCATATATTAAAATGAATATGAGTAGTATTATTTTATACGGCATATGTCCATACGATTCAAAATAGATACTATAGTTAAATTTTACTATACTCAGTATACTAGATCTGAATAAGTTTAGCAATAAATTTAGCTGTATTTTGATATGCTCCTTCCGATCCTAGTAAAGGCTTAATAGTAGTAAATTGTTTTTTAATAATAGGAAATTCACTAGGGTGGTCTAAATACAAAGCAATAAGTTTATAAAGTGTAGCCGGCGTTACTTTATAAGGTAGGACTTCCGGTACAATTAGAGAATCGTTAAGGATATTCGTAAGTGATATAAAAGGTTTAATTTTTTTAATATGCGCAAGAAAAACAACAAAACGAAAAAATAGGTTTTCCAAAAAAGAAGCCGCATAGAAAGTAACGGATATGCAGTTAAGCAACATAAGCTCTAGTGTTAACGTTCCGCTCATGTTAAGAGCTACATAAGAAGCATTAATCGCGTTATACGTATCATCTGTAATAATTTGAATAGGATAGTGACTTAGTTTAGACTTAACAAAAGGCGTGTTGCTAGCAGATATAGGCATAATAAAAGTCAGATCATCATATTTTGCCGTTAACTTAGCAACTGTTTTTAACAAGAATGGGATACTGTGTACAAGTTCACTGTGGCGACTTCCCGGAAATAAAGAAACAATACGTTTATTTTCAGGAAGATTATATTTTGTAATAAATTCTTGTTTAGTTAACGAAATATGCATGCCGTCAACTAAAGGATTACCAAAAAAATGAGACTTACAATGATATTTTTTTAATAAAGCGTCTTCTTTAGCAAAAAGAGGGATATTATAATCAACGTATTTATGTAAGGTGCGGATTTTTCTTTTTCCTGTAAAAATAGATTTAATAGGCGGAATATAATAAACAATAGGAATATTGAGTTTTTTAACTTTTTTTAGTTTTTTAATAAATCGCAAATTAAATCCGGGATAATCGGCAAGAACAATAATATCCGGTTTTTCTGTTTCAACTACTTCAAGTAGATGATTAAAGATTTTTATAAGAGAGAATAAACGAGGAAGAATGTTAAACAAGCCCATTACTTCAAGGTCTTTCATTGTGTAGTAAAGGTAAACACCTTCTTTTTTCATATCATCGCCACCGGTTCCTAACATAATAGCATTAGGAAGGATCGTTTTTAAATGATGAATGACACGGCTAAGGTGCACGCTACTAGACGTTTCACCAGCAAGAAACATAATTTTAGGAGACGCTTTCATAGTAAGAAGTACTAATCTAGTTTTTTAAAATTCGCTTTTCTTTTGGACTGCGTAAGAAAGGATAGAAGTTGCTGTATTTCATGGTAGCTGCCTAGATCTTTTTGTATTTGCTTAAGCGACTCAGTATATAGTAATTTATTTGATCTAAGGAAAGCAAAAGCAGAAGCAAGAGCGGCAATTGTTTTTTCAGTAAAATTATTTCTTTGTAAGCCAATAATATTAATACCTCGTATATTATTATTGTTACAAATAGCAAACGGGGGGATATCGGCTGAGACAAAAGACATACCGCTAATCATGGCATATTGTCCTATATGGCAAAACTGGTGTACAGCAGAGCATAAACCAATAATAGCATGGTCTTCTAGAATCACATGTCCGGCAATCACGCCACCAGAAACGATAACGTTATTATGTACCTGTACGTCATGTGCAATGTGCGTTGCCGTTAAAAGTAAATTATCATTGCCAATTTTTGTAATACCATCAGAATCATATTTTTTTGTACCGCGATGTACTGTGATATATTCACGTAAAATATTATTGTTTCCAATAGTAAGGAAAGAGTCGTTATGTGTATTTTCTTCTCTATAGCTAATATCTTGTGGTGGTAGTGCTACAAGGGAAAAAGGAAAGAATTGATTATTATCCCCTACAGTGCAATTACCAACAATTTGCGCATGATGATGAAGCGTATTATTTTCGCCTAAAACAACGTTAGCTCCAATAATAACATGAGCTCCAATAGAATTAGAATCAGGAACTACAGCTGAAGGATCAATAATGGCAGTAGGGTGTATCATGATATAATTTTATAAATTAATCTATATTTTGGAGAACGTTAACCATATTTCGCATTTTACTACGACGTTGCCATCTACTGAGGCTTTATTTTCTGTAATGAAAAACTTTCCTTTTTGTCCTGTTATAGAAGATTCTAAAATTAATTGATCCCCCGGTACTACCGGTTTTTTGAAAACACTGTTCTTAACGCTAACTAGTAAAGAATGCTCGCCTTCTTCGCCTTTAATACTACCAAGACCGGCATTTTGCGCTAACATTTCAATAAGAAGCACGCCGGGCATAATTGGCATATCCGGAAAATGTCCTTGAAAGAAAGGTTCGTTGATAGTCACGTTCTTTAAAGATTTAACATATTTTGTTGGAATTATTTCTAGGACTCGATCAATTAATAAGAATGGGTACCTATGTTTTAAGTGCAATTTAATTTCGTTAATATCCATCATAATAAAACTCCAAAGTAGTTCTTAAAAATAATACTTTACTAATGTGCTGCGTTATATTGCTTTAAAATAATTTTAGTAATGTTTGTCGGTTTGTTTTTTGAATATAGAATTGCCGTGTATAAGGTCTTTTCTACAATCAAATCGTAAGCTTTTTGTTTTGCATAAACAGCAATAATTTTTTGTACTTGCCCAATAATTATTTTCGTTTCTTCCATTTCTTTTGTTTGAAACTCACGTTGCGCATTTGCAAATTCCATTTGCAAAGATTGTTGCATTTCCATGATTTCAGTTTGTTTCTTTTTTCTTGCTTGTGGGCTTAAAACAACGGAGTTTTGTAATTCTTGTTGTTTCTTTTGTAGATTGCTGCCTTTTTTTTCTAACGTTGCTTTTTTAGTAGCAGCTTGTTTTTTTAATTTAGCAAGGATTTGTTGCCCTACTTTGGACGTTTGAATGATTTGTTGCATGTCAACAATCCCTATTTTGAAATTTGCTGCGCTTAAATTAAAAGGGAATGCAAAAAGAGAAACAAATACAATAAGGTATAATAATTTTTTCATAAAATCAGTTTAATATATACATTGTTTTTTAATGTTTAAATCAAATTTAAACTTAAATACTATAAACTATGCTTATCTTAAAATAGTATAATACGTCAAGTTAAATGTTATATTTCTATAAAGGGTATTAGTTTTGAAGGACAAACGGCAGTAAGCAAGTAGAACATTGTTGCTTTGCTTTTCCACAATAGGAATCAAATAGTTGGATTAATCCTTGATGTAGTGCTAAATTATTGTATTTCTGTGTACAAGCTAGCTTCTTTTTGATGATTTTAATTTTATGATTTTCTGTTTCATAAGGAAAAACTAAAAATATGGCTAAAAGTATACGTTGTAAGTCTTTTTCTTTTGTTTGCAGGCTCCATGCTAAAAATACGGGAATAATAACGTTAATAAAAATAATAATTTGTTTTTGCGTTCCTATACATTTCATAGGTTTTTTCATTTCAGTTAAACTTGTTGGCAGGTAATAGCGATATAAACCTTCTTCTTCCGGCATAGGAAATAGTTTGTTTAATTCTTGTTGTAATAATCGTTGCGAAAATTGATTCTTTTCAATCATAGAAAAAATGTTTTGCAAGCAAGCTAACCAAGTTGTAAAAATTCCTTTTTTGCATACGTAGTTTAAATGATAGAATAAACCGACAAATAAACGAATAGGATGATTTGCCGGACGCCCTTTGTGTTGCAACGTTTCTCTTTGCGTTACTACCGGGAAGTGTTCCCATTGCTTTTGATATACTAGGTTATAATGCGTTTTAGGAGCTAAAAGATTATTGCTAAATAACCAATTGCCAAGTATTTCTTGTTTAGTTTTTTCTAAAGGTTGGTCAAAGCTTTGTTGTATACGTTCAAAGTTTTGTTTTTGTGCAAAAGCAAGCAGAGGGGGACTATAGGAAGGTTTGCCAAGATAATAGCAAGTTTGTTCAAATAAAACTTGTTCCCATGTGGAGAGATTAGAATCTTTTATAGATTGAAGAAGGGTCTTAGCATGGGAAAGCTGTCTTTCTTCCGCTGCGTTTAATATAAAATTAAGTACTTTTGATTTGGGGGTAGTGTGGTGCAGTAAACCGCAAAATCCCAGTCGATCTATATATTTATTATAATTTGCTATAATAGATTGATTTTTTTCATTATGTATATTAATGATAATCCAATGTTGCGGGAATATTTGTTGGCTTTGTTTTTGATCTATAAACAAAATTACGTTTTGTTCTTTTTCTTCTAAATTTTCAGCAGAAAACAAAACGGAGTAATATTTTGTCTCTCCTTGCATTGAGACTTGGGCATCTTGGAAAGTAATGTTGTTTATCGTAGAAAATACGCCGGATTTAAGCAAAGTCACGTAAGTTTGATTTTGTGCGTATACGATTTCTTTTGCAGAGGATAAAGCATACCATAAGTTGCAAAGCGATTCTATTTCTAGGGGCACGCCTGCTGTTGTTTGTTGTAATTTTGTCGGCATATTTTGTTGCAATTAGCTAAAGATACAATTATAATGTCAATTATATTTAAGTTTAAATAAGTACGCTTGTTTTAGCAAGTGAAAGTATTTGGGTTGTCGATTATTCAGTTTTATGAAATATATTACCTTTAACGTTATTTTTTCTCATACCGGAAAATTAAAGCAATATCGTTTGTCTTACACAAAAGCAATGGGAGGGCTTATATCTGCGTTGGTTTTGTTTGTTATAACTTTGTTTGTTATATGGAATTATACAAATCAAATACAACGAAAAGAACAACAATTGCAGATAAAAAAGCAAGTGGTTTTGCAAGAATTTGAATTGCAAAGAATGAACGTTGCTATTGTAGAAAAAAAGAGAGAAATAACAGACACTTCAAAATTGTTGTATCGATTGCAAACATTACATAATTTGCAAGCAGACTGGCTTAAAAACTCACCAAAAGTGGAAGTGAAATATACGGGCAAGTCATTTGATCAATTAAAAACAATTAAAAACAATGTAAAAATCTTGGAAATTAACTTGTTTCGTGAACAAACGTTAATGCAAGAAAATAGATTTCGTCTTAGACGAACCCCGTCCATTCGTGTTGTGTCTGGTGGAAGGATATCTTCGCCTTTTGGCATGCGTACGGATCCGTTTACTTTAAAACAGCATATGCATGAAGGTCTTGATTTTGCCGTTCCTTTAGGGACGCCTATTTATGCGCCGGCAGACGGTAGAGTCGTAATGGCCGGGATTAACGGTGCCTATGGTAGAATGGTAATTATTGATCATGGCTATAATATAGTAACGCGATATGGTCACATGTCTGGTTTTAACGTACAGGTAGGTGATTTTGTGCATCGCTATGACGTTATTGGTTATGTTGGTAGCACGGGGCGATCAACAGGAAATCATGTTCATTATGAAGTACGGCTTAATGACCAAGCTGTTAATCCTATGAATTATATTGTAAAAAAAAGAAATTAATACAGGGTACTTATGCTTGATTTACATGCGCATTCTTATTTTTCAGACGGCACTTCCTCACCAAAAGACTTAGCTCAATTGGCTAAAGGAAGGGGGCTTAAAACACTTGCTTTAACAGATCATGATAACGTAGCGGGTTTATTAGATTTTCAAAAAGCATGTGCCGCATATCAAATACGTCCGATTTTAGGCGTAGAGATAACCATAGATGCTTCAGAAGGGCTATTTCATTTATTAGGATTAGGAATTGATCCTGCAAACAAACGTTTGCAACAAGCGCTAAAAGAAGCTATAGATTTAAGAACAAAACGAATGAAAGCCATGTTGCAACATGTTAAAGATAAATATGACTTAAACGTTGCGTTTGCATTTTTGCCGGAAGTTGCATACGGACGTTTTCATATGGCTATCTTATTAAGAGATCAACATAATATTCCTTTACGCGTTTCTTTTGACGAATATCTAAAAGAGTTTAAAAATGAAGGGCATATTAGTGCGCAAGATGCTATTAATTTAGTGCACGAAGCCGGCGGCAAAGCGGTGATAGCTCATCCTACGACTATAAGCAAAGACAAAGATACTTGTGTTGCTACCATTGAAGCATGTGTGGCATATGGCTTAGATGCTTTAGAAGTCTACTCAGGAAGACATACTGAAGAAGAGATTGCTATTTTTAAAGGGTTAGTTGCAAAACATAATTTGCTAATTACTGCTGGATCTGATTTTCACGGTGCTAATAAGCCGGACGCTCGGCTTGGATTTTGGAAAACAGGGGATCCGATTACATCTGATTTAATTTCTTCTTATTGGCTTAAATCTTCTTAATTGCTTCTTGATGTAAGTCTTGTAGCGGATCTATAATATTTTGCAGTTTCTTTTGAAAGCCGTCGATTTGTTTTTGTGTTGCTGTTTTTTGTAAAGCTAAATAAAAATGAATCCATCTTCTATTATACTCTGTAATCGCAACGGAGAATAGGCGGCTTTTTAACAAGCTAGTAAGCTCCTGTTTATCTTTTTGTGCTTTTTCTAGTTTATCAAGCCACTCTAGTGAGAATTGTTTCCTTTCTTTTTCTTGTTCTACCGTTACGAAATGCATAAGATTAACGCGGTCTCTTAACAGTTTTTGTTGTTCTTCGTTTAAGTCTCCCATATAGGTTGCAAAGCGATCTAGTAACTGATTAAAACGCTTATCTTGCCTTTCTTCTAGTGTCTTGTCTTCATATTCTTCAATACGTTCGTCAAATTTGTCACTAATACTCTCTCTAATTTCTTGTATTTGTTTTGGTGATAATGTTTGTATCACTGGTACGGCATGGTCTATGAACGATTCAAAAGCAGCGTAAGTCAGTGTTTGCGCATCTAACGTTATTTCTTCCAATGCTTGTTCTGTTGCTTCTTTATGGCTAGAGAGTCGTTTTATATGTCGTAAAAGAGCAATATAATTAGGAATATCGTATTTCTTATTATAATCAAGAAAACTTTGAAATTGTTGTTCTAGTAAACGTACTTGCGAAGAGTTTAAATTAGTATATTTATAGACAGAATGACGGAGAAACCAATGTCCGTAGTTGTATCCAATTTTAATATTATTGCAAGAAGCAAGGAACACAGAAAGAAAAAGAGTAAAAAAGATTACTTTCCATTTATTATTTAAATGCATAGATACTTATGACGATAAAGCAGAAAATTCAGAAAATAAAGAAGACGGCTGCGATCGCATTACTTTATACATAGAAAACAAAGCAGTAAAAGTAGAAATGCAAGTCATGATTCCTATATTACTCCATAAGGTAAGAGAAAAAGAAGGCGTCACATGAATGAAAAACAGCTTGGCAACAACGTAAGAAAGAATAAAAGAAAGAACTAAGCCAATGCTAGCGCAAATAAAGCCAAGAAACGTAAATTCAACAAGATAATACGTATATATATGGTGTACGTTCGCACCTAGGACTTTAAGGAGATTTGCCTCTTGTTTTCTTTGTGCCGTTTCATAGAAGGTAATAGTATATACAATTAATAATCCAACAAAAATAGAAATATACGCCATACTGTTAACGGCAAGAAGAATGCTAGTAAGTAAGGCGAGTATTTTTTTTAAAACAAAACTTACGTCTAGAATAGAAATAGTTGGAAATTTTTTTGCTAAAGCAAGTTGTAAATTTAGTTTTTTATTTTCCGGAACGTGATTTAAAGTACCAAGATAACTTCCCGGGGCGTGTGTTAACGTAGGCGGCTGGAAGAGAACGAAAAAATTAGGTTCAAAACTATTCCAGCGAATTTGCCGGAAGTTCTTAATCTTGCCGGTAACAGGTAATCCGTCAATAGTAAAGGTTAACTTGTCTCCTAATGCTACGTTCATTTGTTTAGCAAAATAACGATCTATTGATATTTGAGGAAGTTCGTTTTCCGTTTTTTTATCAGTAAACCAAGTTCCTTTTGTAACCGTTTCCGATTTATATAGGTTCGCTCTTTCACTTAACCAGTAATCACGTGTGGCAATTCGCTTTTTATCTTTTTCTTTTTTAGTGACCGCTTTTTTTAATCTTAGTTTTGATAATGATTTATTATTAACCGCTTGCAGCTTTGCCGGTATCATTGCGGCTTCATTAGCTAAAGTAAGGTCTTGCGTACGTAGCCAATTTTCTAGATCTTGTTTTTCTTCTTTTTGTATGTCAAATAAAAAGAAAGAAGGCATGTCTAATGAGTCAGGACGTTGTAATTCTTGTGTGATTCCCGTTGCTAGTAAAGGCATAAAGTTTAATAATAAAGAACCTGTTGCTAAGCTAATAAAAATAGCAAGGAAAGTTGCTTTATTTCTTTGCCAACGTCGAAGAATAAAGGTAACTGTTAAAGGTCGTTTTTTCCACAGAGAAAGAAGGTAAGTTATCCCTATAGCAATGAAGGCAAACATAATAATAGAAATAACAAGTGACCCGGTGAATAAAGAGCCTATGTAAAACGAATTAACTTGCACAACAGAAACTACTTCATAAAATAGCAATAAAGGTACGTAGCTTAGTATTAAAGGCAAGTTAAGCCTATTTTTTTTCGTTATACTAATACTTTGGAATAAAGATAAAATAGGATTTGACTTAAGTTGATAAAATAAGGGGAACGTAAAAGCAAAACTGCTAGATACGCTAATTAATAAAGTAATAAGCAGTACAGACGGGCTATTGATAAAATGAAAGCCATTAGGTAAAAAATAAGCTAAACGAGATAGTGCAAAAGGAAGTAAAGCAAAAGAAACAAATACGGCAAGAAGCGAAGCAATTAACGAAAGCGTAATAATTTGTATAATTAAAATAGAAATCGCTTGTAGTTTAGTAAAGCCTAAAGAAATGACAATAGCGAGTTCTTTTTTACGTTCACTAAGATAGGCTTGGAATAAATAGGCAATGCCAATGCCGGCAAGAAAGAGAGCCACAAGAGCTAAAAGAGCAAGGTAGCGCGTTAAGGTGAGTAAAATCCCGCCAATACGTTTGTTCGCATTAGAATAGTGCGTCATTTGAAAAGAATGATTAGGAAACTCTGCTTCAAAATCACTAGAAATTTTTTCACTCAGTTTGGCACTATCTATTTGAGGTGGAAATAGAAAAAAGTAAGCAAAAGATTGGCGGCTTCCTTTTTGTAATAATCCTGTTTTATCAACCTGATCTAATCCAATATAAAGTTGATAGCCTATGTTGGCGTTCCAAAAACTTAAACCCGGGGCGTCTTTTACCTGTTCTTGTACTTGAAATTGAGCATCTCCTAGTTGAATTGAATCGCCTTGTTTAACGTTGAGTAACCGTAATAATTCGGCTTGTGCCCATGTGGCAACATGTGTGTTTAAGCTCTTTGTTGTTGTCTTGTTGTTTGTTTTAAATGTAAAACGACCGTATAAAGGGTAGCCGTTATCTATTGCTTTTACTGATACTAGTTTAGCTTTATCTTTTGCTCGTGCCATAGCAAAAAAAGAAATCATTCTTGCTTGCTTTGTTCCTTTTGGTAGTTGCTTGTTAAGCCAATTACTTTCTTTTTCTGTTAACTTGAAATTAGTGGAAAATTTCACGTCAGCCGCTAAAATGGATTTAGCGTACTGATTCATATAATGATTAATCGAAGATTGTAAATTAGATAAAAGAGCAAAGCCAATTAAACCAACAAAAAGCGTGGAAATAAAGAATAGGCTAAATTTACGATTATTATATAACTCACGAAACGCAAGTTTAAATAGTAATTTCATTTAAAACCCCTTGTTGTAAAAGAAAACGTTTGTCACAAACTTGGGCTAGTTCCTTGTTATGAGTAACTAATATAAGAGTCATTTGTTTTTCTTTCACAAGTTCAAATAAAATTTGACTAATTTCTTCGCCGGTAGCTTCGTCAAGGTTGCCGGTTGGTTCGTCTGCTAGTAATAAAGTAGGATTGTTAATTAATGCTCTTGCAATAGCAACACGCTGTTTCTCGCCTCCGCTTAATTGCGAAGGATAGTGAGTTTTTCTGTTTTTAAGTCCTATTTTATCAAGCCATGTTGCGGCTATTTTTTGTGCTTGCTTATTTTTTTGTAACTCTAAAGGAAGAGCTACGTTTTCCAATGCGTTTAAATAGGGCATAAGGTGAAATTGTTGAAATACAATGCCAAGCGTTTGCTTCCTGAAGTTAGCTAGTTGTTGTTCTGAAAAAGTTGCAATTTGTTCTTGGTTAATTTCAATAGTACCGCTAGAAGGCTTTTCTAAGCCTGCCATAAGCGAGAGTAAAGTAGATTTGCCACTGCCGGAACGCCCAATAATGGCAATCGTTTCGCCTTTTTCTATTTTTAAATTAATATCTTGCAAGATTTGTAAAGTCCCGCCTTTAGGGGAAGGATATGATTTTTCTATGTTTTTTAAATTAAGTACTGTCATTATGAATGAGAACGAAGAGCTTTTTGAATATAGGGGAAAACAGTATGGGCAATAATAACGTGTCCTTTTGCCGTTGGATGAATGCCGTCAGCTTGATTATATTTTTTTTCTCCCGCTACTTTATCTAAAAGAAAAGGAACAAGGATTAAATGATATTTTTTAGCTAATTTGGGGAAGATATGGGCAAATGCTTTTGTATATTGTTTTCCATAATTAGGAAGCATATACATACCGGCAAGTACAATGGTAATACGTTTTTTTTGCGCTGCTATAATGACACGACTAAGATTCGCTTCAATAGAAGCAACCGGCAAAGCTCGTAGTCCGTCGTTCGCTCCTAGGGCAAGGAATAAAACGTCAATTTTACGTTGGCTTGCAAGCCAATTAAAACGAGCAAGCGCGCCTTTTGTTGTTGACCCACTACGGCTTGCGTTAATAATATCTACTTTGATACGGCTTTGTTTTTGCAATTTTTGTTGCACTAAAACAGGATAAGCCTCCGTTGCCAGAACGCCTTTGCCAATAGTAAGGGAATCGCCAAGAAATAAAATTGTTTTTGCTTGCCCTGTTTGGGGGAACAATATTATAATAAAGCAAGTTAAGACACAAGCTTGTTTTAACAAAAAAGAAAAATAGGTAAACAAAAATAAAAAATAAAAAAGTTACTATGAATATATAAAATATACAAACTTATACACTTCTTTGTCTAGTAAATTTCTTATAAGAACATTAAGTTTAGTTTTACATTAAGTTTGTAATATGTTATTTTTATAAAGCATTTATATTATATACAATTATGTATTTATGTGGTATATAATATTTTAACTTTTATATAAATCGATTAGTCAAATTAGTTTATTTATGTATGTAGTAACACCCTTTTTATAACAGAGTAATTATGCTACAAAAAACAAAAACTACGAATAAAAAACAACCGAAACAAAATTATACAATTAAAGCGGTAAATCATGCTTTGAACGTACTTGAAGAATTTCAGCATCATTCAGAAATTGGTATTACTGTGTTAAGTCAAAAGCTAGGATTGCATAAAAACAATATATTTCGATTATTAGCAACGCTAGTAAGTCGCGGCTATATAGAACAAAATCAATATACAGGTAATTATCGCCTAGGTTACAAAACGGTATCTTTAGGACATATCTTTACACGAAACACAGGGATTGTTCGTGCTGCTGCGCCGGTTTTAGAAAAACTAAGTGTTGAGCTAAATGAAACCTTGTATATAGGAATCCAAGTTGGGAATAATATTTTTTATATCTTTGATATAGAAACAACGCACGCTCTTCGCGTTAGCTCGCGTATAGGTGAAAGTTTGCCTATGTTTTGTACTGCTGTTGGGAAATTATTCTTATCTTATTTAGATGAATCTAAATATAAAGAAATTTTGCAACAAAGCGATCTTAAGCCTTTAACAGAATATACGATAACTGATAAAGCTTTGCTTCTTAAGGAGATTGAAAAAACAAGGGAAAGAGGGTATGCTCTTGATCAGCAAGAAACAAATAGGGATATTATTTGTGTGGGTATGCCTGTTTTTGATCATTCAGGAAGAATGGCTGCGGGGATTTCTGTTTCTGCGCCGATATACCGTTTGACAGAGGATAAAATAGAAACCGACTGCCTTCCTTTATTAAGAGAAGCAAGTCTTGAAATTTCGCGTGCTCTTGGATTTGTTCCTATGAGTGAAGAATAGTAATGTTTTCTTTGTATTTACGTAGTAAATTAATTTTTTTGTTAGGTTTTATGCTTTTATTTGTTGCTAGCTGCGCTAGTAGCGAAGCGGTGCAATATCATTTTGGTATTGTTACAACAAGCATAGAAGGTAGATTAAAGCTAGATCCGTTTGTTTTGCAAAAGCAAAAGGTTTTTATTTTAGTAGATAAAGAACAAGCACAGTTAATTAAAACAGTAAATGGAAGGTTGACTTATAGACAAGTAGCTTTAGTTCACGTTGCAAGAAGAGGGAAATTTTTTGTACCTTTTGATAATGAAACAAGAACAGTAAAGCTACATATATTCGCACGTGGGTATAAAGTAATAAACGAAAATTTTGATAGAACAATGGGAGTTTCTTCCTATACGTTCTCTCCTAAATTAGAGGCAATCCCTCATTGGGAAGATACTTATTATTTAACTATACGACCGTTAATACTAGAGTATATAGCAGAACCGAAGAATGGTTTAACAACAACAGAACGGAGTTACTTAAATAGTTGGTTACTAGAAATGAACAAACAGTATAAAAAGTAAATAAAATGGATAAAGAAGTACAAAAGAAAGGTAGTGAATTAATTGTTGACTCTTTAATAGAGAATGATACTGAATTTGTTTTTGGTTATCCCGGCGGCTGTGTAATACCCTTATTTGATGCATTACACAAAAGAAAAGATCAAATAGAAGTAATTCGTCCGGCACACGAACAAGCAGCAACTCATGCAGCAGACGGATATGCAAGAACAAGCGGAAAAGTTGGCGTCGTCGTCGTAACGTCCGGTCCCGGTGCTACTAATGCGGTTACCGGTGCGGCAACTGCACAAATTGATGCAGTCCCTCTTATCATTATTAGCGGGCAAGTAAAACGTAGTTTACAAGGAAGTAGTGCTTTTCAAGAAGTGGACGCCGTTGGTATTTCTAAACCGGTTACAAAAAAGAATTATTTACTTACTTCTATAGAAGAAATTGTACCTACATTTAAAGAAGCGTTTACTTTAGCCGTTACAGGACGTCCCGGCGTTATTTGGATAGATATCCCCGTTGATATACAAACGGAAACAATAACCGGTACTTTTCATAGTAAAGCGGAAATTAACTTGCAAACGATTGAGGCGCCCGAGTCTCAAATTAAGCAAGCTTGGGAAATGCTATCCCACGCAAAACGTCCTATTTTATATATTGGTGGTGGTGCGAATAAAACGGCGATTGCTCCTTTATTACGTCAGTTTGTAGAAAAAACGGGCTTGCTTGTTACTTCTACTTTACTTGGTCTTGGTGCTATTGACGGCAATAATCCTTTATTTCTTGGCATGCTTGGTATGCACGGCGAATATACGGCAAATAAAGCAATGCAAAAAGCAGATTTAGTATTAGTGCTTGGTGCTCGCTTTGATGATCGCGTTGCGTCTAACGTAGCTGAATTTATTCGTGATGCAAACAGCATACACGTAGATATAGACGCACATACGCTGAATCGCATTAAAAAAGTAGATCTAGCCGTACATAGTGACTTGTCTTCTTTCTTACAACAAATCCTTGTTTTAGCTACGAATTTGCATAAAGAAGAATGGGTGCAATTTTGTCTTGATTTAAAAAAACAAAATAAACTTCCTTATTTTGCACAGCAACAAAATTATACTGCGTTACGTCCGGAAGCGGTCGTTACTGCTCTTTCTGAAGAAACAAAGGGCGATGCGATTGTTGTTACTGACGTTGGGCAAAATCAAATGTTCACCGCTTTATATTATAAATTTACTAATCCTTTAACGCATATTACGTCCGGTGGCTTTGGAACTATGGGTTACTCTCTTCCTGCGGCGATTGGTATTAGTTTAGCAAATCCGAATGAATTGGTTATCTCTATTTCCGGGGACGGCGGTTTTCAAATGAATATACAAGAATTAGTAACAGTGAAGCAATACGAGCTTCCTATTGTAATGTGTATTTTCAATAATGGTAATCTTGGCATGGTAAAACAATGGCAAGATTTATTTTGGCAATCACAACATGCCGCTACTATTTTAGAGACAAGTCCGGATTTTATCTTATTAGCAAAAGCTTATGGTATTGCTGCCGTTCGTTGTTCTAAAGAAGAAGAGTTGAAAGAAGTCATATCCCACGCTTGTCAATTAAAAAAGCCGATAGTTATTGAATTTATTATTGATAGTGAAGCCCACGTATATCCTATGATTCCCGCTGGTGGAACTATAAAAGACGTGCGTTTAACAAAGTAATTTTATACGATAAAAGCTACTACTTTGTTTTGTTTTTCTTTATGTAATAGTAAACGGTTTTAATAAAAATTTTTTCTATATAAATCTAGATTCGTGTTTTACCTTGCATAAAAATAGTAATTCTTGTAAGCTCTTATTAAAAAGCATAATTTTTAATTTTTAGCCATACATAGGAGTACACATGGATATATCTATTTTATATGATAAAGATGCTAATTTGAATTTATTAGAAAATAAAACGCTTGCCGTTATTGGTTACGGCAGTCAAGGACACGCTCATGCTTTAAATTTACATGATTCAGGCATGAAAGTAGTAGTAGGGTTGCCGGAAGGGGCAGAACACAGAGCGGCAGCAACAAAAGACGGGTTAACTGTAAAAACAACGGCGGAAGCAGCGAAAGAAGCCGATATGATTATAATTTTAGCACCGGATCAGCTACAAAAAGAAATTTATGATAGAGATATCGCTCCGGGCTTACAAGAAGGAAACGTACTTGCATTTGCTCACGGGTTTAATATCTTTTACGAACAAATTCAACCGCCTTCAACTGTAGACGTTGTAATGATAGCCCCTAAAGGTCCGGGACACCTTGTTCGCCGTACTTTTAAAGAAGATTCAGGAACACCTTGTTTAATTGCCGTTCATCAAGATTATTCAGGACATGCAAAAGAATACGCTTTAGCTTGGGCAAAAGGTATTGGTGGAACAAGAGCAGGCGTTATTGAAACCGACTTTAAAATTGAAACGGAAACCGATCTTTTTGGAGAACAAGCCGTTCTTTGCGGTGGTGTTGCCGAATTAATTCGAGCTGGATTTGACACACTTGTAAAAGCTGGCTATCCGGCAGAAATTGCTTATTTTGAATGTATGCATGAAATGAAATTAATAGTTGATTTAATTTATGAAGGTGGATTAAATCGTATGAATTATTCTATTTCTGAAACAGCAGAATACGGTGGTTATATCACAGGTTCACGTATTGTTGGTAAAGAATCAAAAAAAGCAATGAAACGTGTTCTTAAAGAAATCCAAGACGGTACTTTTGCAAGAAACTGGTTACTTGAAAATAAAGTAGGTCAACCTAATTTCAAAGGATTGCGCCGTGCTTCAGAAACGCATCTTATTGAAATAGTAGGTGCGAAGTTACGTAAAATGTTTTCTTGGTTATAAGAAAATAAAAGCTAGAGTCTTTTTGTGCAAAACGTTCTGTCCGTTGAGGAAATTACATATCGTATTAAAGGGTTATTAGAAGATAACTTTACGAGTGTTTGGGTTAAAGGAGAGATTATTTCGTTTGCAGAATCGGCGGCAGGACACTGCTATTTTAACTTACAAGATAAAAAAGCTAAAATAGCAGTGATTTTGTTTCGCGGTGTTGCTAAAACGGTACCTTTTCGCCTTGAAAACGGATTAGAAGTAGTTATGCGCGCACGTATTGGACTGTATCCGGAAAGAGGGATTTATCAGTTAACTTGCGATGAACTTCACCCTTGCGGGGCTGGTGTATTACAGCTCGTATTTGAACAGACTAAAAAAGATTTAGAAGCAAAAGGCTATTTTGATGCTATACATAAAAAGGCATTACCGTTGTTTGCTAAACGGATAGCTATTGTTACTTCTATGACTGGTGCGGCTAAGGACGATATCCTTCGTACTATTGAGCAAAGAAATTCGTTTGTAGAGACAACGCTTTTTCCTGTGGCTGTGCAAGGTGCCGCAGTTGCGCAAGATATTGTGCAAACTTTGTATGCTATTGCTAAAAGAAAAGATAATTTTGACGTTATTATTTTAGCACGCGGTGGCGGGGCTATGGAGGATTTAGCCGTTTTTAACGATCGGAATATAGCGCAAGCTATTTTTGAATCGCCTATCCCTGTGATTACTGGCATTGGGCATGAACGTGATTTTACAATTGCCGATTTTGTTGCTGACGTACGCGCTTCTACGCCAACGGCAGCGGCGCAAACAGCGGTTATTTTACAAACAGATCTACAAGAACGTATTGATATGTTAACAACACGTATACAATATGCTTTTTCTTCTTTCCTTGCACAACGAGACTCCGACCTTGCTTCTATATCGCATAGAATGCAACGTAGTTTAGTACAAAAAATAGAAACTTTACGACAACGTAATCAAAACGTATTAGAACAGTTACGTAGGCAGATCGATCGATATAGTAAAAATTTATTATGGAAATTGCAAGATAATCGCTACCAGCTTACAAAAAATACGGCAACTTCATTTTTGTTACAACGACGTTTTCAATATGAAAGTAAGTTTTTTAAACTTGTTGCTAACACAAAACAAAAAATATACACTAAAGAGCAACGTCTTTTTGCGTTAGAGAAAAGATTATATTTAGCTAATCCCAAACTTAAAGCTGCGCAAAAAAAGATTGTTGTTTCTAATATAGATAATAATCAAATTCAGTCTATACACGACATTATCAAAAAGGAAACTCTATTTATTAACTTTATAGATGGAAAAGCTAAAGTTAGCGTAGAGGATATATATAAATTGGAAGGGGAATAACTATGGCAAAAAACATTACACCAAGAAAAGAAAATTTTCCTCAATGGTATCAAGACGTTATTAAAGTAGGTAAATTGGCAACCCATGCGCCGGTTAAGGGATGTATGATAATCCAGCCTAACGGCTATAGCATTTGGGAGTCGTTGCAAAATTACTTAGATACAAAGTTTAAAGAAACAGGACATCGCAATGCTTATTTTCCTTTGTTAATTCCTGAGTCGTTTATTACAAAAGAAGCGGAACATGTGGAAGGTTTTGCTCCTGAGCTTGCTATGGTTACCTATGCCGGCGGTAAAGAATTAGAAGAAAAATATGTTATCCGTCCTAGTTCGGAAACGATTATAGGTTATGCCTATGCGCAATGGATACAAAGTTACCGCGATTTGCCTATGTTAATGAATCAGTGGTGTAGTGTGATGCGTTGGGAAAAACGTACAAGGTTATTTTTACGTACTTCTGAATTTCTATGGCAAGAAGGGCATACGGCGCACGCTAATGCGCAAGAGGCACAAGAGGAAACGGAAAAAATGCTAGGCATATATAAAGATTTTTTAGAAAATGTTTGTGCTATTCCTGTTATTGACGGTGCAAAACCGGAACATGAGAAGTTTCCGGGTGCTGATACAACTTATACAGTAGAAGCGCTGATGCAAGATAAAAAAGCTTTGCAAATGGGAACAAGCCATAATTTAGGACAAAATTTTTCTAAAGCGTTTGGGATTCAATTTTCAGATCAAAACAATGAATTACAATATGCTTATACAACAAGTTGGGGCGTGAGTACACGTATTCTTGGTGGGTTAATTATGACTCACGGCGATGACGACGGTATTATTATTCCACCACGTTTAGCACCGAGACCGGTTGTTGTTATTCCTATTGTTAAATCAGAAGAACAAAAAGAGCAGATACTTGCTTATGCGGATAATGTAGTTTCTGTTTTGAAAAAGCAACTTGGTAGCCTTAAAGTGGAGCTAGATACGCAATTTCATTTAAGCCCGGGCGATCGCTTTTTTACATGGATACAGCAAGGTACGCCTTTACGTATTGAGATTGGTATTAAAGATATAGAAAAAAATATAGTTGTTGCTGTTCGCCGTGATACGCGTAAAAAAGATTTTATTCCTATAGACGAATTAGGTACGCAAATCCCGGATTTATTGGAAGATATACAAAACGCTTTATTTGAGAAAGCGCGTACTTTCCAAGAAGAAAATACGTTTTATGCTGAGAACTACGAGCAGTTTAAAGAATATATTAAACAAGGTGGTTTTGTATATGCTTATTGGGACGGTAGTTCTGCTGTTGCTAATCAAATACAAGACGAAACCAAAGCTACTATTCGTTGTTTGCCTGTGGCGCAAGAAACAAAGGAAGGGGCGTGTGTTGTGAGTGGCAAGCCAACAAAGATTAAAGCCTTGTTTGCTGTTGCCTATTAAGCTAGGCACGACAGGTTATCTTATCTTAAATACGAGTTAAGTAGCTTCATTTAGGGCAAGAAACAAAGGAAGGGGCGTGTGTTGTGAGTGGCAATCCAACAAAGATTAAAGCCTTGTTTGCTGTTGCCTATTAAGCTAGGCACGACAGGTTATCTTACTAAAAAACAAAAGCGAGGCTATTTTACTCACTTTTGTTTTTTTATATTAGCAGTTAAGAAAAATTACTTTATCAGTACAAAAATACGAGTTAAGTAGTTTCATTTTCTTGAATTTCTTGATCGGCATTCCAATGGCATTTTTTATATTTTTTACCACTACCACACCAACAAGGACTATTACGAGACGGTAAGACGCGTTTTCGTACAGAAACTTTTTTAACCGGAGTTTCTTCTTGCATTTCTTGTTCAAAATTAGGTACAGACTGATGCTGAAGCTCAATAGACTGGTTTGTTTTGAATTCGTGATTTAATAAAGTTTCTTGTTCTTGCAATTGTACGTGAAAGAAAGTTTGAACGCATTCTAGTTCTATTCTAGACATTAATTCTTGAAATAACGTGAATCCTTCTTTTTTATACTCTGTAAGCGGATCTTTTTGTGCATATCCTTGCATGCCTATGCCTTCTTTCATGTGATCCATAGAAAGCAAATGATCTTTCCAAAAGTTATCCGTTATTTCTAACTGAATACGTCTTAGCAAGAGTAATTGAATTTCTTCTTCAAATTGATTTAGATTTTCTGTTAACTTCTTTTTAATTTGATCATGTAACCAAGTATCAAACGTTTCTGCTGAGAGACTATTAAGTTCTTCGTCTAGAGAAGTAGATAAGTCAAAAATAGTTTTTATTTCTTTTGCTAGCTCTGCTGTATCCCACTGATCAATATGTTTACTTTCACAATAGGTATCTAGTAGGTAATCGCCCACTTTTTCACACATTTCTGTGAAGATGCCAAGCGAGTCTTCGCCTAAAATACGTTGTCTTTGTTTATAAATAATTTCTCTTTGCCGATTCATGACGTCGTCATATTCAAGCAAATGCTTACGAATATCAAAGTTATGTGCCTCTACTTTAGATTGAGAAGAAGCAATGGCTCTTGAAATAAGCATATGTTCAATAGGTTCGTCTTCTTTTATGTGTAGGCGATCCATTAATTTAGCAATCCGTTCACCGCCAAAAATACGAAGCAAGTTATCATCTAAAGATAAAAAGAAACGGCTTTCTCCCATATCTCCTTGCCGTCCGGCGCGCCCGCGTAGTTGGTTATCTATCCTTCTAGATTCGTGTCGTTCTGTTCCTAGAATAAATAAACCGCCTAGTTCAAGCACTTCTTCTGATAGTTTAATATCAGTACCACGTCCCGCCATGTTAGTTGCAATGGTAACGGCTCCTTTTTTCCCTGCTTGGGCAATGATTTCTGCTTCTTGTTTATGAAATTTAGCGTTAAGAATTTTGTGCGGAATAGCATGTTTTTTAAATTGACTGCTTAAGTATTCTGAATTTTCAATAGACGCTGTCCCAACAAGTACAGGTTGCCCTTTTTTATGTAGTTCAGCAACTTTAGTACAAATAGCTTTATTTTTGACGTCAATAGTTTTATATATAATATCAGCGTGGTCTTTTCTCGCAATGGGCTTGTTTGTTGGAATAGCAACCACCCCAAGACCGTATATTTTACTAAATTCTTCGGCTTCTGTTTCTGCTGTTCCTGTCATACCTGCTAATTTAGTATATTTACGAAAATAATTTTGAAACGTAATAGAAGCTAAAGTTTGGTTTTCCGCTTCAATTTTAACGTTTTCTTTTGCTTCTAAAGCTTGGTGTAGCCCTTCGGAAAAACGCCTTCCTTCCATTAAACGACCGGTGAATTCATCTACAATCACAACCTGCCCGTTTTGTACTACATAATCAGTATTACGTTTAAAAACATAATGTGCTTTTAAAGCTTGGTTAACATGGTGTAAGATTTCAATGTTTTCAAAATCAAACAAATTAGAAGTCTTTAAAAAAGAATCAAGTCGTTTTTCCATAAGTTCAACGCCTTGTTCTGTTAGTTGAATATTTTTTGCTTTTTCATCTAACGTAAAATCACCGGGAACAACAAGTTCACTGTCTTCTTTTGTTTGTAAGAATTCTTTTGCTGCTTTTGAGTCGCTGTCTAAAGCACGAGCAACTGCTTCAATGTTTGGATTGTCTCCTTTTGTCCAACCACGTGTTAATCCTGTGATAAAACTATTGACTTTATAATAGTTTTCCGTTGTGTCTTCAGACGGTCCTGAAATAATTAAAGGCGTTCTTGCTTCGTCAATTAAAACGCTGTCTACCTCATCGACAATAGAATAGAAATGATCTCTTTGAACGTATTCTGTAAGATCAAATTTCATGTTATCACGAAGATAATCAAAGCCAAATTCGTTATTTGTTCCGTATGTAATATCAGCGTTATACGCTTCTCTGCGCGCGGTTTCTTCCATATCGTGTTTAATAACGCCAACAGTAAGTCCAAGATAGTTGTAAATTTCTCCCATCCAAGAGGCATCGCGTTCTGCTAGGTAGTCGTTCACTGTAACAAGATGTACGCCTTTACCATATAAAGATTGTAAAACAAGTGGAAAGGTGGAAGTTAAGGTCTTTCCTTCCCCTGTTTTCATTTCTGCAATTTGCCCGTCGTTTAAGGCAATAGCGCCTAGAATTTGTACGTCAAAAGCGCGTTGTTGTAGTGTCTCCATGCCGGCTTTGCGAACAACCGCAAAAGTTTCCGGTAATAATTCTTCTGAAGAAGCTCCGTTCTTCGCTCTTTCTTGCAATTGAGTAATTGCTTCTTGGAGTTGTTCTTGTGAATAGTCTTGGAATTTTTGTTCTAGAGCATTCACCTTTTTTAATAAAGGTAGGTAGGTTTTAAGCTTTCGTTTTGAAAAATTACCAAAAACAGAGTCAAAAATTTGTTGTAACATAAAAGTAGAAAAAACTAAATTAGTATATAACGTGTGAGTATAACTTTTTAAGTATACTATTGTATCTATAAAAAATTCAAGTTAATTACTCATAAAAGTAATATTAAAATGATACTTTATTGTGAGTAACGCAGATTTTAGCTATGTAAAACGCAACGTACGTTATGTTGCTACGTTAAAGCTAGGCTTAAAAAAGCGAAAACGTAATGCATTTAATAAAACGAATAAAGAGCTTCCTGTCATAGCAAAAGCCGCAAATATAGGCGTTAATCCTATGTGATAAGTCGGGATTAATACGCCGGCAGCAATAGGAATGCCTATAATATTATAGATAAAAGCCCAAAATAAGTTTTGTTTTATATTAACTATTAAAGCGCGACTTAATTCAATACAATGATATACTGATTGTAAAGACGAAGTAGTAATAATAATATTTGCCGCTTCTAGTGCAATATCAGATCCTTTTGCGAGAGCTATGCCAATGTGAGCTTGTTGCATTGCCGGGGCATCGTTAATGCCGTCTCCAACCATAGCTACAATAGATTTATCTTTTTGTTTTTCTTTAATTACATTTGCTTTTTCTGACGGATCTACATTAGCAATGATTTCATCTAGCCCGGCTTGTTTCCCAATTTCATTTGCTACAGCTTGCCTGTCTCCGCTAAGTAAGCTAGTTGTAATATTTAATTTTTTTATAGCTTGGATTGTTTCTTTTGCTTCTTCTTTAAGCACGTCTTCTAATGTGAATATGGCTATTAGCTTTTTGTTATACGCTAGATATATTAAGGTTTTTGTACTGTTATTTCCTTCTTGTATGATATGCGGTTCTAATATGGTTGTTTCTTGTTGCATAAAGCGAAGGTTGCCAATAGCAATGGTGGCTTGTTCTAGTGTTGCTTTAGAACCTAATGCCGGGAAGCTCTGGCTATTTTTAACAGTAAGTAGAGGCAGTTTGTTTTGTTTTGCTTTTGCACAGATACTTTCTGCTAAAGGATGCGAAACAGTTTGTTCTAGAGAAGCGGCATATTGTAGTACTATGTCTTTAGTAAAACTAGGATCAACTAAATCAATGTTAGTAACGTTCATTTTTCCTTTTGTAATAGTACCTGTCTTATCAAAAACAAGACAATTAATTTTCCCAACTTGTTCTAAAGCATAAGCCCCTTTAAAAAGCATGCCAAGTGAAGCCGCTTTAGAGCTCCCTACAACAACGGCTGTTGGCGTTGCTAATCCAAGAGAGCAAGGACAAGCAATAACAAGTACAGAAATAAAAATTTGCAAAGCAAACGCAAAGCTAGCCCCAAAGAAAAGCCATGCACCTGCGCTTATTAAGGCAATACAGATGACAATGGGTACAAAGTAAGTGGCAATTTGATCTGCTAATTTTGCAATATGCGGTTTATCTGTTTGCGTGTTTTCCATGACCTCAATGATTTGTGCTAAACGGCTATGATGCGTTGGTTTAGTGACTTTCGTGGTGACAGTGCCGCCTTGATTTAAGGTAGCTCCAATAACATAGCTTCCTTTTTCTTTTAGTACTAACTTGCTTTCTCCTGTGATCATAGCTTCATTAGCGTGCGTTATGCCTTCTTCTATAATGCCGTCTGCCGGGAATGCCTCTCCGTTTTTAACAAGTAGTAAATCGTTGGGTTCAATTTCATGTGATGTGATTGTTGTTTGTTTGCCGTTGACAAGTAAAGTCGCTTTATTTGGCGTTAAGTTCGCTAGCATGTTAATGGCTTCCGATGCTTTTTCTTTGCTTTTTGTTTCTAAAAAGCGACCTAGTAGAATTAACGTGATAATCACTGCCGCTGATTCATAGTATAAAGGCAGTTTTGTTATAGCCGGGTTAAACCAGATCAAGAAAGAATTCACAAGGCTATATATAAATGCGGCGCTAGATCCAATTGCAATTAAACTATCCATGTTAGTAGAGCGTAAGTATAGATGACGGAATCCATAGATAAAAAAATCGCGACCTAACCAAAGTATAGGCAACGTTAGTGCTAATTGTATGATAGCAGAAATCGATTCATTAGCTATTTTTAATAAAGGAAAAAACATACCGCCCATAGTAATGAATAATAAAGGTATGCTGAAAAGCAGAGCATAGAATCCTTTTATTTTTAACTTTTTTAATTCTTGGCGTATATATTGGTTTTTATCTTGATTTAGCTCTATACGTTCGCCAAGGCGATATCCTTGAGCTTGGATAGTTTCTTTAATGGTGCGAAAAGAAAGTATATCACGATTATACGTTAAGTTAAGGCGATTTGTGGTAATATTAACGCCAAGGGAAGAGATGCCTTCTAATTTAGAAAGTGCCGATTCTATTTTAGCTACACAACTAGCGCAATGTAGCCCTTCAATAATATAACGAATAGTTTCCATTTGCTTTGTTTCTTGTACTTG
Source organism: SAR324 cluster bacterium (assembly GCA_002995645.1). Taxonomy (GTDB): domain Bacteria; phylum SAR324; class SAR324; order XYD2-FULL-50-16; family HCM1; genus HCM1. The sequence continues at coordinate 68,056 of PUHO01000006.1, read as the reverse complement.
AGCTGGAAAATTTTTCGCGGCAAGCTGTTCTAATATAATATTAATATAAGATTGGCTGTCTGTTTGTTCTTGTTTTAACGTGATTTGTACGGTTCGTCTTAGAATATTAACAGTTGCCGATTGTACAAAAGCAAGGGATTCTATGGTAGATTCAATATTAGATTTGCAACTAGCACAATGAATATTTGGTATAAATAAATTGATTGGAGTCATAGTCTTGTTTATTTTCTTAGATGGATAATTTAGCTTCTAAAAAGAGAAGTATTATATTATACACTTATTTTGAAAAATAAGCAAGTAATAAGTAAAAGAACTAAAGAAAAATTTATTGTTTTTGAGGGTAAAAACGAAGGAAAAACAGGCGGGTAGTTTTTGAGGACGTTAGCTATAAGCAAATTTAGGTAATTGCTTTATCTATAATATAACGAATAGTTTCTATTTGCTCTTGTTTTAACGTGATTTGTACGGTTCGTCTTAGAATATTAACAGTTGCCGATTGTACAAAATCAAGGGATTCTATGGTAGATTCAATATTAGATTTACAACTAGCACAATGAATATTTGGTATAAATAAATTAATTGGAGTCATAGTCTTGTTTATTTTCTGAGATGAATGATTTAGCTTCTAGAGAGAAAAATATTATATACTTATTTTGAAAAATAAGCAAGTAATAAGTAAAAGAACTAAAGAAAAATTTATTGTTTTTGAGGGTAAAAACGAAGGGAAAAACAGGCGGGTAGTTTTTGATGGCGTTAGCTATAAGCAAGTTTAGGTAATTGCTTTATCTATTTATAGAGAAGACAGGCTAGCGTACTACGTAGCTAGTGATATATAAATTCGCTACACAGAGTATAAACAAGAGAGTTTACGGATGTTTTACTAATAATTTAGCTAACTTTTTTGCCATATCGTAATCATTAACGCCGGAATACATTTCTTTCGGAAGTGTAACTGTCGTTTTTTTTCCTTTATAGCTAATGCTGATAGCAGTTAACGTTTTTTTATTTTTTTTAGCAGGAATTGGTATAGTCATAAAAAGCACTTACTATAATTAATTAAAAACTATAGTAAATGCAAGGATTATGCCATATTTCGCTAGCTTCTATTAAGAATCGTAGAAGCTTTGTAGGATTTGACTTCGTGAAGGATGGCGTAACTTACGTAGCGCTTTCGCTTCAATTTGTCGTATTCTTTCTCTGGTTACGTCAAAATCTTGTCCTACTTCTTCAAGAGTATGATCTTTTTTCCTGTTAATACCAAAACGCATACGTAATACTTCTTCTTCTCTTGGAGAAAGCATACGTAAAACAGATTGTGTTGCCTCTGATAAAGAAGTATTAATTGCCACTTCACTTGGCTGCGTTGC
>PUHO01000006.1:42378-66650 GCA_002995645.1 SAR324 cluster bacterium | reverse complement strand
TCTAAGGAAATAGGTTCTTTAGAAATCTTTAATACTTTACGTACTTTTTCAACAGGATAATCCATTTGCTCGCTAATTTCTTCCGGAGTTGCTTCTTTTCCGTTTTGTTGGAGAAGGTAACGCGACGTTCGAATGATTTTATTAATTGTTTCAATCATATGCACAGGTATACGAATTGTACGAGCTTGATCGGCAATCGCCCTTGTAATAGCTTGCCTAATCCACCATGTGGCATAGGTTGAAAATTTATACCCTCTTTGGTATTCAAATTTATCTACCGCTTTCATTAATCCAATATTTCCCTCTTGGATTAAGTCAAGAAATTGTAAACCGCGATTAGTATATTTTTTGGCAATCGCAATGACAAGCCGCAAGTTGGCGGTTACTAATTGACTTTTTGCTTTGCTTACTTTCTTTTCTGATTGTACTAACTGTTGAATATGTTCCCTAAACTGCGCTAAATCTAAGTTTGTTTGGGCAATCATTTTTGTAATACGTTTGTCGCCGGCAAGTGTTTTTTCATAAATACGCCTTGCAACGCGAAAAGAATGACCTGATAAAGTTTCTAAATCTTTTTCTAGTTTAGCTTTAGTTTTTTCTGCCGCTTTTTCCCATTTTGCAATTAACTCGCTAACGCTTTCTACTGGAGCGTTAAGATCCCTTTGATATCCGGCTCTTTGCGAATAGGTTAAATCTATTTTTTCATTATGGCGAAAAATGATTTGTAACATAGTGTCAATTTGTTTTGTGTTAAAATGCACTGTGTTAAGTATATCCCTTAGTTCGCTTGATAATTTGGCAATATCTTTTTCTTTAGTAGTAATTGCTTTTTTAGTTTTTAGTTTTTTAAGCTGGTCTTGCTTTACTTGTAAGGCTAAAAAAGTGGTTCTTGCTTTTTCTAGTTTATTTATAAGATCTTTTTTCGTTGACTCTTCTTTTTCCGTTGTTTGTTCTTTGTCTTCAATGCCGGTTACTAAGTCACGAGCTTTTAGCTTGTCTATTTCAAGTTTTTTAATAAATTGAAAAATATGATTTAAAATTAAACTAGAACTAAACAAAATTTCTAGCATTTTTTGTTGTCCTTCTTCAATTTTTTTTGCAATTTCAATTTCGCCTTCTCTGCTTAATAGCTTAATAGCACCCATTTCACGAAGGTAAACGCGAACCGGATCGTCTGTTGCGCGCGCTGTTGGCACTTCTACTGATTTAGCATCTTGTAAAGATTCGAAGTCCATGAAATTGGACATTTCACTATCAGGATCAGAGAACGGTGATATTTCTTCTTCTCCAAACGAATCGTCCGACGTTTTACTACTTATAAGAGTTCCTTTTGACGAATAAGGCTCAATGATTTTAATATCTTTTTCTTCTAATAATTCATATAGCTCAATTAAAAGTTCAGTTTGTTTATTTTGATCAATATGAGTAATATGGTTTTGTATTTCTTCATCAGTAAGAAATCCTTTTTCTTTACCTTTCTTTTCAAGATTGTTAAAAATATTTTGCATACTGGTTACTGAATCGGGGTTGTTTGTATTAGGCATATTATATTTTATCTAAAGGTATTTTATAATGCTTTTACTTTGCTATGTTTTTGTTTTCGCAAAGTACGCAATTCTTTTAGTAATTGCGAATAATCTTGCACTAGTTTAATTACGTTGCCATTTTTTGAATCTTCACTATTATTTGTCATAGAAAAATCTTTTTTATATTTTGCGTTAATCACTTCGTAGATTAGATTATAAAGAGTTTGCAAGTTTAAAGCCGCTTTCCAAATAGGATGTGCATTATTCGCAAAGTACATAATTAAAGATGCTTGTTCAATGAAGATATCTGCTAAATCGACAGGTTGTAATGTTTTAAATTCTATACATGGAATTTCGCAAAAGTGGACGTATAGTTGTTTTAAATGTTTACTTTGTAACATTTCAGGTTGTACGTATTTTTGCGTTGTTTCTAATGTTTCCGGATGTAATATGATATATTGCAACAATTTCCTTTCTAGCGCATATTTGTTGTAAATTTGCGAAGGTTGCTGTATTGTTGCATCTGATGCTAAAATTATATCCTGTTGTTTTGATAGTTTGTTTTTACTAGTAGCTCCTTGTATATGTGATAAATTAAAAGCTTTTTTAATTTCTTGTGTAAATAAGTCTTGTTTAATTGGTTCTTGGATTTGTTTTCCTATATTTTGCAATTCTGTAATAATATTTGTTTTTTGTTCAAGACTTACTCCTTTGCTCTTTGTTACTGCGGCATTAATGATAAAATTATAACCAAATGTTGCGGTGTCTAATAAATTTTGAAAATCAGCTTTAGAGTGAGATAAAAAATAACTATCTGGATCGCTGTTTTTTGGTAGCAAGACAATGTAACAAGTAATATTTGTTGGCAGTAATAAAAGCGCCGTTTTATACGCTACTTTTTGCCCTGCCGTGTCGCCGTCAAAAATGCAATATACGTTTGATGCGTTTTCTCTTTGTAATTTATAAATATGTTGCGGTGTAATAGCTGTCCCGCAAGTGGCAACGGTTTCTTCCCATCCTTTTTCATGTAAGCGAATTACGTCAAGGTAGCCTTCTACTAGTAAAATTCTTTGTTGTTTCCTAATCGCTTTTTTTGCTAAATGTAAACCGTAGAAAGTCTCACTTTTTTTGTATAACTTAGTTTCCGGCGGATTAAGGTATTTTGGAATCGCGTCGTCTGTTAAAGCACGTCCGGCAAAACCAATGTACCTTCCTTGTCCATCTTTTAACGAGAAAATAAGGCGGTTTCGTAGGCGGTTATACGTCCCTTTTTCTCCGTCTTTAATTAAACCGCAATCTTGCAATAGTTTTTGTGAGCTTGCTTTACCTAGTTTGTTTTCAAGGAATTGCCAATCGTTGGGAACAAAGCCAATTTCAAAAGTTTTAATTAATTCTGGCGTTAACTTACGTTGTTGTACGTATTGTTTTACTAAGCTGGATTCACTTGCCTTAGCTAATTCGTTTTGATAGATTTTGCTGATTTTTTCAAGAAAATGTGAAAGTGTATTATTGGCTTGGTGCGTTTTTGTTTGTGTTAACTCAATGCCTGCTTGATTTGCAAGATATTGTATAGCTTCTACAAAAGAATAATTTTCTTTTGCCATTAAAAAGCGTATTGCATTCCCATGTTGCCCACAACCAAAACAATGATAATTTTGATATGATGGTGAAACGTAAAAAGAAGCAGTTTTTTCTTGATGAAACGGACAAAGACCAATAAAGTTAGCGCCTAACTTTTTTAAAGGGACGTAGCTTTCAATTAAACTAACTATATTAGTAGCATGCAAAACTTCTTCAATTTGTGCTTGCTGGATAAAAACTTGTTGTTGCGACATATAAAACCATAAATGATTTCCCTAGTGTCTTATAAAGTAGCAAATAAATTAGTTTGCTCTTTTAATGAATCCGGTAATAATCCCGAATTTAAGGCTCTGTTATACATTTCTTGGATGGCTTGCCTTCCTGTTGATCCTAGAGTATGAGAATATTCATTGACATACAAATCAATATGCTGTTGTTGCACGTCTTTGCTTATTTCTTGTGCTTGTTTTGCAATAAAAGGTAGCGCCGCTTCTTTATGTTGTCTTGCATATTCTATGGATAAACGAATAGCTTGAGACGTGTATTTTATCGCGTCTATGCCAATTTCTTTTTTAGCAGCAATACAACCTAAAGGTAAAGGTAAATTAGTCTCTTCTTCCCACCAATCGCCTAGATCTAAAACGCATTGTAGCCCTTGTTTTTGATAAGTAAAACGTGATTCATGGATAATAACACCTATATCAACCGTTTTTTCATTAACTGCTTTCATAATCTGATCAAACGGCATATATACTGGCGTATAATCTAGATTTTGCTGTTTTGCTACTAAATTAAAAAGTAAATTAGCCGTTGTATTTTTTCCCGGAAGAGCTACTTTGCCTTGTTTTGGAAGAGTAGCGCCACGGCTAAGCACTAAAGGTCCGCAGCCTTTGCCTAGAGCTGCGCCCGTTTCTAACAATTGGTAGTGATTGCTTACTTGGAAGAAACCATAAATGGATAACTTAGTAATATCTAATATAGTTTGCTTAGCTTTTTGATTAAGCTCTTCAACGTCAGCGAGTACCATTTTATATTGATACGGATGTTCCAAATGATGTAACAACGCATCAAATATATAGGTATCATTAGGACAAGGTGAAAAGCCTAAAGAGAAAGTTAGCATGTAATCCTTTGTAAAAAGTAGCTTCTTGCAAAATAGCTTTACTCACTTTATTTGCAAAATAGAAAAAACTATGCGTTTGCTGCAATTGCTTTTTGAAGATGTATAGCAACGCGTGATTTCTTTCTAGAAGCCGTTTTTTTAGGGAAAATACCTTTTGAATGAGTTTTATCAATTACTTTGTAAATATGAGACAACTCTTGTTGCGCTTGCGTCAAATTATTTTCTTCAATTAAAGTATAGAATTTTTTTAGTTCTGTTCGGTAAGCAGAACGAATCATACGATTAGCAAGTCGGCGTTTTTCAGTTTGTCGAATACGTTTAAGCGCTGATTTATGATTAGCCATTTATTATCTCCAATAACTTAGTTTAGGAATGTAAAATTAAAAAGCATTAATATAATGTTTTACTATTGTATTTGCTTTGTCAAAAATAACAGTCACAACGTCAAAACGCGGTTGTAACTGTGTCAGTTTTTCTTCTTGCTGTAAAAATAAAACACCTAAATTTTTTAGTGTGTTTTGTTTCTTAGTCGTTATATTAAGTAAAGGCGAAATAGGATTTATTGCCTGTTTCCTTGATTTAACTTCAATGAAAACTAAATACTCTTTATGAGTGGCAATAATATCAATTTCACCGTATTGACATCGCCAGTTGCGATTTAAAATAATATAACCGTTATCTTGCAAAAATTGTGTGGCAACATGCTCACCTTTTGCCCCTAAGATTTTACGTTCGTTTTGCAATATTACGCATTAAGGCGTTCTTTAAGTCTAGCAGCTTTACCAAAACGAGAGCGTAAAAAGTAAAGTTTAGCACGACGTACTTGACTTTGTTTTAACAGCTCAATTTTTTCTATTTTTGGTGAATGAATAGGGAACGTTCGCTCAATCCCGTAGCCTTGAGATACTTTTCTTACGGTAAACGTAGATCGTAAATTATCTTTCCCGGCATGTTTAGCAATAATAATTCCTTGGAATAGCTGAACGCGTTCTTTGTTTCCTTCTTTAATTTTATAATGAACTTTGACAGTTCTTCCAATAGCTAATTCAGGTCGATCTTGCTGTAATTGCTCTTGTTCAATTTTACGAATGATATCGTTCATATCACGTCCTTTGAAAATGATTGTTACGTTTGATTAGTATATTTTAAATATAAATCAGGGCGTTTTTGTTTTGTTTGTTCTTGCGCATTTGTGTTGCGCCATTTTTTAATTTCTTCATGATTACCGCTAAGCAACACTTGCGGAACCGTATGTCCTTGGAACTCGGCCGGTCTTGTATATTGTTGATATTCTAGTAAGTTAATATTAAAACTTTCTTCTTCAAGTGAATCTTGATTCCCAATAACGTCAACTAATAAACGACTTGTGGCTTCTACAATTGCCATTGCCGCGACTTCTCCGCCAAGTAATATAAAATCACCAAGAGATATTTCTTCATCAACATAGAAACTAGCTCTTGAGTCAAAACCTTCAAATCTACCGCAAATCAAACTTATTGGCGCTGTTTGTTTTGCTAAACGCTGCGCTGTTTGCTGTGTAAATAGTTTTCCTTGTGCTGACAATAGAATTTTATACGTTTTTTCTTTTTTGTCAATATCTTGTATCATTTTATAGAAAGGTTCCATTGCCATAAGCATGCCGGCACCTCCGCCATAGGGCGAATCGTCTACATGCAAATGTTTACCTTTTCCATATTGTCTATAAGGAACTACCTCAATATCTATACGCTCTTTTTCTATAGCTTTTTTTACAATTCCCGTATCTAAAAAAGAAGAAAATATTTCAGGATAAAGACTAATTAGTTTAAATGGTAACATACTACTTTTTTTTATTTAAATCTAATAGCCCTTCCAGTATTTGAATAGTAATAATTTTTTCTTCTCTATTAAAATCTAAAAAAACTTCCTTTGAAGTAGGGAATAGAAAAAACGTTCCGTCTTTTTCCACTTTACAAACCCCGCCTTCGCCAATTTCTTGGAAATGAGTTACAATCCCAAGATATTCTTTATCTGTGCTATATACTTTTGCGTTATATAGTTCATGAATAAAAAACTCTTCTTCTTCTAAAGGGAGCAAATCTTTTGCTTCGACAAATAAACATTGTTTAACTAAAAGAAGCGCTGCGTTCAAATCGGGAATTTCAGTAAACTTGAGTAGCAAGGCATTTTTATGTTCTCGCATACTTTCGAATTGAACCGTTTTTATAGCGCTATCTTGTTCGTTTCTTCCAAGATATAACTTCGCTTTAGAAAATAAAGTAACGTCGCTTGTTAACGGTAGTACTTTAACTTCACCGCGAATGCCGTGGGTGTTAATGATTTGCCCTATTTGAACAAGATCAAGTTCCATTTAGTCCGCTTTCTTTTGCTTAGGTATATACTTTGGAACAGGAACGTCCATTCCTGCTTTTATTAAAAGCTTAGCTACTGTTGTTGTTGGCTTTGCTCCAGTATTTAACCATTTTTGAACTTTTTCCGTTTCAACGGAAAGCTCTTTAGAAATACCGTTATAGTAACCTACTTTTTCAAGGAAACGACCATCACGAGGCATTCTTGCATCGGCTGCAACAAGACGATAAAAAGGTTTTTTCTTGCTGCCTGATCGGGATAAACGAATACGTACTGACACTATTGACTCCTATTGTATTACTTATGTTGTTTTAATTAAAAGGGGAAGCCTGTATTCCCTGCTTTATTTTGTGTAAAAGATTGTAAAGAACGTAATTGTTCTTTTTTACTTTTATTAGAAAATTGTTGTAATGTTTTTTTCATTTGCGCAAACTGTTTGAGCAATCTATTTAGATCGGTTACCGTTGTTCCGCTTCCTTTGGCAATACGTTGTTTACGCGAGCTGTTTAACAGTTCGGGAAATTCTTGTTCTTTTGCTGTCATAGAAGAAATTAAAGCTTCAATACGAACAAAAGACGAATCGTCAATATTTGCATTAGGTTTTAGCTTTTGCGAAACCCCGGGAATCATCTTTACTATTTCAGTTAAAGATCCCATCTTTTTAATTTGTTGTATCTGTTTTTTAAAATCAAGTAAAGTGAAATTATTAGTCTGCCATTTTTTTTCTAATTTTTGAGCTTCTTGCGTATCAAAGTGTTGTTGCGCTTTTTCTATAAGGCTAGTTAAGTCTCCCATGCCAAGTATACGCGAGGCAATACGTTCAGGATAAAACACTTCAAAATTATCCGGTCTTTCTCCGGTTCCAATAAACTTGATTGGCTGCCCTGTAATGCTACGAATAGAAAGAGCACTTCCGCCGCGAGCATCGCCGTCCATTTTTGTTAGTATAATACCGGTTAAGGCTAAACGAGAATGGAAAGTGTTTGTTACGTTAACAGCATTTTGCCCGGTCATAGCATCGGCAACAAATAGCGTTTCTTGTAAGCTAATGTTTTGGCTAATCTCTTCTAGTTCTTGCATTAGCTCTTCGTCTATTTGCAAGCGCCCTGCCGTATCTAGAATAAGGTGTTTATACCCTTCTTCTTTAGCTTGTTCTAGTGCGGCTTTGGCTATGGCTAGCGGTGTTTTTTCTTTTGGTTGCGTATAGTGTAAATCCCACTCTTTAGCTAGCGTTGCAAGTTGTTCTTGTGCAGCCGGTCGGTATACGTCTAAAGAAGTAAGCAATGTTTTTTTATCTTTAAGAAACAAAGCAAGCTTGGCGGCAGTTGTTGTTTTTCCGGCGCCTTGCAGTCCGGCTAGCATGATAACTGACGGTTGGCTTGCGTTAGTAGCTATCTCGCTATTAGTTGAGCCAAGTATCTTAACTAATTCTTTATTTACAATTTGAATGAACTGTTGCCCCGGTGAGAGGGATTTTGACAAAGCTGTTCCAAGCGCTTCTTTTTTAATGGCGCGTAAAAAGGCGTTAACGACTCTGTAGTTGACATCGGCTTCTAAAAATGAGATTTTAATCTCACGTAAAGTTGAAGAGATTAACTCTTCAGAAAGTACGCCGTGACGAAAGAGTTTTTTAAATGAAAGATTTAATTTTTCACTTAACGAGTCAAACATATATAGCAATCCAATTGGTATAAATTTTTTATTTAGTTTTTAATCATAATCTATGTTACACTATTTTGTCAAGGCTTTATTTTTTTTCTCTTTATTTTTTTTTCTTACCGGGTGCGGTTTGCACGTACAAGAAAATTTCCCTAGCCTACCAAGAGGCGCGCAAACTATAGCTTTAGCGAAGATTAATAATCAAACTGCCGTGCCGGCTGCGGCAATTGTGTTGGAGCAAGCATTATATAAAGCTTTTAATGAACAACATATCCGGCTTGTTTCGAAAAAATTCAATAAATACCGCGAGATAGATTTAGTCTTGCAAGTTACGATCCATGAAGCGGATATTCGCGCTTATACTGTTACGTATAATAGCATTAATCGCCATTCTATGCATATGGAAACTAGTATTAACTTGCTAGATCAAAGAAGGAAAAATTTTGTTTTTTCCAATTATAAGCTAGGATCTGATTTTGCGATTGACGGGACGGCAGATAACATGACAGACGCTGAAAAAGACAGGGTAACAGCAGAAACCAGTAAAATAATGAGTAAGAAAATAGCGAATTATGTTTTTAATTGGTTTTGATTTGCTAATAGGGCGCAAGAAAAAGTACTGTTTTTTGCAGTGCTTTTTTTAGTATGTTTTGCTGTTTTGACCTAGTAAATACACAATAAAACGACTAGTCAAAACGGTTAATTTTGTTCTGTTTTGCTAAAGAGAGCAAAGAGCAAGTTTTTTTGTCTTGTTTGACGGTTTAAACCTAGTGTTTACAAGGTAAAATTGGTGCTTCAAATTGCTTGTCCTGTTTTGCTAAAGAGTGCAAAGAGCAAGTTTTTTTGTCTTGTTTTTATGGCTTAAACCTAGTGTTTGCAAGGTGAAAATAGCCTTTCAAATCGTTTATTTTGTCCTGTTTCTAAATAGTGTAATTTATTTTCATTAAGTAAGTTGTTTGTATGAATTTATACCATTGCAATTTAGTAATCTGTAAAAAGGCAATCAGGGAAGCGGTGTTGTCTTTCTAGAATAATGCAAAAAAATTTCATTAAGTAAATTGATTGTGTGAATTTATGCCATTGCAATTTAATAATCTGTAATAATTCAATCAGGGAAGCGAGGTTGCCTTTCTAGAATAATGCAAAAAATTTCATTAAGTAAATTGCTTATATGAATTTATGCCGTTGCGATTTAGTAATCTGTAATAACTTAATCAGAGAATCGGCGTTGCCTTGGCAATATACAAGGGCGTTACAAGGTGAAACTAGCTTTTAAACTGGTTTATTTTTATCCTGTTTTGCTAAATAGTGTAATTTATTTTCATTAGGTAAATTGATAGTGTGAATTTGTAGCCTTGCGATTTAGCAATCTGTAATCAATTAATCAGGCAATCGGTATCGCCTTGGCAATATACAAAAGCCCTGCAAAATAAAACTAGTCTTCTAACTGGTTTGCTTTATCCTGCTTTTCTAAATAATGCGATTGTATTTCTTGTTGTACTGCTTTCATTAAGTAAGTTGTTTGTATGAATTTATACCATTGCGATTTAGTAATCTGTAATAACTTAATCAGTGAATCAGTGTTGCCTTGGCAGTATACAAGGGCGTTTGTTACATGGCTTAACCAAAGAGGATACGCCGGGTTGGATTGGTTAATACGTAGTTTTTCATGGTGGACGTATTGTAAAAGCAAAGGCAAGTTAAAACTTGGTTCCCCTTGCGTTATGTCGCCCCATGTTAAGGCTAATGCTAAACGCATTTTACGTAGTGCTCCTTTTGTGTTTTCTCCTAAACTTCTTGACTTGCTATAGGTAACTAAAAGCTCGCCTATATGCAGCCTCACTGCCGTTGCGGTCTTGTTCTTTTTTTGTCCGCCTTTGCCGGTTGCGTTAAATTGCTCTTGTTTACATTGTCGCAATAACAGGTTGTCCGGTAATTGTATAAGCTTTTCTTTTTGCTTTGCTAAGTCTGGTGCGTACATAAACGTAAAATAAAACGTTGGCTAAATATAGATCAAATGGTACACTGTTACATAGTGTTATTACTAGGTTATATGGCTAAGCTCGTGTGTTTGTCAAAGAAGAAAATAGAATATTAAATACAAAATGAATAAAACTAAAATTACAGAGCAAATTAAACAAGGTTGTTTATATGGGATCGTATCTTCCGGATATAGTCAAAGTTTGCAAGCATGCGCACATGCTTTGCTAGATGCTGGCGTCCCTATTATACAATATCGCGAAAAAAATAAATCTGAATCGCTTTGCTTGGAAGAGGCGCTTTTTTTAAGAGAAATAACAAATAAAGCAAACGCTGCTTTGTTTATTAACGATTACCCTTTATTAGCTAAGCAAGTTGGCGCAGACGGCGTTCATCTTGGGCAAGATGATACGACCATTGCCAAAGCAAGGGCAATTGTTGGCGAAGATAAAGTAATCGGGCTTTCAACGCATTCACCGCAACAAGCTGATTTAGCACAAGAACAGCAAGTTGAATATATTGGGGTTGGACCTGTTTTCCCAACAAAAACAAAACCGGACAGGAAAGCGGCGGGGCTTGATTTTGTTGCGTATGCCGCCAAAAATAGCAGACTTCCTTTTGTGGCTATTGGCGGGATTACGTTAGCTAATTTACCAACTGTCTTAAACCAAGGTGCTAAAACGGTTTGTGTCATCAGTAATCTTTTAGAAGCGGATTCAATTGCAAAACAAGCTAGGCAAATACAAAAAATTATACAATCTCAAAGAGATAAAAGTTAAGACTTGTCTTGACTAGCTTGCTTAACAGGCGTATAATTAAAACACAGTTGTTGTATTAAATAATTATTTTGATATGTAAAAAATATACAATATCAAAGAAGTGAAAATAAAGTTGCATCTTGACGAGGCTGCTTATATATGGCTATAATTATTCAATACAGTTATTGTATTAAATAATTATTTTGATATGCAAATGAAAAAAATTTTATTACTAGCCTTAGCTATATTTAGCTTTTCTTTTGTCCCTGTTTTTGCCGTAGGCACGAATAAAACGGCAAACGTTTCGTCTATTCCTTTACCGGAAGAAAACTACGTTGTGCAAGTTACTGATAACAGACAGGTGGCAACCCATGCTTCGCGTGTAAGCTGGAACGGGCATACCTACTTACAAGGCAAAAGAGGCGCTTCTTTAGTCACTATTCCTTTTGCTAAAATTAAAGAAGTAAGGATTGGAAGCGGAGCTAGAGCCTATAACGCGTCTATTAAAGCACAAATTATTTTACAAAATGGCGATAGCCTAGATCTTCTTTTACGTGGCGACGTTAAAGTTTACGGAGCTACTAGATACGGTAAATTTGAACTTTATATGAATGATATACGGTCTATAGTGTTTGAGTAGTTTCACCATTAAAGTAATGAATAATTTTGGCTTTGTTAAATCTAGTTTAGAGAAAATTAAAGAAAAAAAAGATTATTTTGTTGTAGCACATAAAGTGTTGCTTGTTTTTACTTTGATTTTTCTTTGCTTACAATTACTTTATATTCCTTTTTTTGTATATAAACCTATTTCTAAAATAGAAGTCCAAGGTCTTCGTGAATTAAGTGAATCTAATATTCGTTCTAATATCGGCGTTTTAGAACGTACTTCTTGGTTAGGTGTTTCCGTTTTTCAATTAGCGCAACAAATTGTTGCTTTACCATGGGTTAGTAATGTTGTGGTGCAACGTTGTATGCCTTTATGTATGCGTATTACAGTACAAGAAAAAAAACCGATCGCTTTATTAAAAACACCAACGCACTTTGCTTTACTAACAAAAAATTACAAAATCCATACGGTATCCGGTAATTATGCTTGGGATTTGCCTGTTATTCAATTACACAAAAAAACGTTAAGCCCTGTTGCCTATCACTTTGCTATTAAACAAGCGGCTTCTTTGATTTTTTTATTACATCGCTCTTTTCCGTCTATGGAAAAAAACGTGTCTGAAATTATTATAGACGATCCTTTGAACTTAAAACTTATTCTTGCTTATCAAGGTTTGCCCGTTTACATAGGTAGTGAAAAATATAAAGAGAAAATAGAAAAGTTAATCCAAATATTGCCATATATACAAAAGCAAAAAAAAAGGTTTACATACCTTGATTTACGTCATCCATTCGGGGTGGTTGTTCAAAGATAAAATTATTAATTAAAAAATATATGCTACGAAACAATGTAATTTTGCCTTGTGCTAGTGAAATAGAAAAACAACAAGCGCGCTACGTTCCTTTATATAGTGAATTTTTATCTGATTCTTTTTCGCCTATTTCTTTGTACACACAAGGAGAAAAGCTATTTAAATCATCATATATCCTTGAATCAGTAGAGCAAAAAGAACAAGTAGGTCGCTATTCTTTTGTTGGGTTTGGTTCGCTTGTGACTCTAATTGCAAAAGAAAACAAATTGCAGATTTTTGAAAAACAAAAGCAAACGAGCATACAAGAAGGGAATATATACGAAGCAGTACAAAACTATATTCAAACGCTTAAAGTTCAAGTAACGGGGCTTCCTTCGTCGTATACCGGTTTTGTTGGTTATTTTTCTTATGATATGATTCGGCAAGTAGAGGCCATTCCAGATGAAAACGCAACTGATATAGATTTGCCGGAAGCCTATTTGATTTTGCCTGAGTACGTTGCGGTGTTTGATCATTTTTGCCATACGTTAACGTTTATCACTTATTTTGATACAGAAAAAGAAAACTACGAACAAGCAAAAACGCGATTTGAAAAATACATAGAAATACTTGTTACAACAACGGCAGACGTAGAAAAACTATTGCCTTTAGCTCCTAATGAAGACGAGATGAGTTGGGAGTCGAATATGACAGAGCAAGAATTTGTAGATATTGTCCACAAAGCAAAAGATTATATTACACAAGGTGATATTTTTCAAGTTGTTTTATCGCAACGCTTTTCTACGGCTTATGATAAAGATAGCTTGACTATATATCGTATGTTACGACATACAAATCCAAGTCCTTATTTGTTTTATCTTTCTTTAGAAGCAATTGACCAATACGACGCTTTTCAAGTTGTCGGCTCCTCGCCGGAAACGTTAGTGAAACGTGAAGAAGATAAAGTTATTTTAAAGCCTATTGCCGGCACTATAAAAAGAGGTGCCACACAAGAAGAAGATGAAGCCTTAGAAAAGAAGCTTCTTGCTGATCCAAAAGAGATAGCTGAACACATGATGTTAGTTGATCTTGGTCGTAATGATCTAGGTCGTTTTTCTGTTAGTGGTTCTGTTATGCCAGAAGAAGTTTTATTTTTTGAACGCTATTCTCATGTGATTCACCTTGTTACCCGTTTAAAAAGTAAAGTCACCGATAGTGTGACAAACGATGAAATTTTAATGGCTTGTTCCCCAGCCGGGACGCTTTCCGGTGCGCCAAAGATTCGCGCTATGGAGATTATAGACGAGCTAGAAAAAACAAAACGCGGCATCTATGGCGGTAGTATTTTGCAATGGAATTTAGGGCAAGGATTAAATACTTGTATTGCCATTCGCTTTGCGACTATATATAAAGGCAAAGCATACGTACAAGCCGGCGCCGGGATCGTTGCCGATTCAAATGCGCAAGCAGAATATGAAGAATCAAAGAGTAAAGCTAAAGCAGTCATGCAAGCAATCCAACAAGCGAGGAAGTATGATTATTTTGATTGATAATTACGATTCATTTACTTATAATTTGTATCAATATCTTTCTATGCTAGGGCAGCAAGTGGAAGTGTTTCGTAATGATAAAATTACAACAACAGAGATTCAAAAATTAAAGCCAAGTGCGCTTGTGATTTCACCCGGACCGGGCAGACCGGAACAGGCGGGAAATATAGTTCCTATTATCCAAGATCTATATAAACAAATCCCTATACTTGGTATTTGTCTTGGTCACCAAGCTATTGGTTTTGCTTTTGGCGGCAAGGTGGTACATGCAAAACGATTAATGCACGGTAAATCTTCTTTAGTACAACATGATGAAACTGATATTTTTCACAATATAGAAACGCCAATGCAAGTGGCAAGGTATCATTCTCTTGTCGTGGATAAAGCCGGTTTGCCAAGTTGTTTAACTGTACGAGCCACAACGCAAAGCGGGACGATTATGGCAATCCAACATGTTGACTTTCCTGTATACGGTATCCAGTTTCACCCTGAATCTATTTTAACTCCTATGGGAATGCAACTCCTTGAAAATTTTTTGCACACTGTGTAGCAAGTATTTAGTAAAGATATGAAACATAATAATACGTACAACGCTAATATTTCTTTTGAGCTTTTTCCACCTAATACAAATCAAGGCTTACGGCAGATTTATGAAGCGGTTTATCAACTAGCGCGTCTTAACCCGGATTTTTTTAGTGTTACCTATGGTGCCGGCGGAAGTACGGCTAAACATTCTATAGAAATTGCTTCTGCTATTCTACATTTAACTAAGAATATATGTATTCCTCATTTTACTTGTATGGGAAATACAAAAGAGCTAGTCAGTTCTATGCTAGCTATATTTGAAGAGCAAAAGATTACTAGCGTTATGGCGTTGCGAGGTGATAAAGTACCGGATCAAGCGCAAAACCAAGCAACTGATTTTAAATATGCCGTTGATTTAGTTCGTTTTATTCGTGAGACGACCGAGCTTAATATTCTTGTTGCCGGTTACCCGGAAGGGCATATAGAAGCAAAAGATAAAAAAGAAGATTGGCAACATACAAAAGAAAAAATTGCTGCCGGTGCTAATGGCGTGGTGACTCAATTGACTTTTGATAATCAGTATATATATGATTTTTGCGAATACCTAGAAACCGAATCAAGTAAGGTGCCCGTATTAGTTGGTATTTTCCCTTTAAGTAATGTAAAACAATTGGAAAGAATTACTAAACTTACAAAAGTAAAAATACCGCAAGACTTAAAGCAAGGTATAGAGAAATACGGTGATAATACGGCTGATTTTTATGCGTTTGCTACAGACTATGCAATTAAGCAAATAGAAGATTTATTACACAATCACTTTACTCATTTTCATTTTTATACAATGAATAGAAGTAAACAAACTATAGAAATACTTTCTGCGTTACGTCATTACTTCCCTATCACTTCTTTGCTATAAACTTTACGTTTTCAAATCATCAGCTTGAAAAAAACTATGAGGGTGAAAATAAGCACTTACTTCAAGGAGCTGATCGTTTGTGAAATTAGAGGTGTTAAGATAAAATAAACAGTTTGTTTTATATGTTGAAAGTAGTCGCCCAATTTCTATAACATAATCAAAATGAAACCTTTTGTGTATTTCAGGTAAGATAATAATACATTGTTTTTCTGATAAATTAGAAAACAAAGTCTGGATATCACGTAGTTGAATAAGTAAATTATTTTCTCTTCCCGTTTCTCCTGCCATTAAAAAATCAGAATATATATCAAATTTCCTTGTTTTATTAGGGAATTTTTTTTGCCATAAAAACAATAAAAAACCAAGTACGTTTGCTTGCGGGTTATTTGTTGGTTTTAATTTAACTATTAACTCATGCGAACTTGTTGCCGCTTCGTGAAGGGCTTGTATTTCACTTTGTTGCATTGAATCAACTGATTTATTTAAAATAGAAGCAAATACATTTAAATTGTTTACTAATTTTTGCCAAGCATTGTCGCGCTTAAAAGGTTCCGGTGTGGAAAAATTAACGAAATTTAATAAAAAATTAGTATTGTTATAGATGGTTTCTAATTCTGTTATAACGCTATAGTAATTACGAGCTGATTGAACAAAGCTGCCAATGGAAATAGAAGGAATTTCTTTACTTGGGATTCGTATATAATTAGCTTGTAATAAGGTATTGACTTTAATAGAAGCCATATTGCCTATAAACAATTTCTTTGAGTCTGGGATTTTATTTTTAAGCTCTTTTATCTTAGGACGTTGTAAAATAGCATTTTGTTCGTATAAATTATATAATAAAAGATCAATCGTTTGTAAAGATAAAAAATAAAAGTAAGGATATAATATAGGTAAAATTTTATCTAATATTTTAATAAATTGGGCAATCCCGGCGTACTCCGCTTTTTTCAAGAAAGCATATAAGAACCGTAGATAGGTAACAGAAAGGGAATCGAGCTTGCTAGTGGTGTTTGTGTTACTAGCAATAAAATAAATTTGTATCGGTTGTTTTTCAATTTTTAATTTAATGCTATTCCCAAGATATAAAAGGTTTTTGAATGACTTAGGGAGCTTTAGTACAATATAATCGGCATTGGTAAGATTACATAATTTAGAATGAATAGCCGCTTTCTTGACTAATTGAAACCAGAGTTTTTGCAAGCTATTTGGCGGTAATTTTTTAGTGGCAAGTGCAGTCCATAACGTTGCTTCTGATTTCTTTAATAAAGAAGCAAATAAAGCAAACGTCGGATTAAGGGAATTTCTCTTTGCAAGTATAGTTAATTTATTGAAAAGATTGTCTTTTTCTTGCTTTATAGAATCGAATTCATCAAAAAAATCAGATGATTTATAATCTCTAGGGAAAAAATCTTTGTTTGCTGTTAAGGTCTCAAGAGACATAAAATATTTTTCATCTACGTCGGTTGTTGGAACGTAGCCTTTGGATTCAAGATTATGTAAAATACGAAAATTTCTAAGCCAAAGAGCAAACGTATTTTGTGAAAGAGGAAAGCCGGAGCTAGCTATAACTGAATCGTATAACAAAGGAAAGTATTTATCTTGATATAGTTCCGGTTGCTTACCTAGTCCTTCGCCAATAAAATTTTTCACTTTATTTTGAATTATGTGCTTCACAGTATGGGCATAGGTTCGCACCAATACGTTAGGCGGATAGTGTAGCTCCCTGTTTTGTATACTATCCATATTTAAAGGAAGCTTTTTACTGTTATCTGTTGTTTTACTTGAAAATAAAAGAGAAAGGAAATGCTGCTGAATTAATAGTTGATCTACGTTTGCATTAACGTCGTCGGCAATATAAGGTTGAAAAAAACTAGTATAGTAATGCAGGCTTTTTTGTAAGTGATTTTGCAATAATTCATCAGTAGATAGTTCTTCTGATAAAGTCTTTTCTTGCGCGTATTTAACTAAGTGCGCTAAAAACTCTTGGTATGGCGGCGTACCGCTTTCAATTTGATCCATAAACAGCGCTTCTTGCCAATAGTCGCAATCTTTTTGACTACGATGTAAAATAATCCCACTAGAGAGAATTTGCCAAACGAGCAATTTTTCTTTTTGATCTATATCCCTTTCGTCTTCAGGAGTACGCCAAATTGCTTGGATAAATAAAATCAATAAATCGTTGTGATTATGTGTGTTTTTTAACTCGTTAAGTATTTTTGACGTTTTTGGCAGTTGGTGCAAGTATTCTTGTATTGTTTTAAGTATAAACGATTTAAAAACAGGAAAAGGTAAATCGTTAATAATCAAGAGATACGAAGATAAAAGAACCGATACCGGTTGCTTTGATTGAAGCAAAGCATGTTCAAAAGAAAAGAGCAATGCCGCGTATCTTGATTGAAAATCAGATAATAAAATTAAGTTTAATATAATCTCTGGAATCGGTTTGAATTCTTGATTTCCAATAACAAGTTTAAGGAAATTTTGAATAGCTTTAGGTAAACCAAGGATTTGCGTTAAAGGAATACAAAGTTCTTTGAAAGATCGTTGTCTTGTACTTCTTGTTTCTAGATATAGCCGGGTTTCTTTATGTGAAAGAATTTGATCAGGTATTTTTTTAAAAGTAAGATTAACTTTAGTTTGTAAAAGATCTTTTTGAATAGAATTGCAACCGTATACTAAAATAGGTAATTCCTGTTTAATCATACGCGGAAATAGCAAAGGTATGGTTAAAGCGTCGTTTTTACTTTGCACGTTAGAAAGTAACAACACAGGAACTTTTTTAACAAAAAGCTTAAGGCTAATATCTCGTAGCCCGCCAAGGCTAGTTTGTGGATTATTAGAAGTTACAAGATGGTTTTGAAGTACGTTTGCAGGAAGTTTGTATTGCTCATACGTTGCAAAAATGTTAAATTGATTTAAATCAGATCGTAAATTGGTAAAAATATCATTAGCGTTTTGCAAGGTGAAAAATTGCAACATTAAGTGGGCGGATTTCATTAGTAACCAAATAGAATGATAGATTAAAGCTTACATTATAAGGTGAAAGGTTTATTTTGTAAAGCTTAGGTAAGTAAAGTATAGTTTTTAAGATAATAACAGTAAAATAGGTAAAAATAATGAAGCGACGTAATAGTTTTTTTCTTATACTAGTGGTAGCGTTTGTTTTAAATAGTTGTGTTTCTTTGCAAGCGGCAAGCGGCACTGTTGTTCAAAAACAGCAAGGAAATAGGTATCAGATAAGTTATGTTATTCAAAAAGGAGATACACTAGCAAAAATCGCAAAGAGATATGGCGTTGCCATGGAGGATATACAAAGAGAAAACGCGATATATGATCCACAAGATATTTTTGTAGGGCTAGAAATTATTATTTTAAAACAAAATAAAGTAAAAAGAAAAAAAATAACAAAACAAGAACATAAAAGTTTAAAAAATAAAGCAAATTTTATTTTTCCAGTAGAAGGAAGGGTTACTTCGCCATTTGGGAAAAGGTGGGGTCACATGCATACGGGCGTTGATTTTAGTTCAAATAAAGGAAGAGAAATTAAAGCGGCAGCCGACGGCGTTGTTGTTTTTGCCGGCAACCGTGGCGGTTATGGACGTGCTATTATTATTCAGCATACAAAACGTATAAAAACTTTATATGGACATAATGAAAAAATATACGTACATAAAGGACAAAGAGTAAAACAAGGACAAGTTATATCGTATATGGGTAAAACAGGCATTGCCACCGGCGTGCATCTACATTTTGAAGTGCGTATTGACAACGTACCGCACGACCCTTTTCTTTACTTGCCGAGTCGGGTAGCTCATTAGTATAATGGATAATAAACAAGATTACGTTGATCTAGGCTTTGCAAAACTAGACGTTTTACGAATGCAAAGAATACAACAAGAAGAAGTTATTTTTGGTGCCGGTAAAACAAAAGAACAGATTTTAGCCATAACAGAAGCGATTTTGTCTAGGCAAGATTCGGTTTTGATTACAAAAATATCAAAAAACAAAGCAATATATTTACAAGACAAGCTTTCCTTGCTACAATTTGATGAGAGTGCTAATATAGCATGGTGCGCAACGAAAAAGAAAAGAGAAAAAAAAGGGACTTTAGCGGTAATAACTGCCGGCACGTCTGATATTCCTATTGCAAGAGAAGCTATTATTACGGCACAATACTTTGGAATAGAAGTAAAAGAATATTTAGATGTTGGCGTGGCTTCACTTGCTAGAGTTGCTTCGATTCTTCCGGAATTAACAAAAGTGCAAACGCTTATTGTTGTTGCCGGTATGGAAGGAACCTTGCCCGTTCTTTTAGGAAGCTTGGTTTCGCAGCCTATTATTGCTGTTCCCACTAGTGTGGGATACGGTACGGCGCGCAAAGGGGAAGTGGCTTTACACACTGCATTAAATGCATGTGTTCCCGGTATTACGGTAGTTAATATAGATAATGGTTTTGGTGCGGCAATGGCCGCTTTACGTATACATAATCACAATAGTAGTCTATATAACTGATTTTTAGTAAGTTATTATTTTATGTCATTGAAAAAAAGTTGTTTATTTAAAATGGGAAAAAAACAATTACTCGTTGTTGTTTTATTAGTTGCTTATACTTTTAGTACAAGCCTAGCAGCGCAAACAACGTCAAAGAAAAAGAAAACGCCAACAGCGAAACCCCTTAAATCGTCTGTTTCTGCAACAAATAAAAGCAAAAAGCATACCGTACATAAAAAACAGACTTTCCGTATTGAATTAAAAGATGCGCCCGTTAAAAACGTGATTTCTTTAATGAGTCGTTTATCACATAAAACGTACGTATATAATGAAAGTGATCTTAGTAATAAAAAAATCACAGTTGAATCCACACGTGATTACACAAGTCACGAAGCTTTAAAAATACTTGACGCCTTACTCAGTTTAAACGGTTTAGGCGTGATTGACGACGCAACGGTAAGTCGTATTGTAAAAAGACAAGATCTAAAGTTTTCCGGTGCTGACGTTATTCACGGGCAAGGACCGGTACAACCGGGATCTATGATTATTCGCGCCGTTCCTGTTAATAAACTAGACGCGCAACTCCTTCGTTCTAATTTATCTCCTTTAATTTCTCGTAACGGTACGATCCTTGCCGTTCCAACAGCCAATATGTTGTTAATTAAAGATACGGGAACAAACGTAGAAAGGTTGGTGAAACTGATTAAGTTGATCCAAATGCAAGGGCATCCTTTCCTTAAAGTACATATAGAAGTATATCCGTTAAAACATGGAAGTGCTTTGAAAATAGCGCAAATTTTGCAAAGTGTGTTTAGAGTTAACACAATTGCGCTTCCTGTGAATCAAAAAATTGCCGTTTATAATGACGATAGAACTAATAGTTTAATTCTTGTTGGTAGTCCGGTTATCTTAGCAAAATTAAGAAAATTAGTTGCTAGATTAGACGTGCCGGCTGAAAAATCAACCGGTAATATTCGCGTGTTTCGCTTACATAATCTAGAAGCGGAAGATGCAAGCCGTACCTTAACACGAGTGCTTACTGCTGTTAATTTAACAAAAAAAACGAACAACGTAAGAGGTAATACTTTAATCCAAGCAACGGTAGTGCCAGATAAAGGATCTAATTCATTAGTGATTTATGCTGATACTTCTGAGTTTGAGGAAATTGAAACTTTAATTAATCGCATTGATATTCAAAGAGTGCAAGTATATCTTGAAGCTTTGATTATGGAAGTGAGATTAGACAAAAGCCTTGATCTAGGGATAGATTGGCAAGCTGGGGGCGTTGTTGGTGACGGTGAAGATGGCGGTGCCGCGATTACCGTAGGTGGCGCCGGTGCAACAGGCGGTCCTAAAGCTTTCCCGGCAACTTCGGCAACCGGTGCGATTGTTGGTATTATTGGCGGTCCTATTAGTTTTGGTGATAAACAATTTAGTACGTTTAACGCTTTCATTAAAGCAGTGCAAAAAGATTCAGCTGTTAATATTTTATCTAATCCCCAAATTATGACGTTAAATAAGCAAGAAGCGCTTATTAAAGTCGGTGAGATTATCCCAACGCTTGGATCTAGTAAGACAGATATAAACGGTAATATTACTCAGACAATCAAATATAAAGAAGTTGGTATTTCCCTTAAAGTAACGCCGCAAGTTAATGAAAACGATATTTTATTGAAAATAGATGAAACTTCAAGCAACTTAATTCAAGATACCACGGCGAGCAGCCAAAATGCGATTACTACGTTAAATCGTTCTTTACGAACGCAAGTAGAAGTGAAAGAAGGGCAAACCTTAGCACTTGGCGGACTTATTAACGACGACGTAGAACAAGTGGAAACAAGAGTGCCTTGTCTTGGCGATATTCCGTTCCTTGGTTGGTTTTTTAGAGATACTTCAAATCGAGTTAAAAAAACAAATTTACTTTTATTCATTACGCCAACTATTGTTAAAAGTGCTGGCGATATGAGAAAAGTACGCGTCAAAGCGGTTAACCACTATCAAAGTGCACAAGAAGATCATTTCCGTATTGACGTTACTCATGAATTTGACTTGCCTGAAAAAACTACGAAGTTAGTTAAGTTAAAAAATGGCAAAGCAGAAACAAGTGAAGAGGAGAGTCCTTATAAGAAAGAGCATCATACGCTTTCCGGTTCAAAAACTTCAGCGTCCGGCAGTAAAGTAAAATCAAGTTCCACGAAAAAACAGGAAATAAAAGGGCAAACGAAGAACTCTAATGCAGTGAAAGGGAAGAAAACCTCTTCTACTAGTCATCGGGCAACTTCTAAACGTACGACAAGAAAACACTATGTAGCGGCTAAAAAGCGCGTAGTTCCTAAGCATACAACAAAACATGTGATAGCTAAGCATACAGTAAGTAAAAGACATGTTGTGCCTAAAAAGAAGACAACAAAGAAAAGGCATGTAGTTGCGAAGCATCACGTAGCAACTAGACATACAGTAAGTAAAAGACATGTTGTGCCTAAGAAGAAGACAACGAAGAAAAGGCATGTAGTTGCAAGGCATCATGTAGCAACCAGACACACAGTAAGAAGAAGACATGTTGTGCCTAAAAAGAAGACAACGAAGAAAAGGCATGTAGTTGCAAGGCATCATGTAGCAACTAGACATACAGCAACAAGAAGACATGTTGTACCTAAGAAGAAAACAACGAAGAAAAGACATGTAGTTACAAGGCATCATGTAGCGACCAGACATACAATAACAAGAAGACATGTTGTGCCTAAGAAGAAAACAACGAAGAAAAGACATGTAGTTACAAAGCACCACGTAGCGACCAGACACACAGTAACAAGAAGACATGTTGTGCCTAAGAAGAAAACAACGAAGAAAAGACATGTAGTCGCAAGGCATCATGTAGTTAGACATACAACAAAAAAACACGTTTAAAGCACGACTAGTGAAGAAACAGGCAGGTTATAAATAGTTTGTCTGTTCTGTGCTTACTCCGCCCCCTCGCTTCCAATTTTTCATAGCCTATCTTACTTATATGTTTAGATATTAAGTTATTATTTTTGCCCGCCGGTTTCTAATTTTTCATAACCTATCTTGCATATAATAAGTTGCGAATTTTGTAAGATAATTTACTTGCGAGAAAGAAAAGGAACGCCCCACTAAATACAACAGGCAAGATGCATAGAGCAAAGCATTAGTTAACTTTGTAGCTTGCTTATATATTTAGGATATTAAGTTATTATTTTCACCCGTTTGCCTATAAGTTTTCATAGCCTATCTTGCATATAGTAAGTTACTAATTTGATAAGATGATTTACTTGCGAGAAAGAAAAGGAACGCCCTCCCACTAAATGCAACAGGCAAGAAAACATTTGCATAGAGTAAGCATTAATTAACCTTGTAACTTGCTTATATGTTTAGGATATTAAGTTATTATTTTTGCCCGATCGCCTATAAGATTTCATAGCCTATCTTGCATATAATAAGTTGCGAATTTTGTAAGATAATTTACTTGCGAGAAAGGAATACCCCCACTAAATACAACAGGCAAGATGTATAGAGCAAAGCATTAGTTAACCTTGCAACTTGCTTATATGTTTAGATATTAAGTTATTATTTTCGCCCGTTTGCCTATAATTTTTCATAACCTATCTTGTAATAAAGAAAAGGAAAGCCTCGACTAAATACAACAGGCAAGAAAACATTTGCATAGGGGAAAAGTTAACTTACTTACCATATTGAGAAGGCAGGTAACAATTCAATAAAAAACACGCTTAAAGCACGACTAATGAAGAAACTATAAATAGTTTGTCTGTTCTGTGCTTACTCCGCCCCCTCGCTTCCACTTTTTCATAGCCTATCTTGCTTATATGTTAAGTTGTAAATTTGTAAGATAACTTATTTGCAACGAAAAAAAAGGAAGCCCCCACTAAATACAACAAGCAAAAAAGATTTGCATAGGGGAAAAGTTAACCTTGCTACTTGCTTATATGTTTAGGATATTAAGTTATTATTTTCACCCGTTTGCCTATAAGTTTTCATAGCCTATCTTGCAACGAAAAAAAGGAACGCCCCCACTAAATACAACAAGCAAAAAAAGATTTGTATAGGGGAAAAGTTAGCCTTGCAACTTGTTTAGGATATTTAGATATTAAGTTATTATCTTCGCCCGCTGGTTTCCACTTTTTCATAGCCTATCTTACTATTTGCAACAAAGAAGTATGCAGGCTATAAATAGTTTGTTTGTTCTGTACTTACTCCTCCGCCCGCTTCTAATTACAATTTTTCATAACTTATTTACAACGAAAAAAAGGAACGCCCCGACTAAATACAACAGACAAGAAAACATTTGCATAGAGCAAAGCATTAATTAATTTTGTAACTTGCTTATATGTTTAGATATTAAGTTATTATTTTCACCCGCCGATTTCTAATTTTTCAT
>PUHO01000006.1:0-42323 GCA_002995645.1 SAR324 cluster bacterium | reverse complement strand
TTTTCACCCGATCGCCTATAATTTTTCATAGCCTATCTTACAACGAAGAAAAGGAATGCCCCGACTAAATACAACAGGCAAGAAAACATTTGTATAAGGGGAAAGTTAACCTTGCAACTTGCTTATATGTTTAGATATTAAGTTATTATTTTCGCCCGCCGGCTTCTAATTTTTCATAGCCTATCTTGCATATAAGTTAAGTTACTAATTTTGTAAGATGATTTACTTGCAACGAAAAAAAGGAAAGCCCCCGACTAAATGCAACAGGCAAGAAAACAGTTGCATAGAGCAAAGTTAAGTTACTTGCTATATTGAGAAGGCAGGCAACAATTCAAAAAAAACACGTTTAAAGTACGGCTAGTAAAGAAACAGGCAGGCTATAAATAGTTTGTCTGTTCTGTTTTTACTTCTCCACCGGCTTCCACTTTTTCATTGCCTATCTTGCATATAGTAAGTTACTAATTTGATAAGATGATTTACTTGCAACAAAGAAAATGCCCCCCTCCCACTAAATACAACAGGCAAGAAAACAGTTGCATAAGGTCAAAGCATTAATTAACTTTGCAACTTGCTTATATGTTTAGATATTAAGTTATTATTTTCACCCGCCGATTTCTAATTTTTCATAGCCTATCTTGCAACAAAGAAAAAGAACGCCACGACTAAATACAACAGGCAAGAAAAGATTTGCATAGGGGAAAAGTTAACCTTGCAACTTGTTTAGGATATTAAGTTATTATTTTCACCCGATCGCCTATAATTTTTCATAGCCTATCTTACAACGAAGAAAAGGAATGCCCCCACTAAATACAACAGGCAAGAAAACAGTTGCATAGAGCAAAGCATTAGCTAACCTTGTAACTTGCTTATATATTTAGATATTAAGTTATTATCTTCGCCCGCTCGCCTATAAGTTTTCATAGCCTATCTTGCAACAAAGAAACACGCTTAAAGCACTAAATACAACAGGCAAGAAAACATTTGCATAGGGGAAAAGTTAACTTTGTAGCTTGCTTATATGTTTAGGATATTAAGTTATTATTTTCGCCCGTTCGCCTATAAGATTTCATAGCCTATCTTGCAACGAAGAAAAGGAACTCCCCGACTAAATGCAACAGGCAAAAAAGATTTGCATAGAGCAAAGTTAAGTTACTTGCTATATTGAGAAGGCAGGCAACAACTCAACAAAAAGCGTTTAAAGTACGACTAGTAAAGAATTACGCAGGCTATAAATAGTTTGTCTGTAAAGAACAGCAATAAATACAACAGGCAAGAAAACATTTGCATAAGGGGAAAGTTAACCTTGCAACTTGCTTGTATATTTAGATATTAAGTTATTATCTTCGCCCGTTTGCCTATAAGATTTCATAGCCTATCTTACAACGAAAAAAAGGAACGCCCGACTAAATACAACAGGCAAGAAAACATTTGCATAGAGCAATGCATTAGTTAATTTTGCAACTTGCTTGTATATTTAGATATTAAGTTATTATCTTCGTCCCCTCGCTTCCAATTTTTCATAGCTTATCTTGCAACAAAGAAAAGGAATGCCCCGACTAAATACAAAAGACAAGAAAAGATTTGTATAGGGGAAAAGTTAACCTTGCAACTTGCTTATATATTTAGATATTAAGTTATTATTTTCGCCTGTCTGCCTATAAGGTTTCTAGCCTATCTTGCATCTTGCCCTATTGCGAAGTTAAAAACATATAAAGTTTTTTAACAACTTATAAAGTTTGCTTAGTAGCGATTTAAATACCCGTTTATAGCATGCTAGTAAGCTTCCTAAAGCCAAGAAAACATGTACATATGGCAAAGTATTAGTCAGCCTTATAACTCGTATATTAACCGCCTGAACCATGTATTATGCTAAATAGCTATAAAAGCACTACTATAGCCGTCTAATACAATTTGCTTCCCTTCATCAACTACCTTGCCTACAGTATACAACAAATTTTTGCTTTTATAAGGCAAACGATAATCGGCTTGCAATGCGGAAAAATTAAAAATACAAAGTATAGTTTCTTGTTTTGATTTTCTTTCAAAAACTAATAAAGTTTCATTAGCTTTGATTAAAGTAAAATCGCCTGTTTGTAGCGTAGTACGTTGCTTTCTAAATGTAAGAAACTGTTTATATTGCGTAAAGCTACTAGTGGGATCGGCAAGCTGCGTGTTAACTGCTTTTGCCATATGTTCTTTTGGAATCGGTAGCCAAGGCTTGCCTTGAGAGAAGCCGGCTTGTTCTTGTGTATTATCCCAAGGCATCGGCGTACGGCAACCGTCTCGCCCTTTGTACGTAGGATAGAAGGCTAAACCGTAAGGATCAACAAGATCTTCATAGGCTAAGTTGGCTTCTGTAAGCCCCAATTCTTCCCCTTGATATAAACAAATACTGCCTCGTAAAGAGCCAAGTAAACTAATGGCAAATGCGCTAAAGTTCGGGATATTGTCTTTATGCCACCGGCTTATATAGCGCGGTACGTCGTGATTACTAAAAGCTATACATAACCAGCCGGAATCAAGGTGCTTGTCATAGTTGCTAAGAATAGAGGCAAAAAAAGTTGGGGTGAAGTTTTCACCTAGTAAATCAAAGCTATAACACATATGTAGCCCTTCGTTTTCTTTAGTATACGCCGGGATAAGTTGTAAAGAAACTTCTGCTGTGTCGCCTACTTCGCCAAGTAACACGGTGCCCGGATAGGTATCGGCTAAAGTTCGTAACTCTTTTAGGAAAGTCAAGCATTCAGGGCGACTTTTTGAATAAATAGCTTCTTGCATGCTATACGGGTTATCTAGTGCCATACTAAAATCGCTAACGTCGCTAATCGGTTTTGCTGCCGGGTTATTACGTAGCAAAATATCGTGAAAGTAGTAATTAGACGTATCTAAGCGAAAACCGTCTACTCCTTGTTTAAGCCAGAAGTCGCATTCGTTCAAAATTTGTTGACGCACTTCTATATTGTGATAATTTAAGTCCGGCTGTTCTGTTGTAAAATTATGAAAGTAATATTGCTTGCGTATAGGCGACCATTGCCAAGCTGAACCGCCAAAAATAGAAAGCCAATTATTCGGCGGCGTTCCGTCTGCTTGCGGATCTGCCCAAACGTACCAATTAGCTTTAGCGTTTGTTCTATCTTGGCTGCTTTCTTGAAACCAAGCGTGTTTATTAGACGTATGGCTTACCACCATATCTATTAAAACACGAATACCCTTTGTATGCGCTTGTTCTAGTAAAGCGGTAAAATCTGCATTTGTCCCAAAAGTTGGTGATACTTTACGATAATTACTTACGTCATACCCAAAATCTTTGAACGGCGATTCAAGAAACGGTGCAATCCAAATAGCGTCAATGCCAAGATTGCTTAAATAAGGTAACTTCTCAATAATGCCTTGTAAGTCGCCTGTCTGTTTGTTTGTGGTGCTTTTATAGGAAAGCGGGTAGATTTGATATAAAACCGCTCTTCTCCACCATTGTTTTTCTTGTTCTATTGCTTCTGCTGTTTGTAAAGAAGCGATTCTTTGTTCAGTTAGGTTTTTTGTCATTATAGTTGCCTTTCATATAAATTAGGTACGATGTGAAACTTTCTTTTACTATTATACTGTATTTATATGCGTATTGAAAATAAAAGCAAAAGCTTGCGGTAATATTTCAAGTAATTTTTCTTTAATATATAGGTCAGTTGTGACTTCTTGTAAGCTAATAATATTTTTTTGCAATACAGGTGCGGGAACGTTCCATATTTGAGACCATAATAAAGCGTCCCATTTGAGTAAAATAGATCCGTGTTGTAAGAAACGAGATTTTTTTCTTACTTGCGCCGAGCCAATTAATTTTTTATTAAATAAAGTAATTTCATAAGCTGAAGTTTCTTGAAAGCAAACTTCCCCTTTTGAAAGGGGAGTCGGTTGCCTTTTTGCTTGCACAGGAAAAGCAAGTTTTTCAAGAGCATAGAGCAAAGGGCGCGAAAGTAAATGACAACTGTCTGCAATATTATAAGGAATAGAATCAAGAGGACCGGCAAGGCTATAGGTAATTTCATGATGATGTAAAACCGATTTACCACCGGTTATTCTTCTAACGTAAGGAATATTATTTTTTTCACAAAAAGAAAGGTTGATTTTTTTATCTGTTATAGTATTCTTGCCAATAGAAAGGCTTGGTTTATCCCAGCCGTATAAGCGAAGAAACCAGCCTTTTTTTTGTTCTAGGAGCATATTATCTATATGCATATTAAGTTTTGCGTCTTCTTTTTTATATGGTAAGAAGTTAAGCTGTGGAATAGAAGGAATAGGTATCATATTAAAAGGTAATGTATGAGTATACAAAGAAAACCGCATTGGTTACAAACTAGTTTCGCAACAGACGTTAAGTTTGCACATTTACGATACTTACAAGAAAATGCACAAATTGCAACAGTTTGTCAAGAAGCAAGGTGTCCTAATCGTGGCGAATGTTGGAGTAGTGGAACGGCAACTTTTATGTTAATGGGGGAAGTTTGCACAAGAGCTTGCCGCTTTTGTTCTGTTAAGACGGCGAAGAATCCGGACTTGCCTAATCCAAAAGAAGCCGTACGTTTAGCAAAGGTGATTCAACAACTTAATTTAAAGTTTGTTGTTCTTACTAGTGTTACAAGAGATGATTTGCCAGATCAAGGGGTAGCTCATTTGATAGATTGTATTAATGCAGTTAAAAAAGAGAATAAACAACTTTATCTAGAAGTTTTAGTTCCTGATTTTCAAGGTGATACAGAAGCTTTTAGCAAGTTAGCAAGAAGTGAAGTGAACGTCATTTCTCACAACGTGGAAACAGTGGAGAGGTTAACGCCGATAGTGCGAGATAAACGAGCAGACTATAAGCAATCGTTAGCGGTGTTGGCACATGTGAAAAAGGAGTTTCCACGTGTATATAGTAAATCGTCTTTAATGCTAGGTTTAGGAGAAACAGAGCAGGAAATACGGCAGACTTTATATGATATGCGTGAAGCTAATATAGATTTTGTTACTATAGGTCAATATTTACAACCAAGTAAATACAAATTAGCAGTGCAAGAATATGTAACGCCAGAAAAGTTTAAACAATGGGAAGAAGAGTGTTATAAGCTAGGTTTTACCTATGCCGTCGCCGCGCCATTAGCACGAAGTTCGTACAAAGCCGGGGCGTATTTTTTTGATAGTCAAAGGAAAGAAGCCGGGGAAGTTTAGACAATGACAATCGCCACATAACCAAGCCAGATAAGGCAAAGCCGGGGAAGTTTAGACAATGACAATCACCATATAACCAAGCAAGAGAAGACAAAGCGAGGGAAGTTTAGACAATGACAATCGCCACAGACCCAAGCCAGATAAGGCAAAGCCGGACAAGTTTAGACAATGACAAGCGCCATATAACCAAGCCAGATAAGGCAAAGCGGGGGAAGTTTAGACAATGACAATCGCCACATAACCAAGCCAGATAAGGCAAAGCGGGGCAAGTTTAGACAATGACAATCCCCACAGACCCAAGCCAGATAAGGCAAAACCGGGGGAAGTTTAGACAATGACAATCGCCAGATAACCAAGCCAGATAAGGCAAAGCCGGGGAAGTTTAGACAATGACAATCCCCACATAACCAAGGAAGAGAAGGCAAAGCCGAGGAAGTTTAGACAATGACAATTCCCAGATAACCAAGCCAGATAAGGCAAAGCCGGGGAAGTTTAGACAATGACAATCGCCACATAACTAAGCAAGAGAAGGCAAAGCGGGGCAAGTGTAAAACAATGACAATCCCCAGATAACCAAGCAAGAGAAGGCAAAGCCGGGCAAGTTTAGACAACGGTAGTTGCCATATAACCAAGCTAAGAAGTGAAAAAGTCTATACTAAGAAGTTAGTATAGACTTAAAAAACGGTACTTTATAGTAAGATGTTTTTCATGCGAACCATCATACGTTTTCTATCCTTATGTCTGGTTTTTTCAGCATCTTCTCTTTTCAATTTCCTTTTTATAGTTGGTTTAAGATAACATTTTCTCTTTTTAATTTCTTTAAAAAGACCTTCTCTAACCAATAGAAGCTTTAATTCTCGTAAAGCACGATCAGCTTGATTATTGTTTACTCTGACTCTCATAAATTCCTTAATTAAGTAGTAATTTCTATTCATAGTTCCTTTAAATTAATAAAAATAATACTATTTGTCAAGATAATAATTATTTTTTACTAATTTAGTACAATATTGACAAAGTGGGTGAATTTATATATTTACAAAGCATAACGTTTTATTATTAATTATTCTATTTCAAAATTTATTATGTTTCCTTCTTTAACAGATCGCCCAGATTATAAAATTGCAGATATTCATAGCCATGAGTTTGGCAGAAAAGAAATTCTTTTAGCTGAATCAGAAATGCCCGGATTAATGGCTATCCGCGCGCAATATGCAAAAGATAAACCGCTACAATCGGTGCGGATAATGGGCAGTTTGCATATGACAATCCAAACGGCAGTGCTTATTGAAACATTAGTAGATCTAGGTGCGGACGTGCGTTGGGTTAGTTGTAATATATTTTCTACACAAGATCACGCGGCGGCGGCGGTCGTTGTGGGACCTAATGGCACAGCTGAAAAACCGCAAGGCGTTCCTGTTTTTGCATGGAAAGGGGAAACTTTAGAAGAATATTGGTGGTGTACGTACCAAGCTTTGCTTTGGCAAGACGGCAAAGGTCCGCATATGATTGTTGACGATGGAGGCGACGCTACTTTGCTAGTACATAAAGGTGCGCAATTCCAAAAAGAAGGGGCGATTCCTTCGTTTAATGCAAAAGAAGAAGCAGAAGAATGGGGCGTTATTTTAAGCTTACTTTCTAAAATAAAAGAACAAGGCAACGTAGATTGGCAAGCAATAGCAAGTGCTATTTATGGAGTAAGTGAAGAAACCACAACAGGTGTGCATCGCTTATATAAAATGCAAGAAGCAGGCGAGTTATTATTCCCGGCTTTTAACGTTAACGATTCAGTAACAAAAAGTAAATTTGATAACGTATACGGTTGTCGCCATTCTTTAATAGACGGTATTTTTCGTGCGTCAGACGTAATGATTGGCGGTAAAACGGCCGTTGTTTGCGGTTATGGCGAAGTGGGGAAAGGTTCGGCTCAATCTTTGCGAGGGCAAGGTTGCCGCGTTATTGTTACGGAAATAGATCCTATTTGTGCTTTACAAGCGGTAATGGACGGTTTTGAAGTACGCACTTTAGAAGAAGTAGTTTCTAAAGCTGATGTATTTATTACAACAACAGGTAATTTTAACGTTATTCGCTTAGAGCATATGGAAAAAATGAAAGATAAAGCTATTATTGGCAATATTGGGCATTTTGATAATGAAATTGATATGAGTGGGCTACAAAATAGAGCGGGTATCAAACGTATTACAATTAAACCGCAATATGATCAATGGATCTTTCCGGACGGGCATAGCATTATGGTTCTTGCTGAAGGAAGGCTTTTGAATTTAGGTTGCGCAACAGGGCATCCTAGTTTTGTTATGTCTAACTCTTTTGCAAATCAAGTATTGGCGCAATTGGCTTTGCATCGTGAAAAAGGAAAGTATGAAAATAAAGTGTATATGCTTCCCAAATATTTAGATGAACAAGTTGCCAGATTGCACCTTGAAAAATTAGGCGTAAGTCTTACTGAATTAACGAAACAGCAAGCTGATTATATTGGCGTTCCTGTTGAAGGTCCCTATAAACCGGATCATTACAGATATTAAATTGTTGTAGTTAAGCTTGACTTACTTGTAGAATTAACATATCCTATTAAAATATATCATATTGCAATATATTTTATTATTAATATAAGGAAACTGATGAAAAGAACATATCAACCTAATACGCGTAAAAGAAAAAAAACACATGGTTTTCGTAAACGTATGTCTACGGCAAACGGACGTTTAGTTCTTAATCGAAGAAGAAGAAAAGGTCGTAAACGATTAAGTGTCTAGGTATTTATTCCCTAAAGAACTGCGCATTGCTAAAAAAGCGGAAATTAAAAATCTATTTAATCAAGGGGTAAAATTTAAAGTAGACGGGTTCTTCTTTTGTATTTATATCACTAATGAAAAGCAATCTCGCTTTTTAGTTTCTGTTTCTAAACGTGTCGGATCGGCGCCTCAACGTAATTATATTAAACGAATTATGCGCGAGGCTTTCCGACTGCAACAGGAACAATTTACTTGTTCCTTTGATATGGCTGTTTTTTTTAAAAAGAAACCGTATCATACTATTACTTTGCATTGTGCAAAAGAAGCTGTTAAAAAAGCAGGGTTACACCTAACAAAAGATTTATCTTTATGAGTAGCTTATTACATTGTTTGAATTTTATTTTAGTTAAAATAAGCATTACTTTAATATATATATACCAAGCTTGTATTTCACCTTTGCTTGGTTCGTCTTGTATATATCATCCTTCTTGTTCGCATTATGCAAGGGAAGCGTTAAACCGCTTTGGTTTTATATATGGAACTTTTTTGTGCGTAAAACGAATATTGCGTTGTCATCCTTTTGAACAGGGCGGATATGATCCAGTCCCAGAAAAAAATAAATAATTAATTAAGTATTATGGATAAAAATTTATTTATAGCGTTTGCTTTGTCTGCTGCCGTTATCTTGGGTTACTATACTTTGTTTCCGGCGGCACCTATAAAAGAACATAAAAAAGAAACGAAAACAGAACAAGTAGCAAATAAAGACGTACAAAAAAATGTTACAAAGCTAAAGTCTAATGTAAAATTAGTAGCGAGAAAGAAGCTTAAAACAAAAGATATTCATATAGATACGCCTTTATATAAAGCAACGTTAACAACAAAAGACGGCATGTTAAAGTCGTTTTTACTGAAAGATCAAGAATACGACGGTCCGGTTCATAAAAGTATAGTTAAGCTAGTTTGGAATACAATTCGCGGGAAAAAAGAGCTTACTATGTATAAACGCGATAAAAGCCGTAGAGTGAATATGGCGGGATACTATGGCGAGAGTAACCATATTTGGAAATTTTCCGCACTACAGTTACAAGAGCCGATAGTCTATCAAGTTGAAAAAACAGACTTAGCAGTCAAAGATAAACCGCAAACTATAGAAATGGTGGGGACCCTTCCTAACGGTTTACAAATTGTGAAAAAATTAACGTTTCACAGCGATTCGTATATTATAGACATGCATGTTAGCGTGTTAAATAAAAGTCAAAAAAAGGTGACTATTATCCCTAAACTAGCACTTGGTGCCGGTAATGAAAATATACGTAACCAAAGACGTACGCAAAAAAGAAGCGCTATTGCTCTTATTTCAAAGTCGCTAGAAAAGTATGATCTTGACGATATCCAAGAAGATAATAACAATCACTTAACGCAAGTTGCAACTTGGGGCGGTATTTCTGATTTATATTTTGTATCTGCCACAAAAAGTGATTCTCCTATTCCTTTCGTTTTTACTACTTTTGAGCAAGTACAAAATAATAAAAAAATAGCAGTGGCACAATATGCTTTTTTAGATAAAGCCGTACAGCTAGATGCTAATTCAAGTTATAACAAGGACTTTAAAATATATTACGGACCTAAACTTCCAAAATATATGAAACAATTTAGCCCGCATTTACATTTGTCTCAAGATTTCGGTTGGTTTGCTTTTATTGCCGAACCTTTATTAATGTTGCTTCGTTTCTTGCAATCTTACGTTGTCAACTGGGGTGTGGCGATTATTCTACTTACCATTATAGTACGTATGTTAATGTTGCCGTTAGCTTATAAAGGTATGAAGTCAATGAAGCGTATGTCTTCGTTAAATCCAAGAATTAAAAAGATTAGAAAGAAATATGCTAAAGATTCGCAAAAAATGAATCAAGAAATCATGGGGTTATATAAGAAAAACAAGGTAAGCCCTGTTGGTGGTTGTTTGCCAATGATTGTTCAAATCCCTATTTTTATTGGTTTATATAAAGCCCTTTTACCGGCTACAGAACTAAGACACGCACCGTTTATCTTTTGGATACAAGATCTTTCGGCTGCTGATTATACGCTGGTTTTACCTTTATTAATGGGTATTAGTATATTCTTGCAACAAATGGTTGCCGCCGCGCCAGCGCTAGATGCAACGCAAGCTAAAATGCTGAAGTGGATGCCTTTAGTTATGATTTTATTCTTTTTAGATATGCCAAGCGCTCTTGTGTTATATTGGGTTTGTAGTAATATTATTACAGTGTTGCAACAATGGATTTTTAATAAAGTAAAAATGCCGGAAATCACAGATTAAATGCTTAGTTTTACTGCTGTAAGAAAAAAAGAAAAAGCACTATTTCTAATAGCATGGAGCTCAATTGCCGTAAACCTTACTTTATTTGTCTTAAAAGTTGGGTTTGGGTGGTATTTTCATTCCTATGCTTTAGTGTCAGATGGAGTTCATTCTGCTGGCGATAGTGTTACTTCGGCGATAGTGATTTTTTCTATTTTCATTATACGAAGAAAACCTTCAAGGCAACATCCTTTCGGGCAACAGAGAATGGAAGAAGTGGCTAGCGTTATTATCGCGGTTTTACTTGCCGTTGCCGCCATTGAGTTGCTCATTCCCGGAATTCATAGCCTAATCATACAAAAAGAAACGGAAATAACGTTACATTGGTCTTTGTGGCTTGTAGCTATTTTTTCTATTATCCTTAAAGAAGTACTTTTTTATATTACTAAGTATATAGCGAATCGCTATGATTCTTCTTTAATGCATGCTGATGCATGGCACCACCGTATAGATAGCATTACAACTGCTTTACTATTCCCCGCTTTTATTGGTAGCTACTTTCATATTTATTGGCTGGACTCGGCTATGAGTATTGTTATTAGCTTGTTTATTTTTAAAGAAGCAATAGGCTTACTTTATACAAGTGTTGTTTCCTTATTAGGAACGCGGGTTAAAGATGAAATTTTGATAGCCGTTAGAGAAGCGGCAATGAAAACAGAGCATGTTTTTCGTATACATGATTTAATCATACATCAATATGGCAATATTTTTTATGTAAGTTTACATGTTGAAATATCGTCTTCTTTTTCAGTAGAAGCAATGCATGATATTGCTGCCGACGTTGCTTCTAATATTTTAGAGATACTTCCGGAATATAGCGATTGTAATGTTCATGTTGACCCGATCCCTTTAGATTCGCCTAGATATAAAGAATTATCGCAAATTTTTAAAGAATTTGTGAAAACGCATGCAGATATAATCGTTGATTATCATGATTTGTATTTACGTGGTGATAGAGATAAGGAAGTTATTAACTTTGAAATGACAATGAAAGAAACAGATGTAACAAAATATCCAGAGTTAAAGAAAAAAATAGCCTCTATGCTCGTGCCTCACTGTGGGAACTCGGTTTTATCGTTCAAATTAGAACCAGATCACCATATATTTTAATGCTTTTTTTAAGCTTCGCCTAAATATAAAGAACTTGTGAAAACGCATGCGAATAAATCATTGCTAATCATGATTTATATTTACATGATGTAACCAAATATCCAGAGCTAAAGAAAAAAATAGCCTCTATGCTCGTGCCTCACTGTGGGGAGTTGGTTTTATCGTTCAAATAGATATAAAGAAAGTGTGAAAGCTCATGCAAATAAATCATTGCTAATCATGATTTATATTTACATGATGCAACAAAATATCCAGAGCTAAAGAAAAAATAGCCTCTATGCTTGTGCCTCACTGTAGGAACTCGGTTTTATCGTTTAAATAGATATAAAGAACTTGTGAAAGCTTATGAGGATATAGCAAAATATACGGAGTTAAAGAAAAAAATAGCTTCTATGCTCGTGCCACACTGTAGGGAGTTGGTTTTATCGTTCAAATTAGAACCGGATCACCATATATTTTAATGCTTTTTTAAGCATCGTCTAGATTAAAGAACTTGTGAAAACTCATGCGGATAAATTATTGCTAATCATGATTTATATTTACATGATGCAACAAAATATCCGGAGTTAAAGAAAAATAGCCTCTATGCTAGCGCCACACTGTAGGGAGTTGGTTTTATCGTTTAAATAGATATAAAGAACTTGTGAAAACTCATGCGGATACAATCATTGCTAATCATGATTTATATTTACGTGGTGATAGAGATAAGGAAGTTATTAACTTTGAAATGACAATGAAAGAAACAGATGCAACAAAATATCCAGAGTTAAAGAAAAAAATAACTTCTATGCTCGCGCCACACTGTGAGGAGTTGGTTTTATCGTTTAAATTAGAACCGGATCACCATATATTTTAATGCTTTTTTAAGCTTCGCCTAGATTAAAGAACTTGTGAAAACTCATGCAAATAAATCATTGCTTATGATGATTTATATTTACATGATGCAACCAAATATCCAGAGTTAAAGAAAAATAGCCTCTATCCTAGCGCCTCACTGTGGGAACTCGGTTTTATCGTTTAAATAGATATAAAGAAAGTGTGAAAGCTTATGAGGATATAGCAAAATATCCGGAGTTAAAGAAAATAACTTCTATTTTAATTAAAGAAAGATAGGGAAGAAGCAAATAGCATAAGATACTATTCGCTTCTATATAAATTAATCTTGATTAATTAGATCAATAAGGGTTTTCGCGGGACGAAAGACGGGAAGCCGTTTACTTGCCACTTGGACTTTTTCTCCGGTTTTTGGATTACGTCCTACGTAGCCATCGTAGTCTTTTCTTGTAAAAGTGGCAAAGCCTCTTAATTCAACACGATTGCCTTGTTGTATACTTTTTTTAATTGTATTAAAGAATAGATCAACCGTTTCATTAGCGATTGACTTTTTTTTACTAGCCGACAGAGATGAAAATTTCTCATCGTCCATGTTATTATATATTTCTTCTACTAGGTCTGATATTTTGATTTTTGCCATATACCCTCTCCAAACGCAGGTTAATAAAAATGCAAATTTGCTCTTATGAGTTAATTTTTTCTTTTAGGATACTAAGTTCCTGTTCAAGTTGATCATGATCGTCATTTGTTGCCAGTGAATTGTCAATTTGAACTTCTAATTTCTTAGGTTGTTCTTGTAGACTTTTCATAGAAAAAGCTAACGCTTCTTCTTCTTCAACACGATCATGGAGTTTGTTAATAAGATTGTGAGTCGTGTTATTCTCTCCAAAATTGCCAAGTTGGGTTTCAATTTTTTGAGATACTTTCGCTAGTTTGAGTCTAGTTTCAAGGGCTGTTAATTCATTGCGATACTGTTGCAAGACTTCTTTCATTTTATCAAGCTGTTGTTCCAATGACGTAACTGCCGCGTTTTGTTTTGTATATTCTTCTGTATGCAAGGCTATTTGTTGGTCTGTTTTCTTTGCTTCGCCTAATGCCTGCTTTGCTAAATCGTCTGCTTTTTCTTCTGGAATCTTGCCTTGACTTGCTTGCGTTACAAGTAAAGTTGCTTTTTTTCGCCAGTCAGTAGCTTCTTGCGTTAATTTTTCTATTGCGTATTGTTCTCTTACTGCAATAGATTTAACTTCAATAAAAGATTTTTGTACTTGATCAATCTCTTTTTCTAATTCAAAGATACTTTGTTTAACTAGCTTCGTCGAATCTTCTAATTTACTTAAAAGGTTAGATGCTTCCGCTTTGCCAAGAGTAAGAATACGTTTCCAAAAAGACATAAGTTTATTTTTCTAATATGTTTATAAGTGATTTTCCATGTTCGTACACAGCAAAAGTAACGGCATGAATACTTGCTGCAAATTGGTCAAATGAAAGATCTTTTAATAATAAAGAATCATGAAAGAAAATATTTTCTTGTTTCGTATCAATAAAAAAGCTACCGCGCAGTAAAAATCTATTTTTTTGTAGCAAAGCTGTATAAAGTTCTATAGATGGTTTCGGAATCTGAAAAAGATGTTGCTCTAAAATAAGAACAGGCGCTTCACAATCAATAATTAAATTAGATATACCCATATTCTCTTGTTTTACGATAAAAACTTCTTCTTCCGTGTTTTCTTCAACAATATACAAGGCTAAGGAATGTATATAATTTCTTATAGTATCAAAAGTGCTACAGTTCATGAGCTAGATAATAATGTCTTATTTATGTATTAATATGTTCTTATTTAATAATATAACCTAAATTACTAAATAAGGGAATAGTCTATTTCAAATTTAAGGTTATTAATTGCATTTTATATTAGTAAAACAAATCGATTATAAAGTTAAAAGCCCTTGTTTTTTGATATTATTACCTATAAAAGTCCAGTAAGATAAGAAGTAT
Organism: SAR324 cluster bacterium; assembly: GCA_002995645.1. GTDB lineage: Bacteria > SAR324 > SAR324 > XYD2-FULL-50-16 > HCM1 > HCM1. Next base: position 28,069 of record PUHO01000006.1, on the reverse strand, counting down.
ATATTATGCTTGTAGCGGAGTCAATAAACAAAAAAAGAAATTAAAATAATTTTTTTCTTTTATTTGAGGGAAGAATATTAAGAGCTTCTCTATATTTGGCGACCGTTCTACGTGCAACTTTAATATTTTCTTGTTTTTCTAGGATATTTTTAATTTGCAAATCAGTATAAGGTTTATTAATATTTTCTGAATCAAGTAAATTTTTAATAAGATTTTTAACTAATTGCGAAGAAATAAACTGTCCGTCTTGCTGTTCTAGACCGCTAGTGAAAAAATATTTTAATTCAAATAAACCTTGCGGCGTATGAATATATTTATTTGTTGTAATACGACTCACTGTTGATTCATGGACGTTAATATCTTTTGCAATATCTTTTAAGACCATAGGCGTTAAATAGGCAATTCCTTTTTCAAAGAATTCATATTGATGCTTTAAAATACTTTCGGCAACACGAAAAATTGTTTTTTGCCTTTGTTCAATACTTTTAATTAACCAATCGCCTGATTTAATTTTTTCTTGAATATATAAAGCTGCCATTTCTTCGTCTTCATTGGCATTGGTCTTATCTTTTGTTTTTTCAAGTAGCTGTTTATAGTACGAATTAATTTTTAATTGAGGAATATGATTTTGATTTAAACTAACTACGTACTCACTTCCTCTTTTATAAATATAAACGTCTGGCGTAACGTATTGATCTGTTTTAGCATAAAAAGGGCGTCCCGGCTTAGGTTCTAAGCTAATAATGAAATTATAGGATTCCGTTACTTTAGGGATAGTTGCCTTTTCTAGATAAGCAATGCGTTTGAAGTTTCTTTGTTCTAGTAAAGACAAGTGTTTTGCAACAATATTATAGGTTAAAACCGAGACCGGTTTATGTTGCATAATCTGCAGTAAAAGACATTCTACTAAAGAACGAGAAGCAAAGCCGGACGGGGAAAATTCTTGCATTTTACGAAGCACCGTTTCCACAACGGCGCAAAGTTCATCGCCTACAATATAAAGCGGAACTTGCTCTTTGTTTTGTTCTTGCTCTTGTTCTTCTTCCTCTTCTTGCACAAAAGTTGGCTGTTCTTTTTTATTTTTTTTCTTAGCAGAAGAAGTTTGTTCATATGATTCATGATATAAATTAAAGCTTCCTTCAAATTCAGGAATAAGAACGGTATCTTTAATTTGCTGTTTTTGTTCTAGTAATTCTTGCGCTAGTTTAAACAATTCTTCTAAAGAAGAAATCATATCGCGAATAGAAACGGATAAATAGCCGTCGTCGTCTATATGACCGCAAATAAGAGTGGCGATTTTTTTTTCTACAGGAGAAAGCTTAGACGAGTCTAGTTGTTGCCAAATATGATCTTGTAAGCTTACATGAGAAGCAACAACGGCTTCCAATGTATTAAGGTGATCAGAGGAGCTTTCTTGATTTCTGGATTCACGAATCGTGCCGGCGCCACTTTCAATATATTCTTGCCACTCGTCGTCATAGGAAGATTGTTCTTGCTCGGCAAGGAAATCGGTTTGTTCTTCTGCAAATTCAGGTTCAACTACGTCTTCCGGAACGTCTTCTATTTTTTCTAACGTCGGATTTTCAATTAAAGCTTGGTCGATAAACTCTTCTAGCTCTACTGTAGATAGTTGTAATAATTTAATTGCTTGCTGGAGTTGTGGAGTCATCACGAGCTGTTGGCTCATTTTGATATCCATTCCCATGTACATATTTGCCATAGTTTTTTTTAACTTCTATATTGCTGCGGTAGAAATCATTTCTTACTTAAGTACATATTAATATTAATCGTTGGTTTATGTAAATAGTTTTTACACAATCTTAGCTAAGATTAAAGAATAATATACGCAGTTTGTATAATTGTGCTAAAACTGGTCGCACTCCAATAGGCACTTAAACCAAAGCTGGCGAACTCACAAGGGAAGACTCCTTGCAGGTCAAACGGCTGTATTGCCGCCAAATGAGCTACTTTTGCTTTTTTCGTAAGCAGCGCGATCCATTGTTCAAAAAAAGTACTTTGTATTGCATTTTCGCTAATCCACAAAATAGATCCTGTATGATTAGATAAAAATGATTTTAATTCTGCTATATTTTCTAGTGGAATTGCTTTTTTAGCTTGGAATAAACTTGTTTTTTGACACAGCTCATCAATAAAAGTTGCAACTATAGACGTTGCCGTAATGGTGTTTTGCGTTGGTGACGGGGCATATAAGATAGTAAACGGCGGTTTTAGTTGGCTATAATTTGCTTGGTATGTAATAAAACTTTTTTCATGTAAAGAAAGGCATTCTTGTTCTAATTCCTTTTTTTCTTCTGTACCAATCGGAAGCGGCGGCGTATGATAACGATGAAAGAAATTTTCCATTCTTTGTTCTTTCTGTTTTTTATTTATTAACGTTGGCTCTAGTTCGCGGTAATTTGTAACTAATTGTTTTTGCAGATCAAGATCAGATAGTAAAGAAAAAGAGCTAATCCATAAATCAATATTAGCTTGCATGCCATATTGTATTATTTCTTTAGGTGAGTATTTTTTTTGCAAAGCTTGCATTTCAATGCAATCAGTAATAATTAAACCTTCATATTGCCATTGTTCGCGTAAAATAGAAACGGTTTTTGCCGATAAAGAAGCAGGTAACGTATCTTGTGGCAAGCACACATGCGCTAACATAACAGACGGTGCTTTTTTATAAATAAGTTCTTTAAATGGATACCAATCTTGCGTGTTTAAGTTGGCTTCTTGTTTTGTGATGGTAGCAAAAGATAGGTGCGTGTCTTGGGCAACGCTACCATGTCCCGGGAAGTGCTTAAGGCAACTTGCTATATTATACTTTTCATATTCTTTAACAATAGCTTCACCAAGTAAAGCCGTTGTTTGCGGTTGTATGCCAAACGAGCGATTGGCAATAGCAGTGTTATAAGGATAATACGCAAGGTCTAAGTTAGGGGAAAAACTCCAATGAATGCCCCATTCTCTTAGTGTTTTTGCTTGCAGTTTAGCCGCGGTTTGCACTGCTTTAAGTGGATTTGTAAAGTTAGCTAGCGCTTGCGAAGAAGGCGGGTTAATGCTTCCAAGTGGGAAGCGGTTCACTTTTCCGCCTTCATAATCAATGCAAAAAATCGTTTCGCCAATAAGGGATTCGATTTCTTCACATAACGATCTAGTTTGTTCAATCGATTCTAGGTTCCTTTGGAATAAAATAATACCGTAAGGACGGCAAAATTTTAAATGAGCAATAACCTCTTTTGTTAAGGTAGAACTAGGTAGCCCAAGAATAAACGGCGATTTTTGGTACATAGTTGTTATTTATAAAAATTTATATAGACAGTACTATACTGTAGCTAAATTTTTACGTATCCCTTTAACCTAAAACAAAACTAGACTAAAACTTAAAGCTATGCTTGTAAGTCTTGTATTCCTTGTACAATAATAGAGAATAAAGAATCAATGTCTTCTTTATCAATACAGCTAAAGGCAAGACGTAAATCATATTCAGCGCTTGCAATTGTACCTACTCCGTATTTATCAAGCAAATGTTGTCGCAACGTTTCAGCAGGAATATCAGTAAGCTTTAAGCAAAAGAAATAACCGGAATTAAAAGGATAATAGGTTAATGCGTCTTTATATTTTGGTGAATCTAAAAGTCGTTTTGCTTCTAGCGCACGTTCTTTCAAAATAGTGAATTTTTCTTGCTTTTGCGGCGCACGTTGCGGTGATTGTAATGTTTTTTCAAACACAGACTGTGCTACGTGGGAACAACTAGAAATAGACGCCCTTAAAATACCGGTGACTTTTGCTTCTAGTGCTTGATACAAATCGGCACTTGCTTTTTTACAACCAAAGGTAATAAAGCCAATACGAAAGCCCCATGCAAAATCTTCTTTTGTTGCACCGTCAATTTTAATAGCAAGTACGTTTTCATGTATATCGCAAAGCGTGGCGAAAATAGATTCTTTTAACGTATCTTCAAAACATAAGCCGCTATAAGCATCATCGCAAATAACAATAAGTTTTGTTCCTTTTTGTGCTTGGTTTGTTATAATGTTACAAATCTCTTTTGCTTCCGCTACGGTCGGCGTGTATCCTGTTGGATTATTAGGAAAATTTAATAATACTATAAGTTTGTCTTTTGTTTTAGCTTGCTCTTCTAAAGTTTGCTTAAAAGCTATGGTGTTAAAGCCTTTTTGCTCGTTAAATAAAGAGAAAGTTGCTATATTAGTTTGTTTCTTCGCAACAAATAAAAGTCTATAGTTTCCCCAAAATTGATCCGGTAAAATAAGGGTATCTTGTGGATCGGCAAACAGATCGGCAGTAACGGCAAGCCCGTTTGTTAATGCGTTTGTAACAACAGGTAAACTAGTTAGCTTTTGTTGTAACGTTGGATTTTCTTTTACTTGTTTTTCTTGCCAAAGTTTGCGTAACTTAGGGCGCCCGGCTGGGGGAGCGTACGGGTAAATTTCTTGCGGTGTTAAATCAGAAAAATACTTGTCCACTTCTTCAAGGAACATAGGCGTTTTGTTTTCTGTCGCAATTCCAATAGTTGCGTTAAACTTATGAGCTTTTTCTTTCGCTTGTGCCGATTGATATAAAATCCCTTTAGGGAAAAATATATTCTTACCTATCGTAGATAACGAAGAAAAAATGGCAGGGTTAACTGATTCAATGGTTTGATTAAGTTTTGTGGCTAAAGGATTCATAAAAAATAAAATAATAGACAAATGAATAAGATAATAATAATTTATATTAAATCGTAAGATAAAAAATTTGTCAATTATTTTGTTTATTAAAAGAGTGTTACTATGGCATTATATTATAATCCTCTTTCTTTTTTAGAAAGCCGCGTTACTTCGCATGTAGTGCTTTTTTATAGTCTAGAGCATTTTTATACCTTCAAAGATATAGTGCAAGGAGGCAAAGTAAAATCGTTTGGTTTAGCAAAAAAATATTTTTTTACTATAGGTAAGATAAATTTTACCGCTATAGGTGGTATGATTGGTGCGGCAATCGCTAGTTTCTCTTTTGATTTAGCCATTGCTAACGGTGCTACGTTTGTTTTTGCCTTTGGAAGTGTTGGGAGTTTAGAAAGTGATTCGGCAATTGGCGATTGTGTTTGCCCTGTATTTGCCGTTGATTTTACAGGGATTAGCCAAGATTATAATATACAAGAAAAGACAACTGAATTAGCCGTTTTAGATACTAATTTGCAAGTGCAGAGCGCTATTGCCAGCATAAGCCACCCTTTAACTGTGACTATAGAAAAATTAAAAAATTGGAAAAAGCAAAATATTCGTTTTTTAGATATGGAGGTTGCGCCGTTAGCTATCTGTGCAAAGCAAAAAAAAATTCCTTTCTATCCTCTTTTTATTTGTAGCGATGTGATTATTATCGACGGAGAATGGCGTAACGAAAGAGGAACGATTAGCTTTCAAATGCAAGAAAAACAAGGACTTGCTTTGTTGGCGGCGAAGTTACAGTTTTTTGCTAGTTTGTAATTTATAAGAGTTAAAGTTTCAGACTATTAATTTGCATTGACTAATATAGTATAATTTGTTATTAATTATATAGTTAAAATATAAGATTAAATATAAGATATTTTTATGACAAAGATTATTTCATTTATAAGCCAAAAAGGCGGGGTCGGTAAAACGACGAGTACCATTAATTTTGCTATGGCGCTTGCCCTTGCAGGGTATAAAATTTTATTAATTGACGCTGATCCGCAAGGTTCGCTTCGATTTTCCGCTAATGTAGAGCAAAGTCAATACGGTAGTTTTGAACTATTCACTAAGCCGGAAGTGAATTTATTAGAAATTTGCCAAGCAACGCAACATGAAAACTTATCTTTTATTTTATCCAATATTAATACCTTAGAAGATACGAAAATAGTTGAAAATCTGGTGCAAGATTTTTCTATTTTACAAAAAAGATTAGACCCCGTTAAAAAACAAGGGCAGTTTGATTTTATTGTAATTGATCCGCCGGCAACTATGTCTAATTTAACGTTAAACGTGATGTACGCCACAGATTATATTCTTTTTCCTTTGCAATGCGAAGTGTTGGCAGTTAAATCGTTGAAACATTTTTTACAGTTTTTTAAGGAATTACGCGAGATGATGGCGCCTAAAAGCATTAAGATTGCCGGTATATTTTTAACTATGTATGATAAACAACTGCCGTTACATCAAAAAATCGCAACGCAAGTAATGCAATCTTTGCCGGAAGTGTTTTTCCACCATATTATTCCAAGAGATAAGGCAATCAGTGAGTCCGTAGCTTTTGGTAAGTCCGTTCTTTCTTATAATCTTGCGTCTCCCGGCGCAGTTGCTTATATGCGATTAATGAAAGAGTTTATTCACAAGTTTAATTTGAATTAAGTTATTATGCCGTTAAGCCAAAGACAACTTGCTCGTGTGATTGTTTTTAAAGTCTTGTATAATCGTTTATTACTAGAAAACAATCCGTTAGCTGATATATATTTATTCCAACAATCCGGTTTAGTTGGAGAAACTAAAGTTTTTGCCGAAAAACTGCTTGCCTCTGCTTGGGATAATAAAGATGAAATAGAGAAGCATATTAACGAAAGACTAGAAAATACAAACAAAGACCGCTTACAAACGAATTTATATGCTTTGTTCTTACTTTCTGTTGGCGAATTATTCTATATGCCAAAACAAGATCGACGTATTATTATTAACGAAGCGTTATTAATTGCTCGTTCTTATATAGGGGAACATGTAATTGCTTTGTGTAACGGTGTGTTACATAAATTGGCAGACGTAAAAGAATGGGAAGCTAGTAAAACGGATGTAACGCTTTAATCTGTCGGGACAGTTATGTTAAAAAAAATCTTTCCTCTATTTTTATTATTCCTTTTTATATCGCTTACTTTAGTTAACTTGCCGTTATATGCAGAAACGGTAAGCTTAACGTCCGGTGATGTTTTATCCGGCACGGTTACAAGTTATACAGAAGATAGCATTACTTTTGTGCAAGCCGGTGAAGATGACGAGCGCGTTATCCCACGAGATGAAATTATTTCTATTAGTTTCAAAAACGTAGTCGCCCCGCAAGCCACAAAGCAGGCAAGCTCTGTAAGATCCTCTTCTAATAAAGCAAGTCAAGGTTCTAAGCCTAAATCAACTTTACCATTAATGCGCGTTTATTTGAAAAATGGGGAAGTCTTAGAAGGTTATATTACTAACGCCTCAAAAGAAGAATTAACTTTAACAAGAACAACAGGGAATAACTATTTAAAAATACCAATGAGTCGTATTATTTTAGTTAAGTCCAACATGGCAAGCCCTTTTCTTGGAGATAGAAACGGCATAGGGTATATGACTTCGCGCACTAGTGTGTTAGCTGAAAAAATAAACATAGGCGATGCAGTGGATCAATTGTCTTTTCGTATGTATTCAAGAGGTTCGTATTTTAATGAATTTTTATTTGGCTTAGCTCAGTCTAGATTAGCAACGACAGAAGAGAAAAAAACAGTTAGTGTTCTATCTTTTAAATATCGTTTTGCTAAAGTAATAAGACGAAGAACGAATTATGCAATGTATCTAGGCGGTAGTGTTGGCTTCCTTCAAATTAATGATGAAACGCCCACGATTCCCCTTAAAGAATCAGGTGTGGAGTTTAGCACTTTTACAGGGGTAGAGTTCTTTTTTGCTTCTTTTCCAAATTTAAGTTTTTCCACAGAACTTGGCGTTTCTTATAAACGATTAACACATTATCAATCTTTGCTTTTTTCAGCAGGTCCTTTTCCTAGCTTTGCTATTCATTATTATTTATAAGCTATGTCAAAATCTAAACAATACGAACTGTTTTTTGCTAAACTAAAGCGAACAAAGTTCAGTGGTGATATTTGTACCAGAGAAGACGATAGGTTGCTTATGGCAACAGATAATTCTATTTATCATATTATGCCATATGGCGTTTTATATCCACGAGATAAGAAAGACGTTCAAATTGCAATGCAACTTGCGTCAGAAACGCAAGGCGTTAGCATAACGCCACGTGGCGGCGGAACCGGCACTAATGGGCAATCTTTGAATTACGGCGTTATATTAGACGTTTCACGGTATATGAATCGTATTCTTGAATTTAACGAACAAGAACAAACGATTAAAGTAGAACCCGGTGTTGTTAGAGACAAACTTAACGTATATTTGAAAGAATGGGGATTGTATTTTGCCCCTGATTTATCTACAAGTAACCGTGCTACTATTGGCGGTATGGTTAATACTGATGCTTGTGGTAAGGCTTCGTCTGTAGAAGGACGCACAGGCGATTATATAGACGATTTAGAAGTCGTGTTAGTTAACGGCGATAGTATACGTACAAAATCCTATCAAGATGACGCAAAAAAGGAAAAGATACTTTCTTTAAAAGAAGTGGCAAAACCTTTTTTAGAAGAACAAGCTTGTTTAGCAAGATACCAAACAGGATATAACTTAGATAAAGCCGGCAAAGAGGATAAAATAGACTGGAAGTATATTTTTGCCGGATCAGAAGGAACCATTGGAGTTGTTACAGAAGCTACGTTAAAGCTTACTAAGATTCCTAAACGAGAGTGGCTTCTTTGCTTGTATTATAGTGATTTTGATACGGCATTAAGAGACGTGTCTTTTATACGAAAGAGTAAGCCACAAGCAATTGAGACAATTGACAGCACTATCTTATCTTTAGCTAAACAAGATCCTATTTACGAGCAAATTAAATCGTTGTTACCAGAAAATACAGATACGTTGCAAGCAGTTAATTTAGTTGCTTTTGTTTCGCAATCGCAGATTGATGAAAATGCTTGGATTGATCAAATCAAGTCCGCCGTTTCTGCAAAAGTCATGGAACACCGTATATTACAAGATGCGCAAGAGCAAAAAGTAATGTGGGAATTAAGAAAAAAAGGCGTCGGCTTACTTGGGAATTTACCTGGTAACAGAAGACCTGTTGCTTTTGTAGAAGATACTATGGTAGCGCCTGAGCTACTAGCTGATTATATAAAAGAGTTTCGTAGCATCTTAGATAAAGAAAACGTGTTTTACGGCATGTTTGGGCATGTAGACGCCGGTTGTTTACATGTAAGACCGTCTTTAGATTTACGTGATAAACAAGACAGAGAAAAAGTATGGCGTATTTCAAAACAAGTCTTTACTTTATTGAAAAAATATAAAGGCACCTATTGGGGGGAACATGGCAAAGGTTTTCGCAGTAGCTTTGCTCCTAGTTTTTTAGGTAGCTCTTTGTATCAATGTATGCAAGAAGTAAAAAAATTATTTGATGCTAATAATAAATTAAATCCCGGAAAAATTGCAAGCCCTTCTTCGCAAGATAGCTTATATTCCTTACAATCGCCTTTACGTGGCGAAGAAATGGCACGTATTCCAAAAAAGCAAGCTAGTAAATATGAAACCGCGTTGTATTGTAATGGTAACGGTGCTTGCTTTAATGCACTTGATACGAGTTTAATTTGTCCTTCTTTTCAAGGTACGCAAAATAGAGTATATTCCCCTAAAGGGAGAGCGGAGTTACTCAAAGCATGGCTTGCTGGAAAGAGCCGATTCCAATTCTCCATTCCTTTTATTAGTAAAGCAATTTATAGTATATTAAGGATCATACGCCCTGATCATAGGGATCATTTAGTTAAACAATCTTTTGATTTGTGTTTGTCTTGTAAAGCTTGTCGAACACAGTGCCCTATTAAAGTTGATATTTCTGCTTTTAAATTTACGTTTTTACATACGTACTATAAAAAATACTACCGCCCTATTGGCGATGTATTGATCCGCTTTTTTGAACAATCTCTTGCGTGGCAAGCTAAGTTTCCAAGAATAATTAACTATATATTAGATACAAGTCTTGGCAAAGGTTTTTTAAGTAAACTGGGTTGGGTTGATATAAAAAAATTCAGTTCTCCTGCTTTACATGCAAGGTTAAAGAAAACAGGAAATTTAACGAGTTTACAAGCGTTAAAAAAACTTACAGATCAAGAAAAAGCAAAAACAGTTGTTTTATTACAAGATGCGTTTACTTCTTTTTATGAAGCTTCTTTAGTGGAAGATTGTATTAAGTTAAGTAAAGAATTAGGATATACTATGTATGTTTTTCCTTTTTTCCCCAATGGCAAAGCATTGCATATTAAAGGGTATAAACGTGCTTTTACAAAGTATAAACACAAAAATAGTAAGTTATTGCAAAAACTAGGCAGCTTAGGTATTCCTTTAGTAGGGATTGATCCCGCCGTTGTGTTAACCTATAGAGACGAATACCAAGAAGATACTAAACTAGTATTAAAAAATATATTTTTACTACAAGAATGGTTGTTGCCTGTTGTCAAACAAAGAAACGAAGTACAAGAAACAACAGAAAAGTACTACTTATTAGGACATTGTTCAGAAAAAATAATCGCGACACACTCGCAAGAGCAGTGGCAAGAGATTTTCCAACACTTAGGAAAAGAGTTACAAGTTATTCCTACCGGTTGTTGTGGTATGGCAGGCATGTTTGGGCATGAAAAGAAAAATAAAGAAATTAGTCGATTCATATATAATCGCAACTGGGGAGAATTAGTCCAGTTACATAAAGATAATCTTTTAGTCACAGGGTATTCGTGTCGCACACAAATTCAACGATTCGATAATTATGTTGTACGACACCCTTTACAAGTACTGTTTAAGAAACAGTAATACTAAGAAAGTGTTGTATTTGCTTCGTCTTCCGCATTTTCTTTACGTGGGAGAGCTTCTTTAACAGTTAAAATACGACCTTGATACTCAGTCCCATTTAAGCTCTCTATAACTCGTTGCGAATCATCGCCGTTAATTTGAACAAACCCATACCCTTTTGATCGCATGGATCTTTGATAACGAATAATTACTGCACTTTCAACTTGAGCATATGCTTCGAATAGCTTGGTCAAATCTTTATCAGTAGTGCTAAAAGGTAAATTACTAATATAAATTCTCATACAGCCTCCATTAGAAAGAATTATAGTATACTTTTATAATTCTTTTATACAAAAAAATGACAGAAAAAGCAATAAAAAAATAAAAAAAGATTAATTAAGTTAGATTCATACCTGTTTTTATACGGTGATAAATTGGGGGAAAAGTGGCAAAAAGAAGGAGTGAAAATTTTGTTTAAAATAGTAATACAAATTATTTTTTTAGCTAGTATCATGTTGAATTATGTAGTTTCAGCCTATGCGCAAGGTTTCGGGATAAATCAAATTATTAACCAGAATACCTTTGAAAAGACACAAGAAAAAACACAAAAATACGTTGTAGAAAATTGTAAAATAAAAGATTATAAAAAAGGGAAAATATATTCCATTACGCCCATAGGAGAAGTAGTATTACAAACGTCTAAGTCGTTAGTAGTTCAAAATTTATGGTTTGTTGAAATGACTTGCTTATATAGTAAAAAATGTGTTTATTATGTACAAACAGGCAAGGAAAGAGATAATGCTATTGGATTTACAACAAAGGTAAGCCAACAACGTGCGTTGCAAGTTCTTGTTACATTAAATAAGCAATGTCGTAAATATTAAGAAATATTATTATGGAGAACAGATAATTATGTGGGACGGAGAAAAAGGAAAAGCAGTAGAAAGCGCCATGTCGCAAATTGATAGGCAATTTGGAAAAGGCGCTATTATGCGGATGGACGCAGATGCGATCAATACAATTCCCGTAGTTTCAACAGGTATTGCCGGGCTAGACGTGGCGTTAGGTTGCGGCGGTTTGCCATATGGTCGGATTATAGAAATATACGGTCCGGAATCATCAGGAAAAACAACACTTTCTTTGCAAGTTTTGGCACAAGTGCAACAACAAGGCGGCGTTGCTGCTTTTATTGATGCAGAACATGCTCTTGACACAGTTTATGCAAAGAAACTAGGTGTGCAAGTAGACGACCTTTTACTTTCACAACCGGATTATGGAGAACAGGCTTTAGAAATCACAGATATTTTAGCTCGTAGTGGCGGCGTTGATATTATTGTTATCGATTCTGTTGCCGCCTTAGTTCCTCGTACTGAAATTAACGGGGAAATGGGAGATACGCACGTTGGTTTACAAGCTCGTTTAATGTCGCAAGCGCTTCGTAAGTTAACCGGAACTTTATCACGTTCAAAATGTATGATTATTTTTATTAATCAATTACGTATGAAAATTGGCGTGTTATATGGTAGCCCGGAAACAACGACAGGTGGTAATGCGTTAAAATTTTATTCGTCTATTCGTATTGATATTCGTAAAGTATCGGATATTAAACAAGGCGATCAAGTACAAGGAACGCGTACTAGAGTAAGGATTCGAAAAAATAAATTAGCACCACCGTTTAAGACTATTGAATTTGATATTTTATTTGGATTTGGTATTTCACGATTTGGCTCTTTATTTGATCTTGCCGTAGAAGCTAATATTATTAAGAAAAGCGGTAGTTGGTACTCTTATGGAGAAATACGTATTGGACAAGGCAGGGAAAATGCTAAAAAATACTTTATAGAAAATCAAGAAAGCTATTTTGAATTAAATACAAAAGTGCGATCGCATTTTAATTTGCCAGAAGAAAAAGAACCGCTTCCAATTGAAATCCCACAAGATTCAAAGCAAGAAGACGAAGCTGAAAACGAGTTGCCCGGGGCTTTAGAAAGTGAGGCAATTACAGAGCCGAAAAAATAAAAAAACGCTTGAAAGATAGACTTAAATTGTGATAAGTGTTATTATAATCAATCACAGTTTATATAATAAAACTTTGAATAATAATTTAATTTATATAATAAAAAAAGGAGATTAAAATGAATCTACAACCTTTGCACGATCAAGTCATTGTTCGCAGGAGAGAGGCAGAAAAAACAACGTCTTCAGGGATAATTATTCCTGATTCGGCTAAAGAAAAGCCACAAGAAGGCGAAGTAATTGCCGTTGGCACCGGTATTAAAAAAGCAGGTGAAGCTACTATCCCTTTAGAAGTAAAAAAAGGTGATAAAGTATTGTTTGGTAAATATGCCGGAACAGAAATTACGCTTGAAGGGCAAGAATATATTTTAATCAAAGAACAAGAAATTTTAGCAATTATACTTTAATAATGCAGAAAATTTTTAAACATTGCTTAGTATAATGGAGAATCAAACATGGCAAAAGCAATTACATATAATGAAGAAACAAGAAGCGAGTTGTTACAAGGGGTAAACCAACTAGCAAATGCAGTAAAAGTAACGTTAGGACCAAAAGGTCGTAACGTTGTTATAGAAAAATCATTTGGAGCCCCCATTATAACAAAAGACGGCGTGAGCGTCGCAAAAGAAATTGAACTAGAAGATAAAGTTCAAAATATGGGTGCACAAATGGTACGCGAAGTGGCTAGTAAAACTTCTGATACAGCAGGTGACGGCACAACAACGGCAACAGTGCTTGCACAAGCAATTTTTCGCGAAGGCGTTAAAAACGTAGCGGCAGGCGCAAATCCAATGGAATTAAAACAAGGTATTAATGAAGTGGTAGAAGTGGCTATTGCTGAATTAGCTAAGCTTTCTAGGGCAGTTGCTGATAATAAAGAAATAGCGCAAGTGGGAACTATTTCGGCTAATCATGACGTAACTATTGGATCTATCATAGCGGAAGCTATGGATAAAGTAGGTAAAGACGGCGTTATTACTGTTGAAGAAGCTAAAGGGCTTGCTACAGAACTAGAAGTTGTAGAAGGTATGCAATTTGATAGAGGCTATCTTTCTCCTTATTTTGTAACTGATTCGGATCGTATGGAAACAGTTTTGAAAGATCCGTATATTATCTTATGTGAAAAGAAAATCAGTGCAATGAAAGACGTATTGCCTGTTTTAGAACAAATCGCAAAAGAAGGACGCCCTTTCTTAATTATCGCTGAAGACGTTGACGGCGAAGCTTTAGCAACGTTAGTTGTAAACCGACTACGCGGCACGTTACAATGTTGTGCTGTTAAAGCGCCTGGTTTTGGTGATAGACGTAAAGCTATGCTAGAAGATATTGCTATTTTAACAGGTGGCGAAGTTGTTTCTGAAGACAGAGGCATGAAAGTAGAAGACTTGACTATTGCGCAACTAGGTAGTGCTAAAACAGTAACGATCACAAAAGATGATTGTATTATTGTTGACGGTAAAGGCACGCAAGACGAAATTCAAAAACGTGTTAACCAAATTCGCGCTCAAGTAGAAGAATCTTCGTCAGAATACGACAAAGAAAAATTGCAAGAACGTTTAGCTAAACTAGTTGGCGGTGTTGCGATTATTAATGTTGGTGCTGCTACTGAAATTGAAATGAAAGAGAAAAAAGCACGTGTTGAAGATGCGTTACATGCAACAAGAGCTGCCGTTGAAGAAGGCATTGTTCCCGGTGGTGGTGTTGCTTTACTTCGCTTAAAGAAAGCAGTACAAGCTAAAGTTGAACAACTAAAAGGCGACATTCGCATTGGTGGTGAAATTATTCTTCGTTCTTTAGAAGAACCTTTACGCCAAATCGTAACTAATGCCGGCTTAGAAGCAGCGGTTATTTTGAACGATATAATGCAACGTCCTCAAAATGAAGGTTTTGACGCAAGAAAAGAAGAATTCGTTGATATGGTACAAAGCGGTATTATTGATCCAACGAAAGTAACAAGAACAGCCTTGCAAAATGCTTCGTCTATTTCCGGCTTACTTCTAACAACAGAAGCGGCTATTGTAGAAATCCCAAGTAAAGACGATGCGGCAGCAGCTTCCGCAGCCGGTGCTATGGGTGGCATGGGCGGAATGGGTGGTATGCCTGGCATGATGTAAAAAATACGTCTATTCTAAGTCTTTTTAAAGTCGCAGATTATAATATAATTTGCGGCTTTTTTTATTTTGTTACAATTAAATAACGTTACTGCGAACAACAGAAGCGGTTATTGTAGCAATCCCAAGTAAAGACAATGCGACGGCGGTATTATTCGCAACCGGTACTATAGATGCTATACCTGTCATGATGTAAAAATAAATCTAGTAGCAATCCCAAGTAAAGACGACGCGGCGGCAGCTTCCGCAGCCGGTGTTATAGATGCTATACCTGTCATGATGTAAAAATAAATCTAGTAGCAATCCCAAGTAAAGACAATGCGACGGCGATATTATTTGCAACCGAGGCTATAGATGCTATACCTGTCATGATGTAAAAATAAATCTAGTAGCAATCCCAAGTAAAGAGAATGCAGCGGCGGTATTATTCGCAACTGGTGCTATAGATGCTATACCTGTCATGATGTAAAAATACGTCTATTCTACGTCTTTTCAAAATCGCAAATTATATTTAATACCTTATTTTACAAAACAACCTGGTTTTGTTAAAATTAAACAATTATATCAAGATAAGTAATTAAATATTTATAGATTTTTATGTTATTTAGAAGTAACCGTAAAGCTGCATTAAAGTTATATGAGAAAGGACTTCATTTTGCTCAAATAAGATTGTATTTTTTATCGTCTTTATATTTTTATAGAGCGTGGAAAAACGATAAGCTATATATGTCTAGGCAATTAGATCATTTAATGAACGTCTCACTACAAGAAGGTCGGGAAGGTGAAATGTTGGCCTTAGTTAGCGGTCTTGTTGTATTAAGGTTTCGCAGGAAATCCCCGGAACTTGCCAATCGTTTAGGAGAGATTGCCGCTTCTAATGGACATTATAGGCAAGCTAAAAATTTATTTCATAAAGCGCTACGTGCCGGCGGTGGTAAAATAGCACAATATAACTTAATCGCAGTGGAAGGTCGTATTCCCGTATATGGTGCCACGCTAGAAAAACTATATGATAAGTATATTGTAGAAGAAGATTTTCTTTATCCGTTATCTTATAAGGTGCCTAAGTTTATTCCTTTGTTATATGCAAGAATGCAAAAGGAGCTTAATTTTGTTGCTAAAGAGGACGAGGCGTATGATACAGTTCATGTTGCCGGTCGTAATGCCGAATTACTGGGAGAGGCGTATCCCCATCGATTTTTTACTTATTTATTAGCCAAAGCCGATACGTTTAAAACAACGCTGGTTGATCAACAAGATCTTTATTTTTATTACCTGTTTAATATAGCTTTATATGCCTTGCAAATTAAAGCGTCAAAAGAGGCTTTGAAATTATTTTATACTTTACATGATCAAAGATTTGCTCATAAATATATGCGTATGCTTGAGGGAATAAGCTATTGGCTTTACGGCTGGAAAGGTAAAGCTTTAAAAATAGCCAAAGCTTATTATTTAGCTAATAAAAGGGATAGGTTAGCTAATTATAATCTGGGACAAATGTATAAAATGCAAGGTAATGAAAAGAAGGCGTATCCTTTACTTTTAAGAGCGGCTTTTTTATTAGACGCTTCTAAAGGCATAGAAACGCAAGGAGAAATTTTTAAAGTTGCCGAAACTTTGTTTGAACAACAAGATTATACTAAGTCGTTGTATTATTTTAATTTATTAATTAAAGAACGTCCTTATACTTATCCTTTAAGTTATATGTACGTTGGAAAAATTTTGTGGTTACAAGATAAACGAAGTCAGGCAATTGAACATTTTAAAGAAATGTTGTCTATTGGAAGGTACGTTGCTATTGCCACAAAAGAGCTACGCATTATTTACGATTTCTTTATAGAAGAAGGGGAGAGTTTTATTAATAGCGGACACAAAGAAAATGCGTCAAAAGCTTTTATTGAAGCTTATAACGTTATTCCGTCGTTGGCATTAGCCGATCGTATTGCAACGTTAAATACAGAAATTGGTTATATATCTATAGCAAAGCAATTTGCAACTGAAAAAAAGAAATTACAAAAACAAGAAGAAACAAAACAAGCCGAGCTTAAATATCAAAATCATATAAAAGAAGCGAGGCAAGCTTATGCTGTGAAAGATTATGATAATGCGATTAATAGTTTATATAAAGCTTTAGTATACCAAGAAACGAAAGATGAGATATTGTTATTAGCAAAGTTATTGAAAATAGCAGGCAGAAATGATGAGATGGAAGAAGTGAATAATCGTTGGCAAAGCTATTTAAAAAGTAAAGAAATAATAGCAGACCCGGAAGAGGAACAAAAGAAGTCTAAACCTATGGAGCAGAAGGAATAAGCACTTATTAGCGCCTTACCGGGAGCAAGTTAAGACGCTAAGTAAGTTTCCCTTTGCTTAGTTAAGTGGAATTTCTCTATACATTAACGATTCATCTTTAGTAAGAGCCACTTTAAGAATGCCATCTTGTAGATTAGCTTCAATTTTATCGGGATTTACTGTGCCCGGTAGTGAGAAACTTCGCTGATATTGTACGTTTTTTGTTTGATCTTCTTCGACCGTATTAGCTTGGATAAGTAATTTATCATTATTCAATTCTACTGAAACATTATCTTTTACAACGCCCGGTAAATTAACGTAGACGTTCCAATTTGTTTTAGTTTCTGTTGTATTACTTTTTGGTGTTATTTTTCTTTGATTTTGTTGTACGTTCATATTTTCCTCTTTTAATTAATAGTTTGATTTGATTGCTAAACGAGCTTAGGCTACTTCAATTTTTTTAGGTTTTGAGTCCTCTTTGAAAGGTAGCGTTAAGGTTAAAATACCGTTGTCTAGTTTGGCATCTATTTTTTCTATATCAATGTTATTAGCGAGTTGATAGCTTTTTTCTAGCGCATTAACTTCAAACTCACTGTGTAAAACCGTTTCCTCTTCGCTATATAAATCTTTTTCTTTTGTTTTGATTGTTAGCACGTCTTTTTCAAAGTGTAAGTTAATATCTTCTTTTTTAATGCCCGGCATGGCAATTTTTACTAGTACTTTATCTTCTTCTGTTGTAATTTCTTCTGTGCTAGCAAAGCGATTGTGTAAGTCTACCGCGTCACATAAAGGATTAAACAAAGAATCAAATAAAGGATTGAAAAAGTTTTTACGATTTTTAAAATCGCTTATATATTCCGGATTTTCAAAGTTAATAAATTTAACAAAAGGGTGATTTAATAAGTGCATAATATTCTCCATTAATAAATAAGTAATAACATAATTGTTATTTTGTCTTTGCCCTATATATTACAAATACAATGCCACTTGTTTAAGCTATTGATATATAGGTATTTATTTTGATTTTAAAGAAAAGGGACTGGACAAAATGCAAGGGTAGGAATAAAGCAAGTCGGACAATTCGTCCAAGATAACGGACAATTTGTCTGCTTTAGGTTGGGTATGCTTTTTTATTAAAATTAAATTTTAGACTCGTTTACTTCTTCAGGAGAAACGTTTAGTTTATTAGATCTAAAACCTTGTAAAGTCATAATCGCGCCGCTCAAAGCAAGGCAAGCTAATACAATAATATAGAATTGATTAGAAAAGCCATAAAAAGCTGAAATGAATAAACTACCGGTTAAAGAGAAAATACGGTTAATAAATTGTAATAATGCTGCTGAACTAGCTTGGTACGTACGTTCTAAAGAAAGGGTATTTTGCATTTGTATAGAGTTAGTTAAGCCACGTATGAAAAACAAACTACATAAAGTGCAGATTATAGTAATGATGTTAAATGAATGGAAAAACGTATAGATAATGATTAAAGCAAGCGCATAGAAAAGTAAAAAAGACATAATAGTTTGCAATACTTTACGTGGCGATTTTTTTCTTATTAAAAAAGGACTAAAAGCATTGGCAATAACAAAAGCAATTAATACAGGGGTTTGTAAAAAAGAATAGCTTTCCGGTGAAAGCCCTAGATTCCCCATTAACATATGCGGCGAGGCGGTAATCCAAACAGAGAGTATAGCAGTAAAAAAACCAAGTGCCGCGCATTGTTGTATGAACGGTTTGTTTTTTAGTAACAGTCTCATGTTAAGCAATACCTGTAGAAAATTGGTATTTGCTGCCGCTGTTTTTTGTATAGTAGCTCTTCTTTGCACGTCTGGCATAAAGAAATAAAGCAAAACAGAAGCAAACATTAAAGCAAAGAGATCGGCTATAAAAATCCCGTGCCAATTAGATACTTTAAGAATTAAAGCACCAATAATAGGACCGGCAATAGGCGAAAAGTAAACAATGCTGGTAGTGATAGCAAGAGCTAGAACCGCTTTTTTATCATGATAAAATTCATTAATAGAAGCAAAGCCGGCAGTGGGAAACATGCAAGTCCCAATACCTTGTAAAGCACGAAAGAAAAGAAACCAAAACAAAGAAGGCGCAAAAGCGATGCTAATAGTTGCGAACATAAAAAATATATTACTATAGAGCAAAGACTTTTTATATCCTAATGTGTCGGCAATAGCGCCGGCGAAGAGCTGGAATAGAAGCGATCCAAATATAAATGCTCCAATCCCTAAAGAAACGTATGCTTGTTGCGTGTGAAACGTATGTGCAATAGTGTTAATTGCAGGTAAAAACATATCGTTAGATAAAAATAAACCAATAGCATTTAAAGCTAAAAATATGTAGAAATTTTGTCGTAGCCACGTAATCATGGGGGATACCTAAAAAGGATTAATTTTTTGTTACTTTAAATAGAAGTTGATTACTTTGAAACTGTACTTCTACTTGTGATTTAGCCGTAATTTCTCCTTGTAACATACGATAGGCGAGGGCGTCTTCTAGTTCCCTTTGTAAAGTTCGTTTTAAGGGACGCGCTCCAAATTCGCTATCATATCCAATTTTAATTAAATGTTGTTTTGCTTCTTGCGTTAATGTAACGGTAATATTTTTTTCTTTTAAACGTTGTGAAAGGTTCGCGATTTGTAGGTTAAGAAGTAATTCTAGTTCTGTTGGCGTAAACGATTCAAAAATAATAATATCATCAAGGCGGTTAAGCATTTCCGGTCTAAAGTGAGTAAGAAGAATATTTCTTGCCGTTGCTTGTGTTAACGCTTGGTTTTGCTTTTTTGTTTTTAAGATTTCATCGCTACCAAGATTGGTGGTTAAAATAATTAACGTATTTTTGAAATCAACTTGCAATCCTTTTGAATCAGTAAGAATACCATCGTCTAGAATTTGTAGTAAAATATGAAAAATATCAGGGTGCCCTTTTTCAATTTCATCAAATAAAATAACACAATAGGGTTTACGGTGAACGGCGTCAGTTAAAATGCCGCCTTCATCAAAACCGGTATACCCCGGAGGTGCGCCGACTAAACGAGAAACAGAATGTTTTTCCATATATTCTGACATATCTAAGCGTACCATTGCTTTTTTATCATTAAATAAAAATTCAGCAAGGTTTTTAGCTAGTTGCGTTTTCCCCACGCCAGTAGGTCCCATAAATAAGAACGATCCTAGCGGTTGATCTGGATCGTGTATGCCTGTTCGTGCTCTTCTAATAGCATTAGAAATAGCAATAAGCGCTTTTGTTTGTCCTACGAAATTTTCACTTAATCTTTTTTCCATATTAAGTAATTTTTCTTGTTCTTCTGCTAGCATACGCGTCATGGGAATACCTGTCCACTTAGCTACGACTTGGGCAATATCTTCTACGTCTACTTCTTCTTTAAGAAGGCGTTTTGCTTTGTTGGCTATAGAGTTTTGCAACTCTTCTAGTTGTTGTTGCAATTTTCCTTGTACGCCGTATTTTAGCTTTGCTGCTAGCTCAAAATTACCTTGCCTTTGCGCTTGCTCTTCTTGTTGTTTTGTTTGTTCTATTTTATCTTTAATATCACTTAATTTATGAATAACTTTACGTTCTTCGTCCCATTGTTCTTGTAAGTTTTGCCTGTCAAGTTGTAAAGATTGCAGTTTTTGTTCTTGTTTTTGCAAGTGTTCTAAAGCTTTTGACGCCGTTTCTTTTGCTAACGCGCTTTTTTCTACTTCTATTTGAACGATTTGCCGTTTTACTTGGTCTAGTGCGGTTGGCATAGAGTCGATTTCAATACGAATAGTAGACGCCGCTTCATCAATTAAATCAATAGCTTTATCCGGTAAGAAACGATCCGCAATATAACGTTTAGAAAGTTTCACCGCCGCAACAAGCGAAGCATCGGTAATACGAACGCTGTGATGTACTTCATATTTTCCTTTTAAACCGCGTAGGATTGTAATTGCATCGTTTACGCTAGGTTCGTTTACGAAAATTTGTTGAAAACGCCTTGCTAAAGCCGGATCTTTTTCAATATGCTTTTTAAATTCTTTTGTTGTTGTTGCACCCATACAACGAAGCGTCCCGCGAGCTAAAGCCGGTTTTAACATGTTAGAAGCGTCTAAAGCGCCTTCTGAGGCACCGGCGCCAACAAGGGTATGTAATTCATCTATAAAAAGAATAATTGGCGTTTTAGAGTTCTCTATTTCAATAATGAGTGATTTAAGTCGTTCTTCAAAATCACCTCTATACTTTGCTCCGGCAATCATAGAAGGAAGATCAAGCGATAAAAGGCGGTTTGTTTTTAAGGTGATAGGAATATCTCCTTGGTGGATACGTTGTGCTAAACTTTCAATAATAGCAGTTTTCCCAACACCTGGCTCACCAATTAAAATAGGATTATTTTTTGTTCTTCTTGAAAGAACTTGAATAACACGCCTTACCTCTTCGTCTCTACCAATGACAGGGTCAAATTTGTTTTGTTCCGCAAGTACAAGTAAATCTTTTGTGTAACGAGCAAGTGCCGACGTCTTTTTTTCTGCAGCAGAACTAGATTGATAATTAGCTTGATGAGCATATTGTTTATTTGCTGTTTCTGTAGTGGCTTGGGATTCTTCTTGATTTATATAGCCTTCTAAAGCGCGTAAGATTTCAAAGACTTGTTTGTTTGTTATCCCTTCGTTACGTAAGATAATAGAAGCATCGCTAGCAGTATTACTTAAGATTCCGGAAAAAATATGTTCCGGTGCAATTTTGTCTTTATGTAAGTGAGTCGCTTCTTTTTCGGCTTTACGCAAACTTTGTTCACAAGCATAGGAAAGATAAACGTTAGACGTTTCATTATCTGTTGTTTCTAGTTTAGTAAATAAAGTTTGTAATCCGTTAACGATTTTAGTTTTATCACAATTTAATTTATTAAAAATATCAACTAATATTCCCGTTTCTAGTTGCATTAGAATCATTAACAAATGCGCTGACTCCATTCGTTTATGTTTATAATGTTTGACTAAAGAATGAGCTGCGTAAAAGCAATCTTCTGCTTGTTTAGTGAACAACTCCATATTAAGACTCATGTTTTCTCCATAAATGTGAAAAGGGATTGTTGAAAGTGAAAAAAGCTAGGCGTATTATTCTATTTTAGAAAAATTTTTTATGTATACAATCTAGCATTTGCATATATATTACAATAGAGAATATAATAAGGCAATTTAATAAAAATTATTATAAAATAAAAATACTAGCGAGTATACGCTTTTTTATGTAAGAATAAAATAAATTTTCTTTTGTAATTCTCAAGAGTAAGGATTTAATATTGTTAATAGGATAAAGTATGGAATTAAAAGAATTTGAAATTTTGGCAATTTCACCATTAGACGGAAGATATGCGAAGGCAACAAAAGCATTACAACAATACGTTTCTGAATACGGTTTAATCCGTTTTCGTGTTCAAGTGGAAATAGAGTGGCTACTTCAACTTGGTGCAGAAGATAAAATTAAAGAAGTCCCTGTTTTTACGAAAGAAGAAACAGAGAAACTACGGAAATTATATCAAGATTTTGCAGTTAAAGACGCATTACGTATAAAAGAAATAGAAAGCGTGACTAATCATGATGTTAAAGCAGTAGAATATTGGATAGATGAGCAACTAGACGAACTCGGAAAGGGCTCGTTAAAGTCAATGGTACACTTTGCTTGTACAAGTGATGATATTAATAATATGGCGTACGCTTTACTTTTATCTACTACCATAAAAGAAATAATCTTGCCTTCTTGGGAAGAAGTAGCTAAAGGAATTAAAGAAAAAGCTATTTTATATAAAGATATTTCTTTATTAGCAAAAACACATGGGCAACCGGCTTCGCCAACAACAATTGGAAAAGAGCTTTACAACGTGTTTGCGCGCCTAGAAAGACAAATACAGCTATTACAAAAACAAGAAGTCCTTGGTAAAATGAACGGGGCAGTAGGGAATTTTAACGCACATATCGTTTCTTATCCGGACGTAGATTGGGTAAACTTTTCTAAAAAGTTTGTTACTTCCTTTGGGTTAACTTGGAATCCTTATACAACACAAATTGAACCGCATGATTATATGAGTGAAATTTTTCATTCTTTAATGAGATTTAACACGATTTTACTAGATTTTGCTAAAGATATGTGGGGATATATTTCAAGAGATCTTTTCACGCAAAAGGTGATAAAAGGACAAGTTGGCAGCTCTACTATGCCGCATAAAGTGAATCCCATTAATTTTGAAAATAGCGAGGGTAACCTTGGCATAGCAAATAGTTTGCTTTCTCATTTAGCTAGTAAGTTACCTATTTCAAGGTGGCAAAGAGACCTTACGGATTCAACGGTGCTGCGCAATCTTGGCGCGGCTATAGGCTATTGTACACTAGCGTACCACGCGTTAAACGTTGGCTTAAGTAAAGTAGAAGTTAATGAAAAAACGGCGAACAGAGAACTAGACGAAGTTTGGCAGGTATTAGCCGAACCGATTCAAATGGTCATGCGAAGATACGGCATTCCTAATGCATATGAAAAACTAAAAGATTTTAGTCGTGGGCAAGCTTTAAATCAAGAAATGATTGCCCAGTTAATTGCTACTTTAGACTTGCCAGATGAAGTTAAAGAGCAATTAATTAAGTTAACGCCACAAAACTATATTGGGATTGGATCTCAATTTATATAATAGCTAAGAAAAGGTATAATAATCATCTCGTTCTTTTTGCAGTTTTGTTTGCAAAGGAGCGGTAGCGGCAACTAGCGTTTGTTTAATTCCTTCTAGTTGTTGCGTTACAAAATTATGCGTTTCTATATCTTTATTTTGTGCAAAAAGTACGAGTAAATCAGTTATCTTTTTTTGGATATGTTTTTGATCGTTAAGCGCTTGTAGCAATTGATCGTCAAATTGGAATTTTTGTTTTAGAAACAGGCTGATTTTTTCATTTATCATAGTTGCAAATGGGAGAAGCTTTTTTGTTATAAATCATATCCATATTATATAATACTAATATCAATACTATAGTTTTGAAATAAATTTATATTTTATATGCAAAAACCGTTCTTTTTTTAACGAAAGCCTATTTATATGAAAATAATTATTATAGTATGCAAGAAAAAATATAACCCTAATCATTTTGTATTAGTCCTATTCTAAAAATAGACATGAGTTTTTTTAAACAAGATTACCACTATGATTTGCCAGAAAACTTAATTGGCAAAGCCCCGCTAAAAGATCGTACACAAGCAAAAATGCTTGTTTTGAATAAACAAACAAAAACAAGGCAAGATAGGCAGTTCTCTGCTTTTCCGTCATGTATAGAAGAAGGTAGCTTACTTGTTTTTAACGATACTAAAGTTATTCCGGCACGTTTACTTGGCGCAAAAGAAAGTGGCGCTAAAATAGAAGTAGTGTTAATTAAACAAGAAACAACGCATATTTGGCGCGCTATGATAAAAGGAATAGGGCGTTTACGAACAAATGAAAAAATTATTTTAGCTCAAGGCAAGATCATAGGAATCTTTCAAGAAAGAGTAGCTGACAAAGAAGGAACGATTTATTTTGAAGCCGGTGAAGGACTGTGGCAGTTGCTAGAACAATACGGATTTGCGCCTTTACCTCCTTATATTGCTAAACATAGAAATACAGAACAAAGAGAATTTGACAGAACAAATTACCAAACAGTCTTTGCTAAAGAATACGGCGCTATTGCCGCGCCAACAGCAGGCTTACATTTTACAAAGCCAACGCTAGACGCTTTGCAAGAAAGGAACGTGTCTTCTGTTAACATTACTTTGCACGTTGGGCTAGGCACGTTTGAACCTATGTTAGTTGAAGACGTGCGGGAACATGCGATGCATTTTGAACGCTATTCTATTTCCCCAGACGTGGCGGCGGCAGTGAATCAAGCGCGTAAAGAAAAAAGAAACGTAGTGGCAATAGGAACCACAACGGCAAGGACTCTAGAAAGTGCTTTTATGCAAGATGAAGTGCGTTCCGGGGCAAGAGAAACAAATTTGTTTATTTATCCTCCGTATGAATTTAATGTTGTTACACAAATGTTAACTAATTTTCATTTGCCTTGTTCTACTTTGTTAATGATGATTAGCGCGTTTGCTGGTAAAGATTATATTATGCAATCTTATGAACATGCAGTGAAGCAAGCATATCGCTTTTATAGTTACGGCGATTGTATGTTAATACAGTAAAAAACTTGTTTTAATAGTTGTAAAATTAAAGAAATAAGAAAAAAATCAAAATTTTATTTGTTTTTTCTTGTTTAGTTTGCTTTACTAAACAGGAGAGTACATTTTATTATTGACTACTACCTTATAAGGAGAAAGAATTTATGATTGGAATATGGTTAATTATTATTTTAGCTATAATAGCTTTAGGATTTGCTAGCTTTTTTTGGCTACAGCTCAAAAAAACAGCAGTAGGAGAAGGTTCAGACGAAGCTGAAGCAAAGCAATTACAATTTTTACATAAAGCTATTGACGACGGCGCAACTGCGTTTTTAAGGCAAGCATATAAAATTATGGGAATATTTGTTATTGTTTTCGCCATAATTATTGCAGTTTTAATAGACGATCCAACAACGGCAACACTACACGAAGGAATACCAACGGCACTTAGTTTTGTTCTTGGTGCTCTTATTTCCATGTTATGCGGTTTTATTGGAATGAAAAGCGCAACTGCCGGGAACGTTAGAACAACAATGGCAGCTAAAAAAGGTCTTAAAGAGGCTTTTCATGTCGCTTTAAATACGGGAAAAATCATGGGTTTTTCTTTAGTTAGTATAGCATTACTTGGTATTGTTATTCTTTATTTTGCGTTACGATTCTTTTTTCCTGTGCTTGCTTTAGCTGAAAATAATTCTATTGCAATGGAATGTTTAGCCGGACTTGGTTTAGGTGCTTCTTTTATTGCTTTATTTGCTCGTGTTGGCGGTGGTATTTTTACAAAAGCCGCAGATGTGGGCGCTGATTTAGTGGGAAAAGTGGAAGCCGGTATTCCGGAAGATGATCCAAGAAATCCCGCGGTTATTGCTGATAACGTAGGTGATAACGTAGGTGATACGGCAGGAATGGGCGCCGATTTATTTGGTTCTTGTGCAGAAAGTACATGTGCCGCACTTGTGATTAGTGCCGTTGCTTTTGCAACGTCGTTAAAAGCAATGATGTTTCCTTTATTAATATCGGCAACAGGCATTCCCGTTGCAATCGTAACTTTTTTATTTGCTCGTGTGAAAGAAGAAAAAGACGTAGCACCGGCTTTAAAAAGACTATTAATTATTAGTACGGTACTCATGGCAGTTGCCGTTTATTTTGTAGCAAAATGGGCATTGCCGGCAAGTTTTGAAATTAACGGCGTAAGCTATTCTGGTAACTCTGTTTATATTTGTTTCTTATGCGGTTTGTTAGCAGGACTCTTTATTGGCGTTGTTACAGAATACTATACGGCGCATGATTTCCAACCGGTACGCAAGCTTTCTAAAGCAGCTGAAACCGGCGCGGCAACTAGCATTATTTTTGGTTTAGCCTTAGGATACTATTCAACGGCACTTCCTATTATTGCACTTGGCGTTAGTATTTTTATTCCTTATACGCTTGTTGGTATGTATGGCGTTGCTATTGCTTCTTTAGGCATGCTTGGCGTGTTAATTATCAGTTTAACAGTTGATTGTTACGGTCCTGTTGCGGATAATGCCGGCGGTATTGCTGAAATGGCAGCACTAGACGAATCAGTAAGAGAAAGAACGGATATACTAGATGCTACAGGAAATACAACCGCTTCTGTAGGGAAAGGCTTTGCTATTGGTTCGGCTATTTTAACTTCTCTTGCTCTTTTCTCGGCTTTTGTGTTTAGAGCTGATGTATTAATGTCAGAAAAAGGAATGGGAGATTTAGTAGGACAATTAAACTTGTTAAATCCATATATTCTTGTTGGTTTATTTATAGGGTCATTATTACCTTTTATTTTTACGGCAATGACAATGAACGCCGTAGGTTATGCCGCTATGGATATGATCGTTGAAGTACGAAGACAATTTAGAGAAATTAGCGGCTTGTTAGAAGGGAAGGCTACGCCTGATTATGCTGAATGTGTTGCTATTTCTACAAAAGCGGCATTGAAGAAAATGGCGCCACCTGCGTTAATGATTATTATTGTTCCTATTTTAGTAGGCTTTTTCTTTGGCGTACTTGCTTTAACCGGCGTATTATTAGGCTCTTTGCTTTGCGGTGGTGTCCTTGCACTTTCTGCGGCTAATGCCGGCGCTGCATGGGATAATTCTAAAAAATATATTGAAAAAGGTAATTTAGGTGGAAAAGGAAGCGATAGTCATAAAGCCGCTGTAATCGGTGATACTGTCGGTGATCCGTTAAAAGATACGTCCGGTCCTTCTCTTAATATTTTACTGAAACTACAAGCTATTTTAAGTTTAGTTTTTGTTCCTTTCTTTATTACATACGGTGGGATTTTAATAAAATAGGATTTAGTAAAAAATTATTTTATTATCTGTGCTAGAAGCCTGTTACATGTTAATGTAACAGGCTTTTTTTTATTTAAATTTTTTTTTCTATAAAAAAGAAAAAAAGCAAAGGGGAGAGCTTAAGAAAAGGGAAAAAACGACCGCTAAAAGAGAAGAGAAATAAACCGAGAAGGAAGGAGAAGCAATGAGCATAACGGTAAGACATAATGTGGCGGCGTTAAATTCATGGAGGAATTTAAACGAGACAAGCGACGGGATAAACAAATCGTTAGAGAGATTATCAAGCGGTAAGAAGATAAATAGAGGGTCGGACGATCCGGCAGGGCTAGTGATAGCGGAGCAAATGAAAGCGAAAGTAAAATCACTAGAACAAGCGACGAGCAATTCTGAGTTAGCAGTATCGATGGTGCAAACGGCAGAAGCGTCAATGGAAGAAGTGAATAATATTTTAGTAAGAATGAGACAGCTTTCTTTACACGCATCAAACGAAGGCGGGAACGACGATAAGAT
>PUHO01000005.1 GCA_002995645.1 SAR324 cluster bacterium | reverse complement strand
CCTAGAAAAAAACAAGACAAAATTTGACAAGGAAAATCGGCGGGAAGCCTAGTAAATTAAGCAAAAAGAGCTTTGATTCTAGTACGAAAAAAGTCTTGTTTTCATGACCTAGAAAAAAACAGGACAAAATGTAACAAGAAAATAAGCGGGAACCCTAGCAAATCAAGCAAATGAGCTTTGATTCTAGTACAAAAAAAGTCTTGTTTTCATGTCCTAGAAAAAAACAGGACAAAATGTAACAAGAAAATCGGCTGTGCCCCTAGCAAATCAAGTAAAAGAGCTTTGATTCTAGTACAAAAAAAGTCTTGTTTTCATGTCCTAGAAAAAAACAAGACAAAATTTGACAAGGAAAATCGGCGGGAAGCCTAGTAAATTAAGCAAAAAGAGCTTTGATTCTAGTACGAAAAAAGTCTTGTTTTCATGACCTAGAAAAAAACAGGACAAAATGTAACAAGAAAATCGGCTGTGCCCCTAGCAAATCAAGCAAATGAGCTTTGATTCTAGTACGAAAAATTGCTTGTACGATTATCGTAGAAAAAATTAACGATCAAAATGAGAGGAATCTTTATTCAACTCAGCGAGGATAGAGTCAATTTTAGTAGCATGATCTAGACCTTTATCATATATAAAAGTTAGGCTTGGTGCCTTCCAAAAGTCTAGACGCTGTGCTAATTGGGATCGGAAAAAACCGCTTGCTTGCATTAATTTTGCTTGCACTTTATTAATAGTAAGCGGTTTATCTTGAAGCTGAGAAAAAGTATAAACTACACTAGCACTAGCCGAGTTTTTACTAAGTTTCACACTGACAATAGAAACTTGTTGTAAAATCAAGTCGTTAGCTTTTAAAAGAATTTGACTTAACGTTGCTTTAACTAGTTCGTTTTTTCTTTGTAAATTTATAGACATAGAAATTACAATTTTGCTTTTTGCTCAATGTGAGTGAAAAATTCTAGTATGTCATTGACTTTTAAGTCTTTATAAGAAACAATGCTCACACCGCAGTCCATTCCTTCCGTGACTTCCTTAACATCGTCTTTAAATCGTTTCAAAGATGCTATTTTAGAAGAATGAATTACAAGGTTGTCCCTAATCACGCGGATACTAGCGTCACGTATAGCTTTTCCTTCTGTGACAACACAGCCGGCAATCATGCCAATCTTAGGAATCTTAAAGGTTTCCTTAACAAGCGCTTTGCCGTGAATTTCTTCGCGGATAACAGGCTCTAATAAACCTTCAAGTGCTTTTTCAATATCGTCTAGTGCTTCATAGATAACGGAGTATAAACGAATTTCAATATTTTCTTGTAATGCCAGACGTTTAGCATCGTTATCAGGGCGCGTATTAAAACCAATAATAATAGATTCCGTTGCCATTGCTAAAGTGACGTCTGTTTGCGTAATCCCGCCAACAGTAGATTGCACTATATTAACGCCCACCTTGTCATTGCCTAGCTTGTTAATAGCTTCTTGGAATGCTTCTTGTGAACCAATCACATCTACCTTAATAATTAAGGTAAGTAATTTCTTTTCATCTTGCCCCATGTTATTGAAAAGACTGTCTAATTTGATCTGTTTTTTCTTAGTGAGCATAGATTCTTTTTGTTCAAAAGCACGTGCTGTTGCAATACGTCTTGCGTTTTTTTCATCTTCTACAACATTAAACGAATCGCCAGCTTGAGGAAGTCCAGAAAGTCCCGTTATTTCAATTGGTTCAGACGGACCGGCTTTTGTGATTTTTTTTGCCTTGTCGTTCCACATAGTACGAACACGTCCAAAAATAGATCCGGCAACGTAGCTATCTCCAATCTTCAGTGATCCACGTTGAATTAAGATAGTGGCAACGTTACCTTTACCTGGATCTACGCGCGATTCAACAACGCGACCTTCGGCAAGACGACTAGGATTTGCTTTAAGTTCTAAGATCTCAGCTTGTAGTTGTATCGTTTCCAAAAGCGTTTCTAATCCTTCTCCAGTATGAGAAGAAATAGGAAGCATAGGAATATCCCCACCATAAGATTCAGATGTAAGATCGTATTCTAGTAGTTGTTGCATCGTACGTTCTACGTCCGCTTTATCTTTATCACATTTACTAAGCGCCACAATAATCGGCACGTCAGCTGCTTTAGCATGGGCAATAGCTTCGGCTGTTTGCGGTTTAGATCCTTCGTCTGCGGCAACAACTAAAATAACGATATCAGTTACTTCAGCCCCTCTTGCGCGCATTGCTGTAAAGGCTTCATGTCCCGGCGTATCAAAGAAAGTAATCATTCCGAATTTTGTATGTACTGAATAGGCAGCAATATGTTGTGTTATGCCGCCACTTTCTTTGTCTGTAATATTTGTTTTCTTAATCTTATCTAGTAAAGACGTTTTACCATGATCCACATGTCCCATTACTGTAACAACAGGAGCTCTTGTTGTTAATTCTTCTTCTGAATCCTCTTGTTGTTCTAGTACGGTCTCTATAGATTTATTTTGAATTTGAATTTCAATACTAAATTCACTTGCAACTAAAGCCGCTGTTTCTCCGTCGATAGTTTGGTTAATAGTTGCCATAATACCAAGAGATAACAAGGTTTTAATAATATCGGCAGCTTTGATTCCAATGGAAGACGCTAGTTCGCTAATAGAAATAGATTCAGGAATAATAATCGCTTTTTTCCTTTCGTTAAAAACGTGTTTCTTTTCCTGCTTAGGCGGTGCTTGCTGTGTTTTATAGTGTTGCTTTTTATTACGATGATGTTTAGCAAAGGGAACTCTTGCTTCCTCTTCTTCTAAAGTTAAAGGATTATGCCATTTTTGTTTTGTTTCACTTTGTATTTTCTTACGTGGTTTCTTGTGCGGTTTTGTGCTTTCTGTCTCCTCCACAACAGGAGTACGTACTTTTTCTTTAGTTTTAGTAAGCGTTTCTTTTTTTTCAGGCAAAGAGCTAGCAGGAACGGCATCTCTTTTTATAATAGTAAGTAAAGGTTCTTCTTCCTTGTTCTGTGGCGTTTCTTTTACTTCTTTCTTTTCTGGCTCTGTTTTCTCAGCTAAAGGACTAGCAGGAACGGCATCTCTTTTTATAAGTGTAATTAAGGGTTTAGGTTTGTTTTCTTCTTCCTGTTCTTTTTTTAACGAAATGATCGGCGACGCTTCTTGTGAGTCGACTTCTTTTATTTCTTCAACAGGAGTTTCTATATTGTTTTCTTCTACAGGACTTTCTTCTATAGGCGGTTCTGTATTGTTTTCTTCTGCAGGGCTGTCTTCTATAGGATCTGGTTCTTTGTCTTCTTGAACCGGAGCTTCTTCTATTTTTACTTTACGTACACGTTTACGTATACGCCCTGTGCTATGTTCCGCAGTAGAAGCAACTTCTCTAGATTGTATAGCCTTTGTTGTATCAGGAGATTCTCCTTTAATGAATTGCGTAATGGCTTCAACGTCTTCATCAGAAAGCGTAGTAAAATTACTTGTTTTTGTGAAGCCTACTTGAAGCATAGCAGAGTGCAATTCTTTCGTGGGTATATTTAATTTTTTAGCTAGCTCATGTACACGTATTGCCATAAAAAATGTATCTCCTTATTTTGCGCTATAGTAAATAGTTTAAGTTGGTTATTCAATATTACTTGGACTATCTTCCAAGTTAGCTTCGTTACTACTTGAAGTATCTTCCAAATTAGCCTCGTTACTGCTTGGAGTAGCTTCCAAATTAGCTTCGTTATTACTTGAACTATCTTCCAAATTAGCCTCGTTACTTTCAAGGTTGTCAGAGCTTAATGGATTATTAGTTTCTTCTTGTAAGATCTGTTGTTTTGCCCTTTCAAACGCTTCAACAGGCGTTGAATCATAAGCTGAAATATTGATATTAACATGAGTTAACCTGGAAGCAAGGCGCACGTTTTGACCTTGTTTTCCAATAGCTAAAGAAAGTTGTTCCGGTAAAGTTTTTACTTCGGCTTGTTCATTTTCTTTGTCAATAGTAATATCTAAAACTTCCGCAGGGGCAAGTGTATTAGCAATGAATTTTTCTAGATTAGGAGAGTATTCAATTACGTCAATACGTTCGCCGTTTAATTCGTTAATTACTGCTTGGATATGAGAGCCTCGCATACCAATACAAGCGCCGACTGGATCTATATCTGCATCTTTTGTTGTAACTGCTACTTTAGAACGCCTTCCCGGATCCCTTGCTACTTCTACGATCTCTACAATACCATCATATACTTCAGGAACTTCCGATTCAAGTAATTTTATCAAAAATAAAGGATGTCTTCTAGATATGATTAATTGAGGACCTCTTGCCTCTGGATCGATCTCTAGTAAAACCGCGCGAGTATGATCGCCTGCTTTAAGGTGTTCTCCCTGTATTTGTTCTTTATATGGTAAGGAAGCTTCTACACTGGATCCTATCATTACTATCGTGCGATTACGTTCTACCCGTGCGACAGTTCCATAGAGGATCTCACTCTTTTTATTAATATATTTTTTATAGATAACTTCTTTTTCTTTTTCATTAATTTTTTGAAAAATCAGTTGTCTTGTTGTTTGTGCAATGACTTTAGTGAATTCAGCAATGTCAATGACATATTCCATGTCATCGCCTATTTCTACTTCATTATCTATGGTACGTGCTTCATGTAATGAAATTTCATTATCTGAATCAAGTACTTTTTCCACGACTTGTTTATAGTGCACAAGATCTAATGTTCCTTGCTTAGGATTGATTTGCGCTTCAATATCTTTGTATTGTTTGTATTTTTTATAAGCGGCGCCAACTAAGGCGTCTTCAATTGTTTCTATAACCGTTGCTTGGTCTAGTCCTTTTTCATGACTTATTGCATTAATGGCTTCCATTAATTCAGACGGGTTCATAAAATATCCAAAATTAAAATGTTTACGTTATAAATCAAAAACTAGGGCGTAAAGAAATTTTACGAATTTGACTTCGATCAATATTTATTTCCGTATCTTCTTTTTGTATAAGAATACTTTCTTGTGTATATGCAATTAAGCTACCTACTAAACTTGCTTTTTCTTTTTCTTTAAATCGAATCTTTATATCTGATTTAAGAAATCTTTCTAGATCCGCGTCGGTCTTTAGTTCTCTATAAGAGCCCGGAGAGCTTACTTCTAAAGAATAGGGAAAAGAAAAAGGATCTTCTACGTCTAAAAAAGGTGAAAGTAAGTAACTAACTTTGGTACAATCGTCAATAGTAATATTTTGTGTTACGTCAATTGATTCAATTGTTACACGTAAGATGGCTTCGTTTTGTTCTTTAATTAAAGCAACGTCAACAAGTTCTTTGCCTGCCGTCTTTACTAAAGAGCGAATTTTTTCGGTTAATGATTCTAAAGTCAATTGAATACTGTTGATAGGGATTTACTAAATTGTTTTTTAGTATAGCAATTTTATTTCTTTATAGCAATCACTTTTTTGCGTTTTATTATAAAATTGTAATATGAAACGGATACTTTTCTTTTTCTTGTTCTAATTTATTTTGTCTTATTTCCTTTTGCCATGATTTTGTTTCTTTGTTCCAGTGGAAGCCTTGCTCTTTTGCTTGGTCTTTGTTTTCATATGATACGTCGGCTTTAACTGTTACTAATGGAAACGAAAAAGAACGTACTATTTCTTTAATATCGTAATGTTTTAGTACTTGCAACATAGTTAATACGTCAAATATGGCGCGATGGGCAAACGGCGTTTCAATGCCGTGTTCTTTTGCTAAGTTAACTAACTTTTTTGATTTAAAACTAGCCGGGTAAGTAACGTCTTTTAGCGTGCAAATCCATTCTTTAGAAGGAAACGTAAGGTTGTTTTTAAGATATAGCTGCGTTAAGAAATTACGGTCAAAACTAGCGTTATGTGCCACAAGAAAAGAGGCGTGGTGAATAAGCTTAGTCAATCTTTGTTGTAACTTTCCTTGAAATGCTTGTCCGTAGCTTGTTAATTGTTCGGTTGTGATACCTGTTAAATTCTCAATTTCGTTAGTTAACGGGAGATTAATATAAGGCTCTTTAATTAATTCAGAGAATATTTGCAATGGTGTTTGTGTTTCCCAATGCCATAATACGGCGCCGATTTCTATAATAGAATCGTTTTGGTAATTAAGACCTGTTGTTTCTACATCAAGAGCTAAAAGTAACATGATAATCAATAAAGAAGGTTATTTTGAGATAGCAGAAACAGGTACGCTTTTAGATCTGTAAACACGCGTTTTCTTTGTTTCTGCTGCAAAAGGAGTAATTAATCGACAGGCTTGTTTCATTAAACGTAAAGTTAAAGGAAAAGTACCAATTAAAATATCGTCAGCATAAATTAAAGTGTTGGCTCTTGTTTCGTATAAACTCATAAAATTACTAGTCAAACAGAGTAAATTTTGATTTTGAATAGTTTTTTGTTTTTTTAAAATCGTATGTAATTTAAGGTAATCACAAAAGGATTTTTTATTAACTTGGATATAAAGGAACTGATTATAATGAAAATAATTAGTATGTGTTAAAGCTAAGTTAGCTATTAACGAATCGCCAAGAAAAGCCCCGCCCCAACAATATTCGCCTTGGTATATTTGTTCTTCTTTAGAGAACGTAGAAAGAATAGGCTTGTTTTGTATTGTTCGATCCGTTTGGTGTAAGCGATTAAAATAAACGTCGTTATAAACAAAAGTTTGTCTGTTAAATCCTTTTGTATCTATATGATTACACTGTAGTATATTAATAAATAAATGATTTTGTTTTTTGATTAATGTAATGTGATCGTTTAATTGAGTTGGTAAGGAAAAACGGGAAATTAATCGTGACGTAGTTACCGGAATGAAGGCAAAAATAACTTGCTTCCATAGGTCTTTATATTGATTAATAGTATAATGAAAACTAGAATCCTCGCCAATAATAATAACCACTGTTTTGGCTTCTATTGGATAATAGGTTTGTGTTGAATCTGCGTAATATACTTTACTATGTGGAAAGGCATTCGATAAAATTGCTTTATTTTTATTCCAAAATAGTTGCGTCTCTTTTGATTGATTGAGGTAAACTAAAAAAGTATAATTTTGATATAGTTCAGGTTGTTTCATAAACTAAGCGGGATAAGTATAAATTTTATAGCAGTTCAATAATACGCTTGTGCTCAAATAATAAATGTTTGTCTTTATAATCCCATTGTATTTTCCCTTTTTGTTTTTTAATAATATTATCCGGCTTGCCGAGCGTTATTAAAGTAAATCGCATGCTATTGCCAATATCTACCGTACCAGTTAAGGCATTATGCAAAAAGTGCCCGTATATTCTTGCTTGTATTGCTTTACGATAAATATAAGCTAGTTGCTGTTTATTTCTATCTATGCGGAATTCCCCTGCTGTTTCTTCAATCCAATATTGTTTATGAACTGAGGTTGTAAAGCGTACTTTTTGCCAAACTATATATGGAGTTGACTTTTGTGTGCGCGTTTCGCCGAGAAAGTGTAAAGAGGCAATAGAAACAACGGCAAGTAGTTTTGTATCTTGGTTCTTTTTTGTTGTTTCATTAGGAAGAGAGTATACTGAAACTGTTTTTTTAGTTTGTAAGTTTAAATTATTTTCATAAATAAAACCGACGTTTGTTTGTTTTTCTACTCTACTTGTTTCGATTAAAAAATAATTTTGTTTTTCTTTTCGATTATAATACGTATCTACTACGTTGTAGGCATATCCTTTATGTAGTCTAATAAATTTAGCTTGTTTAGTCGGTTGTTCATAAACGTGGGAGGTTTGTAATATCATAAAAGATCCTCGCGCCGTTTTTGCCATGCTCTGCAAAGGCAGTAGTAAGCTTGTGAATAAGAATAAACTTAAACTAGTTGCAAAAAATCGATACATGTTATTCCTGTTTTTTTATGTTGAAAAAGTTTAAATTGATCGGAAAATAAAATAGGGTTGTTATTGTTTCGCTCTAGGACAACAATAACATGATTGTCACGTAAATTCAAATTAGAAATTTTTTCAAGTACAGTCTCAGTGATCTGATTCTCATAAGGAGGATCGAGCAAAAATAAAGACGGTTGCTTTGTAAAACGATAGGTTTCAAGCCAAGATACCGCGTTAGTTAAATATAACTCACTTTGTTCTTCTATGGCTAAATTTATAATATTTTTTTTAAGATTATAGAAAGCAGGCTTATTTTTTTCTATAAAAATACTTTTAGCACTTCCCCAGCTGATTGCTTCCATTCCTAAAGCGCCTGTGCCGGCAAACAGATCGTATGTAATAAAGTCTTTTAAATCAATATGATGATATAGACAATTAAAAATAATTTGTCTTACTTTTTCCGTAGAAGGGCGTGTTGTTTTATTTGGTAGAGTATGGATTCTTTTATTGCGTAAAGTGCCGGATGTAATGCGTAACATAAGGTACTTTTTAATGCATAGGAAGGAACTCTATTGTGGCGCCTACTTTTGTAATAGCGTCAAGTTCAACTTGTGGAATAGAATCTTTTGCATTCTCTCCTTTAACAATAATAGACGGTTTTAATTCTAGGATAAGCGAGTCTACGTGTTTTTCGTCAAAAGCGATAATATGATCAATAGAATTTACACTAGAAAGAAGCAATTTACGTTGTTCTTCACTTAATAGCGGTTTGTGTCCGGTTATGTTTTGAAATGATTTGTCACTATTAATAGCTAAAACAACAATACCTTTAAAGCTACGTAATTTTTGCAAGAATAATAGTAGAGAAGTCGTAATGGTATCAAAATAACCGTTAACAAAAATAATTGGCGAAGAACTTTTAGCAAGCGTTGCTTTTAAGGCAGGTAAAGAAGAAAGTTTGCTATAGTTATGTTCATATTTAACAAAGTTATCTATTTCATGCCATTCAATAGGGGCAACGCCAAATTGTAATACTTCTAAAGAGGCGGCAATATTGGCTAGTTGCAAAGTAAACACAGGTGATTGTTTATCTCCAAGACAACAAGCAATAATGCTAGTCACCATGTCGCCGGCTCCGGTTACGTCAAAAATATTATGCGTATGCGTAGGTAAAAGTTGGTATTCGTCTTTGTTTTTATAATAAAGAATGCCTTCTTTGTCTAAGCTTAAGCTAATAAACTCAGCTTCGCACATAGTTTGTATGATTTGACAAGCTTCTATTGCCGTTTCTATATTTGTTATTTCGCAACCACTAGCATGCTGGGCTTCCGTACGATTTGGTTTGATTGTTGTTACGCCTTTATATTTTGCGTAATGTGTAGTTCTTCCCGGATCGCAAATACAAGGAATATTGCTAGATTTTGCTACTGTTGTTGCTGTTTGAACTATATTGTGCGTTATCATTCCAAATTGATAATCTGAAATAATAATAGCGGCAGCATCTTTTGCTTCTTGTTCAATTTTTTTACAAAGCGCTAGCTCTAGCTCTTTTGTTAAAACGTAGCGGCTATCTCTATCAATACGAAGTAATTGTTGCGATCTTGTAAGAACACGTTGTTTGCAGATAGTTTCCATTGTCGGATCTGCAATAAGACCGTCTGTATTAATGTTAGCCTTTTTTAATTGACGTATTAACGCCTGTGCGTTAGCATCTTGCCCTATAATGCTAATAGGGTAAGCTTGTACGTTAAGATGAGCTAGGTTGTTAGCCACGTTAGCAGAGCCGCCAAGTCGTTCTTCATCTTTCTCAATAGCAATAACAGGAATGGGGGCTTCCGGTGATATACGGCTTACATTCCCCCATGAATAGGTATCAAGCATCATATCGCCAAGAATTAATATTTTCTTAGGCGAAGAAATGATTTTTTGTTGTATATATGAAATAACACTAGAGTGCATAAGTAAGTAACAATCGCTTAATAGAATATAAATACACCAAGTGTGAACTTAGGAGATAGATAATCATACACTACTTTATAAGCTTTGCTTGATTCCCAATCTTTCTTACTTCCAGAGGTTACCCCAAGGGACATACGAAAGCCGGCAGTTTGTCTGAAAAGAAAGTCAGCTCCAACAGAGGCAGACGGTAGAATTGAAAATGCTCCGGTTGAAGTTTTAGTTGTAATTCGTTTTAGAATTTGATTGGTGCTACCTGCTGCAGTAGGTTCGTGTACTGTTTGAAACGTTGTCGAAGTTATGAATAAACCAACCCCAAGTGAAACGAAAGGATAGAAGAATTTCCGCTTACTCTTTTGTGGTGTAATATAAGCTCTTGCTAGTACGGAGAAATAGTATCCCGTTTCGTTAAATGTCAGTAGTTCAGTATCGCTAAGATTAAGCATCCCAGAACGAAACGCTATAGGGGAAACCCC
Source organism: SAR324 cluster bacterium (assembly GCA_002995645.1). Taxonomy (GTDB): domain Bacteria; phylum SAR324; class SAR324; order XYD2-FULL-50-16; family HCM1; genus HCM1. Next base: position 164,958 of record PUHO01000005.1, on the reverse strand, counting down.
TAATTCAAATCCATACTGAGTAAAAGCAATTTTTTCCCAAAATACATAGGGCATAACGATCGGAGCAGTTAACTTGCTTGTTTTTTCTTCCGTTCGAATTGATAATGAAGGAACAAGTAAAGTTACAGAACTTAAACCAAGTTTAACAGACGGTATTTCTTTCTTTCGTTTTAGCCTAGCTTGAGCGAAAGCACTAGAAGAAAATACCAATGCAATCAATAGTATGCTTAAAATAGGGATTTTAAAATGAGATTGTTGGAACATAAGTAACTTACTAAAAAATAATCTGTACGCCGGCAGATGCATGAAAGCCTTGTAAAGACAAAGTTAATTTTAAATCTTCATTAGAGTCGAAATTATTTTTTTTCGGACTAGCTAAAAAACCAGTTTGTGCACGTAACGCTAACCAGTTAGCTAAGATCCAATCGGCACCGAAACTAAAGTCTATACCAGGAGAAAAGACTTTAATAGAGGAACTAACGTCTTTAGTCGTTCCTGTATTGTTAGGGTCATCTATAATTCCGGATAGTTTTACAGTATTTAGTATTAGATAAAATTGTGCCGAAGAGAAAAAATATAGCCCTGTTCTTTTAAGGTCGGCAGTAAAAGCCGTAGCCCCAACAGCAGCCCCCAATCCGGAAGACGTATAGTCAAGTTGTTCTATAGTGCCTTTAGTTGGTAGCGTATATAAGGCAGATACGTTATACGCAAAGTTATGTCCTATCAAGTGGTGCCAATAGCTTTCAACATATGATATTTTGGTGTCAGCTTTGCCCACTTTATAAACAGAAAGAGACGGTCCTAATGTTAGAACTCCGTAGTTTGCACCAACGGCAGATACGTATCCCCTTAAGGATCTACTAAAACCTGTATTGCTGATTAACATGCTTAACGCAAGTAAGACGATAAAATAATACTTCATATTTCTATTGTTAGAAAACGGTAAATACAGATAGTTTTGCATAAATATTTGAATACTTATATGATAATTTGTATTCGTCTGTAGTTTTTTCTTTAGCAGGGATTATTTGATATCCAATGGCTAAAGAAACCCCAGCTTTACGGTTAACCCAGTCTGTTCCAAGTTCTCCACTATATGAGAGAGTTGAGAACGTTATATTTCCTTTACCTGCTTTTAGTTCGCTATATACGGGAGATCCACCGGTAACGGTTTTTTGACTCGAATAGGTTTGATAAGCAGAATGTAATGTTGTATCTGATAGAATTAAAGATATAAACGGCTTAAATCCAACGGCTCGTTTATATGAGCTAAAATAGAAAGTCCCGTAAGCATTGACATTCAATATTTGTTCCACAAAGCTAACGGCAGAGCTAACAACGTCACTTTGAAAAGATCGAATAGAATAGCTACCGGAAAGACCAAATCCCAAATGTATATAAGGAATCCATTCGTAATATAAACCGGGGGCATTTAAAGAAGCAGAAAATGCTGTTGATGATGGTTGACTTGATGATGTTAGACTTGTAACTATTAATTTAGTTATAGGCGCAAGAGTTAAAAATCCACCTGCTTTGTGTAGTGAAAAGACTTTTACTTTACGGCGTTGTGGCATTTGCCCATATAAAGGCATGCTTAATAACCCAAACAATAGTAATAATAAAAGCTTTTTAAATAGATTATCTAGCATAAGTAAGATTCATAAAAATCAAAAATTAAGTTTTATTTATATAATAACTTTCTATTGAATAGCACAAAAGGAATAAGTACAAATAATAGCCTTTTGTTATCTATGCTACTTAGCGACAGTATACATATATAACTTAAATGATAAAAAGCAACAGGTCAAGAGAAAGTAGCTTATATCCTGTTTATTTAGTTAATTAAAATAAGCTGGCAATAGAAAAATCAAAGCGTGACGGCGATTCTGTCTTCCTTTTATGTATTTTGATTCCATAGTCAAAATGTAATACTCCCATAGGAGTAATGACACGAATCCCCATTCCCGAGCTAGCTCTTAAATAGCCTAGTTTCTTTGTTTTGCCTACTATTTCATACATTTTATTTTCACTCCACACATTCCCTGCATCGTAGAAAGCAACCCCTTTTAACATATTGCCTTGTCTTGTTAAAGGAAAGAGTAGTTCTGCATTTAATAATAGCTGTGTTATCCCGTTTCTGTGCTGTACGTAATATTTTCGATCTTCAGGCAAGGTTGCCGGTAAAGAAAGGCAGTCTGCTGTTATACAACTTGTATAATCGCCTTGATAAGGGTACTTATTACTTATATCAAAGCCATCGTTTTCTGCTTCGTTTGCTGGACCTGCAATATCATCCCAGTCAAAACCGCGAATGGTAGTTGGTCCGCCTAAATAAAATCTTCTATAGGTGGAAATAGGTTCTTTTGCACCTACTTTAAGTAATTGTTTTGCACTCCCGCTTAACCTTACCACAACAGAATGACTTTTGTTTAAAGGATAAAAATATTGTGTTGAAGTTGTTAATTCTTGGAAATTAAGATCGCCGCCAAGCCAGTTTCCATATTGAGACACGTTAAAGCGTACTTCCAAACCGGACGAAGGGAACATAGGATTGTCTACTGTGCTATATACCAGGCTTGTAGAAAGCATTTGTGAAATAGTACGATATTTATCTTCTATTTCTTGCTTGCCACGAGCTGATATATCAGAATATTTTTCATGATTCCAACCGTACGTATTGCCAAGGGTAATATGCTTCCATATAGGGTAATAAAATCCAAATTGGAAGCCATAGTTTTGAATGTCGTAATCTGTATAGCTTTCTATGGAAGAATAAATATTACTGGTTTGTGTGAATAAAGTTCCTAGCCAGTACGGCGTTGTTAACGTAAAATTATAGTGTGATTGTCCACGTTGGTATAATTCAAAAGACAGGTTAATTGTCTTTCCTGTTCCAAAGAGATTTTTTTTAGTGATGGTTCCGTTAATTGCAATGCCGTTTAGTCCGGAGTAGCTTAATCCACCGTTAAAACTTCCTGTTTTTGCTTCTTCTACAAGTACTTTGTAGTTTAAGTGATTAGGGACGTTAGTATGCGATTGGCTTCTAATTACCTGCACGCCTGTACCGGCTGTAAAAAAACCAAGTTGTTGTAAATTTTCTTTACTAGATAGCAGCTTGTTTTGACTAAATAGTTCGGAATCATGAATATCTAGCTCACGACGAATTACTTGATCTTGCGTTTCATTGTTTCCTGCTATTTCAATACGTTCAATGTAAGCTTTTTCTCCTCTTGTAATATGATAGGTAACGTTAACTTGTCTTGTTTCTTTGTTTATACGCGTTTGCGGTGTAATACGGGCAAAAGCAAAACCTTGATTGCCATATAACTGCGTAAGATAGGCGCGGTCTTGTTGTAATAAAAAAGGATTGAATACGTTGCCTTGTTGTAATGCTAATTTTTTAATTTGGTCGCTTATCCCAAAAAGTAATTCGTTATCATCATCGCTAACTATATTAACGTTACCGGTATAGTATTGCTCTCCTTCCGTAATATGCAAGTTAATATGCATTGCATTCCACTGTTTAAGATCTGATTCGATTAACGTAATTTCAGGTTTGTCTACATGAACTTTTATAAATCCTTTTTTAAGATACAGTTGTGCAATAATTTGTAGATCTTGGTTAATTTTCTGAGTTTGATATATACCGGAAGAATTCATCCATGATAAACAATCTATTTTTGCTGATTGTAAAGATCGCTCAATATCAATAGGGTAATAAAATTTTGTACCTGTAATATTAAATTTTGTAATAAAGTTTTTTGTTGTTTCTTTAATAATAAAAGTAAGCGCAACAGACGTTTCGTTTATATCTTTTATTTCATATGTGATATGAGTTTGTAAGAGCCCTTTCGATTCGTATATTTGTTGGAACGTACGAATAGCCGCCGTAATGCTATTTGGTTGTAAGATAGAGTATTGTTTGAGTTTAATACTATCTTCTAACGTTTTTTTTGAGACAATAGATATGCCTTTGAATTTGATTTGTGCAATACGTTTGTTTTCTTTTAACTTAAAGATTAAGTCAATATGATTAGGTACGGATTTTTTTTTGGTAAGTACTTGAATATCCTTAAAAAGACCAAGTTGAAACAAAGCGTGTATGTCTTCTTGCACAGACGAAGGAGAAAGGTGCGTATGTACTTGCGAGCTAAGTATATTAAAAACTTTATCTTCCGCAATAAATTGCAAGCCTTGTACTTGAATAGAATCAATAATAGGGCTTGTTTGTCCTGTTCGTTTTTGTCCAAACATAGGCTTGGATAAGCAGAGCAGAGCAATGAATATAAATAGAAAATGACAAGACTTCATAAAAAGCAATTTTAGCTAAAAAGATAACTTACATATAGTAAATTTTGTATTATACTGTTTATTTACTATGTTTATCAAGTGCAATTTTATACTTGGCATAATTGGCTATTAGATAATAGGTATTGTTTGTCCAATTTGCCGGCTAATTCTTGATTATGCGTTACTAATAATAAGGTGCAATTTTGTTGCTTACATATAGCAAGTAATAGATCAAAAACTTGGGTTGCCGTATTAACGTCAAGATTGCCTGTTGGTTCGTCTGCTAATATTAATTTTGGATTATTAGCTAAAGAACGAGCTATAGCAACGCGTTGCCTTTCTCCGCCGGAGAGTTGGCTAACGTTTCTATTTGCCTTAGTTAATAGCCCAACTTGTTCAAGTAATTTTAATGCTTTGTCCCGTGCTTTTTGTATAGGCGTTTCTGTTATTAACATGGGAATAATAACGTTTTCTAAAGCCGTGAAATCTTGCAATAAATGATGATCTTGAAAAATAAAGCCAATTGTATTTTGACGTAAAATGGATTTTTGTTTAGATGAAAAAGAAAAAATATCTTGATTATCTAGCCAAATCTTGCCGGACGTAGGTGGCTCTAGTGTTGCAATTAAATGTAGAAGCGTACTTTTTCCAGTTCCTGAGTTGCCAAAAATAGCGTAGCTACTTCCTGTTTGAAAAGAAACAGACACGTTATTTAAAACGGTGATAGTTTCAGAATGATCTTGAAAAGTTTTACAAAGCTTTTCTAGTATAAGTATATTATCCATTTTTAAGACCTATCATAGGCGAAGCGGTAGCTATGTTTTTAGCAGGGAAAAATAAAATACATATAGTTAAGCTAAAGACAATTAAAGCAATAGAGCCAAGTTGCCAAGGAATAATTTTCATAGGTATTTTATTATTAATGTAAACGCCGGAAGGAATGGTTACCCAATCAAAGTGGACAATGATCCAGCAAATGAGTAAGGAGAGCGTTTCTCCTATAATTAATCCAAGTAAGCTTATAAGCATTCCTAAAACAAGAAAGATTTTTAAGATATTTTTATCTGTAGCTCCAAGCGCTTTTAAGATAGCAATATCTTTTTGTTTTTCTGAAACGAACATAATTAACGAACTAATAATATTAAAGCTTGCAATTAAAATGATACAAAGTAAAATTATTGCTAATCCAATTTTTTCAAGATGAAAAACGGCAAATAGATTTTTATTTTCATCTTTCCAACTAGATAAGTAATAAGGGAAGCCAATTTCTTCCATAAACCTAGTTATAAATGCTTGTTCATCTGCATTTTGGTGAAGGTAAATAGTCAGTCCTTGTATGTTGTTATTTAGCTGATACAACTGATTTGCCACCGGTAAGCTAATTAAAGCTAGCATATTATCATAGTTCATTAACCCGGATTCAAAAAAGCCGACAACATGAAAACGTTGTATTCTTGGTATATTTTGTAAAGGCAGGCTTTGTTCTTCCGGTGCTAATAAAGTAATAATATCGTTAAGGTGGATAGCTTGTTGCAAAGCGAGTTGCTTGCCAATAATAATGCCCGGTAGTTGCGTTTGAAACGAGCCTTGTTTAACATTGTGAAAAGCAAGGTTTGCTATGATTTGTTTGCCTCTTTCTTTTTGTTTTTCTAAAGAAAGTTGCCGTTCTTTTGTGTGCCGCGCTTGGTAAGAATCGTCAATAGCGTAAAGTAGCTTATTAAATTCTCCTGCTGTTTTTGTATTAACTGCTTTAATAATAATACCAACTGGATGCGTTTGTTTTTGTAATAAAGCTTGTTTTAATACTAGTTGAGAAACTGCTTTAGTTTCTTTATACTTCATTAGTTTAGCCGTGATTTCTTTTCTTTGTGCTATAGTGATTTCATTACTGTCTATATTGTATAAAGTAAAGTCGCCGTTGGCGCTTTGTAAGGCTTTTCGTAAATCACTTTCAAATCCGTTCATAATAGATAAGACAATAACAAGAGCGGCTACGCCAAGAGCAACGCCTATAATAGAAATACGAGTAATGATTCGTGAAGCTTTGTCTTTATGCTTTGTGAAAAAATAACGTTGTAAAATGAAAATTTCGAATTTAGATAGCATACTATCGCCGTTGGAAGTAAATAAGAATATCGTTAGCTAGCATAGCTATATATCATATTATTAGTCAAGTTACTTACAAAGAGGAAACTGTTTTTATTAACAATATCAATTATATGTTTAGTTTTATAAGTTTTGTATGTAGCCATATTTTGAACTTGACATAAATATTGTGGTCTTGACATGATAAAAACGTTTTGATAATAAATAAAAAAATTGTAATAGTTAGAATTATAAATCAATTATTATAGAGTAAACATTATGATTGTTCTTGAAAATGTTATAAAGAAGTACGGCGATTTTACTGCCGTATCGGATTTAAACTTTAAGATAAATAAAGGTGAAATTATTGGCTTAATTGGCTCAAACGGTGCCGGTAAGTCAACGGTTATGCGTATGTTAACAGGCTTTTTAAAGCCAACGTCCGGAAGCATTAGCATTGGTGGGGTGTCGGTTATAGATCATCCTAAACTAATTCAAAGAGAGATTGGGTATTTACCTGAAAATGCGCCGATCTATCCTGAAATGACAGTGCTAGAATTTTTATCGTTTATAGCAGATATGCGTGGATATCAAGGAGCTGAGGCAAAACAAGCTTTAGATCGCGTTATTACAATGACCGGGCTTAGTAGAGTACTAAGACAAACTATTGGAACCTTATCTAAAGGGTATAAACAGCGCGTTTGCTTTGCGCAAGCATTAGTACACGATCCTACTATTTTAATCTTAGATGAACCAACGGACGGGTTGGATCCTAATCAAAAATATGAAGTTCGTAATATTATCCAACAAATGGCAAAAAATAAACTTATTTTGTTTTCTACTCATATTCTTGAAGAAATAGAAGCCGTTTGTTCGCGAGTCCTTCTTATTCATGGAGGGAAGTTACTTGCCGACACAACGCCAGCAAAGTTACAAGCATCGTCAAAAAGGCATAACGTTGTTTCTATTTTATTAGAACAAAAACCGCAGCCAGAAATTTTACAAAAAATAGCAGATATTAATAACGTGTCTCACTATGAATTAGAAGAAACGCCGCAGCAACAACATAGGCTTCTTATTTTTCCTGTAGACGGTAGTAATATTCTGCAATCAGTACAACTTGTATTTTCAAATGCACAGTATAAGATACTTGAATGGGATATGGAAAAAGGTAAAGTAGAAGAGGTTTTTCGCTCTTTGACTATTGGGAATCAACAAATTGATCAGACAACGGAATCTAAGCAAGAGGGGAACGTATGAGTATTACATGGTCTTTAATTAAAAAAGAATGGAGAAGTTATTTTTTCTCGCCTGTGGCGTATGTTTTTCTAATTATTTTTCTAATTTCTTTAAGTGGATCTAGCTTTTTTCTTGTTCGCTTTTTTGACATAGGTAGAGCCGATCTTCATAGCTTTTTTCTTTTACATCCTTGGTTTTTTCTATTTTTAATTCCTGCTATTGGTATGGGAATTTGGTCGGAAGAACGTAATCAAGGGACAATAGAACTTTTATTAACCTTTCCTATTTCCGCTTTGCAAGCGACTATTGCTAAATTTGTTGCTGCATGGTTATTTATTGGTGTTGCTTTACTGTTAACTTTTCCTATGGTGTTAACTGTTACGTTTCTTGGTAATCCTGATATGGGGGTTATTTTTACCAGCTATATAGGAAGTTTTCTTATGGCAGGCGCTTATTTATCTATTACTTGTTTATTCTCTGCTTTAAGTAATAATCAAGTAACAAGTTTTATTATTAGCGTTGTGATTTGTTTAATTTCGATTTTGCTTGGCTGGGGCGTTTTTCGCGGCATGCTTAGTAGCATCTTTTCAATTCACATAGCGGAAACTATTTCTAATTTTAGCTTGTATACGCATTATGTTTCTTTACAAAAAGGAGTCCTAGATTCGCGAGATATTATTTTCTTTCTATCTTTAATGCTATCTAGCCTTGGAATCACCGTTTCTATTTTAGAAGCGAAAAAAGCAATATAAATTAATTTAGTAACTAAAATTATATTAAACAATACTCTTTTCAATTCAGATACGTAAACTCATGGCAAAATATAAACAATATCTTACGAGTTCAATGTTTCGTAATACATCGGCGCAAATAGCGTTTTGGATTATTATTGTGTTAGCAGTTAATATTTTATCTTCTTATTTATTTGTACGAGTAGATATTACGGAAGATAGCCTATATTCTTTATCGCAAGGCACAAAGCAAATTGCAAAAAAAGTGACTGTTCCCACAAAGATTATATTTTATTTTAGTAAAAATACAAAAAAAGTTCCTTTAGCATATAAAAGCTACGGTGACAGGGTAGCCGAGTTATTGAGCGAGTACGTAGCTCAAAACCCGGCAAAACTTTCTTTAAAAATAGAAAATCCGGAACCGGATTCAGATGCGGAAGAATGGGCAAAACGCTACAACGTGAAAGGGGTAGGCAATGCTAATGATCCTTTTTATATGGGACTTGTTTTTTTACAAGGTGATAGAAGTGCAGTGCTTCCTTTTTTAGATCCTAATCAAGAAACTTTATTAGAATATAAGGTTTCCCAGTCTCTTATTCAAGTAGCGCAAACAGAAAAAAGAAAAGTAGGCATACTCTCTAGTTTACCTATTACCGGATCGCCGGCTAATCAAATGTTACAACGTCCTGCCGTAAAACCATGGGCGATTAGTGAAGAGCTAAGTAAACAATTTCAAGTAGTTAATGTTCCGCAAAATTCTTTATCTATACCAAAAGATATTAATATGTTGTTTGTGGTTAATCCGTCTCATTTTTCTGATACGTTATTGTATGCTATTGATCAGTTTGTTTTACGAGGCGGCAAGCTTATGTTGTTTCTAGATCCGTCTGTGCGTATTTTAATGGGACAACAGCAGTATCAACATGCAGTTCCGTCTAGTCAATTTGCTAAACTTTTAAAACACTGGGGCGTTGCCTATGATCCAACTATTATTGTAGGAGAAGAGTCAAGAGCTACTGAAGTAGGCATTGGGCAAGGAAATAGTATGCAATATTCATTATGGCAGACTTTGGATAAAACGGCGTTTAATACAAAATTGCCTGCTTTAACAAGTATGCAAAACGTGATTTTACCGGAAGCCGGTTTCTTTACCGTTGATAGTACAAGTCCATTGAAAAAAGTAACGCCTTTGATTTATGTAACAAAAAAGGCAAAAGGAATTAATGCCGCGTTGGCAATGTCGCAAAATCCGTTTCAAGTAGAAAAAATGTTACAGCCGCTAGACTTGGCAAAACAACCAACTGAAACGAACGATGCTAAAAAAGAAAAGGCACCGGCAGTTCAAAGATATGCATCGGCTATTTTACAAGGGCAATTAACAACGGCGTTTGATGCTATCCCTCAAGTAGATAAAAACACAAAAGAAACTTTTCTAGGGACACAAACAGAGTTAAAGGCAAGTGTAAAGCCAGCTGAAATTGTGATTACTACAGACGTTGATTTTCTAAGTGACGTATATAGTGTTCGTTGGTTGAATCTAGGTACGCAACGCTTAATGATGCCGCAAAATAATAATTTAGCTTTTATAAGTAATATTACAGAGTTCTTAAACGGCTTGCAATCATTAGCTGACGTTCGTTCAAGAGGGGTAATTAAAAGACCTTTTACACGTTTTGAAAAAATTGGCAAGAAAGCGCAAATAAGGTACCAAGCTGAAGTAGAACGTATCCAAGCAAAATTGCAAACATTACGTGCTCAATTGAGTAGTATTGAAACGCAAACAGATAAAGCTATTTTAACTTCTAAACAATTAGAGCAAGTAAATAGTTTTAAAGCTGAATCAAAGAGAACGCAAACTAAATTAAGAGAAATACGTAAACTTTTGCGAAAAGATATAGAAAACGAGAAAAATTGGATTATTACTTTAAATTTATTAGTAGTTCCTCTTATTTTAATTTTAGTTGCGTTTATTATATATAGAAAACGATTTACTATGACTGATAAAGGAGAAGATAATGTCGCGTAGATTACTAATATCCACTGTTGTTCTTGTTGTTATTACATTACTTGTTGTTTTTATAAAAACTAATTTGTCAACAGAATCAGAGTTAGTTAATAAAAACTTACTTACACCTAAAGCGATTACTAAAGTTGATAATATAAGTATAGCTAACTTTAATAAAACCCTTGCGTTTGCGAAGAAAGGAAATTTTTGGGTATTGAAAGGACAAGAAGGTGAAGCTGACTCTGTAGTTGATTCTTTGAAATTATTGGCTTTTCTAAGTCAAATTACAGAAATAAAATTAGCATACGTTGCTAGTACTGAAAAAAAAGAATGGAATAATTTGCAATTATATAAACAAGGAGACGCTCAAGCAATGCAAGAGAATACGGGAACTTATATAAACTTATCTAGCAAAGGAAAATCGGTTTTAGCTTTTGTTGTTGGTAAAGACTTAACAACAGGAAATCCACCGCGTCCTATTGGAGGGAATTATATACGTTTAATCAAATCTAAAGAAGATACTTCTGCTTATGTTATTAAATCTTCTTTTTACGCGCTACCGGATAAAAATACTTGGATGCAAAAAAAGCTTTTACCTAGCGATATGAACAAGCAAATACAATCTGTTAATATAGCTATAGGTAATTCGAAATATAGTATTTTACGTAAAACTAAGAAAGATAATTTTACGATTGATTTGAAAAGTACTAAATGGCAAGCTAACCAAGTAAAGCTAGATGCATTAGTAGACTCGTTTGACTCTTTAACGATGAATGCGCCGATTAAATTAAAGGATTTGCAGGCAAAAGCAAAAAAGGAAAGATTAATACATTTGACCTTGTTTGATTCTACAAAAATAACAATACAGTTATTTAATTTGAAAAGTAAACAAGGACATAAGCATTATGCTACGTTTCTTGTAGAAGGGAAATTAAAACAAGTAGTTTTAGAGCAATTACAGTTTTTATCACAGAATTGGGCTTTTGAAATTCCGGAAACGATAGCTGTGGAATGGAGTTCTACTAAAACTAGCCTTTTAGAGAAAAAAGTTAAAAAAACAAAGTAGCCGTTTTAACTTAACTACATAAAAAGCAACAGTCTGTGTACTTTTTGAAGTATACAGACTTTTATTATATTAAACGATATATAATATTTGTATATATAAGAAAGAGTATGGGTAAATTTATTATTTTATTATTATTTTTCATTATACTAACTTTGCAGCCAATGTATGCGAGTAATGCTATTGCTTTTTTAAATATGCAAGCAGATGGTGGCGCTATGTATTCTTGTGGTGGATATCATTCATTAGAGCAAGTTGTTGTGTATAACTATGGCAATAAAAGATATAAAATAAAAAGATTGCAGTCGTCTATAGGAAAATGGATTATTATTGAGGCAGATACTAGCGGCGAGGCGGCAAGGATAGGATGTAATCGTTACTTTAACTATACGAATCCTTATGCCGGGATTCATATAGAAAAAGATTAAACGATGAACTAGCTAGATTTATGTATAGCATCTAAAGCGATTGGCAAAGCTTTAGCAAAGGCTTGCTTTGTATGTTCTAAGTCTTCATCTGTATGACTTAGGGACATAAACAGCGCTTCAAAAGGAGAAGGGGCAATATATACGCCTTCTTGTAATAAAGCATGAAATAGATTTGTGAAAAGGTCTTTATTCAGTTTAGATGCCGTTGTAAAATCATATACAGAATCAACGCCAAGAAAGAAACCAAACATAGCGCCAGCCATGTTTACTTGGTGTGGAACAGAGGCTTTTTCAAATAGATCTTTAAGCTCATTGACTATCCAAGTTGTTTTTTGTGTTAATTGGCTAAAAGTTTGAGGCTGACTTAAGATTTTAAGTGTTGTTAATCCGGCAGTAGTTGCTAACGGATTTCCAGAAAGTGTACCGGCTTGGTAAACGTTACCTAAAGGCGCAATTAAAGACATAATATCTTCTCGCCCTCCATAAGCTCCTACAGGCAAACCACCGCCAATTACTTTACCGAGTGTAATTAAATCAGGATCTACATGAAATAATTCACTTGCTCCGCCAGGACTAACGCGAAAACCGGTCATTACTTCATCAAAAATAAGAAGACAACCATGTTGATCGCATAGGCTTCTTAGTTGTTGAAGGAAATTAGGTTTAGGTAAAATCATACCCATATTGCCGGCAATAGGCTCAATAATAATAGCGGCTACTTTGTCTTGATTATTTTCAAGTAAAGATCGTACTGCTTCAATATCATTGTACGGTGCAACAAGCGTGTGTTTTGTAAAGTCTTTTGGTACGCCCGGCGAATCTGGCAAGCCTAGTGTCATTACACCAGAACCGGCTTGTACTAAAAAGCTTTCTGCATGTCCGTGATAGCAACCTGCAAATTTAATAATAGTATCTTTATTCGTGTATGCCCTTGCTAAGCGAATAGCACTCATTGTTGCTTCTGTGCCTGAATTAACAAGACGTAGCATGTCAATAGAAGGCATCATTTTTCGTACTTGTTCTGTTAGTTCGCATTCTAATGTAGTAGGTGCGCCAAAAGAGATTCCTTTATGCAATTGTTCTTCTAGAGCTTGAATAACAGGCGGGTAGGCGTGCCCAAGAATTAAAGGTCCCCAGGAACCAACATAATCAATATAGGTTTTGTCATCAATGTCAGTAATATGACTTCCTTTGCCATGAGATATGAATAAAGGATTACTTCCAACTGATTTAAATGCCCTTACCGGACTATTGACTCCGCCGGGAATGGTATATTTAGAACGTTGAAAAAATTCGCTTGATTTTGTTGTCATGAAAACACTCCGTTATATCTAGAAACTATAGCCTACGTTCAAAGCTATAAGTATATCGTTTTTCGGTTTTTCTTCTGTAGGTTTAATAACATCAGAGCGGCTATATCCTTTTCCAGCAAGCATATAAGCTGCATAGGCATTAGCAATTAATTTATCTTGGATTGCCCAGTTAAGAGAAAGATCAAATTCAGTACCAATTTGTTTATTTGCCTCGCCGGCTTCGTTTACGACCCCAGCTGTATTTGAGAAATTGTAAACGGCACTTTTAATTAAAATACTTTTATAAGGTAAATATTTACCTGCTATACTGAAATAACGTAAGCCTGTAATACTGTGATGTTGTCCTTGTTCTTGATAGCCTTTAAGGTAAATCAAAGCGTCGCCGTATCGTCCGCTGTTAATAGATTGGAAGCCGCCTTTTTCGTTCCAAACTGATTCGCCTAGTTTTGCTTGGTTTCCTGTTGCATTAAACCAAGTTGCTTGTATGACTACGTTGTCTTTAGGATAAATACTAGCTTTCAGTTTTATAGCCGTACCTTGTAGTGTTTGACTTGCAATAGTGGTAGAAGCATTCGTTGTTTGATTTACTTCTTGGTAATCGCGTTTACTTAACATTAAAGCAGAATCCATAGCGAATAATAGCTTATGGTAGTTCCAATTAGCTTGAAAGCCAATATATTTTGTATTGTGTATACGAGCAAAAACAGATCCCGCAGTATTAGTATTATTGCTAAGAGCTTGTTCTTGTGAATTTTCAGCAACCCAATTTCCGTTTATATCTACCGGAACACTACTAGCAGAGTATATAGCATAGTAAACGCCAATGCGTAGTTCTTCGTCCGGACGGGAAACAGGATTTAAATCAACAGAAGTAACCGTTTGATTATTACTTAGAAAAGGATAACTTAATCCACCCCAATAAAGTTCGTTATGTCCGGTTTCTTGTAATTTACCGGCGCCAATTTCATAGCACCAGGTTCCGAAAAGACAGGAATGGGATATAGCTAAAGCCTCTCCTTCATAAATTAAGCCTTGGTGATCTAGTGGATTAATAGTTTGTCGCCCTATACGTAGGTTACTATGTGGATTGCTATGATATTCTAAGTAGAGTTGATCAAAAGTAACGTTTAGACCTTTAGGTTTTTTGTCGTAATATGCGTCCTTATTAGCGTCGCCATGGGGCATATAGGCACTAGGTTGTTTATTTACGCGATTATCTTTATTTGTAATATCCGCTACAATAGATATGTTTTTAGAAGCTATTGTTCGAAAAAGTAAATTGCCTTCTAGCAAAAATGCTTTTTGCTTGCTTTCCGATTTGCCAAATAGCTTATTAGATATGTATAAATAACTTGCAAGGAAAGATCCTTCTAGTTGAACGTTAGGAACAATGTTAAGCTCTTGTTTTACTACTTTATAATCCCCTTCTTCAACAGGAGTAAAATTTTCTTGCCCATAAGCTAAGGAGCATAGTAAACTAATACAAATGCTCATACAACATAGCATTTTAGAAAAACGAAATAGCATAGAAAAATAATCAAAAATAAGTTATAATTTATAAAAAAATACTTTAAGAAAGCTAAAGTATATTTTACAATAGCTTAATTTTATCGCTGTGTAAATAATGAAGTGTGATTTTATTCTAGTAATGCAAAGGTTTTTGCGTATTATAGTTTACGTAAGTTTATTTATAGTATGTAGCGCAACGGCATGCGCAGAAAATACAATAGATCTTTTTGGCGCCTTACCGGTTAAAGGCGTTATTTATGATTTACAAAATACGCCAATTGCAACGACGGACGTATATTTGAATTACGTTGAAATTTTTGTTAAAAAAGAAAAATTAGCGCGCGTTGGGATTATGTCTAATAGAGGGACGTGGGAATTGTTTATTGTGCGAAACGATGCTAAAAAAACTTTGATTGGTTATGCAGATAAAGGCATATTATATGATTCGGATCATAAAAATATTATAGGTTATTATACGGTGACGCCCGTTTTTATTTACGTATATGATGAGAAAAGAAAAAAAGTAGGACATGCTAAGTGTATAGCGTGGCAACCGGTGTGTGGAGCGGCAGTTGCTTCTTACCTGTTGCATTTAATATAAAATATAGGTACTTTATTAATATAAGCCTAATCATATAGGGTAGAAATTATATAACTTTAACAAAGCGACGTATATTTAATATAGGGAGAAAACTTGAATCCAGGCAAACTAACAGGTCCCAAGAAAGCGGCTATTTTATTATTAGCACTAGGGGAAGAAGGCTCTTCGGATATACTAAAAAATTTAGAAGATCGAGAAATCCAGCAAGTAGGCTATTTTATGTCTCGTTTTAGTGATGTCTCTCCGGAAGATCTAGATGCTGTTTTAGAAGAATTTTACCGTAAAGTAGTAATGGATACGCAAGGTATTACCATTAATGCGGGAAGTGATTTTGTTAAAAATGCTATTACAAAAGCACTTGGTGAAGATCGTGCTAAAGATTTAGTAGAAAATTTACGTTCGTCAGCAGAAGAAGAAGGCTTAAATTCACTTAAGTGGCTTGAACCTAAAATTATTGCTAATTTTATTACAGGGGAACATCCGCAAACCATTGCTTTGATTTTAGCTCATTTAGACGATTCAGAAAAAACGGCGCTTGTATTAAAAGAATTACCTGAAACATTACAAGCAGACGTTACCTATCGTATGGCAATTCTAGAAGCGATTCCTCCGGGTGTTATTAAAGATATTGAAGACGTATTGGCAAAAGAATTGAAAGCGGCAGGAACGGCTTCTACTGCGAAAGTGGGCGGAACCGAATCAGTTGCCGAAATGCTTAATACAATGGATAAATCAACAGAGAATCGTATTTTAGCTACGATTGAAGAAGTTAATCCTGATTTAGCAGAGCAAATTAGGGAATTAATGTTTACTTTTGAAGATCTTGTTCAAATTGATGCTAACGGTATGCAAGTACTGTTGAAAGAAATGCCACAAAATGAAGTTGTATACGCTTTGAAAACCGCATCTGATGCAGTGAAAGATCATATTTTTGGAAATATGTCTGAAAGAGCGGCAGATATGATTCGAGACGATTTAGAAAATCTTGGAGCTGTTCGTGTTACTGACGTAGATATGGCGCAACAAAAAATGGTTAAGTTAGCACGTAAATTAGAAGAAGAAGGTAAGATTATTATTAGTAGCCGCGGTGGCGGTGACGTTGTATAAGAAAAATTATGTCTTCGATTTTATGGAGTAATGCAACGGCAAAACCAGATATGTCTATTCCTGATTTAATTGAAGGCAAAACAAGTTTAGTGTCTTATTATAAAAAAGAATTGTCATCTTTTCCCGGTTTATTACGTATCCCGTCAGAGAAGATTCATCAATATGCAAACCGTGCTTATCAGCAATATATTGAACATATAATACAGTCACTTGTCCGGCAAGCACGTTTAGCTATGGAAGAAAGCCAAGCCGATTGCCTTTTAGCCGGTTGCGTTTCTTGTGATGCCGGGTTTGCTATAGAGCAAAAAGAACGAGCACAAAGCTATGCTGAACAGGTTATTTATTTAATTGATAACGGCGTAGACTGTTTATATATACAAAATCAAGGTGACAATGATTCTTTATTAGCCTTGTTACAGGTGATTCAAAAAGTGAATCATGTTCCCGTCCCTATTGTTGTTTCTCTTAAACAGCTACCTAGTGAAATAGATAAAGACTTTATTCCTATTTTATCCTTTTTTGAAGTACACGGCATTTGTTCTGCTCTGTCTATAGAGCAACTAGCTTCTCTTTCTACAAAAGAACTTACTTTCCCCTTTCAAGAGCAGGCAAGCGGCTTTGTGCTAGAAGCTAGTAAGCAAAATATGACAAAAGAACAGCTACAACTTGCCGCCCATGTACTGCAAACAGGGCAAATATTATTTTCCGGTAATAATATAGATACGAATACGTGGCAAACGTTACAAAATTTCGTTACTACTAAAGAGAAGTATTAAGTTGGCTTGGCGTAGGTAAGTGAAGCAGTATAGCTGTTCTTGTAAAAGCAGAAATAAAGCAAAGTGCCGCAAAAGTAAAAGCTATGATAGGAAAGTAAGACGAAAATAAGCACATAAGAGTTAAAAAGAGTACTGTTTCCGTTCCTTGTGAAATAGATAAAGACTTTATTCCTATTTTATCCTTTTTTGAAGTACAGGGTATTTGCTCTGCTCTGTCTATAGAGCAACTAGCTTCTCTTTCTGCAAAAGAACTTACTTTCCCCTTTCAAGAGCAAGCAAGCGGCTTTGTGCTAGAAGCTAGTAAGCAAAATATGACAAAAGAACAGCTACAACTTGTCGCCCATGCACTGCAAACAGGGCAAATATTATTTTCCGGTAATAATATAGATACGAATACGTGGCAAACGTTACAAAATTTCGTTACTACTAAAGAGAAGTATTAAGTTGGCTTGGCGTAGGTAAGTGAAGCAGTATAGCTGTTCTTGTAAAAGCAGAAATAAAGCAAAGTGCCGCAAAAGTAAAAGCTATGATAGGAAAGTAAGACGAAAATAAGCACATAAGAGTCAAAAAGAGCACTGTTTCCGTTCCTTCGATTACGCCATTTACATAGTAAAAAGCTTTGTGTATGCCGAGATTTTGTAACGTTAGTTTATTTTTATGCTGTTCTTGCATAATAGCAAAGCACAGAAACGCCGTTGCATTGGCTTGGATAGCAGCAGCAAGCAAGACGCCGGCAAGGGCATTTTGCGCCGGATTAACAAGAATAAAGCTAATGCTAAAAAAAGAATAAAATGTAAAATCACAAATAATATCTAGCATGCCACCTGTGCTTGGTGTTCCTAGCAATCTTGCTAGTGCGCCGTCTAATCCGTCTAGAATACGATTAAAACCAAAAAACATTAAAGCAAGCAGGAAGTTAGATTGCGTTACCATATATACCGCTACTAAACCACAAGCGAAGCCTAGTAAAGTAATGTGATTAGGACGAATAAAAGTTTTTGTTAATCCCTTTGTTATAATAGAGGTAATTGGATTTAAGCTTGCGTAGACATATTTATCGATCATAATACAATTATAAAATATTAAAGTAAGAACCAAATAGGATTGACATATAACGGATCGTAATAGGAAACGTAAGTTGTTACGGTTTCGCTATCTTCTTCTGGTGTAGCAAAATCGTTTTTATAGTCGTCTTCTTGGTCTAAAGAGGTTTCTTGCGCTTGTAAAGACATATTAATGCGCGCTCCTTGTACTAAAATATCTCGTAGTACCATTTCACCGGAAATAAAAGTCCCGTCTTCTTCTCTGTACTCTAGTTCTTGTATAGTAATCGCCGATTGGATAATATCGTCTATTTCTTGCCACATTAAGCCGCTAGCAAGATCAAATTGCCAGTTTGGCACGTTTGTATTAAATCTCTCTTCTTGCAGGAAGTTAAGGAATACAAAATTAGCAGGGTTAATGCCTTTAAACAAAGCAACAGTAATACGTAAATCAGAAAAACGTTCTTCTTGTAGCAAAATATCCCAACTTTTACTGTCTAGTTCGTACATTTTTTCAAAAGCAAATTCGCCACTTTCCAAATCTACAGCTGAATAAATATCAAAATGGCGAACGTATTCTTCGTATTGTTGTGTAAAAACATCTAATTGCTTTTCTCCTTCTTTTGTCACAATATATTCGTTTTGCTTATTTATTTGAATATAGTTTTTTGCGTACATGTACATAAGTACAGGTTCAAGAAATTTATCTGCTTGCTCTAGATTTATAGAAAAAACGACCGATTCTTGTACTATAAGATATAATAGGTAACTAGCGGCGAATAGATTTTTTTGTTCTTCCGTTAAATGAGGCGGTAGTTTGTTCATAGTGGAAATTTATGAGGCAAGGTAGTTTTTGATACGAGGAAATAGTTTAATTGTATTTTGTTTTACATGCGTTGCTAGCTCTTCTTCAGAAATTTGCAGAAAAGAAGCAACATAATTACCAATAATGGCTGTGTTTTCCGGTTTGTTTTCTTTGCCACGAAGCGGGTGGGGAGCAAGAAAAGGCGAATCCGTTTCAAGTAATATTCTGTCTAAAGGAACAAAGCGAAGTAATTCTCTTAAATCATTTGCATTTTTGAAAGTAACAATGCCATTAAAAGAAATATAAAAACCTTTGTTTAGTAGCTCTCTAGCAAATTCTTTAGAGCCTGTAAAAGAATGAAATACGGCGTTCAAGTTTGTATTTGTGTATTGTGTAAGCACTTTTTCCATCATTTGTTGCGCATCACGACAATGGATTACTAAAGGCAGGTCAAGTTGCGTTGCAATGTTAATTTGTGCAATAAGGGCTTGTTCTTGTGGCTTTGCTGCAGAATGTTCATAATAAAAATCAAATCCACATTCGCCAATACCTATAATTTTTTTATTTTGCTTTGCTTGTTCTTCAATAAATTGCGCAGTCGAATCAGTCCAATGTTGCGCTTCATGAGGATGGACTCCAAGAGTTCCAAATACAGGATCATGAGTAGCAACTTGATCTAATACGTTTTTACAAGAAGTTAGGTCTGTTGCGATGGTAATATAGGCAGATAGGCTATTAGATGTAACAAATTGTTTTGTTGAAAGCATATCAAGATGGCAATGCGTATCAATCCACATAAAAATTTATATATAAAGTAGTTATTTGAATTTTGTATTATATTATAACTGTAATGTAATTGTCAAAATTATCGGTTCTGGCAACTTGATTTTACTGTTATATATGTTACAATATATAACTATAAAAATATAAATTAATTATAAACGTAACAATATGCCGCAAAAGCATTCATTTGAAGATAAACTTTCTGCACTAGAAAGTATTGTTCTTTCATTAGAAGAGGGATCGCAAACATTAGACGAAGCGCTTTCTTCTTTTGAAGATGGAATAAAATTAGTTAAAGATTGTAAAAAAGAATTAACAGAAGCAAATAAAAAAGTAGATAAATTATTTGATTCAGAAAGTAAATAACCCTTATTAAGGAGAATATATGTTTGGTGGTTTAGGAGTAGGTGAATTATCCATTATTTTAGTTATTGTTGTTGTCTTATTCGGCGCCGGTCGTCTTGCTGGGATTGGTTCCGGTTTAGGTAAAGGTATTCGTAATTTTAAAGATGAAATGGATACAATAGAATCAAAAGAAACTAAAAACGAAGCTAATCTTGAAGAAGCAGAAACTACAAAAGAAAAAAGTTCAGCAAAATAAATATTATTTAAACTAAGTTGCTTAGTTTAAACGATAAATAAGGGCAGGCTAGAATAGAAGCAATTTTTTGTTCTACCTGTTCGTATAGTCTAAAATCAGGTTTCCCGCCGCCTTTGCCGTTAAGTAAAGGAATTGCTAGTTGTGTTAATAACCTACTAGAGCAAATCCCCTTTTTTAAAATATAGTAAAATTAATATTGTTTAAACTAAATTGCTTAGCTTAAACAATAAAACAAGGCTAAGCTAGAATAGAAGCAATTTTTTGTTTTACCTGTTCGCATAGTCTAAAGTCAGGATTGTTGCCGCCTTTGCCGTTAAGTAAAGGAATTTCTAGTTGTGTTAATAACCTACTAGAGCAAATCCCCTTTTTAAAAAATATAGTAAAATTAATATTGTTTAAACTAGGTTGCTTAGCTTAAACAATAAAACAAGGCTAAGCTAGAATAGAAGCAATTTTTTGTTTTACCTGTTCGTACAGTCTAAAATCAGGTTTCCTGCCGCTTTTTCTTTCAAGTAAAGGAATTTCTAGTTGTGTTGATAACCTACTAGAGCAAATCCCCTTTTTTAAAATATAGTAAAATAAATATTGTTTAAACTAAGTTGCTTAGCTTAAACAATAAAACAAGGCTAAGCTAGGATAGAAGCAATTTTTTGTTCTACATTAGTAACAAAATTATGCCAGCCGTCCGGATTAGAACCGCCACATTGCCCAAAGTCAGGCTTCCCGCCGCCTTTGCCGTCAAGTAAAGAAGCAAATTCTTTAATTAAGTTACCGGCAGAAATTTGCTTAGTAAGAGAAGGATTAACAGAAATAGCAACAGTAATTTGATTATTATGTTGATAACCTACTAGAATAATTCCATTTTCCATTTTTTCTTGAAATAAACTACAAAAGGAACGTAAATCGGAATCTTGTACTAAAGTAGAAACAAAAGAAATCGATTGTATTGGTTTTGCTAAAGCTAACGTATCTGTAACGAAAGATCGCCTTACTTGTTTTTGTAGTTGTTGGATTTGTTTGTCTTTTTCTTGTATTTGTGCTTGCGTTTGATCTAATCTTTCTAATAAAGCACTTGGCGTTGTTTTTAATTTGTTTATTGTTGTTTGTAACAAATTAGTTTGATCTTGTATGAAACGTAGCGCCTCTATACCGGAAATAGCTTCAATTCTTCTTGTTCCGGCAGCTATGGATTCTTCACTTACGATTTTAATAGTACCAATATCGCCAAGTTGTTTTACATGCGTTCCGCCACATAACTCTTTAGTATAGTTGTTAGAGTGAACAACACGCACTTTATCGCCGTATTTTTCATCAAATAATGCGGTTGCCCCACTTTCCATTGCTTCTTCCAGTGTCATTAACGTAGTTTCTACCGGTGTATTAGAAAGGATAGCCGTTTGAATCCATTCTTCAATTTGATTGATTTCTTGCGGAGTGACTGCTGTGTAATGAGTAAAATCAAATCGCATTTTATTTGGTGTTACAAGAGACCCCGCTTGTTTAACGTGCTCGCCTAGTAAATGTTTTAATGCAGCTTGTAAAAGATGAGCTAACGTATGATTACTTGCCGTTTTGAGTCTTAAATTTTGATTGACTTGTGCTGTTACAGTGCAAGGAAGGTTTATTGTTTCGTTTTCTTGCGAGAGAAAAACAACTTTAGCTTTACATAAAATAAGAGAGCCAAGCGGTTTATATGTGTCTAGCACTTGTAGTTTCATTGTTTGGTTTTCAATAATACCTTGATCTCCTATTTGCCCCCCTGATTCGGCGTAAAACGGAGTTTCTTCTAATAATACTTCAATAATATCGTTTTGTTTTAGTTTAGTAATACTTTGTTTGTCTTTAATAAGCGCAAGAACGTTTGTTTTTGTGTTTAATGTTTCATAACCTATAAAGCGAATATTATTATATGTGCCTGATAAAGAATGATAAAAAGGATCCACTTTCAGTGTTGCCGCTGAATCAACGTGCGCTGCTTTAGCTCTATCTTTTTGTTCTTGCATTGCTTTTTGATAACTTACATGATCAAAAGTAAGGTTGCGATCATGTAAATACTCTGTCGCTAATTCGGCAGGGAAACCGTACGTATCATATAAACGGAAGATTTTTTCCCCGTCTAATACTTTATTAGAAGGCGGGTTTTCTTTAATTAAATTTTCAAGTACGTGCAAGCCTTGTTGTAACGTATTATTAAAGCGAAATTCTTCTTGCTTAACAATAGTTTGATGTAGTTTGTCTTCTTGCGTTAATTCAGGGTATACTTCTCCAAGTGAATCAAGTAAAGCCGGTGCTAGCTCGGAAAAGAAACCGCATTTATAGCCAAGTTCACGACCATAGCGCGCCGCACGGCGAATAATACGCCTTAAAACGTAACCGGCGCCTTCATTAGAAGGGAAAACGCCGTCGGCTAATAAAAAGAAAGTTGCACGAAGGTGATCTGCAATAACTCGACAAGCTACGTCTTTTGTTTTATCTGTACCATAGGTATATTTAACGGCTTGCGCGATTTTATGAATCAATGGTTTGAATAAATCAGTATCATAGTTAGACGTGACGTTTTGCATAACTGACGTAATACGTTCTAGCCCCATGCCGGTATCTACGCAAAGTCTTGGTAAAGGCTCTATGGTTCCGTCTTCTTTTTGCGACGATTCCATAAATACAAGATTCCAAATTTCAAGTAAACAGCCGTCGTCAGCTTCAAGGCTATCTTTCTTGGTTTTGCCGTTTTCTAGTGGCGCTACTAAATAATGAATTTCCGCGCAAGGTCCACAAGGTCCAATACTTCCCATTGTCCAAAAATTATCTTTAGCACCAAGTTTAGCAATCGCATCAGCAGGAACACCTATAGTTTCATTCCATATTTTATATGATTCAATATCTTTTTCATAAACGGAAACACCTAGCTTCTCTTTTTCAAGACCAAGTTCTTTTGTTAAGAATTCCCACGCGAATTCAATTGCCTCTTTTTTTCCATAAGCGCAAAAAGAGAAATTGCCTAACATTTCAAAAAAAGTTTGATGTCTTGCCGTATAGCCTACGTTTTCAAGATCGTTATGTTTACCGCCAGCACGTAATACTTTTTGAGCTGTTGTTGCGGAATTATAAGGCGGTTTTTCATTATCTAGAAAATAATCTTTAAACTGATTCATTCCTGCGTTAGTAAAAAGTAACGTAGGGTCGTTATGTGGGATTAATGAAGAACTGCGAACTACTGTATGTTGTTTATTGGCGAAGAAAGAAAGGAATTTATTTCTTATGTCAAAACTTGTGAGCATGATATAAAATAGAATAGATTATAGTGTAATATTATTTTGTATAAAATTACCATAAACTGGCAAAATAGTCTATTGTTTTATGAATATTACATGATTTTTTAAAAAAAATATTGAAAAAAGTTGTATATAAAGGCATACTGTAACAAAATATATATAACATCTTAATCATAAAAGGAATATCTATGACTATAGAAGCAATAATCAACACGGAAAAGGGAGAGATTAATTTACGTTTATTTGAAACGCAAGCTCCCGTTACAGTATCAAATTTTATTTTTCTAGCACAAAAAGGTTTTTATAACGGTTTAATCTTTCATCGTGTTATAAACGATTTTATGATTCAAGCAGGTTGCCCAAACGGTATTGGCAACGGTGGACCGGGGTACCAATTTGAAGATGAATGTACTGCTGCATTAAAACACGATGCGCCGGGCAAGCTTTCTATGGCGAATGCAGGACCAAATACAAACGGTAGCCAATTTTTTATTACTCATGTTGAAACGCCTTGGTTAGACGGTAAACATACTGTTTTCGGAGAGGTGCTTTCACAACAAGATCAAGATATAGTTAATAGTATACAACAAGGTAATAAGATACAATCTGTTACCATTCAAGGTGATACAAGCGCACTACTTGAAGCACAAGCCGAGCGTCTCCAATCTTGGAATGCAAGCCTTGTCATAAATAGTTAATTTTCTTAGGTAATATAATGGAGATTCAAACAATAAAAGAACTGAAAAACTTAATTGCCGTAATGGAAGAGTCCAGTTTAACTGAAATCAAGATTAAAAATAAAGATGGTGAAATTACACTTTCTTCAAAACAAGCAGCGCAACCGGTAATCAGTCCTAGCCCTGTAGCAGCACTAGCACCGGCGGAAGTAGTAGCCAATACTAATAGCCCGTTAGCAGCTCCGGCAGCACCGCAAGAAAGTGATGATGGAGAATATATTACTTCTCCTTTAGTAGGAACTTATTATGCGTCAGCATCACCAGATGCGGCTTCGTTTGTAGAAGTGGGGACGCAAGTAAAAAAAGGTGATATCCTTTGTATTATAGAAGCTATGAAAGTAATGAATGAAATTCAAGCCGAAAAAAGCGGGGTTATTAAGGAAATACTCGTTAGTAACGCACAGCTCGTTGATTTCAATATGAAATTATTTAAAATACAATCTAGTTAAACGTAACTAAAAGATTTATAAAAGGATAGTATTTAAAATGTATAATAAAATATTAATAGCGAATCGCGGTGAAATAGCCATTCGTGTTATTCGTGCTTGTCGTGAACTAGGCATTAAAACAGTAGCTGTTTATTCAACGGCAGATGCGGACGCCTTGCACGTTCGGTTAGCTGATGAAGCTATCTGTATTGGAGCGGCGCCAACTAAAGAAAGCTATTTGAAAATTCCATCACTTATTGCGGCAACAGAAGTAAGCGGTGCAGAAGCCATTCATCCGGGATATGGTTTTTTATCAGAAGATGCTAATTTTGTGGAAAAATGTACGGCTTCCGGGATCAATTTTATTGGTCCTTCTGCTGAAATTATCCAAAAAATGGGAGACAAAGTTTATGCCCGTAAAATGGCAAAAAAAGCAGGTTGCCCTATTACTCCGGGGACCGGTTCTGCCATTGAAAAGGCAGACGAACTGTTTGCAGAAGCTAAAAAAATTGGATATCCTGTCATCCTTAAAGCGGCGGCCGGTGGTGGTGGTCGTGGTATGCGTATTGTGTACTCAAAAGGAAGCCTCTTAAATGCTTTTGAAACGGCTAAAGCCGAGGCTGGCGGCGCGTTTAATGATGATGCTATTTTTATGGAAAAGTATATCGAAAAACCGCGTCATGTTGAAGTACAGCTTTTAGGTGATAAACATGGTAATGTTATTGTTGTTAGCGATAGAGATTGTAGTATACAACGCAGAAATCAAAAACTAATTGAAGAGGCACCGGCTTTTGGGTTAAGTGATAAAACACGTGCCGAACTTTGGTCAGCAGCAACGCGTGTGGCTAAGCAAGTTGGTTATTTTTCAGCAGGGACGATTGAGTTTTTATTAACGCCAGATAATCAGTTTTACTTTATGGAAATGAATACACGTTTACAAGTAGAACATTGCGTTTCTGAGCTTGTGAGTGGTGTTGATATAGTAAAAGAAATGATTCATGTTGCGGCAGGTGGCAAGTTGCACTATACGCAAGATGATATTAAAATCAAAGGACATGCTATTGAATGTCGTATTAATGCGGAAAATCCGGATACGTTTATTCCTAGTCCAGGTAAGATTACAGAATATCATGCACCAAGTGGCTTTGGTGTGCGTGTGGATTCGGCAGCTTACCAAGGTTGGAGTATTCCGCCTTACTATGATTCAATGGTTGCTAAAGTTATTGTACACGATGAATCGCGTACAAAAGCTATAGATAAAATGCTTTCTTGTTTGTCTGAATTCATAATAGACGGAGTGCAAGTTAATATTCGACTTCATCGTCGTATTTTGCATGATCTGGCTTTTAGGAAAGGAGAAATTGATACAAGTTTCTTATCTGTTCTTTTGAAATAGCCGGGTTCTAGCTTCTTAGCGAAGATTTTTGAGCATTAATATAAGGCGTATAAGTTTGTTGCGCCTTAAGATGCGGAAAAAGTTGAGTTAATAAAGCTTCTGATTTTAAAATAGCAAAGCCTTCTTTTATATTGCCCGGTTTAGAAAGAAAATCTTTTTGAAGGGTTTTCTCTAGATCTGCTAAAGAGGTTATTTTTTTTTCTTTAAGACTAGGAGAGTCAAACAACTTTTTTTGCGTATTTATATCTAAGCCTCGTAGTTGCTTAATTAATCCGCGTAAAACAGGTTTCATGTCTTGTTGTATTGGCTCTAAAGTTGCTTTATTTTCTAGTCGGGAGATTTGTTTTAAATACGCCATTTGTGCTTTAGAAAGCATGGCTTCCGTGTTTAAAGACGTTGTTTTCGTAAAGGTAGCAGGCTTTTTATCTACTACGTTCGCATTATTTTGAGATAACTTATTTGTTTGTCCAGATGTGTTAGCTTGTTTAGAGCTTGCATGTTGTGAAATGGTTTGCATAAAGTTCCGCTAAAAAAGTAATCATATTTTATTAAAATAAAGC
Source organism: SAR324 cluster bacterium (assembly GCA_002995645.1). Taxonomy (GTDB): domain Bacteria; phylum SAR324; class SAR324; order XYD2-FULL-50-16; family HCM1; genus HCM1. Next base: position 138,186 of record PUHO01000005.1, on the reverse strand, counting down.
AAAAAATATGCCTTAATTCGTTCATTCATATATCAATTTTATAGGTGTTATGTCAGAAAAAAAACAAACTGCACAACAAGTGCAAGAAAAATTATTAGAAAATAGAATTATTTTTATTAACGGTGCCGTAGATAGTAAATTAGCGGGGAAAATAATTCCGGAAATACTATTTCTTGATTCAGTAGATTCTAAGAAAGAAATTAAAGTATTAATTAATTCTCCAGGTGGTGAAATCACAAGTGGCTATGCTATTTTTGATTTATTACGTGCCGTTAAATCACCTGTAACTACGTTAGTTGCGGGATTAGCGGCAAGTATGGGATCGGTTCTTTCTTTAGCCGCAGATAAATCACGGTGTTTTATGCTAGATAATGCGCAAATTATGATTCACCAACCTTTATTACAAGGCGCGCAAGGATCGGTTACGGATATAGAAATACATGCTTCACAGATTTTGAAATCACGTGAAAGAATTGCAAAACTATATGCTGAAAAAACAGGTAAGGCTGTTGATGTAATTTTAACGGATATCGATAAAGATTATTGGCTTAATTCTACTGAAGCAAAAGAGTACGGACTTGTGGACAAGATTATCACAGATTATGCAAGTTGGTAAGGATACTATTTAACTATAAATAGCCTACAAAAATAGCAATTTGCTTTTTTGTGGGCTTTTTTATAGCAATAGTTACAATTCTTGCAGGTTGTTTCGTAAAACTGCTATTTTTATTTTTAAATCTCTCATTTTCTGTTGCTCTTCTTCATTTTCTTGCGCTGTTTTTAAGGTTTCTATTTCTTGATGCGTTTGATTTAATGAAAGTAACATTTCTTGCGTATTAGCACTTAAAGCGCTAAGTAGCTTATTAAAAAAATCAAGTCTGTTTTTTGAAGAGTCACGCAGCAAGGCAAGAGCTCCTTTGAGATTTATAATAATTTCCGTATGATCTTGGTGTGTAGTAAAGATCATATTTTTTATATCAATATTATATTGTTGAAATAAATTAGTTAACTCGTTTTTTAAATTGATAAGTATAGGTGTTTCGTGTGTAACTGTTGTTGAGTTAAAGACAGAAGAATCTATTTTAGCAATGAGTTTGATAATATCACTTAAAGCTTGTCGCCAAAGAGTATAGCTGTGATTACTCTTTTCTTCGTTTGAGCTAGAAGTCATGGTTTGTTCAGTTATAACTGTAAATTGATTATATAACTGTTTAGATATAACTGAAGAAGACGTATTTGCCGGAAGGTTGACTTTAAAGATTTTTTTAAGCATTTGTTTAATAGCATTAAACGTATCATTTGTTAAAGTTAAAGCTTGCGTTTCAAATTGTTTGATCCAAGTTTCTTGTAATGTAGAAACTTCTATAGTGCTTTTATGATAGTTTAATCGTTCTAGCTGTGAATTAAGCTCTTCTATGTATTGTATGTATTTCCCAATAATCCATTGCATTAAAGGAAGGTATTCGTCGTTGAATACGTCTAAAGGAGGATTAACGCTACGCATCCAAGGAAGTTCTTCAAAAGGGATAAAGAACGCAAGAGGTAATATTTCATCTGCGTCTTGGACTGTAAAAGCATAATTCTGTGCATTATTAGACTCGTTAATGTGGGAATCATTAGTATATATTTCATTATCCCAGCCTACTGTGCTTAATAATCGCCCCCGACTAATATGAGGAAAAGTTTCTGTTACATGATGAAAGGTTATATTCTCTGATAACGGTATCCAAAGGTGTCTTTTACATTCAGTAAAAGGTACTTGTTGCTGCTTATTAAGAAAAACAACGTACAAATAGCGTTGTAAATCTTCTATATTAAAGTTAAGAGAAAGATTATATTCTTGATTAAGAATAGCAAAAGCGGTGTGTAATACTGATTTCATATGTCCGGCAGAAATATTCAATAAATCAATAAATCGCGGATATACGCCTACTTCATAGTAAAATTCATTATGATGGGTTTTTGCATTTTGTGTATTATAGTTAAATGCATTATAGTTGTGCCAAAAACGATAAATAATAGATAATGCTTTATTTAACTTTGTTTTTCTTTGCTCACTTTTATTTATACTAGAAAAATCAAAAGAAAGTCCTTGTATTTTCTTAAGAAAATCGCGCATTCTTGCAATGGACATGTTAAATTCATTTTCATATTTTGACGCAACTAACGTTAGTTTCTGCGCTGTATCCGCTTTGAAACGCTTATTTTCTATTAACGTATAATTAGTATCTAAAAAATTAAAATAACTAAATATATCAAGCCAAAGATCACCTTGTGCAGAAGGTTTTAAAAATTGAGAGAGTGGGTTTTCTTCTGCTTTGCTAGACTCGTTTTTACTGATAAGTGTGCTTTCAATGTTAGAGAGTGTATTTTTTAAAGTTAAATGGTAATTGGCAGGATTAAAAAGTTGAATGTCTTGCAAAGATATAGGCAAGAGATCGCTTTCCATATGCGCTACAATATGAGTGGCTATTTTTGTTATCCAGTCGTTCCAAATTAGTTTTATTTTTGCTTTATATTGTTCTGGTTCTAATTTATATTTTGAAGCAGGATGAAGCTTGTTTAATAGCTGTAATAAGACTGTATGTAAGTTTTCGGAATCAATAGTCGTGACAGTTTTCCAATTAATGTTAAAATATTGCTTTAAATAGGCAGCTATAGATTCTTGTAGGGGAAAAGACCAAGGTTGTATTTTCTTTGCCGTAATAGCTTTGCTAATGAGTTGTATATTTAAAAGCGTTGCCGTGTTGTTCACTTGTTCCCATAAGTTCTTTTGAATAGAAATATTATCTAAAAGCCGTTTTTGTATTCGTGTAAAGAAATTTGAAAATAAATGAGCTTGTAATGTAAAATCGGTGTCTTGAATAGATTTATCATGGATATTTTGTAAAAACTTACCAAGAGGTATTTTTAAAACAAAACAAGTATGTTGCGGTGTAACGCAAATCGTTGCCGCTCTTATATTATCTGGCGCTACAATTGCTTTTTCCCCAATAACAACAGGACCTTCCATAGAATACAAAAGTTGTTCATGAACAACAACGTCTACTTTTTGATCGCAAATCAAAAAAATATCATAACCTTTCTCTCCTTGTTGCACAATAATATCGTTTTCTTGCAAAAAACCGTATTCTATAATATCAGGAAGATTGTCTATAGCTTCAAGGCAAGTTTTTAAAACAGGATAAAACGAAAGAATATCTTCTGCTGCCTGTAGAATAGAGGAATTCTTAGCTGGAAGTAGTGAATATTGCGACTGGTTATTTTGCATATACTTATTTAGTTAAGATTGCTTGATTTATATACTGCCATATAGCGTTTGTTCCTATGTTCTCCAATGCAGAATGCGGGAAAATGGTAGCTTTTTGAAAAGAAAAAGCTTGTTGTATATCGCGAAGGGCTTTGGCTCGTTTTGTTTTAGGAAGTTTATCTGTTTTATTAGCAATAATACAATAAGGTTGCTTAATTATATATAAATGTTCATGAAAATCATAATCTGCTTGCGAAGGTTTATGACGTATATCTACAAGATGACAAGCTAGTTTTAAATTCGGCGCATGAGTAATAAAGTCATATATCATAGTTTCCCATGATTGTCGCACACGTAAAGGCGTTTTTGCAAAACCGTAGCCGGGAAGATCAATAAAATACATTTCTTTATTCACAAGAAAATAATGGATTAGTTGCGTCTTTCCGGGAGTGGAACTGGTTTTGACTAAGCTTTTTCTTTGTAAAAGCCGGTTCATTAAAGTTGATTTGCCTGCGTTGGATCGTCCAATAAAAGCTATACTAGGTAAAGGTGCAAGTTTAACGTCACTTACTTTAACAAAACTTTGCACATATTCAGCTGAATGAATATTCATGTATTTTATAATGTAATAATTAATTGAGAAATAAGGCGAATGCTACTTTGATGCTCTTACAAGTTTTTTTATTATAATAGACTTATTCTCTGCAAAAGTAAATAGATAGAGATAAATCTTGCTAAAGAAAATGCTTAATTATTTGCGTAGTTTGATAATTTCAAGTATTATAAAATAATTTACTAGACTTTGACCTTTTACGTAACCTATTTATGAATCAAACTAACATTACCCCGGCTGATATTGTTTTCTCTCCTAATTTCCTTGGCTTATTAAAGCAAGCTATCTTGTTATATAAGCGTTATTTTACTTCTTATATAACAATCTATTTCTTAGTTTCTGTTCCTTTTTTTATTTTACAATTACTACTTCCCGGTTATATTGCCGGGATTGTTGATATTATATATATGCCTTTATTGGCAGGCGCTACTTTTTTAACTTTGCCAACCGCCTATTCTTATCGGTTAGTTAATCCTATGGCAACCTTACAAATATTAAAGCCTTTTATTTTGCTTGTATATATTTTATATTTTATTTCTCATTTTTTGATGCAATTTATGGGCTTAGTAAGCATACTTTCGCAAGCAAATATAATGCTTGGCTTTATTGTTAGTGTTATCATTTTTTCTTTATTTATATTTTATTTTTTTAGTTATTATTTTGCGATTTTGTGGAATCAAATTGATGTTAAAGCTATAGTGCCTTGTTTGCAAGCGAGTTATAAATTAATTTCAAAACAATTTTCTAAAATATTAGCTGCTCTTATGGGTATTTATTTATTTTCTCATTTATTTGATTCTGTTTTTACCTTACCTTACATTCTTTCTAATACTAAGTTTATGCAACTTTGGCAAAGTTTACTAGTTGATCCTAGTGGAAAAAATAACGCCGCGTTAAACAAAGCGGTATTAGAGCAAAGTATTCAACTTCTTTCCTCGCCTACGTATCTTCTATTTCGCTATATTCTTCATGCGATTAGCCTTCCTATTACCTATATTTTTTGGAGTATGTTTTTTTTACGTGAAGTCAATTTACAAGATACAACTATGGTCTCGCGCTTCTTGCATTTAAGTTTAGGAGAAACAGAAGCTGTCCCAACAGAGACAAAATAACTGTATAGATAACTATATGTAACGGCGTCTAAGTGATTTTTTTAAATTACTGAAACAATTGGAGTTTATTTTTTTTACATGAAGTAAATTTACAAGATATAACTATTGTGTCGCGATTCTTGCATTTAAGTTCTAGGAGAAACAGAAACTGTCCAAATAGAGACAAAATAACTGTATAGATAACTATATGTAATGGAGTCCAGGTGATTACTGTAAATCGCTTAAACAAGCCGAAGATATTAACGGAAACAGATCGCTTATTAAGCGATATGAGTAACGAAATGTCTGAGCTACATGAAAGAATGAATTTACTTGAGCAAGAGCAAGCAAAGAGTAAATCAGAAATTAATACGCTACAAGAACAACAACAAGTTTGGCTTGAGCGCTATCAAAAAGAAGTAGCGGGGAATCAGGAAAATTATCAAGTTATTGCCGATATTATGCATAATTTGAAAAAACCGGTTTCTGCAGTGATTGAAAATCTAGAAGAAATTATTGGCAACGTTGCGGACGAAGAAGTTAAATTAAGCTTACAAGCTTGTATGCAAGAAGCTTCCAAGGTGTTAACTTCATTTGAGCATGTAGAAGATTTTTGTCAAGATTTAAGTACCAATGAAATTATAGACACTAAAGAAGTTGCTTTAGACGCCTTATTGCAACCGATTATAGAGCCTTTAGAAAAACACGGCGTTGTTGTTGACGTTCGTTATGCAGACAATATCCCGCCTAATGTGTCAGTAGATTTTAATTTATATACTAAGGTGCTACAACGTTTATGCGCTGAAGTTTTGTCTTTGCAAAAATCTAAGACAGTAACGTTACGTGTGTTGGCAGATAATCAAAATAACGCTAATCAATTACAAGTACATATTGATTTAGAGGAACAACTAGATATGAAATGGAATAAAACATGGGTGAACACGATTTGTGATCAACATGATAAATTTTTGTATTCTGGTTTAAATATTTTGAAAATCAATAGTTTGTTAAGGCAAGACGGTAATGCTTTAGACGTTCGCGTTGTTAACGATAACCTTGCCGGTTTTTATTTTGATATACAAATGAAAGGCGCGGTACAAGACTAGTTTTGTTTTATTAGGAATAGGAAAAGGTTAGGGAAGACTAGCTTTTTTATATTCCTAGATAAAGTATTCTTATTTTTCTGCGGTGCAGTCATAAATACCTTCTACTAGTTTATTGCCTGCACTAATGATCTTAGCTAATGCTTTTAAGTTATTTTTAATGTACTTGTTTTCATGTTCTTTCGGATAATTGAAGCTATGATCTATTTCTCCCCATGTTTCTTCTAATAAGGTTCGTACTTGTATTTCACAACAAGGAGTAGTTTTAATCTCATTCGGCTTAACTAGGTAGTGTATACTAGAATATAAACTGCTTTTAGGCTTAATCTTTTTTTTGCTTATGCCAACTTTGTCATGTAAGAATGTTTTTACATCACTATCCCATGTATAGGCTATTGGTTCTTCAGGCAATATCCAATTCCCTTTATCTTTATTTTCTAGTATAAAGTTATGTACATCTTTAAGGTGTTGTGGGTATAAAACTAGAATGCGTATGCCAATTAGATCGGTAATTTGGGAAAAGAATTTTTCTTTTGTTTTAATAGTTTTTGGTTTTCTTTTTAATTTTTCTTTTAAACTTGCTTCTTCTTTAATACGACCACGAATATCATAAACAATATCTTTTTTTTCTGGAAGCTCGTCAAAGTGTGATCTAATTTGATCGTGTATAATATCGCAAAGCGTTTTGGTATTGTCTACATATATATTTTTTTGCGTAGCTTCTCTATACCATGACATTATGTTATCTATGTTATCTATTCCCATTAGTCCCTCTTTCTATTCTCTGTATCATTTCTTTTGCAAATGCAAGATACATAGGTCGGGTTTCTTGATATTGTTTTTTTTTGCTTTGGAGCGTAGTCTTATCTTCTTCATTCCACTTGCTTAGGTTATCATGGACTTTCCATATAGGTTGATGATATTTTTGTGCCACTCCTGTAAAAGTATTATGAGAGTAGATGATTTTTTTGCTTATAATCTCTTTCATTGTTTCTCCAGAAGTAGCAAAGAATTTTGAATCAATTTGCTTGATAATTTCTTTTGGAAGTTTTATTACATGTTCATAGTGTCCTGTTGCAAGTTCAAGTTCATTTAAAGAGCTGGAGTATTTCTTTAAATTATAAGGAACGTACCCAATGAGTTTAACCATTTGAAAATTTAATTTCTTTTGCATATTTTGAGGTAATACGTTTTGTAATACAGTAAATTCTTGATGCCACCTTTCTAAAGTTTTGCCAATATTTCTAATGCCATATATAGAATAAATATCAGGAGAACAAGGAATAAAAAAGAAATCAGACAGGGCAACGCCTATTTTGTTTAAATCACCTAAACTAGGGGAGGTATCAATTAAAACATAGTCATAGTTATATTCTTCTTTATATTTTTGTGCTAAATCTTTAATAGATTTAATGATACGAAGACCGCTATTTTTCCCCATTAAAGCTTCGCCCCATCTTCTAGATATATGAGCTTCAAAGAATTGTAATGTTAAATTGCCGGGAATAATGTCAAGATTATCAGTTAATTTATATGGCTTAGCAATTAACGTTTCACCAGTATCTTCTTCTAGTGGTTTTAAAAGAAAATGAATCGAGCGAGATTCTTCTAATAAACTGTTAAATTCATCATCGCTATGCTCTTTCTTTGCTTCTGTGTAGTCGTCAATAAAAGGTTCTTCTTTTTCCCAAATATCATGGATTTTTTCTTCCTCAATGGCATTGATTGTTAAGTTACATTGTGGATCTATATCAAGTAATAATACTTTGTTCCCTAATTCACTTAATGCATGAGCAAAATGATATAGTAACGTTGTTTTACCAACGCCACCTTTGTTGTTAAATATAGATATAATCATCTTATCTCCTAATATATAAAATATGCTTTATTATAAAGATAGTGTAAAGAGATTATAGTTTATTGTCAAAATGATATATAATATCTTGATAGGATATAAGTATATATTTTGCTTTTAATGTAAGAAGAAGGGCGGTTGTTTGAAAAAATGCATATAAATAAGCTGTTAGGAAAAACTTATCTATATGCTAAAAGAGGCTAGAGCTTAGTAATAAAAATGCCTTTAAATTTATTATTACGTAGTTTACGTACAACATTCAATGCTTGATCACGACTAACATAAGGTCCAGCAAGTACTTTAGTAGTTGTATAGGCTTTTTGCGAACGTTCTAGGCTAAATTGAATCATGTCTTTGTCTGTTGCCGCCGTGATTTTTTCTAGGTAGTTTTTGAGTTCTTTAGCTCTGTCTAGAGCAGTAAAAGTTCCCATAGTAACACGGTAGCCTGAAGTAAGCGCTACAATAGAAGCGTGCCCCGTTAATTTGTTAATACGGTTTATTTTATCAACTACTAAGTTTGCCGTTTCATAATCCATGACTTTACGTGTGATTACGACAATAAAATCAAAGCTGTCTTTTTTGTTTTTATAGTAAACCGGTTCTTGTAAGCGACGTAGCTTATTAGAAAATTGTTTAGTACACGAATCAAAGGAACAAATCGCAACTTGTACATAATATTGATGCGAGCTTGCTGTAACAGACGGTTTAAAAACAATACTTTTTGTTTTCTCTTGCGGTGGTTCAATATTAAACTTAGGCAGTTGATCTTTATTAACAAGGTCAATGTCGCTAGCGGGAAATAGTTGTTTATTTGCTTTATCAGCAGTAGGGGTATGTAAAAACCACCATGCACCGGCACCAACAACAATAAGAACGAGTAAAGGAAGAATCCAGCGTCTTTTTTTTGCAGGAGGTTGCGCTTTAACAGGTTGCGGAGTATTGTTATTTTCTAGAAAACTTTGATCTAATGTATTAGGAGATTCTTCGTTGCTATAAGGCTCGTCTATAGAAGATAGATCTTCAAAAAAGGAATCAAGAGACGAATCGTCAAGCTTGTCTTCTTCTTCAAGACCGTCCCAGTTGTCTTGTTCTTCTGCCATGTTAATACCTTGATTATAAAGAAAATTTCTTTATTTTTTATAAACTCTAGTTATATATAAGGAGCTAATAAAGCGCCACTTTGTAAAGTGAGATTTTTTTGTATGCTAATTTCGTTTTGTAACTCACAAAAAGGAATAATACTTGTTGCTAAGCCACCGGTTGCTATTTTCTTTAAGTGAATTTGCAAAGATTGTTCCAATTTACGAATCATACCGTCAATTAACGAAGCATGTCCATAGAATAAACCGGAGTTAACCGCTTCTTGCGTGTTTTTACCAAGTAAGGTTTTAGTTTGGAGTGTTAAAGGTATGTCTTTGATTTTATTTGTATTTTGAAATAGGCTGCGTAACATGGTTTTAATACCGGGCGTAATGGCTCCACCAATAAAAATACCGTTTTCGTCTATTATGTCAAATGTAGTTGCCGTTCCTATATCAATAATTAACGTATTTTTTTTATGTGTTTGATTGGCGTAAAAAGCATTCATTAACCTATCTGCTCCAACACTTGTAGGGTCTACTTTTGTTTTTATAAATGGAAAATTTATCGGCGATACTACGTAACTAGCCTTGTTTGTAAGCTTGTCTAGAAGCGTTTTATATACTGTAGTGAAGTTTTCTACTACACTAATAATAATCGCTTGTTTATGTACAATAGAAAGATTCCTTTGTTTGAGTTCTAACTTTAATTTATATTCAATAAACGAAGCCGCTTCTTTAGTTTTTATACTAAAAAAATGGGAAGCGTTTTTTGAAAAAATACCAAAAGAAGTAACTTGATTACCAATATTAACGACGACACTCATATATTAAAAAGGGAAATTTTGCTAAAGTAAAAAACCGTTTTCTTGTAAAAAACTAGTAGTAATAGAAGAGCTTTCTTTTTTTGTTCTAAAAGTTAACATATTTTCTACGTATTTACCAAGTATATCTGTTTCAAGATGTACTTTGTTACCTTGTAATAATGTATTTAGATTTGTATTTGCATAGGTATGTGGAATGACGCTAACGCTAAACGTATCTTCTGTTAAGTCGCAAATAGTTAAGCTAATGCCGTCAATGGCAATAGAACCTTTATATACTACGTACTGTCTTAAATGCGAAGCAAGGTCAAACGTTAAAACGTAACTAGTAGAAATTGCTTTTATTGCAATAAGTGAACTTAGCCCGTCAACATGTCCTTGTAATATATGCCCTCCAAGTCGTTTTTGCAAAGTTAACGCTCGTTCCAAATTAATAGCAGATCCTTTTGCCATATTTGCAAATAATGACAGCTCTTTTGTTTCTAGTGATAAATCAACGTTAATTTGCGTATTTGTAAAGTCTACGATTGTTAAACAAACGCCGTTACAAGCGACGCTATCGCCAATAGTTAAGTCCTTTTGCAACGACGTACAAGCAATAGCTAACTTTGCATCGTTGTGTTGGTGTTGAAATGAAACTAACGTTCCTACTTCTTCAATTAAACCGGTGAACATAAAGAAAGTTATATTTAACGTTGCCAAATAGTAAGTATATCGTTATCTAGTACGGTATGCTCTTTTAATTTAAAATGCGGGGTTTCATCTAAAGTATTAAAAGACAGTCCTTCGCACCAGCTTGCCGCTTTATTAGAAGCAATAATTTTACCAGATTGAAACAAATATATTTGATCAATATAATCAGCTTTTAAAAAAGAGCTAATTAAACCGCGCCCGCCTTCTATTAATACAGAATATATATGTTGTTTATATAGTATTTCCAAAGCTTTTTCAACAGGAAAGCTTGCGTATTGCGATTGAAAAAGAAAAAATCCTTGTTTTTTCAAAGATTGGAGTTTTTGTTTATCAGCTTGGCTGCCAACAAAAATGAATCGCTTCGTTTCTTTATTGCAATAAAAATGAGATTCCAAAGGAATATCGCCGGTATTAGTGAAAAGAATGCGGTGAGGATTACGCGGAGTCGACGTTGTTCTATCTGTTAATCTAGGGTTATCCATTTGAAGGGTATTAGATCCAACGGCGATGCCTTCGTGTAAACTACGTAGGGTATGTCCATAATCGCGTGCTTTTTGCGAAGTAATCCATTGTGATTCACCTGACGGCATGGCAATTTTCCCATCAAGTGTAATAGCTGCCTTTACTGATACAAAACAACGTTGTTTGCGAATGAGCGTATTATAGAAAGTAGATAAATCTTTACATTCTTGTTCAAGTATACCAACTTTCACGTTAAGCCCCTGTTCTTTTAAAGCCGTAACAGATTGCCCGGCAACTAAAGGATTAGGATCTAACGTTCCAATCACAACGTTTTTAACTTTTTTTTCTAGAAGCAAATCAAGGCAAGGCGGGGTTTTGCCAAAAAAATTACACGGCTCTAACGTAACGTATAAGGTTGCGTCAGAAGGAACGTGAGACCAGTTTTTCAGCGCCATACGTTCAGCATGATCGTCGCCTGCTTTAGCATGATATCCTTTAGAAAGAATCGTACCTTGTTTATCTACTAAAACAGCGCCAACACGCGGATTAGGTAAAGGCGGATAGTATGCTTTTTTTGCCTCGTCAATGGCAATTTGCATAAAAGAAGAATCATTCATCGTCTTGCGGTCCTAGAAAACGAATACGATCTTCTTTAGATAGAATATCGTTAATACGAATGCCGAACTTTTCGTTAACAATAACAACTTCTCCTTTAGCTAGTAATTTTCCGTTAACCAAAATATCAAGATGTTCTCCAATAAGACGACGTAGTTCAATAACCGAACCTTGCCCAAGTGATAGTAAATCACGAATATACATTTGTGATTCGCCAACTTGGCACGTGAGCTTTAATTTGACGTCCATAAGGATATCAATATTAACGTTCGTTTTAGGAAAAGATTCTAGAATGGTGGAGGCACTATTCTTAGAAGAAATGGGAGCAAGCGCTTTGTCTTGACTTTTCATTTCTTTACTTTGTTCGCTAGAGGAAGAGTTGTTATCTGAATCAGGCATAATAAAAATTTAACGTATAATTTTTTGCTAGTTAATTAAAATGTTATTCACTATATATTTGTTCGGCAATTATTTTTCGAATACACCTTGTTTGCCGCCCTGTAGCGCTATTACGTTTTGCATAAGCGCGTTCACGAATCGTTGTGTAACACCAAAAATACATAGGTCCATTTAATTTTAAAGAACAAGTATAGCCAATGTTATTACAAATACGTGGGTATATAAAAGTTTTTCCATTTAAATGCAAATATTTTTGATTCACAGGTTCTGCTGAGAGAAAATGTGAATAAAAAATAAATAGAATAAAAAGTAGACTAACAAATTTGAGTAAGTAAGTTGTTTGTATATTCTTTTGCATGTAATAACAAAGGGTTATAATTGTTCAAAAAAATCGTTACCTTTATCGTCAACGATCATAAACGCAGGAAAATCTTTTACAGTAATACGATAAATAGCTTCCATTCCCAATTCCGGATAGGCAAGTAATTCCATGTCTGTAATAGAATTCTTAGCTAAAATAGCAGCGCCGCCGCCAATAGAGCCAAGATAAAACCCGCCGTTCTTTTGGCAAGCTTGCGTTACAGCTAAAGAACGATTTCCTTTAGCCAGCATGACCATAGAACCTTGGTGTTGTTGAAAAATAGCAACGTAAGCGTCCATTCTTCCCGCCGTTGTTGGACCAAAGGACCCGGAGGCATATCCGTCCGGTGTTTTTGCCGGTCCTGCATAATAAATAATATGCTCTTTAAAATATTTTGGCAAGTCTTCACCTTGATCTAGTTTTGCTTTTAGTTTAGCATGGGCTATGTCTCTTGCCACAATTAAATCGCCAGATAGTGAGAATCTTGTTTTGATTGGATATTGACTTAAAGTTTGTCTTAGTTTATCCATGCCCATATTAATATCAATAGCAACTGGCTCGTTGATTTTTATTACTTTTTTTGGAAGATATTGAGACGGATTTGTCTCTAAAGTTTCAAGAAAAAGTCCTTCTTTTGTAATCTTCGCAAGAACGTTCCGATCGGCGCTACAGCTTACTGCTAGCCCAACTGGACAGGACGCACCATGTCTTGGTAAGCGTACTATTCTTACATCATGACAAAAATATTTGCCACCAAACTGAGCCCCTATGCCGAGTTCCTGTGTAATTTTGAGTACTTTGTCTTCCATTTCTACGTCTCTAAAAGCACGACCATATTCGTTGCCACTTGTTGGAAGCGAGTCATAGTATTTTGTACTTACTAATTTTGCTGTTTTAAGATTAGCTTCAGCAGAAGTCCCGCCAATTACAATAGCTAGGTGATACGGAGGGCAAGCAGACGTGCCTAAAGAAGAGATTTTATCTTTTAAAAAAGGATATATTGCCGCTTCGTTTAGTAAAGCTTTTGTTTCTTGGTATAAATAGGTTTTATTAGCAGACCCACCGCCTTTTGCAATACATAAAAAATGATACTCGTTGCCTTTAGTAGCATACAGATCGATTTGTGCCGGCAAGTTTGTTTTTGTGTTAACTTCTTCAAACATGGTTAAAGCGGCAGTTTGTGAAAAACGAAGGTTGTTGTTTTGATAGGCATTAAAGACTCCTTCGCTAATAGAAGCTTCGTCTTGGCTGTCTGTCCAAACTTGTTCGCCTTTTTTCCCCATAATAATAGCCGTTCCGGTATCTTGGCAACTTGGGAAGGTGCCTTCTGCGGCAATAACGGCGTTTTCAAGTAAATTTTGCGATACGTATCTGTCATTATCGCTAGCTTGCGGATCGGATAGAATAGAATGTAATTTTTCAAGATGCTCTTTTCTAAGATAATGAGAAACGTCATGAAATGCTTTTTCTATTAATAATTTAATTCCTTGATCTTCTATTTGTAAAATTTCTTTTCCGTTAACTACGCTTGTTTTCACGTGTTCGCTACTAATTTTAGTATAGTTTGTTTTATCCGGTTGTAATTGAAATAAAGGCTCGTAAAAAAAAGTAGTCATTTGTAAACTCCTAAAATGATAAAAAATTGTGACTTTGACTTAAAAGTATGCTACTATAAAACTATAACATAATAATAAAATAATAAAAGCGTATTATTTTATAATCTTTTATAATTTAGATTTATTTAATAATTTTATCTATACTTTAAGCTTATAAAAATATATACTAAACAAAGAAATTGAAAAACGATTAAAATCATTATAATAAAAATATTCTATGTGTAAGTTAAAAAAGTATATAATTTTATGTTTATGCTGTCCTTTATATATTTCCACTGCTTTTGCGGCAAATCCCCTTGCCAATGTAATTGAACATAAAGATCCTGTTTTTATTGATCATACCTATCAAGATTACATTCTTAAAAAATTTAGTGTAATGAAGCAAAGTGTCAGCGGTTCACAATATGAACTTGTGTATATTGACACTAAAAAAATAGCAAAGCCACTTGCTGAAGTAGCACGGTATAGCGTTGTTTTATTAGATAAAAAGAAATATGATTTACATTTTACAGAAATTAAAAAATATAGTGAAACTTCCTTTGCCTACAAAGGGAAAGTAGAAGGATATAAAGGTAGTTCTGTTATTTTTGTTTTACATAACGGTATTTTAACAGGCAGTGTAACCATAAACGGGGATATTACACAAATATTACATGTAGCTAAAGGATATTATGCACTTAAACGACTTGATTTAGCTAAATTGCCAAGTGATAAACCTGATTCAGTAGCACCGCTTCCGTCAGAAAAAACGAATCTAGTTCAGTTGATTCCTAATCCTAAAGCAACTAGCCAAGATAGAACGCCACCGGCGCAACAAGATGTATTAAGTCCTGTTTCTAGAGCAACAACACACGACGATAGTTTAACAAACGGAAGTATAGTAGACGTGTTAGTCTTGTACACGCCGGCAGCTCTTGCTAAATCAGGTGGTGATATTGTTGGAGAAATACAAAACGCAGTTGAATGGATGAATGTTGCACTAGCTGAATCGCCACCAACAGGGGTACAAATGCGACTTGTTGGTATTCGTTTAGTAAACTACGTAGAACAAGGTCAATCCGATATTGATTTAGATCGATTACGTAATAAAGACGACGGCTATTTAGAAGGCATACATGATTTACGTGATAAACTTGGTGCTGACTTTGTTGCTATGCTTGTTTCCACTATGGAACCGGGTATTGCAGGATTAGGGGAAGTTTGCCCGCAAGGCAATGTAGATTGTGGTTTTGCTGTTATTGCTAGAGACTGGGTGCATACGACGTTGGCACATGAATTAGGACATAATTTTGGGTTGCACCATGATTGTTTTGTTGAGTTTGGCTTTCCTTATACTAGTGCTAACTGTGGAAGCGCGCCGGGAAGAATTACTTATAATTACGGTTATGTACATTATAATCCTGCTGATCTTTCGAATTTGCAGGGTCAGAATTATTATACTATCATGGCGTATTATTCAGAATGTTCTCATTTTGGAGCTAATTGTAAAATAGCGCACGCCTATTCTTCGCCAAACGCTTTTTTTAATGCCTCAACGATTCCACGCGGTATTCCTGGCGTTTCTGATAATGTACAAAGTATTCAAGATAATGCATTTGAAGCGGCATCGCATCGCCCTGCAAAAGCAGAGGTGCATCTTTTTGGCGATGGTGGTAATAAAACAGGTTGCTTTATTGCTACGGCGGCATATGATTCCTATTTAGATAGCCATTTGATAACGTTACGCCATTTTAGAGATAACGTTTTACTTTCTTTTAGTGGCGGTCGTAAATTTGTTTCTTTATATTATACCTATTCTCCGCCTATTGCTACTTATATAAGAAAACATGCCGTGCTTCGGTTGGTTATTAGAACAACACTAGCTCCTGTTGTTTTTGTTTTAGAACATACTATTTTGTTTATTAGTTTGTTACTAGCTTTCTTGTTGTTTGGGTTGTTTTATTTAGTCATATATAAACGTAGATTGGTATGAAATATATATTATTACGCGCCGTTTTTATTCTATATTTTTTGGGCTTACCTAGCTTATTTGCTCAGGTTGCAAGTAAGCCTTTGTTTCTTCTTACGAAAATAGAAAACCCCGCTGTTTTAACTATTACAGAAGAATACGTTCCTAATTTTGTAGCTGGTAAATATGTGATGCGATCGCTTTCGGAAAAACCGGTTGAGTTACAAGAGAAAAAAACAAAATACGAATTATCTGACGGCATGTATAATTTTGCTCTTCGTTATATGGCTCAAAAACTATGGGACGGTATGGCGGGACAAATGAGTTTTGAAAATAATAAACAGAAAGTAGAATATTCACTTAGTGAATCAGAAGAAAACTATACGCAATATAATATGTATCTTGCTAAACGGTTTCCCGGTGATAGTCTGCATATAGGTGTTAATTTAAATTACAATAAAATTAAAGATACCTTGTTAGAAGTAGAACACAGCAAGAAACAATTAAATTTCGGTTTTGGTTCAACTTACCAATTAGCACCTGATTTGTTTTTTGGTGTAGTTAGCTCGGCTATGTTAGAAACGCCTGAGTCGTATAAGCATGATATGTGGTTGTTTCGTTATGGAGCCGGTTTAAGTTATCGCTTAGTTGTAGACGATCTTTTTGTTAGCCGTTTGGAAGCTAGTTATATACGCTTGCCAATGCGCTATCTTGTTGGTGATGAAAAACAAGCGCCTAATGGTCGCGCTTTACAGCAAGATATAAAAGCAAGTATGGAAATCTTATGGGTAAGCCACACTTTGTTTTCTTTGGAGAACGTTATACAAGTGCATTATAATATGGCAAAGATGGACGCTTTAGAAGACATGGCGTTAGGTGCTAAACAAAATCTTGATGTTGGGCTAGGATATAGTGCAAAGTTTGCTGGTATTTCTACGAGTGTATACGCTATGTATTCTTATTTATATGATACGCTTATATCTAATTCTGTTGCTAACATAACTCAAAAAGGCTCTAGGATTGTTGTAGGCGCTGCCTATACTTTTTAATATTAGCAAATGAAACGTAACATATATATAGTAGGCATTCTATGCTTTTTACTATGCGTAACGTCATTAGCATACGCTAAAGTAAGAAGTCACCATGTAAGACATTATAAACGTAGCAAGAAGATATTAGATATATTGCCTTACTATACAAAGTATAAGAACTTTACACAAGGTAAGTGCTTTTATCCACGTAAGAAACTAGTTTGCGCACATCGTGATGCTAGACTTCGTATTTATGCTGAACAAGAAACGGCGGATTCCTATCGATTAACGATTATGGTACGAAGGCATACAAATCAAACTTTTTCTTTGTATATATATGAAGTTGTTTTTAATAAAACCTTTGGCATACGTGTAACGGATATTAGCGAATATTACGACACCTTCCATGAAACTAAGCATAATGTGTCGCTCCCTCTGTCTTTACGGCTATGGCTTATTCACATACAAGAAAGCATTGAGCCGACGTATGTTTTTACCCCGCTAAAGAAAAAACCCACTTATATACATTAAAGAACTTGGCAAGTTAGGTATATCTTTACGGCTATGACTTATCTACATACAAGAAAGCATTGAGCCCACTTAAAAGAACTTGGTAGGTTAGATTAAGGGAGAAGAAACGTAACAGTAAAGGGATTATATTCTTGCTTTACTGTTACAAATATAGAAGAAATCTAATTAGGTAGTTTCAAACGGATCGTTAGAAGCTCTAAAATGAGAATCACTTGGCGTGCTAAAAGCACTACTTGTGTCAGCAGTTTCTTGTTCCGCTTGTTTTTGAACAATTAACTCTTCTAATTTTTTCTTTTGTTCTAAAAGTTCATCTAAAGATGCATTCTTTTTGCGTTTACAGATAGTTGTAACATCAAGATTGCGAAGTGTTTCAGCAATTTCTTCATGGCGATTAGCGACGGCAATTTGAGCGGCAACACTAGTTGCTAGCCCCGTTGTAAGTCCAATAAAAAAACCTTTCATAAAGTCTCCTAGGAAAATATTCTTTATTTAATCTCTAAAATACTGTGTATACTGTAAAACATGCAGTATACACAGGGATAATATGGAAAAATAAAAAAGAATAGAAATTCGTATATAAATTGTAAGTGATGATTAATTAATTCTAATAATAAGTAATTTTAATTCTTTTGTCAAGAAGAAAGTAATAATTACAAAGTTAAATCATTGTATTGTTATGATGTTTTTTTAACTAATTTGTAAGATCCAGTCCAAGAATAAAGGCGATTTCTTATAGACATTACGTTATGCTCTAAGTTTGCCGGATTTTGTAAATTACTGACCATTAAAGTAAAAGTAGATCTGTTTTTTGTTGTAAATTGTATTACCTTACCTTGTTCGTTATAAGCTAGCACAGATACTCTTTTAATAGTTGGTGATGAATTAGTACAAATTTCGGCACCTTCATTAAAATGCCCGTGTGTTTCAAGAATATTAGCAAAAATATGATCTCTTCCGGTTTGGCGTATAATGAAATAAGGTTCGTTTCGTAGATTAGCAGACGGATCGTTTGATCCAATTTTCCCCCATAACACTTGCGTATTATTAGTTACTGCTGAACTTACTGTATAAAATTGTTCTTTATTAAGCCAAGTATAGCTGAATTTAACACGTGGATTGCCGTGCCCTTCTTGCCATAGATGTTGGTAACCAAAAGCGCTTCCTAAAGGACGACAAACCGTATTAGAGCAAGCTGCCGGAAAATCGTAATGTATTGGTTGTCCAATATAGTGAAATGGTAAATCATAAGTATGATCGTTTTGACTATCAAGGCGAAAAATATCAATAATAAGCGGATTCTCAAATTCATCGTCTACAAGAACGGCGCAGGTTCTTTGCATGTTAGTATCAAGATAGTACCCGTCTGCACAAGCGCTCATAATTTGAAAATTAGGATCTGATGCGTCAAAAATATGTTTTTTACAATGTAGTCTTTCTGCACGTTTTCCATCAGAGAAATGATGCGTTGCTTTATCTACTACAACCGTATTGTGCGCAATAGAATGTTTTGCATAACTATAGTTCTCTGCCGTATAACAACCACCGCTTTTTTCTTCCATATTCGCCCATCTTGCACAACCGTAATCAGTTAAAATTTCTTCTTCGTGATCGTATATGTTTAAAGAAAGCGCGTCAAAATGCCCGTGTTCTTTCATACCGTGTGAGCCATAGGACATAATAGTAGTAAAAATTTTACCGTCTTTTGTTGTGTTACGTAAAATGCCAATGGCACCTTGATCGCCGTTTTTACCGGCAACTATTTCTTTACTAGATACGGATAAATCGTTTATATCCGTTGCTTCTGCAAGAGCTTTAGAAAGTTGATAACCTGCAATATTGATCATAACAACGTCTTGCTTTTTAGCAAGCCAAAGTAGTTTTTTATTGTCCGGTCGTTGTTTGAAAGATAAAGCAACACTATAAAGGAACCCAATACAAGGTCCTTCTGTAATATGAATACCTGTTGCTTTATAAGCATCGTTAAGACTTGGCAAACGACCGTTAGGCAAAGATAAATCAATTAAGCAAGTTAATGCTTTTTTAATAATACAATCTCTAAAGTTATATATATCGTATTCTGGTAAATGACGATCTAAAGCTTCAGCAAAAAGAAACATAGGCCACAAAGCAAAACGAGAGTAGTAAGGTCCTTCTTCATAGTAACCGTCTGGAGAATAGAGCCTTGTTAACTGAGCTAAAAAGCCTCTTTTCCCATCTTGTTTTAATCCGGTAAGAGCCGGCGCAATGTATTTATCTTGTCCCATTACAATACCGGCAATGGCAACGCTAGCGACCGCCCAAATACCATGATTATGAATAATATCGAAACGATCCGGATTGTCTGTAATCATTAATTCACAGGTAGGAATTAAAACTTTTTCTTCTATTTCCTTTTGTAGATCAACGGGAATATGTTTTTTTAAATAACTATAACCTTCAACTACTCTAATTAACCACATTTGATCGTTTAGAATTTGATGAAATAATCGCCCCGGAGGGTTTTCAGTAGAACTTTCTGCTAGATCTAAAGTAGGATATACTTCAACGTATTTTTGTAAAATTTTAGTTGCTTGTTCAGCATATTTTACATCACCAAGAATTTTATATACGTTTCCAAGATCTTGGACCATACTTGCATTATGCATATGCGTTGTATGTTCGTATCCCCCTGCAATCCCATTATTAGGAACAATAATAGGTGTTTGCAGAGCTTTATCCGCTTTGTCTTTTAGTTTTGCAAACGATTTTGCAAATAGAGTATTTTTTTCTTCTAGTGCTGCTTTTTTTAGAATAGCCGCTTCTGAGTCCGTAATGAATAACGATTGTGTCATGAGTAGTTTATTTTTTTAGTTAAGTTAAAGGTTATAGTTATAAAATAGATATTTAATATAAACGTTGCTAGTCTGCAATTTTTTCTTTAGAAGCTGCAACAAGAGCCGCGCCAGCAGCAAAAACAATACCGCCAGTCAGTAAGAAAGCTAAACGACCAATAAACGGATTTGGTATAAGTATTAAAAGAATAACGCCTGTTCCCAAGACTATGGCTAGTGTTCCAAGTAAACGTCTTTGTCTGTTGTCGATAGGCACAGGTTTAATTTTTTCATGTGCCAACGTTTTATTATGAGCAATATCAAAAAAGTTATTAATAATAGAATCATATGCTGGGTCAGCATTTTCTTTATAAAAGAAAGAGGTAAGAAGAAAAAAGCCACCGGTAAGGAATATATGTGCGAATATGCCTATAAGTTGTATCATGTCCGCATGTTCCCTATGTGTCAAAGTAACGTTAAACAAAGTATCATAATTAATTTGTGGCACAATATAAGAAATAATCCCACCTACTATTACAGTTGCGATTGGTGCCCATTTAGGTACTTTCTTGAAGGCAAGACCAAATAAAAGAGGTATTAAAATAGGTAAGCTAATGAGCGATGAAATATATTGCATGGCGTTAAAGAGACTAATGCTCTTTAATCCGGTAATAAATTCAGCGCCTAGAATGATAAAAAGACCAAATACGGCAGTTGAAATTTTAGCAACAATAACTAATTCTTTGTCATTTTCTTTATATTTTCTAACTAAAGGAAGGTATACGTTTCTTGTGAATATACCAGCGTTTTTATTTAAGCCGGTATCCATAGAAGACATAGTGGCGGCAAAAAGAGCTGCCATTAATAGCCCTGCCATACCGGCGGGCATTGCATTTTGCACGAAAGCAAGATAAGCCGCATCATTGGCTTTAGCTCCAAGTGTAGGATATAAAGCAGAAAGATTAGAATACATGCCGGCAGTAACCCAAGGTGGAATAAACCAAATAAGCGGTCCAACAAGCATTAAGAAAGAAGCTAAATAAGCACCTTTTTTAGCATTATGCGCATCTTTAGCAGAAAGATATCTATAGGATTCTCCTAAATGGTTTAAATTCATAAATTGCTTAACAAACATAGCAATAACCCAAAGGAAAAAGATAGAAGTAAAAGTTAACGTATCACCGGTAATGAATTTATGAGGGAAGTTCTTTATAATATTACTCATACCGCCACCATAGCAGTAAGCATATACGGCAGTGACAACAGAAACAGCCATTAAAAGTAACATTTGTAAGAAATCAGAGGCAATAACTGCCCAAGAACCACCAACAAGCGCAATAAACACAACGACTATACCGGAACCTAAAATAGCTATTGTAAGGTTGATTCCTGTTAAAGCCGAAACAAAAGCAGCTAAGCCAGCAAGCCAAACACCAGCATATAAAACTCCCATTGGAAGAGACGTCCACACAAAGAATTGTTCGTTTCCTTTTCCATAGCGAATGCGAACGGCTTCCATCATAGTAATAACGTTAAGTCTTCTAAACTTAGGCGCTGCCCAACGTGCGTTCATAAAAAAAGCAAATGCATTTCCAAAGAAAATAGCGACAATAGTTAAACCGTCAGTATAGGCTTTAGAAGCTGCCCCTGTAAAAGTCCAAGCTGAAAATTGTGTCATAAAAGCAGTAGATCCAATCATCCACCAAAGGATATTCCCGCCACCACGAAAGTAATTAGACGTGGTATCTGTAAATTTTCTAAATATAAAGCCAATGGTGGCCATAAAAACAAAATACCCGCAAAGAATCCATAAGTCTAAAGACATTAGTATACTCCATTAAAAATCAATAAATTATTTAGTAAGTTTATTTAGTATATAGCAAAGTGCAACTAGTGTTATATCTTAAGTATATAGGTATGTATAAGAGAATTATATAAGCAAGTTATAAAAAGCACTTTCCTAATATATAAAACCATAAAAAAAATAAAGTCAATAATAATATTATTATTTACTATATAAAAGTAATTCAAACTTAGTTTTATTTTGTGTTACATTGAGGGAATAGAGCAATAAGTACTATAAAAAATTTATATGCTTGACTTTTTAGATTAAATAATTTTATAATTATAATTTGATATAAAAAATTATTCTTTAGTTTAGAATAAAATATAATTCATAATTTATAATGAATTTAATAACAACACATTTTTTTAAAGGACATTACTTATGTACAGTGACTTAAAAGGAAAAAATATATTAATTACCGGATCTTCTACAGGAATTGGTCTAGCAACAGCAATTTTAGCAGGTAAATTTGGTGCAAAAGTTGGGTTACACGGATTGGAAACAGAAGCGAATGACGCAGTAAGCCAAGTTAAAGCAGCAGGTGCGCAACAAGTACAATATTATAGTGCTAATCTTAAAAATTCAGCAGAATGTAAGAGTGTAGTAGATAAGTTTGCTAGTGATTTTGGCGGTATAGACGTTGTAATTAATAATGCAGGCGGTCTTGGTGGACGATGTGCTATGGGTGAAATGACAGATGAATTTTACGAACACGTAACAGATTTGAATTGTCGTAGTGCTGTATTTGTTACAAATGCTGCTATTCCTTATTTGAAAAAATCTTCTTACGGTGGAAGCGTTGTTTCTACCGGTTCTAATGCAGGACGTTCCGGTGGTGGTCCAGGTGCTTCTCTTTATGGTGCAACTAAAGCATTTGTTGCTGACATGCAACGAACTTGGGTTAAAGAATTAAGCTCTAGTAATATTCGTTTTAATATTGTTGCTCCAGGCTTTATTAATACAAAATTTCATGATGATAAAAGTGACGAATTAAAAGCTAAAATTGCTTCTTCTATTCCTCTTGGAAGACCGGCTGAACCGTCTGAAGTAGCTCCTTCTTTTCTATTCTTTGCTTCTAATGCAGCAAGTGGATATCTTACCGGTGCTTTACTTGACGTTAACGGTGGTATGGAATTTACGCCGTAATCGCGTTTTTATATAAGTAAACTAAGTTGTGCTTCAAATTGAAAGGTAGTATACGTTTAATTTGGAGTACAATGTAATATAAATATAAATTTTAGCACTAATAATTATGAGTACACAAACAGATAACGAAAAAAGAATTAGAGAAATTAAGCGCCTTAACGATTTATCTGCCGGTAATAAGTTAAGTGGATTGCCTATACAAGTAGAAAAAATGGACGTTGATTTGACTGCCCTTGAAGGTTTGCCTTTAGCTCATCCAAGATTATTCATGAAAGCAAAAGAGATTCCTGCTTTTAAAGAAAAGATCAAACAAGACGTAAATTATTGTTCTTGGCAAGATTTTATTAAGGCGCAACAAAAATGGATTGGCGTAGAGCCGCATGAAGCACCGTCAGTATATCCACCTGAGACAGTTAAAGAAACTCGTTTATGGCGTCCTTATTGGAGAAGAATGTATATTGCTTGCCAAGAATCGTTAAACGTAGTTCGTAATCTATCTATTATTGCTAAAATAGAAAAAAATATTGATGCTTTTAACACGGCAAAAGCATGGTTGCTATCTCTTGCAGAATATGATCCGCAAGGCGCAACGTCAAGAGCGTATAACGATGAAGCTGCTTTTCGCGTGGTTGCTGCTTTAGCTTGGGGCTACGATTGGTTATATGAAAAATTAACCGACGAAGAAAGAGCAAAAATAAAAGATCGTATTATTATTCGCTTAGAAGAAGTCATCGATCATTTATATAATGAAATTCAGCTTACTGAAAATCCGTTAAATAGTCATGGCGTTCGTAGTATTAGTAGTGTAGTTGTTCCTTGTTGTATTGCTTTATATGGAGAATATGATAAAGCAAAAGAATATTTAGCATACGCTTTAAAATACTATGCCGGACAATATCCGCCTTGGGGAGGAAGAGACGGCGCTTGGGCGGAAGGAGCCGACTATTGGAATACGGCAATGGCCGTTCTTACAGAAGCGTTTGATTATGTTAAAGGTTATATAGGAATTGATTTATATCAAAAAGAGTTTTATAGAAATACAGGCGCTTTTATTTTAAATTGTATGCCGGTACATTCAAGACGAGCTAGCTTTTGCGATCAATCTAGTATAGGTGATTTGCCGGGGTTAAAATTAGCGTATAATTTACGCGTGTTTTCTTCTCTTAGTAATAATCCTGTATATATGTGGTACTTTAACCAACTAAAAGCAAGAGATAAAGACGCAGAAAGTAAATTTTATAATTATGGCTGGTGGGATTTTAACTATGACACATTACGTTTTGGTCATTTGTGCGAAGAGCTAAAAGAAGAAAAACCACAAGCAGATCCTTATTTGAAAGTATTCCCTGAAGTGGGCTGGGCAGCATTTCACAAAGATATGCCTAATAAAGAAGAGCACGTTCATTTGATTTTTAAATCTAGTCCTTTTGGATCAATTAGCCATTCACATGGCGATCAAAATGCGTTTACTTTACATGCTTATGGAGAAACGTTAGCGGCTATTACCGGTTATTACGGTGGTTACGGCGTGGATATGCATTTAAAATGGCGTAGACAAACATGTTCAAAAAATTTAATTTTAATTGGTGGCAAAGGTCAATACGGCGAGAACGCAACGTCTAGCAAAACGCATAAAGATCAAAATTGTTTAGATGCAGCAGGTAAAATTACGTCGTATGATGAAAATAAAAACGTGCCTTTTCTTGTTGGTGATGCAACAGAAGCATATCGTTTTCATGTACCTAGTATTAAATCGTGTAAACGAGAAATCCATTCTATAGAAGGTGACGTTTTTGTTATACGTGATATTGTGGAAACAACAGACGAACAAACTATTACTTGGTTAATGCATACTACTTTTAGTGCTGACACGAAAGAAAAAGGGTTTACTATTAAAGGCGAAAAAAGTAAATTAGACGTTTCTTTTCTTACAGAACAAGAAAATATAGAATCAGTAGAATATGTAATCGGTTTTGGTGAAGTGAATCCAAAAGAATTTGAAGACTTAGACGTACATAGCCATGTAAGAACAGAGTTTAAAGCAAAGAAGAAACATTCTATTGTTACGCTACTTGTTCCGTCTAAATTGAATCAAGATCGAGCGGTTACGGCTAAGCTAGCAGGGGAACAACTTATTGTTACTAGAGAAGGTAAACAATATGAAGTTACGTTTGTAGAGCAAAGCTAGGTTTTTGATTAATTTTTTTGTATAGTACTAATTAAATAATAAAAAACAAAGTACAATAATAACGTTTATCATCAAAGGTAGATATGTCGAGTATAGAGCAAAAAGCGCAAGTAAGAATGCAGAAGGTAATTGATTTTTTTGAAAAAACTTTATTAAAAATCAGAGCGGGAAGAGCTACTCCTGCGTTATTAGACGATATTAGTATTGATTACTATGGAACGCCGACGGCTCTTGCTCAAGTGGGAAATGTTAGCGCACCAGAAGCGCAACTGTTAGTTATAGCTCCTTGGGAAAAGAATTTGCTTTCTATAATTGAAAAGGCGATTCTTAAGGCAGATCTCGGCATTACACCGCAAAATGATGGTAACGTTATTCGCTTGCCTATTCCGGCACTTAGTGAAGAAAGACGTAAAGATCTTGTTAAGCAAGTTAAGAAACTTGCTGAAGAAGCAAGAGTATCAGTCCGTAACGTTAGACGTGATATTAACGACGAATTGAAAAAAGACGATTCAGTAAGTGAAGACGAAGAAAAACAAGGTAAGGATAAAGTCCAAAAAATGACAGATAAGTTTATTGTTACTATTGACGAACTAGCTAGCAAAAAAGAAAAAGAATTGCTGACTTTTTAATTAGGTAACGTAAACAGTTCATAGAGAAAATAAATGGAACGATTTGATGAAACTGTGACGAAAGCAATGACCTTAGCTCAGTCACAAGCTATTCAAAGAAAAAACAGTGAATTATCACCAATACATTTATTATACGGTCTTTTAAAGACGCCAAAGAGTGTTGCTTCAAAATATTTGCAATCAGAAGAAAACACTATTATACAACTACTTGAATCGCTTCCAACGCTGGATAAACCGCAAGATCTTGCGCAGTTGAAGGCGTCTTCTTCGCTTTCCGAGTGGATTACTCTTGCTATGTCTCATGCTATAGAGCAAGGACGCGATCTTATCCAAGAAGTTGACTTAGTCAAACATATAAAACAGTATTTCCCTACGTTACAAATTGAACCCATAGAGGGACAAGATCAAGAAGCAGAAGTGCCTGCTTTTCTTGATAATTTGAACGAACGGTTTCAAGCCGGCAAGTTAGATCCTGTTATTGGACGTGCTCAAGAAATACGAAGATTGCAAGAAATCTTAAGTCGCAGAACAAAGAATAATCCCGTATTAATTGGTTTGCCCGGAGTGGGAAAAACCGCTATTGTAGAAGGCTTTGTTGGTTTAATAGAACAAAAGCAAGTGCCTGAATCCATACAAGGTAAAACTGTATATTCGTTGAATATGGGTTCGCTCATGGCGGGAACAAAGTATAGAGGTGAGTTTGAGGAACGTATTACTGAACTACTTTCATTTATAAAAAAGAATAATAGAAATATTATTTTATTTATAGATGAAATACACCTTATTATAGGTGCCGGTAAAACGGACGGCGCGCTAGATATTGCTAATTTATTAAAACCGGCATTAGCAAGAGGCGAATTAAATTGCATTGGCGCGACTACCTATGACGAATATAAACGCTATATTGAAAGCGATTCGGCGCTGGAAAGGCGGTTTCATTCTATTCAAATACTAGAACCGACTGCAGAAGATAGTATTCAAATTCTTATTGGATTACGTGAAAAACTAGAAATACATCATCAAGTAGAGGTTTCCGACGCCGCTATTGTTGCTGCCGTTTATTTTTCTCAACAATTCATTACGTCCCGTTTTTTACCGGATAAAGCAATTGACGCGCTTGACGAAGCTTGTGCGGCGCTTAAGTTTAGCGCTGAATTAAAGCCGCCTGAGTTAGAAGAGCAAGAAAGCTTGATTCGTAGTAAGAAAGTGCTAGCTGCGGCTAGACCTAAAGATATGCAGCTACAAAATGAAATATCTGTATTAGAAGAAAAGTTTAATATAGATAGGAAAGAGTGGGAAGAAAAAACAAAAGATATAAAGATCGTCGCCGCTTTAAAAAAAGAATTAGAACAACTTAATTTTGAATATCAACAAGCAGAGCAAACAGGCGACTTTGAAAAAGCGTCTCGTTTGAAACACGCTACCATTCCGGAAAGGCAAAAAGAACTTGATCGCTATGAAATTTCATGGAAAGTAGAGTCGATTCATGTTGCTGAAGTGATTGCAAGGATAACGGGAATTGACGTTGAACGTATTTTACAAGATAGGCAAGAAAAGTTTTTACAACTAGAAGGGTATTTAAAAAAGCGTATACTTGGTCAAGACGAAGCGTTAACGACTATAGCCGATAATCTCATTACAGCGCACGCCGGTTTACATGACACAACGAGAGCGCTAGGCAGCTTTTTGCTACTTGGATCGTCCGGTGTAGGGAAAACGGAAACGGCAAAAGCAATTGCTAGTTTTTTATTTGGTGATAACAGCCATTTACTAACGTTAGATTTATCTGAATATAGTGAAGCCCATTCTATTGCTAAGTTAATCGGCGCTCCTCCGGGGTATGTTGGCTATGAAAAAGGCGGTATTTTAACTGAGGCTATACGTAAGAAACCGTATAGCGTGATTTTGTTTGACGAAATAGAAAAAGCGCATATTGATTTTAGTGATATTTTATTGCAAATCCTAGACGAAGGAAGGTTAACAGATACGCAAGGTAAACAAGTTGACTTTAAAAATACTATCTTGTTTCTAACGTCTAATTTGAAAGAACCGCGTTCTTTTTTGAAACCTGAATTACTTGGTCGTTTAGATGCTATTTTAGAGTATAAAACATTAAGTGAAGAAGTTATTTTAAAGCTAGTTAATAAAGAATTAATAGAACTTAATGCAAAATTGCAAAATAAAGATATTGTAGTTAATTTGTCTGAATCTATGCGACATAAAATTGTAGAGCAAGGTTTTGATCCCGCCTTTGGTGCTAGACCGCTAAAACTAGCTTTTCAAAAATTAGTCGTACAACCTGTGGCAAAGAAGCTGTTGTTTGATCCTAA
This sequence comes from SAR324 cluster bacterium, assembly GCA_002995645.1. Lineage (GTDB taxonomy): Bacteria > SAR324 > SAR324 > XYD2-FULL-50-16 > HCM1 > HCM1. The sequence goes on along the minus strand of PUHO01000005.1, from coordinate 109,766 downwards.
TATAAAAGGAACGATTGAGCTAAACTAGCTTGCCTTACGTTATTTATGATCGTCCTTTTTTTCTTTTTTTCTCCACCAAATTGTATATAAGAACGCCGGTTTTTCTTGCAAAGCCGGTCTGTATATAAAAGAAACGAATAGAGCAAAAATAGTATAGGAAAATCCTTTAAACTTAAAATGTTTGCAATAATGAGTGCGGTTTTTAATGGACGGGTAAAGGCACTTTGTCCATCTCCAACTTTTATGAGGGTATAAACGAATACGGGTTGCGTTTAAAGTGCAAGCTGCTGGTACGGCTTCTTTTCTTAGCATAAAGCTAGGATTATAGTAGCGGCAAAATGAGCAGCCGGGATTCCTAAGTTTTACTTGCATGAATCAATACGTAAATGATAGACTACGATAATCTTAATTAACGCTATATGCGTCTAGTCAATCATATTGGAGCTTGAAATGCAAGGAAAAAAACGGTTTGTAACAGGTTTATTTTATTTATTAACAATAGTATGTTTTTTTGCTATGACTGCTAATTCATATGCGAAAGCAGTGATTTTAAAGCATAGTAAATATGATAAAAGGCAGTATAAATACCTTGTTCTTAAAAATAATTTAAAAGTTTTATTAGTATCTGATGTAGATGCAAAAAAAACGGCCGTTTCTTTGAACGTTAATACCGGACATATATACAATCCTAGTGACCGACAAGGTTTAGCTCATTTTATTGAGCATATGCTATTTTTAGGTAGTAAGCACTATGGACCGGATTCGCTTATGCAGTATATTTCTAATCACGGCGGTTCGTCTAATGCTTTTACAATGCATGAAAATACAAACTTCTTTTTCTCTGTACAAGATGACGCTTTATCCGGTGCGTTAAGTCGTTTTGCCGATATGTTTGCTTCGCCCAACTTGAGCGCCCATTATATTGCAAAAGAATTAAACGCCGTTAGCTCAGAACATCAAAAAAATAGCCAACAAGATATGTCGCGTTTATTTCGCGTTATACAAGCAACAGGCAATCCAAACCATCCGTATCATTTATTTGCAACAGGAAACACGGAAACCTTGTATCATAATGTAAAAGATAAAAAAGAAGACTTACAAAAGGCGGCAAAAGCTTTTTACAAAGAACATTATAAAGCAAGTGCAATGCAATTAGCGATTATTTCAAAACAACCGCTTGCTACACTGGAAAAGGAAGTACGAAGCAAATTTACGGCTATTGCAGACGGTAAAGTTGCCACGGCTTCATGGAAAGGAAAACCGGTTTTTACAAAAGATCCAATCCACGTTACAATTAATCCGATTGGTGATAGACGTACGTTACTTCTTTTGTTTCCTATTGAATCTAAAAGAGAAGAATATAAAAATAAATTGTTAAGCGTAGTGTCATACGTCTTAGGAACAGAATCAAAAGGCAGTGTTATAGATTTGCTTCGTTCTAAAGGCTGGATCTCTCAAATGGGGTTAGATCAAATGACAACAGTTGGCGATCAAAGCGCTATTACTGTGGGGATTGATTTAACGAGAACAGGCTTAAAACATCAGCAAGAAATTATAGATCTATTTTTTGCTTATGTAGAGAAAATGAAAAAACAAGCTGATTGGAAAGAATATTATCATGAACAAGAAGTATTAGCTTTAAATAATAGAGAGTTCGGCGAGAAACCGGTAGGCACCAGTTATGCTATATCTCTTTCTATGTCAATGCGCTATGTTAATCCGGAAGATTTAATTATTTTCCCTTCTATGTATGCAAAGTATGACGATGCAAAATTGCAAAACATATTAAAGGCGATAACGCCAAAGAATATGTACGTATATGCTATGTTTAAACAAAATAAAAAAGACCTAGCCAGTTTCAAAACAGATCGTTGGTACAAAGTACAATATAAAGTACAAAAACAAACGCACAAAATACAAACAGAGAGCAAGTTATATAAAACAAGCCTAGCTTCGTTTCAAGTTCCGCAAAAAAATGAATTTATTCCGGAACGTTTACAAGTAAATGATAAACCTAAGTTAGACGCTAAACCGTCGTTGCTTTCTGTGGCGAGTAAAGGACAGCTTTGGTATAGATATAATAACAAGTTCCGTAAACCGACTAGTTACGTTAAAGTTCGTATTTCACTACCTAATTCATATGATACGGCGCAACATACTATCTTGACTTATTTATATAAAAAAATGGTCTCCCTTTCTTTGCAAAGGAAAATGGTAGCTGCCGAGGCAGCCGGTTTATACTATAATATTTCTTTAGATAATGATAAAGGAATTTATATTTCTTTAAGTGGCTTTGCTGAAAAACAACCTCTTTTATTTGATAATATTTTAAGTTCTTTTATTACTGTTAAAAAGATGAAAAACATGCAACGCTTGTTTGAGTTAAGTAAGCAAGCAAGTATGCAAGAATTTAAAAATGCAGCTTTTGAACCGGCATATAAGCAAGTGATTTTTGAAACTAATATGTTAGTACGTAAACATGAATTTTCTCATCAAGAACTTGCAAAGGCGTTATCTAAAATTAAGTTTGCCGATTTAAAACAATTTATGCCTACTTTATTTAGTAAAAAACATTATATTGTTTTTGTAGAAGGCAGTGTACAACCGACCTTTGCGAAACAGTTATATACGCAACTAGAAACGAAGCTTGGCGCTAGTGGTGCACGGGATAATATGACAACAAGCGCTTATTTAGTTGTGCCACAAGGAAAAACAACCATTGCCGTTAGAAGAACAAAAGACGTCAATCGTGCTTTGTTCCGTATTTATTATATACAAAAACCAACAATGAAACAGCGTCTTGGCGTTGCTTTATATAATAATATGATTGGACAACCGTTTTTTCAACAGTTAAGAACAAAAGAACAGCTTGGGTATATTGTTCAAGTAACGCAACAAGCTTATATAGATCATATATTGCTAGGTTTTTTGATTCAATCTAAGAAAAAACCGCTTTATTTGCAACAACGAGTCGATCTGTTTTTACAAAAGAATCAGGCAAGTTTAGCTAAGCAAAAAGCAGCTTTTACAGTAGTTAAAAAAACAATGCTACATGCACTAACAGAAGATTTACATCTTTCTCTTGAATCGTATTTTACTGAAGATTGGCAAGAAATTACAATGCAACGATTTGATTTTAATAGGCGAAAAAAACTAGCTGCCGTACTTAAACCTTATTCTTTGCAAGATGTGAAAACAGTAGTATCAAAAATGTTATCTGCAAAAAATCAAAGGCAACTAGCAGTTTATGGCTATGCTAAAGGGGATAGAGTCAAAAAATCTATTTTGAAACAAGCCGTAGTAAAGAAAACATTATTACAACAAAAAGTCTGGCATGAACCAATAAAAATGGCGCTTCCAAAAGCGGTTACAGTTAAATAAGTGAATAATGACAAAAACAAACGAACCAACGCAAGAAAATCAAGAGATTCTGGAAAGATTGCAAACGGCGATTGAAGCGGTGATTAAACGGCAAATACAAGATAATGATCCGCCTGAGGTGATTGAATCGCTTGAAAGATTACAAGAAGAAGGATATACAAAGCAACAAGCATATAATCTAGTGGGGCAACTTGTTAGCCTTGAGCTTGCGGAGACTTTGCATACAAGAAAACAATTTGATAAAGAACGGTACGTTCATTCTTTAGCAATGTTGCCGTTTCCTTTTATTGAAAAAACGAATAAAAACAAGGAACCTAAGGCAGATGTTTAAGCTATTTAGTATACCTACGTACGTTTGTTTTGCTTTATTTTTATTACTTGATATTGTAATTTTACTTTCTGTTACAAGTTCTTTTCTTTTAACACTATGCCTTGTTGTGCAAGGGATAAGTAGCCTTGCCGGGGCAATCTTGCTTTTTCGCTATCCTTTGCAAACGTTGTTTTTCGTTTTAACAGAGTACCAAAATGAAGCGGCCATAGTGAAAGAAATGTGGATTGAAACAGTAAACGTACTTGCTGCTTGGTGCTTATTATATCCCGGCATATTGACTGATGTGATTGGTGTTTGTTGGTTTATTCCTGTTATTAGAAAATATTGCGTGCATATAGCTGAAGAGTATTTTAGTTAAAGAGAAATACTTGTTTAAGTCTAGCTTGCTGTTTGCCGCTAGTGTATTAAATTTTACCGTTACTTTATGAGAAGTATAATGAAGCTAGCCTATATAAATCTAAGCTTATTTATTGTAATCTTAAGTTTTTTCTTTCTTATTATTTGCATGCCTTCCGGACAAGCGCAAAGTAATAAACAAACGACACATAAAAACGTATTTGCGAAAGAAAAAATAATATATAACAATAGAAAAGAGTTTACAGAAGAAAAGAATCTTGTACATTTAATGGAGCTTGTTAAAGAAGCTGGCATTACGCAAAAAGACCTTGCTAAATGGGACTTAGAATCAACAAAAGATAGGCAAAAACTATTACAATATTTGCAAAAAATACAAGCTGATAAAATAGAAGAACAACGAAGAATTAAAGTTTTTTTAAGTAAGAATTTCAGAACGATTATGGATATTTGGAAAAATATGCAAGAAAGTGAAGATCAAACTTTAATCAAAATGAGTGAAAAATTAATAGATGAAGACTCTTAATTGTACGTATAGTGCCATTGCCGGCTTGCCGTTAAGTGGTAAAACTTTTCTTATAGAATCACTTTTAGAATATGGCAAACGGGAAAAACAACGTATAGGAGCCTATAAACCGTTTGATATAAATCAAAAATTCATTTTTCAAAACGATATCTTAAGTGATGCTGAAAGGTTTAGCAATATAATGGAAGGTGCGCCTCAAACCAGTATATTAACAAGCTATGCGGCGCATGCTGAAACTTGCCCTCAGTTAGCACTAGAGTATGAAGGTATTATTGCTAAAAAAGAAAAAATTGACGCGACAATCCAAACCTTAGCTAGACATTATGCTCATTGTTGGATTGAAATGCCGAACTATGCCTATTCCCCTGTTATAGAAGGAGAATATACGGCTAGTTGGATTAAAGAATATACGAATAAACTTATATATATTGTTCCTTTTCAAGCCTATCCATTAGAAATGATTTTAGCTGAAATAGAAGGATATAAACAATACGGTTTCTCTATTAGTTTATTAATGAATAATGTTAAACCGTTGAAAGAAGCGCAAGTTTGTTACGAATGGTGGGACGTTATAGAAAAGGCAACAAACACTTTTTTTGTTAATATGTTGCCATATGAACCAAAGCTTTCTTGGGACGAAAGCAGTTTATATACTAAGAAAATAGTTTCTATGATAACCAATAAAGAAATATAATTTGTGAATAAACAAAGAAAACTGTACTTGTGTTTAATCATAAAAATAGGTATAATTAGTTAATTTATGAATAAAAGAATATGAAGTTTTTTACGTCTTGGTTTCAGAAGTTTGATAAAAGTAAGTCTGTCATAGTGACTATAGGCAATTTTGACGGATTTCATAAAGGACATGAAAAATTATTACAAGTGGTGCGTAAAGATAGTGCTGAAAATAATAAGCAAGGGCTTGTTGTTTTCTTTGATCCACATCCAAGAAGTATATTAGGTGGAACGCCGTTAGCGCGTATTACTCCTTTTGAGGAATATCCCCAATATATTAAAAAAGCAGGATTACACGGTTATATGAAAATAGACTTTAATCAACAACTTATCCAATCTAGCCCGGAACAGTTCTTTACTGAGCTGTACCAAGCTGTTCCTTTTTCTAAAATATGGATAGGTGAAGATTTCTATTTTGGAAAAGATAGATCTGGTAATATAGCTTTTCTTAAACAGATAGCACAAAAGCATAATGTTGACGTGTCTGTTTTTCCAAATTATAAACTCTCAAAATATAAAGTTTCTAGTTCAACAATACGTAGTTTATTAGCTGAAGGAAAATTTAAAGAAGCAGCAAACAACTTGGGACGTTATTGGCATTTTGAAGGAGTTGTAGAGAATGGAGAGCAATTAGCAAGGAAACTAGGCTTCCCAACGTTAAACTTAGAGATTCCGTTTCGTACGCCGTTATCATATGGAGTTTATATTGCATTGATACAAATAGAATCGAATATGTATCAAGCGGTATGTAATTTTGGAATGAAGCCAACAATACAATATAAAAAGATATTGTGGGAAAGTCATATTCTTAATTATACAAAATTGCCAGAGGTTCAAAAAATGAAAATTATGCCTCTGGCTTTTTTACGAAAAGAAAAAAAATTTGAATCGCTTGAACTGCTTAAAGAGCAAATAGTAAAAGATAAAGAGCAAGCGCAACTTTATTTTCATGAAAATAAAAAATTACCTCAGTTTACATATTAATATGTAATAAATTCAATATTGTATTATAGGAAATTATATGCAGTTAGTTCTAGAAGACGGGAGTATAATCGAAGGAAAAAGCTTTGGTGCGAATAAGGCAACAAGTGGCGAATTAATTTTTAATACGGGAATGGTAGGCTATCCTGAAACCTTAACGGATCCGTCTTATTACGGGCAGGTTTTAGTTTTTACCTATCCTTTAATTGGAAATTACGGTGTTCCCGCTAGTCAAATTCAAGACCAAATGGAAGTTTTTTTTGAATCTTCTAAAATTCACCTGAAAGCCATTATCGTTACTAAAGTTACAGAACGATATTCTCATTGGAACGCCTATGAATCGTTAGATAAATGGTTGAAAAAGCACGATGTTGTTGGTATTGAAATTGAAGACACAAGATCGCTAACAAAAAAACTAAGTTCTAGAGGAACGCAAAAGTGTAAATTACTACCTTCTAATGAAGATATTCCGTTTTATGATTTAGCTAAAGAAAACGCCGTTGCTAAAGTAAGTTGCCAAGACGTTATTGCTTATGGAAACGGGGCTAAACGTATTGTGCTTATTGACCTTGGATGTAAAAATAATATTATACGATCCTTTTTAAAACGAGACGTTAGCGTTGTTCGCGTACCTTGGAACTATGATTTTACAAAAGAAAAATATGACGGATTGTTTTTATCTAACGGACCGGGAAATCCGGTTTTAGTGACTGAAACAATACAATATCTAAAAGAAGCTTATACGCACGACAAACCTATTTTTGGTATTTGTATGGGGCACCAGTTAATGGCTTTAGCTGCCGGGGCAAAAGCGTATAAACTTAAATTTGGACATCATTCGCAAAATCAACCTTGTATACAAGTAGGAACGAAAAAAAACTATATTACTTCGCAAAATCATAATTATGCTATAGACGATACTTCTATCCCTATGGTGTGGCGTCCGTGGTTCTTTAATGCTAACGACGGTAGTAACGAAGGTATACAACACGCGAACAAACCTTTTTCATCTGTACAATTTCATCCGGAGGCATCCCCCGGACCTGTTGATGCAAACTTTTTATTTGATCATTTTGTTAAACAACTTTAAGAAAACATCCCATGCAAGAGATAAAGAAAATTATTATTTTAGGTAGTGCCGCATTAAAAATTGGAGAGGCAGGCGAGTTTGATTATTCCGGTAGTCAAGCTATTAAAGCTTTAAAGCAAGAAGGTATTTATTCTATTTTAGTAAATCCCAATATTGCCACTATACAAACTTCGGATTACTTAGCAGACAAGGTCTATCTCTTGCCTGTGACTAGTGAATTTATTGAACAGGTAATAGAAAAAGAAAGACCGGACGGTATTTTACTTTCCTTTGGCGGACAAACGGCGTTAAATTGTGGACTTGATTTAGAAAAGAAAGGGATTTTAGCTAGATATGGCGTTAAAGTGCTAGGCACGCCGGTTAACAGCATTGAAATTACAGAAGACAGAAAGATTTTTACTGATAAACTAGCGGAAATAGACGTATACGTTCCAAAAAGTGAAATAGCCTATACAACAGATAAAGCAGTGGCTATTGCTGAAAAATTGAACTATCCGGTAATGGTGCGTTTAAGTTTTACGCTAGGCGGTCTTGGTTCTGGCGTATGTGCTAATGAAGAAAAATTACGAGCATTAGCAGATCAAGCGTTTGTATATTCTCCTCAAATTCTTATAGAAGAATGCCTGACAGGTTGGAAAGAAGTAGAGTATGAAGTAGTACGAGATAGCGATGATAATTGTATTACTGTTTGTAATATGGAGAATTTTGATCCTTTAGGTATTCATACCGGCGAATCTATTGTTGTGGCGCCAAGTCAAACTTTAAGTAATGCTGAATATCATAAGCTCAGAGAAATAGCTATTAGAACAGTACGTCATCTTGGTATTATTGGCGAATGTAATATTCAATATGCATTAGATCCTAAATCAGAAGAATATAGAGTAATTGAAGTGAATGCAAGACTTTCGCGATCTTCTGCTTTAGCTTCTAAAGCAACAGGTTATCCACTTGCTTTTGTTGCCGCTAAGTTAGCTCTTGGCTATAGTCTTGTTGACTTAACGAATGCAGTTACACAATCTACTATGGCTTGTTTTGAACCTTCTTTAGACTATGTTGTTGTTAAAATACCAAGGTGGGATTTGAAGAAGTTCCCTAATGTATCTCCTAAAATAGGTACAAGTATGAAGTCCGTAGGCGAAGTGATGGCTATAGGGCGCACTTTCCAAGAAAGCTTACAAAAAGCACTTCGTATGTTAGATATTGGGGCTATTGGTTTAGTTGCTAATATGAATACGTTACAGAAAACAAATTATAGTGAAGAAGAAATAAAAGAAGAGCTTTGCTTCCCAACAGATGAACGTATATTTGCTATTCCAACAGCTATTGAAATGGGTATGAGTATAGATCAAATACACGAATATACGCAAATTGATTACTGGTTCTTACATAATTTGAAAGAAATTCTAGAAACTAAGAATACCCTTCAATCGTATGCCGGTGGCATTTGTCCTTCTCATATTCTTAAGCGTGCTAAACAAGCCGGTTTTTCAGATACGCAAGTTGCCGTTTTATTAAACTTAGAAGAAAATATTGTACGTAAAATGCGATATAACTATGGTATTTTGCCGTATGTTAAAGAAATAGATACGCTTGGCGGAGAGTATCCGGCTAAAACAAACTATTTATACTTAAGCTACAATGCAACAGAAGACGACGTTCCTATAGCGCAGCATAACAGTATTCTTGTACTTGGATCGGGAACGTACCGTATTGGAAGCTCAGTAGAATTTGATTGGTGTTGTGTTAATGCAGTTAAAACAATAAGAGATAGCTCGTATAAAGCTATTTTAATTAATTATAATCCAGAAACGGTTTCTACTGATTATGATGAAGTAGATCGATTGTATTTTGATGAAATACGTCAAGAAACAGTAATGGATATTTATGAAAAAGAAAAGGTACACGGCATTATTCTTTCTATGGGCGGACAGGTTGCTAATAACCTTGCTTTGCCATTACATCATATGGGCGCTAATATTTTAGGAACTTCGCCAATGCAAATTGATCGTGCTGAAGATAGACATAAATTTTCTAGCATGCTTGACGAGTTGCATATAGATCAACCGGAATGGAGTGAGTTAACAGATTTAACTGCGGCAAAAGAATTTGCACATAAAGTAGGGTATCCTGTGTTAGTACGTCCTTCTTATGTTTTAAGTGGCGCTGCAATGGGTGTTGCTGTAGATGATGACGAGCTAGAAAGATTCTTAGACAAAGCAACGCAAGTTTCTGTTGATCATCCTGTTGTTATATCTAACTTTTTACAAAAAGCAAAAGAGATTGAATTAGATGCCGTTGCCAAAAATGGGAAAATTTTAGCTAGTGCGATTTCAGAACATATTGAAAATGCAGGTATTCACTCAGGTGATGCAACTTTAGTCTTTCCTCCGCAACACGTTTATATTGAAACTATTCGACGTATTCAACGTGTTGCCGCTAAGATTGCAATGGCGTTGCATATTACCGGTCCGTTAAATATTCAGTTCTTAGCTAAAAATAATCATATTAAAGTTATTGAATGTAATCTAAGAGCAAGCCGGAGTTTTCCTTTTGTTTCTAAAATTTGTAAATACAATTTGATTGAATTAGCAACAAGAGCTATTTTAGAAGACGAAGTCTCTACGCCGCGCCATTCTTTTTTAGATCTGCCTTATGTTGGGGTTAAAGCACCTTTCTTTTCTTTTCCAAGATTGATTGGCGTGGATCCTATTTCTGGGGTGGAAATGGCGTCTACCGGAGAAGTTGGTTGTTTAGGTAAAACCTTTCATGAAGCGTTACTTAAAGCTATGTATTCTATTGGATTTTGTCGCAATATTAAAACCGTGCTTGTTTCTATATCTTCAAAACCAGGTAGGCATGATTTTCTTGAATCTATGCAAAAAATGCAAGCTATGAATTATACTATTTATGTAGATGAGGAAGAGTATACTTTCTTTCAAGATAAAGGTATTGATGTTGTACCTATTTCTTCTAAGATAAATAAACAGACAGAGGATATTAGCAAAGTCCTACATAACGTTAATTTTGATTTAGTGATTAGTATTCCTAGTTCGTCAAGTCAAAGTAAAGAACAAGGCTATAGTTTAAGAAGACAAGCTGTAGATTCCGGGGTCTCGTTGCTAACTAACTTGCAGCTTGCTAAACATATTATAGCCGCATTAGAGCGTGATCCTCGTTTAGGAATATTAGCTATAGACGAATATAAAGTTTATAAATAATATTTATCTTCACAATAAACATAAAGCCTGCTGAAGCAAAGGCAGGCTTATTCAAATACTGCATTTTCGTTAAAGGATTTAGTTACGAAGATAAAGTTTATAACTAATGATTTACCACTATACAATAAATGTAACATAGGGCTACGGAAGCAAAGGCAGGCTTATTCAAATACTGCATTCTCGTGAAAGGATTTAGTTATAGACTAATGATCTACCACCATACAATAAATGTAACATAGGGCTACGGAAACAAAGGCAGGCTTATTCAAATATATAGGACGAATATAAAGTTCTATTACCATACATATAATAAATGTAAGAGTAATAAGTTTTATGTCTGGTGAGGCAATAAAAGATAATAAAAAAGCCTACTTAAAAAAGTAGGCTTAATAAAGAAAGTACAGATCTAGAACGCTTAAGCAGCGATTTGTTCTTTAGCTTTTTCAGCTAACTGAGCAAAAGCAGCCGAATCATGCATTGCTAAATCAGCTAATGTTTTTCTATCAAGTTCAATTCCTGCTGTAGATAAACCGTGAATAAAGCGACTATAACTTAATCCATTTTCTCTTGCGGCTGCGTTAATGCGTAAAATCCATAATCTATGGAAAGTACGTTTTTTTGTTTTTCTATCACGATACGCATAGATATTAGCACGTTCAACAGCAGTTTTTGTAGCACGAACAGTATTTCTGTTTTTACCACGATATCCTTTTGCTGCTTTTCGTAAAGCATTAATTTTTTTTCTTTTATGAACAGCTCGTTTGACTCTAGCCATAAATACCTCTAGATAAAATATTAGGTTAACGATAAGGCATCATACGCTTAATAGAAGCGCTATCTACATCTGAAATAAGACCGGCTTGACGTAAATTACGTTTTGAACCAGGTGATTTTTTAGTTAGAATATGGCGTAAATATGCCTTTTTACGCTTTATTTTTCCTGTACCTGTGAATTTAAAACGTTTCTTAGCTGAGCTTTTTGTTTTTAATTTATATTTCGCCATGATAAATTCCTGTTAAAATAAAAACTGATAGATATTAAACCTTACTTGGCGCTAATATCATTTGAGTTGTTTTCCCTTCTGCTTTTGGTTCTGTTTCCACTTCGCTAATATCTTTAAGTTGTTCTTTGAATTTTTCTAGCAAAGCAATACCAAGATATGTATAAGCAAGTTCCCTTCCTCTATACTGAACTGTAACTTTTACTTTATTACCGTCGGCAAGAAATTGTTTAGCATGAGTTATTTTAAAATTAAAATCATGATCTTCCGTTCTAGGACGAAGTTTAATTTCTTTTAATTTAATAACAGTTTGCTTTTTCTTAGCCTCTTGTTGTTTTTTTTGATGTTGGTATTTAAATTTACCAAAATCCATTATACGACATACGGGAGGAACCGATTTTTCACTAACCTCAACAAGGTCAAGCCCGGCTTCTTCAGCTAATTCAAGAGCCTTAGCAATAGCAACAATGCCAAGTTGTTCTCCATCTTGATTAATAATACGAACTTCTTTAGCAGAGATTTCGTTGTTTACTCTCGTATTAAGTGAATTAGTTTTTTGTACAATTCTTTTACGTTGTATAACTATAAGTTACTCCTATTCAAAACAAATATAAAAGAGGGTATAATATAGGTACGGGCGGGATCGAACCGCCGACCACTACCGTGTCGAGGTAGTACTCTCCCAGCTGAGCTACGCACCTGCACTGTAATTATAGAGTTAGAGATAATGGTGGAGGATAACGGGATCGAACCGTTGACCCCCTGCTTGCAAAGCAGGTGCTCTCCCAGCTGAGCTAATCCCCCAACAACATAACTTAAATAACAAAAGCCCCTTATGGTGGGCCAAGGTGGACTCGAACCACCGACCCCATCCTTATCAGGGATGTACTCTAACCAGCTGAGCTACTGGCCCCACTTGATATAAAGTGCTATTGTTTTTTTACTTTATTTTTAGATAATATATTGTTTATTTTCGTTTGTCAAATAAAAAATTACTTTTTTTTATAATAATTTTTAACTCTTTGTTAAAACAATATGATATAATGCATTATTATGCAAAAACAATATAAAAATTATTTTTAAGTTTATCAATGAATCAATTACAAGATAATATTAAATATATACTATTATTTGATGAAAATCAAGCCTTTCATGATGTAATGCAATCTCATTTCCAAGATTGGGGTTTTACGCTACTAAGTGCAAAAACAATTAAAGAAGGTTTTCAATTATTTAAAAAATATGCGCCTTTAGTTATTCTCTCTGAGTTGAAAACGGACGTTATTAACGGTTTTGAGCTATTAGAAAGGTTGAATTTATATAAACCTACAAGCCCGGCGTTTTATTTTATGTTTATTACAAGTAACCAAGAGCAGGCGAATAAAAATAAAGCTTTTTTGGAAGGAGCAATGCATTATATTGCTAAACCTATTGTTGATTGGTCAAATTTACGTAGTCGCATTTTTGCTTTAACGCAAAGTAGTTTGTTAACAAGACAATATCAAACTTTGTATTCTGGTGTAAAAAAAGAGAACGAACAACTTTTGACTTTAAGCAAGATAATTGCACAAAAGATAAAAGTAAATAAAGCGAACGATTCTAATATAGAGCTCATAGCAATACAAGAACAGTTACACGAGATAATAAATTATTTTCGTGATCATTATTTGGGCAATCCCCCGCTATAATAAAGCTTACGAATAGCTAGCGTTAGGATGGAAACTGACAAAAGCCCCGGTCGAACAAGTTGGATTGAATTCGCCGCCTTCCGTTGTTTCTACGTTGATTGGATTTTGAAAAATAGAAACTATAAGGTGATTATATTCTAAATTAGGCATAGATGGATATCCCGGAGAATAGCGCAAAAAAGCATGATTACTATTGCAGGTTTTTTCTAGTTGCTTAGTAAGAAAATTCGCCGTATCTTCTGCTATACGATTAGCTAAACCTTGTAGTAACCAAACTGTTTCCATATCGGCTTCTAGTTCTTTAATTGCCTGTGTCAGGTCGCCGGCAGTCGCTAGTTGTATGCCAATATATCCTTGTTTTGCAAAATAGTCGGCAACTGTAAAAATATCTTGTTTTGTGCCGCCAATAATATAAGAGAACGGTATTTCTTCTTCTTTTTTTGTCTTTTCATTATAAATAAAAAGGCTACTTCCTTCTTTACGACAAGGAAAGATCCCGCAAATACCTTGTATAGAAAAATAATTTTTTTGCTCTGCTAACGTTAGTAAAGAAAGTAGTTTTTCTTCTAGTTCCGCATCGGTAATTTGTCTGCTTTTTCTAGTTGCTTGAGAACCGTATCGCCAATTGAGGCTAAATAAATTTTTACGATTAATGAAATCTATAAATTGAGTCGGTTTAAATTGATAGTTTTGCTCCCATGGAAGTTGTATTTTAATTTTAGGTAGCAACGTTGTGTCTACTGTTCTTTTAGGCAAGTTTTCAAGTAATAGACTTGTTTTTTCTTTTTGCTTTGTGTTCCTTTGTTGTGTTGATTCTAATTTTATTTTATTTGCTTCTAGTAACTTTTTTCTTGTCGTTTCATTACAAAATTGATTCATAATAGTTACGCCAGTCATGGCAGAAGCGCTATAAAAAACAAGAGGATTAATTGTTTTGTCTTCAGAAAGTTCACGGCTAACAAAAGCGGCGTGTTTATGATTAACCGGTGCCCCGCCTATTAATAAAGGAATATTTAAATTATTTTCACGACATAGCTGCGCTACTTTTGTCATATGATTTGAAGTTTGTACTAATAAAGCGGACATGCCAATAGCATCGGCTGATTCTTTAATTGCCGTTTGTACGAATCTTTCCGGTTCTACTTGTACTCCTAAATCTATTACTTCATATCCGTAGTTTTGAAATAAAGTTTTAACTAAGTCTTTTCCTATACTATGTACGTCTTGGTACATAGTTCCTAATACAATTTTTGCTTTTTTTGTTTGTTTTGAATCCTTTCCTTCTTTCATAATCTCTTCTAGGAAAGACATTATTTGTTTCATTATATCCGCCGATTTAAGAAGATGCGGTAAAGAAACGTTACCAAGCGCAAAATCATCGCCTAGCTCGTTCATAGCGAGCATTAAATGGTCGTTAATAATATCTAACGGTTTAATATCTTTATGAAGCAGAGAAACAACGGAGATAATAATAGAATCGCTGTAGCTGTATTGTTTATTATTATATTCTACAACGCCTTCTTGTTTATGTTTATATCCGTCTTTGATTTTTTGGCGGATACTTTCTTCTATAGAAAGCTCTTCATATGTATTTTTCTTAGTAAGCTTGACTCCTTTTTTTGCTAATGCGATAGATTCTAGTTCAGCAAAGGCGTCCATATCTTTTTCAAAGATAACTTTATTTGCTAAAGTAACGTCGTTTGGTTCAAAGCTACTTACAGGTGCATAATGATTAGGATTAATGATGGCGGCGTCTAGCCCTCTTTGCGTTGCTTCGTGTAAAAACACAGAAGTAAGAATTTTTCTCATATACGGTTTTTTGGCTAAACCGTTTGTTAAATTGCCAATGCCGATTGTTGTTTTTAAGCCTTTTGCCAATGCTTTAATAGGACCAATGGCGTTAAGTGATTCAACGGCAAAGTTCATGTTAGGATCTGTTTCCGTTCCAATAGGAAACGCATTAACGTCAATTAAAATTTGATTAGGATTAATATGATATTCTTTTGCCTTTGTAATAATTTGTTCTGCTAGTTCTACTTTCTTTTTTGCTGTTATTGCCGGACCTTCTCCGTCTGTTGTTAAGGCAATATATATAGGCTGGTGTTGCGCCGTTTCTTGGAGAATAGCATCTATTTTAGAAACGCCTTTGCTTGCTTCTTCTAAAGAAATAGAGTTAATAATAGGACGTCCGGGATAGTATGAAATGGCTTGTGCTAACGCTTCTATATCAAATGAATCAATACACATAGCGCCGGTAAAATCGTAAGTTTGATTTTCTATAACTGAGCAGAGTGTTTTTGTTGTGTCAATTTGATTCGAATCCATACAAACATCAATGATTTTTATTCCTAAATCATTAATTTGTTCTTGAATAACTTCTTCAAGTACACTATGGTCGATTGCATCGTCGTTTTCTGTGGCAAGTCGTACTTTTTTGGAACCGCGTATATTCAGTCGTTCGCCAATTTGAATTAAGCTGTCCGTACTATCTAAAGGAATAGCATATTGAGGACCGCTAACAAACACTGTTTCTTTAATATGACGTTCTGCTCTGACTGTGTCTTTTAATTGTAAAGCTAATAAACGTATATACTCAGGCGAGCTTCCGCAACAACCGCCAACAAGGCTAGCTCCGTATTTTGTGGAAAAGCTTGCCACAATTTCGCTAAACTCTTCTTTTGGAACGTCAAATATAGTTTGTCCGTTTTCTAGTTTAGGCATGCCGGCATTAGGGATAACAGAAAAGGGAATAGGACAGTATTCAGAAATCAATTTAACAAACGATACCATTTGTTTTGGTCCAATAGAACAGTTAATGCCAAACATATCAATAGGCAAAGACGCAACGGTCGTAATGGCAGCTAGTAGCTCAGTGTTAAAAAGTTGCATACAAGCAAACTCGTTAACCGTTACTTGCGCAATAATCGGTAATGTAATATTACTTGCCTCAAAAGCTTTTTTTACGCCAAAAATAGCGGCTTTCAATTCTAGTGCGTCTTGTTGTGTTTCAAGTAAAATAGCATCTGCGCCGGCTTGTGTTAACGCTAGAGTCTGTTCAAAAAAGTTTTCTTCTATTTGGGCAAACGTTGCCTTTTTTAAGTCGGCTTGCGTACTAGAAAGAATATAATTAGACGGACCGACACTTCCTAATATAAACAAAGGACGTCCGTCATATTCTTTTGTTTGTTTATATTTTGTTAAAGCTTGCTTTGCAATTTGAACGGAACGAACGTTAAGCAAAGACACAATAGAATGAATATCATTTGTATCTAGTTCTTTAGGGAAGTTGCTTACGTCTAGTTGCGTAAAGTCAAACTCTTCTAGTCTGAGTTTGTTAGCGCCAAACGTATTAGTTTCTACGGCATTAGCGCCAGCTTCAAAATAAGCATAGTGAATTGCTTCTATTTCCTTTTTTCTAGACAAGCTTAGTAAATCAGCTAGCATTTCAAACTTTTCACCGCCATAGGCTTGCGCCGTTAGATTCAAGTTTTGAATCATAGTGCCCATGGCTCCGTCAAGTAGTAACGTAGAGGATTTAATACAGTCTAAAAAACTAGGTTGAGTCATATTTTATGAAAAATGTAAAATAATATTTATATAGAAGATGTATTTTGTAATGCTAGTTGCGTTGCAAAAGCTTGCTTTAATTCATCATAGTTATGAGCTATTGGAATGGAAGGAAAAGCATTTATCGTTTTTTGCGAAGGACAAAAGAAAATACCAAAATGGGCAGATTGTAGCATATTAGTATCATTAAACGAATCGCCTGTTGCGATTGTTGTGAAATTAAGAGAATGAAAAGCTTCCACTGCTTTTTGTTTATGATTGGGCAAACGAAGTTTGTAGCCTGTAATTTGATTAGCTTTGTTCACTTCTAGATTATGACAAAAAATAGTAGGGTTGTTTAGTTTAGGTAATAAAGGTTGGACAAACTCAATAAATGTGTCGGATAAAATAATAACTTGCGTTTGTGAAGTTAACCAAGAAAGAAAAGCTTCGGCACCTTGCAGCGGTTCTAGCGTTTGGATAACTTTTTGTATATCTAATAAACTAAGGTTATGTTTTTTTAATAAATTAAGACGATATTGCATTAATTCGTCATAGTCTTGTATATCTCTTGTTGTTAATTTTAATTCGTCTATATTTGTTACTTTAGCTACTTCTTGCCATATTTCAGGAAGTAAAACACCTTCTAGGTCTAAACAGGCTATATTCATTATTTGATTAAGGAGTAATGGTTAAATAAGGTGGGTTTATTTTAATATTAAAAAAAATTATAACTAAAAATACATTGTTTTGCAATAAAACAGTATGTAAAAACTAAATAAAATATTGCTATTACAATTAAGTTTGTAGTAAAGTGAAATTAAACTATAGTATGAATACACTTTTTTTCTTAGATCTATGTATACTATTCTTTTAGCTTGCCTTCCTTTTGTTGCGCTGATTATTGTAATTGCTCTGTTTACTGTGCCTTTATTATGGGGTCCTTTTCTTAGTCTGTCTGTTTTAGCTCATATAGTGCAATATTTTAAAGTAGATAAACGTAAAGACACAACAGAAAAATAGTCTTACTCCGGTTTATAGTAAAGTAAGACAATTGTTTTTTCTTCTACTGTAATAGTCGCAGTAAAATGGGCGATTTCTTTATTTTGTATAAAGTCTTCTATTTTGTTTGTTTGTAAAATACAATACCACTTGCCTGGCATAGGAAGCACGGGAAGAGTAAAGGTTTGCTCTTTTATATCAAAATTACACGCCATATAAAGGCAAGGTTCGTTCTTTGTTGCTTGTTTGCCTCTTGGTGTCCATAACACGCCTAGCATAGGTTTGCCTTTTGTGAAATCAGGCGTATAAGGCTTTAATCCATGCCATGAAATATCTTCTATATGATATATACCTTGTTTTTTTCCTGTGAAAAAAGAAGGATCTTTCCAATAACTACGTTGCTTACGTAAAGCTATCATTTTTTGCCAAAATAAAAGTAAGTCTTTATTTTCTTCCATTTGATACCATGGAAACCAAGTTAATTTTGAATCTTGATTCCAAGTATTGTTATTTCCTTTTTGTGTTCTTGCGATTTCATCACCAAATAGAATCATAGGCGTACCAAGACTAAGCAAAAGAAGACACGCCATATTAACGATTTGTTTTTTTCGTATTGCTTGGACTTTTAGGTCGGTTGTTTCGCCTTCTATAGAATGATTATATGAATAATTATTATTTGTTCCGTCTTGGTTATTTTCTCCGTTTGCTTCATTGTGCTTATTTGTATAGGAAACAAGATCGTATAATGTAAAACCGTCGTGAGAGGTGATAAAGTTAATAGAAAAAGAAGAGTCCCTTGCCGAATGGGCAAACATGCCTTCGTTGCCAGATAAGCAATTAGCAACTAAAGGGAGTATGCCTTGTGTTCCTAAGATAAATTGACGTATTGTATCGCGATACGTATCATTCCATTCTGCCCAGCGATGAAACGCGGGAAAGAGACCGGTTTGCCTTAAGTTGCCAGCGTCCCAAGGTTCGGCTATTAATTTTGTATTTGCTAATATAGGATCTTTTGCCGCTGCTTCTATGAAAGGCGGAAATGGCATGGGTTTGCCGGATTCGTTTCTTGTTAAACTTGAAGCAAGGTCAAAACGAAATCCGTCTATATGTATTTCTGTAACCCAATAGCGAAGCGCGTGTATAAGTAGCTCTGTTGTCCGCGGATCGTTTGCTTGTATTGTGTTACCACAACCGGTATGGCTTGTATGTTCTTTGTTTTTATCAAGAATAAAATAGCTTTCTTGTGCTAAGGCGTTTAAACCTGTGTACTCTTTTTCCAAGAATTCACCGGTGTGATTAAAAACAACGTCAAGAATAATTTCTATTTTAGCTTTATGTAATGCTTTTACTAAAGATTGTAATTCTTGTATTACTTGAAGTCCTTTTCCCGTACTATAGGGCGTATGTGGCATATGAAAATGTAAGGGATTGTAGCCCCATATGTCAACTATATCTTTATTAGATGAATCAGGTCGCCACTTTGTTGGATTGAAAAAGAAAACAGGCATTAACTCTATACTTGTAATACCTAGCTTTTGTAGATATGGAATTTTTTCTTCTATAGCTTGGAAGGTGCCTTTATGCCTTACTTGACTTGAATCGTCTTTTGTAAAACAAGACACGTGCATTTCATAAATAATACATTCAGATAAAGGATAGTTTAACGGCTTGTCGCCTTCCCAATTAAAATTGTTTGTTTCAAAAACACTCCAAAGCGAAGTTGTAAAAGGAGAATGGCTGTTTTTTTGATTTGATTCTAGTAAAAGAGAATAGGGGTCGGCAACGGGAATAGCAGTATAGGTTTTTTCGGCATAGGTCCCGCTAAGAAGATAACGATAAGAAAAAGGTTCGCTTAATCCATCTATGGCAATATGCCATATATCGCCGGTTTTATTTTCCTTTACATCTAAAGGGAAAAGAAAGTTCTCTCCTTTATGATTAATCTCTAACGTAACTTCCCAGTATTTTGCGCTATAGAGACTAAAATTGTATAATTCGTTTTGTTTCGTACAACCAAAAGGATAGCTTGTGCCAGTATAGGTATTCAGTTTCATTTATATAGTTAAGTTAATTACCTGTTTTATAAAATACGATACTGTGCCACATACCGTCTTGCGTTGTAAGGCAATGTTTGTACGTTGCAAAAGCTTGGTATAGATCTTCTAAATAGGTTTGGGTAATACCGCTTAAAATAAGGTAGCTTTGCGGTAAAAGTAAAGACTGTATGCTTGCGGCAAGTTGCAGTAAAACGTCGCCTGTAATGTTAGCTATAATAGTATTATATTTTTTTGTAATACTGTCTGTGCTACCAAGTTGTATTTCAATCGTGTCTTCGTTAAAACCGGACAACTTACAGTTACTTTGTATCTCCGGTAAGGCGTCTTCGTCTATTTCTAATGCGGTTACTAAGTCTGCTTTTTCGTGTAGTGCGGCAATAGAAAGAATCCCCGATCCAGCGCCGATATCTAAGACGTTTTTTAAACTTGTTTCGTCACTTACCCAAGCCAGATTTTGTAATGCTAAGTTTGTTGTCTCATGAAAACCGGTACCAAAACCCATTCCCGGCATAATGACTATGTTTTTATAGTTTTCTTCATTAGCTTCCCATGGTGGATGAATGCAATAGCGGTCTTTAATATATAACGCCGTAAAGTGTTGTTTCCAATTTTCTTGCCAATTCTCCGTTTGCTTTTCCTTTTCTTCTACTATCATTACGTCTTGCAGCGTAAGAAGAAAAGAAAGGTCTGTTTTTTCTTTAAAGAAAGCTTTATACAAGATTACGTTGTGGTTTGTTTGTATTTCTTCCACACCAAGCGCCCCGTTTTCAAAACAATAGAATTGCGCTAATTCAGCTAGTGCATTTGGACAAGAGAAGAAAATTTCCCAATAGGTAGTTTGTTGATTTTTCATATAAAATAATGATTTATTTAGTATTAAAAAATAAGGTGATAATAGTACTTTATTAAAAAAGAAAAAAGCAGTATAATAGTTAACTAAATAAGGCAGCTTTTTTAATTAATATAATAATATAATATTTTCATACGTATGAAGCATCTTATAGATACGCAAAGTTTATCCAAAGAATGGTTAGATAATTTGCTAAGTTTGACTCAAAGAATAAAACAAAAACCGCAAGAGTGCAAGGTAACCGGTAAAATATTAGCGTCTATTTTCTTTGAACCTTCCACAAGAACAAGGCTTTCTTTTGAATCGGCAATGTTACGTCTTGGAGGAAGTGTCATTACAACAGAAGACGCAAGAGCTGATTCGTCAGCTACCAAAGGAGAAACTATAGAAGATACGGTCAAAGTACTTTCGTATTATAGTGATATTATTGCTTTACGTCATTTTGAAATAGGTACGGCTAAAAAAGCGGCGTCTGTTTCATCTATTCCTATTTTAAATGCAGGAGACGGCGCAGGCGAGCATCCAAGCCAAGCGTTACTTGATTTGTTTACTATATATGAACAAGGTGTTGACCTGAATGATTTTACTATTTGCATGGTAGGCGATCTTTTACATGGCAGAACAGTTCGGAGTCTTTCTTGTTTACTTGCCCAGTTTTATAAGCCAAATATTATTTTTGTTGCGCCGCCACAATGTAAAATGAGTGAAGACGTTCTTTTTATTTTAGAAAAGCATCAAATAAAATGGCGGAATGAAGTAGATTTCAAAAAGGCAATTGCTGAGTCAGATTGTATTTATATGACTCGTTTTCAAAGAGAAAGGTTTGCTGATATGAATATGTATGAATCGGTGCAAAATACGTATCAATTTGATACAAGTTGTTTACCGCTTATAAAAAAGAATGCCTTTGTTTTACATCCGTTGCCACGTTGCGGCGAAATAGCGGTTGACGTAGACAACGATCCAAGAATGTTATATTTTAAGCAAGCTGAAAACGGTGTTTTTGTACGAATGGCATTAATTTATTTTTTTCTTGTATTAAATAGCTAAGTTAAGGTATAGTAGTTGAATAAATTATATATCTTATCTTAGCAAAGAAAACCGGTTTTATATTTTATATAATTATAGATAAAATGAATCTTAAAAATTTAGTTACTTTAATACAAGATCACAAGCTTTCAAGAAATAAAAACTATGAAGAATGGACGCAAAAAACGGGTTTATTAACACAAATAGAATCAGCTAAGTTATTGTTATCTATTTTAAATGATCTAGAAAAAGGGTGTGAATTAAAAATGGATAAACAACAAACAAATGTGAAAGTAGAGTTGTTTCATCCTGATTTACTGTATAAACGAATAAGTTACCTGACTTTTGAAGAAGCGAGTACATTAAAGTCTTTCTAACTTGGTTTATAAAATTTAATATGTTAATTATAATAGTCTAAACTTATTTAAGTAGATTAAAAAAGAAAAATAGCCGTGTTAGAATAAAAATATGAATAAATATAAAGTGATACTTGTTATTGGCGGATTGTTTATATTAAGTACGTACGCTTCCAATCTATATGCCGTTTTGCCACAATATGATAGAAGTTATCCTTTTGCACAAGAGATTTATAAAATTCAACACCAAGTGGATCAAGGGAACCTCTATTATAGAAGTTATCAAAAATCTAAGAAAAAAGAATACTTAGAGTATGCCGCTAATTTATATAAAAATGCTATTGTGTCCTTATATAATATACAATATCGTATTCAACACGTATATCGCTTCTTTTATCAAACGCAGCGCTTACGAATTAATATTTGCGAACAGTATAATAGAATTAAAGACCAAGCCTATAAAGACCAAACCGCAACTGTTCCCGCTTTAGAACAAGGATATTGTGCTACCTATCCGCCGCCTAGAACAAGGAACTAGTTTATATTATACGTTTTTGATTTTAATAAAATTATAGCTAGGATTTAAATGATTTTGCTAAGCAATTTAGTTACTTTAGAAGAATGTAAAAGGAAGTTAACTATATCCATACAACGACATAGTTTAGATTCGGGGCTAGAGTTAAAACGTGTGCAACAAGCAATTGAATTTGCTGAAAAAGCGCATGAAGGGCAATTGCGTAAAAGCGGGGTCCCTTATATTATCCATCCGTTACGCATGGCGTTAACAGCAAGCGAATATTTACTTGATATTGAAAGTATTATTGTTTGCCTTTTACACGATGTTATTGAAGATTCTAACGTTTCTCCAGAGACAATAGAAGAAAAGTTCGGACCTACTGTACTTCATATGGTGAAAGCTTTGACTAAAGTTAAAGAATCACAGAATTTAACTTGGTACAAGATAATTGAAGGAGGTATGTACGACGTTCGTATTATTATTATTAAGCTTATAGATAGATTAGATAATCTACTAGAAATAAAAGCTTTACGTCGTGCAAAACAGAAAAAGATTACACGAGAAACTTTGCTTGTGTATAGTGAAATAGCAGAAGGCTTAGGGACGAGTGAGTTAGCCACTGAATTACGTAATCGTTCGTATGCTTGTTTATATCCTCAGCTGTATGCGAGGATTGCTTCTAGACTAGCGCAAGTACAAGCAAGTAGCGAAGGAGTACTAGAGATTATTTTAAAAATCCTAGTAGAGTTATTGCCGGATACAATTATTGATTCTATTCGTCCTGAATATACGAAAGTAAGTGATTTGATTTTGAATAAATCCTATCAAAACGTACAAAAATCATTTGATAAAATTATTATTAAAACGAAAGAAGTAGAAGATTGTTACAAAGTACTTGGTTTATTACATACTAATTTTGTGTCAATTCCTTTGTCTTTACGTGATTATGTATCTAATCCAATGGCAAACGGTTGGCGTGCGCTTATTACACAAGTGGTGATAGACGGTATTCCTATGACCTTTCACATTATGACTTCTAGGTTTTATAATACAAATCGTATGGGGGTGTTAGCTTTAATGCGAGAAAAAACGTATACCTCTGCATTATATAAAAATTTTCTTGAAATATATTTTGATACGTTACACGATGCTTCCAATCGATATAAAGATTTACGTATAGACGATATTTTTCTTCGTAACAAACAAAAATTAATACAAGTTTTTACGGAAAAAGGCGATATTAAAGAATTTCGTTACGGTGCTACTGTTTTAGATTTTGCTTTTTCTATTCACACAGAAGTAGGCTTGCATTGTAGTGGCGGTGTGATTGATCAAGTTTTTTATCCTTCTGAAAAATTATTAGAAGACGGTATGTTTATTTCAGTACAAACAGATCCCCACATTTTCCCTACACAAGATTGGTTACAATCTGTTGTTATGCCAAAATCAAGAAGAGAAATCTTGAAATATTTAACGCATAAAGCAAATAAATAAGCGGTTTTGACAACGGAACGTACGATTTTATAAAGATGACTTGCTATAGTATATGAAAATTTAGTAAAGTAAATACAAAACTATATTGACATTATACTGGAATATTTATGCAAGAAATGCTTTTTTATCTTTTATTTCATAGCACAAAAGAATTGCATATTAACAGTATTGCTATATTTTTACGTAGCTATTTTAGACATATTAAAATACAAGACATTAAGCGAACCCTAGAAACTGATAGTAAGTATATACAAACGGCAGAAGACAGATGGCAAATAACGGATCTTTCTTATTTTGTTGCAAATCAATCTATTAAGGACACTAGTTTTGTAATTACAGATATAGAAACGACCGGTCCTATTATGGGAAAGGATAAAGTTATTGAAATTGCAGCTCAAAAAGTAAAAGACGGGCAATTAATTGATTCGTTTAGTATGTTAGTTAATCCGGAGCAGCGTATTCCTACGAATATCCAAAAATTAACGCATATTACAGATGCTGACGTTGCCGGGGCTGCGACTATTCATGAAGTTATTCTTTTGTTTAGTGAATTTGTAAAAGGAAGTGTTTTTGTTGCGCATAATTCTAAATTTGATTTTTTATTTTTAAATCATGTTTTAAAACAAGAAGACTTGCCTTATTTAGATCCTTATATAGAAATATGTACGTTTCGCTTGGCAAGAAAGTTGTTGCCTAACGTTCGATCTTGTGGCATTAAAGGCTTGTCTAAGCATTTTGAATATCCTTTAATTAATAGACATAGAGCCATGCCAGATGTGGAAGCCGCCGCTTTTTACTTGCAACAATTTTTAAAGAAACTTGCAGATAAACAAATTAAAACTTTACATGAATTAATACAATTTCAACGAGATACAGGTATTAATCATACTTTGCGTAAAAAAGAAAAAAGAGCTTTTTAACATTACATTTTTATTATTAAATTATGTCGTATCCTTTAATTGAAGATCAGATTGTTGAAGCGATTCTTACTAAAAAATTAGCTCCTAAAGAACAGCTAGATTCGATAGTAGAACGTAGTAGGCAAAGAAATCATGATTTTAAAGAACAGCTTTTAAAATCAGACTTGATTAAAGAACAAGATTTTCAAAAAATTGTTGCTAGTATTTTCAAGTTGCCTTATCTTGATAAATTGCCAGATGCGTCGCCAGAGTTGCGTAAACATTGTACTGAAAAAATAGCTTTACGATTTTTAAAGAAATTTTTATGCTATCCCTATCTAGTGGAAGCTAATACTCTTTTTATTGCCGTAGCTGATATATATCCTTCTTTTCCATATGAACAATTAGCGCTAGAATTAGGCTATGATATGTTTAGCATTACGCTAACAAAAAGTGTGGAAATTATTAACGTTTTAAATCGTACCTATGATCGAAGTGCCGGATCAGCAGAAGAAGCCGCCGAGATTTTGGAAGAAGATGAAGACTTACTGCAATTAAGTGAACTAGGCGTTGCAGAAACGGAAGATCTTCTTGACGTTGATGACGAAGAGCCAATTAAACGTTTAATGAACTCTATTTTATTTCAAACGCTTAAAGACGGTGCGTCAGACGTACATGTTACGCCACTTTCAAAAGAAACGCTTGTACGAAATAGGATAGACGGCGTTTTACATTTAGTTACAAAAGTACCGCGTGCGGCGCATATGCCTTTAATCAACAGAATAAAGGTTATGTCTAAGTTGGATATTTCCGTTAAAAATCAACCGCAAGACGGGCGTTCTATGGTTATGCTTGCCGGTAAGAAAGTGGATATTCGTGTGTCTATTATTCCAACGGCACATGGGGAACAAGCGGTGCTTCGTTTATTACATCAAGGACAAGGTCTTACCGCTTTGTCTGAGGTGGGAATGCCGCAAAAAGTATACGAAGCTTTGTTACATAGTATTTCGCAACCGCACGGTATTGTGTTAGTGACCGGTCCAACAGGTTCGGGAAAAACAACAACTTTGTACTCGGCTTTGCAACAAATTAATGCGGAAGAAAAAAATATTGTTACTATTGAAGATCCTGTTGAATACCAGATTGATTTATACGGACAGATGCAAGTTAATGAAAAGCTAGGCGTTACTTTTGCGAAAGGGTTACGTGCTATGTTACGTCAAGATCCGGATATTATTATGGTTGGGGAGATGAGAGACGCGGAAACTTCTCAAATTGCTATTCAATCAGCGCTAACAGGGCATTTAGTTTTTAGTACCTTACATACGAATGATTCGGCTTCTAGTGTAGTTCGTCTGATTGATATGGGAATAGAACCTTTTTTAGTTAGTAGTACGGTTACGGCTATTTTAGCGCAACGTTTAGTACGTAAAATTTGTGATAAATGTCGTGCTCCTGTTCCTTATATGAAAGAAGAACTATTACAAATGGATTTCCCGGAAGACCTTTTACAAGATTACCAAGGTGTTTTATATGCCGGAAATGGATGTGAAGAATGTCGCCATACAGGATACAAAGGGCGTGTTGGTATTTTTGAATTACTTCAAGTGAGTGACAATATACGGCAAGGGATTATGCGCGGTGATAATGCTGCGCAATTACGTAGTATAGCATTAAAAGAAAATATGATTACACTACGTTATGCTTGTTGTGAAAAAATATTACAAGGGCTCACGACGATAGATGAAATGTATCGCGTTGTGTTTACTGATATGGAATCTAAAAAAAGCTAATTAAATAATTAATAGGAATTATATGCGATTTGCAGAACAAAATAAAATTTCTTGGCATGTAGCGTTAAGTATTTGTAGTTTTATTATTGTAGTTGCCGTTATTATGAGGCTGTTTTTTCTTCCGTCTATGAGTGAAGGAGAAATTCAAAAATTACAACAATACGCTTTGCAAACAGCAGCTTTAATTGCTGATTCAGTGGAAAGACATCAAGGCGATCTTACAGAAGCCGACGTTATGTTAAAATCTTTGGAGAAACAAGCGGCGGTTAATGGGAGTCAATTTGTTAGTTTATCCGTTATTAATAACGGTTATTTTAAGATTAGTACACATGCTAATTTAGAATCTAAGTTGATTCGCAACGGTTTACGAAATAAGATTTTTAAATTAATGGATCAACCGCAACAATCATATCGTATTATATACCAAAAAGATAGTAAGCAATATCGTACAATACAAGTTTTATATCATGTTAGAGGCGTACGCGCTAGTGGCGTGGAGTTGCAAGACGTAGTTGAAGTTATGTTAAGTTATAACTATATCTTAGATAATATGGCTACGCAACTTTGGTGGATTACTTTCTTGTTTCTTCTGTTGGCTATTTGTATTATTCTGTTTTTTGTTTTTATTTTTTCATTGCCACAATTTCAGGTATATGAAGGGCTACGGTGTTTATTACAAGATGATTTCAGTGTGCGAGTGCCGCAAAAGCGTAATCATTTTCTTGTAGATACGTTTAATCAAGTAGCTTCTAAAATGCAAACTATGAAAGAAACGGCGGAACCGTCTAAGCCGATAGAAAGCCAAAATATAGGACTTCCTAGTCGACTTACTGTGCGCCATTTTGACGCTGTGTACGTTTGTTTGTATATTCAAAATTTTCATAAACACGTTATTAGTAATAAACATAAAAAGTCATATGATTTTTTATATGATTGGGTTGCTAAAGTTGAAAAAGTAGTACAAGAGCAACAAGGTTCTGTTATTGGTTTTCTAGGCAATACGTTACATATGTATTTTGATAGATCAGATAAGAATCAACAAGCAATGAATACGGCAGTTGCTTTGCAAAGTTGGCTAGCTTATGAAGCAAAGGAAAAAAAATTATTTAAGAATAGCAGTATTGATTTTAGTATAGGAATAGCAAATTCTAGTTTATTAATGGGAAGATTAGCTCAGTCTATAAATCGTCAAAGTATTATAGGTAATGCTTTTGATGCGGCTTCTTTTTGCGCTAAGTTTGCTCCTAGTGGTGAGATTTATACGGTTGCTAGTTTTATTGGCAATATTGGCAAGCTTTCAGATGCTCATCTTGTTGAGAATAATGAGCTTTCCGATTTACTTGGTGAGCAGGCTTATTCTATTATAAATAAACAAAGTAACCTAGACGTTTTATCACGAGTCCAAAAAGAAACCACATTTGAAACCTCTTTGTCTGATATGTTACAAGAAACATTAAAGGCAACGCCGTTAGATATAGAAGTAGAAGACGACTTAACTCTTGGTGATGACAAGATAGAAGACGATGCTACCGTTTATCATATTACAGAAAAAACAAAAAGTAAGGACTAATTAAAGTTTCTAATTTGCTTAGCAAACAGGCTTGGTCTTATTACAAATAAAATATTCTTATCAATGTGAATAGATTATTCTTAGATATTGCAAGAAAGTTAACGTCTCTATATGAGAGAAAGGCTTTTAGTGATGAAAAGGTGGGCTAGTTTAGGATATAGCATAAGCATACATAATAATATGTATGCCTACGTTCGCAAGATTAACTACCAGTGGATTGGTTGTTGTCTTGTTCTTCTTGTTGTTCAATTCCTTGTTCAGGCGACAACATAATTGGTTCTTTTGTTGTGTATTCTGTGTCTACAAGGACAGATTGAAAAGCTAGCCTGTCTTTAGTATTAATAATAAGCGGACCTTGTAGGTTAGCCGTAATATTACTAATATTCTTAGACATAGTTAAAATTACTAGTACAATTAAGTTTTCTAGGCTATCTGTGTTGATACGAGCTAGCGAGCTTTGCGTTATATCAAAGTGATAATCTGGTCGAATAATTTGAGGATTTACAACAATAAAAGATAGACTTGCAAAGTCAAGAGATTGAAAAACCTGAAAAGGAGCAATTTTCTTATCTTGTAATAAAGTAAATTTCGTGCAATTAGGAAAACCTAATATTCCCTCCGGTAAAGTTATAATTTTGTCTGGAGTAACGTCAATTTCTCCAAAACGAATGGTTTGGTATTTCATAAACAACCTTTAAATAAAATAGTTAAATTATTTATCGAATTCCTTTTCTTTGCCACTTCTTGCTTTCCACTGTTTAGAAAATTCATTGATATCAGAAGAAGTAGTCGCTGCGGATTTATTTTCCTCTAATATTTTTTGATAAATTTCTTCTCTGTGAATAGGATAGTTAACAGGTGCTTCAATTCCAATTCGCACTTGTTTTCCTTTTATATCAATAAGTTGAATTTTTATTTCAGTACCTATATTGATACTTTCTCCTATTTTTCTTGTAAGAATAAGCATATATAACCTTCCTTGGTGCACTAACTCAAAGAATTCTTTATCGTTAGTAAGCTTTTAATATCGTTTTATTTATTTTTAGCGTAAGAAATTAAGTAATGTCGGTTGAATAAGTTTCGCCGAAGTATTCAGCGCAATTTGATGCCTATTCTCTGCATTGTTAATTTCCATAGAAGCTTTAGCAACGTCTAAATCTTCTTCTTTTGCTAATCCCTTAAAAGCAGAATCCGAGTCTTGTTGTACTCTTAATTTACTGTTTTTAAGTTCTAATGATACTTTGGCAATATTTTCTCTTTGACGTAGAATTTGATTTATTGATTGATCTAATTCGTTAAGACTTTTGTTAATATTGGCAGTATCATCTTCATTTAATGCAATTTGTAGACCATATAAGGTTTCAAATACATTAAGTCGATCTTTATCATCTCCAGCAAAAAATAAGTCGTGTGCATTTGTGTTAAGCGACGCTTTAACATTGTTATCAAGAACAACGGACTTATCTTGCTTATTGCCTTCATATAAAGCGTATTCATTTCCTTTGAAATAGACTTCTAAGCCTTCCATAAAGTAAGGATCTTTTTCTTCTGAATCAAAAGAAAGCGTAAGCTTGCGACTTGGTTTTCCATCTGGATTGGAAACTTCTATTTTTTTATTTAATACTTTAGGCTCAGACCATGTTTTACCACCGTCATCGCTAATAATATAGAGAGCTTCTCCGTAATGCCCGCCTTTAAGGACATTGAGTAAGTATTTTTCGTTTGAATATCCGTGAAACGTTGCTTTTATTTTATCGTTTAGAATTATTTCTTGATTGTGTGCAATTTCACTAGATACGGTTTCTGCCGCTTGATCAGGCGATCCGTCAACATTGTCTAAAACTTGCTTGCCTGTTGAGGGATTATATATTTGTAGTTTTTTTAATAAGCCACTAGGATCTTGCTGATTAATAGATATATTCCACTCAGGTGAGGTGAAAATAGCGAATTCATTGTTTTTATTTAATTTTGAGTAGAAATTGACGTCAAATCCAAGAGGTGCTCCTTCATTTTCTTTATAATTTCCTTGTTTAATTGCCGCTTTGTTAATTTCATCAATCACATCTTGTATAGTTTCGTTTCCTGTTAAAGGAATATTTACTGTAATTGGCTGATTATCTTTTGTTAGCGGTAAAACTTGCTTTGTAATAGGATCTTGTTTACGAAGTGTAAACGTTAGTTGATAAAGTTTATCCTTGTCATCATCTGTTAATTCAGATGGTTTTGTTAAACCAAGTGGTTTATTACGATTTACAGGCAGAAACGTTGCTTTACTTTTTAAATATATACCTGAAAAGCCAAACGATCCTTTTGTGAGTGCTTTGTTAAAGTGTAACGGTTGAGTGAAAGTTTTTGTACCGGAAAACATGTATAAATTATTTAGTTTTGTATTGGAAAGATTTACTAAATTTTCGGTAATTCCTTTTAATTCATTTGCAATACTTTGACGAGAAGCAAGAGGCATAGCGTCGTTGGCACCTTGTAAGCCTAGTGTTTTAACGCGAAGTAATAAATCGCTAATACTTTTTACTGTGTCTTCTGATTTGTTAACCCAAACTTGGTCGGAAGCAATGTTTTTTTCTAGGGTCTTAGTGTGGTCAATCGTTGTTTTAAAGTCTTGTATTTTAACTGCGGCAATAGGATCGTCAGAAGGTTTAGACACACGTTTCCCGCTGGAAGTTTGCGAAAGCAAATTTTGCAATTCTTCTGAGTTTCTTGTCACGTTGTCTTTAACGCTACGTTCTTTTGATGGTTCTGTAATGCGCATAAGGTACTCTAAAAATAGCTAAAGCTTACATTTGTATTAATGTTTGCGTCATGCTATCTATTGTATTCAAAAATTTGGCAGACGATTCGTAAGCGCGTTGGTATTTCATCATATTTGTCATTTCCTCATCTAAGTTTACGGCGGCAACCGAGTCGCGGAAGGTTTTATATTGAGATAGTAATTCTTTATGATTATTATGGTCTTTTTTTGCGTTTTGGATTTGTAGTCCAATATCGCTTATTTGTTGATTATAAAAATCGTCAACTGACATAGTGCCTTGATTGAATAAACGTTCTGCTTTAGCTTCTACTATATTGTTGGCAATGGTGTTATCACTTGGAACGAGCCCGTATCCGGCGGCAATATTCATTTCGTCTTTTTTAATATCTTCATTAAGGTCAATATCTGCCGAATTATGGGTTACTTTAAAAAAAGTATTAATTCCTAAACTAGCAAATAGATTTGAGGAGTCTTCATCATGAATGTAGTGATACCCCATACCGGATACAATAGAAAGCTTCCCGTCTTTAACAATAGCCTTTAGTGGTGTATGTTCTTTTAAAATTAAAGGCGGTTCTGTTTTGTTTTCTCTTGCTTGCTCTATTTGTTCTTGTGTTGGCTGTTTGTATGCGCCGGCTGCTTTATTGATTTTCTTGGCAATGCTAGTTAATGAATCCTTGCCAGCTTCTACATTAACGTTGATAGTTTTGTCTTCGTTTTTTGAAGGATCAAACAGTACTAAACCAAATTTGCCGTCTAGTAGATTCGGCAAAGGTTGATCTGTTGTTTCTTTTGTAAAGCTAACAGAACTTGTTTCTGTTGATTTGAAACGATTAATACCTGTTCCACCGGCATGGGCAAAGTTAACTCGTCCTGCAATTTTAATTGCCATTGTGTCAAGGTGCTTTCGTATTGTTTTAATATCCATATTGCGAAGGTCGAGCAAGGCCTTGACTTCGCCGCTTTTAATGCTGTTTGTAACTTCGTTAACTACTTTAGGCGGTGATTGTAAAAGTATTTTGACATCTTCATTTTTTCCGGCTGTGGAAATGAGAAGTTTATTACTCTTATTTCCATGTACTAAATTCATACCGTTAGGCATTTCAATATTAACGTTGCCTCTTTTATTTTCGTAGTAACGAACGTGGAGTAGTTTAGATAGTTTTTGCAACAAAAGCTCTCTTTTATCACGTAAATCGTTAGCCGCTAAATGCCTGTGTTCCAGACTTTGTATTTGTCCGTTTATTTTAGCAATAGAAGAGGATAAGCCGTTTATTTCTTTTAACGTATCGTTGAGTTTTATAGTAATATTATCACTTTCTGTTTGTAGTTTATTGTCAATTGTATGAAAGGATTGCACCAATTCTTGGGCTTTTTGAGCAAGTGCTTTACGTAAAGGAACGCTTTCCGGTTCATGACTTAGCGACTGCCAAG
Organism: SAR324 cluster bacterium; assembly: GCA_002995645.1. GTDB lineage: Bacteria > SAR324 > SAR324 > XYD2-FULL-50-16 > HCM1 > HCM1. The sequence continues at coordinate 77,147 of PUHO01000005.1, read as the reverse complement.
CATTCCAAAAAGCTTGGATTGATCCGCGAAAACGAGTACCTTCTAGATCAGTAAAGATAGTTTCAACTTGGGACAAGGTACTTTGTTTTGTGTCAGAATGACCAAGCTGCGCTTCTTCTTCAATTACTTTGTTAGTAGTAAAGATATCGTGCATTCTTCTAATATTACCTGTTTCTACCCCTTGTCCGCGACCGTCGGAAAGTGGTTTTGCTGCAGACTGGTTAACAGCTTGGCGAGAGAAGCCTTCTGTGTTAACGTTAGCAATATTATGTCCTGTTACACTTTGCCCTAGCTGCGCGGCATTAAGTGCTTTCTTCCCTATATCTAGGTTCCCAAGTAGTGTAGACAAAATAAATAGGTAAATTAAAAAATCAATAAATAAAACTTATGCTTTATAAACAATGCAAAAATTATGCAAAAAAAATAAAAGCAGGTAAGAATATAAAAGTTAGCTTGAAGTAATCTTTTAAAATTAACAAGTTGCTTTTTTGATTTAGATAAACTATAATTTAAAATTAACAAGTTGCTTTTTTGATTTAAATAAGCTAACCTAAGAAAATAATAATAATTGCATAATCATTCGTGATAACATAACTCTACATGACACATTTTTGTAAATATATTCTTATTTGTATTTGTACCCTATTGGTTTTTGGGTGCTCTGCGAATACGACAACAGTAAACGTTTCACAAATTAATTGGAATAATCGTTTAGGAGTGGAACGTACGGCTGATGACGTTGCTGCTTTTTCCCGAATTAATTCGTGGTGGGAGTTACTACATTCGCAAGAATTAAATTCCTTAATTGCACAAGCTTTGGCGAATAATGAAACTATTCAAACGGGAAAAGAAGAGTTTTTATCTCAAATGGATTTAGATACGCAAGCCAAGTCTGTTTTATTTCCACAAGTTGACACTAGTCTCGGTATATTACATAAGTCTTGTTTAAAAGATCCTGCTGTTCTTGCCGGTACTTGTTCAGTACAACAACACGGCGAAAAAAGTACGACCGGTTATAGCGGAAGCTTGACAATAGGCTACCAAGTAGATTTGTTTGGTGGTACTAGGGCAAAAATAAAAGCAGCTGAACTTGGTATGCTAATAAGCCTTGAAAAATGGAAATCCTCTTTAATTACAGTTGCAACAAACGTAACGAATAATTGGCTTGCTATGCAATTACTATTGCATCAAGAGCGTATTATGTTAAAGCAACTTCGCATTGCTCAGAACTCGGAACATTTAGTAGAGTTAGCTTATAAAGCAGGCGGCGTTGATGCGCACACTTTGTTAAATGCTAAAAATCAAACGGCTGACGTAAGAGAACAAATTAATGATTTACAAAGCAAAAAAGAAGCGGTAGATATGCAGCTTCGCGCTTTGATCGGTAAACCGGAAAGTAAAATTGAATACGGTCAATATAATTTTGATACTCAATTGATTATTACTGCCGGAATCCCAGCTAGTATGTTGAAACAATCGCCTAGTATTCGTATGGCTCTTGCCGCAGTACGCATAGCGGATCAAAACGTTGCTTCTGCTGAAGCTGCGCGCTTTCCCCAATTAGGGTTGACTGCATCTGTTGGCGGTAGTAGTGAATCACTTAGCAAATTAGTTAAGCCGGAAAATCTGTTTTGGCAACTTGGTACTAATTTGACTATGCCTTTATTTGACGCAGGTCGCCGTAAAGCGGAAGTGGATAGGCAACGGCATCTTTTGCAACAACAGGTTCACCAATATCGAAACGCTTTATTTCAAACGTTTAGCCAAGTTAAAATTAACTTAAACGATCTTGTTATTGCAAATAAAAATCTTCGCTCTTTACTTGCTAAAGAGAAAAATATACAAGCTCAATTAGCATTAAAAAAACTTGGATATCGTAGTGGGAGCGTACAAGCTAATGATTTACTGATGGAGCAAAATGCATTGTATTCAATAGAAATGCAAATCTTAGCTAAGAAACAAACTCGATTAACAAAACAAGTTGCTTTCTATAGTGTGTTAGCTAATCATTGGGCACAAAACTATGCAAAAGAAATTGTTGCAGATTGGGAAAGTCCGATGATTGATGAAAAAGGAAACGATTAATATTTAAAACAAGAAAGATATGAAAAAAATTATTAGAATGACACTTCCTTTTATTGTGTTATTTGTTGGGGCAAGCCTGACATATATAATGATTAAGTCTGCTAAACAAGCAAAACATGAACATGTGAAACGGCAAAGCTACCTTGTTCGCGTAATTAAAACGCAAAAAAAAGATCAAGTAGTATATATTCGCACACAAGCTGAAGCAAAAACAAGTAGTCCGCTTCCTGTTGTTCCACAAGTGGGCGGGAAAGTTATTTGGATGAAAAAAGGATTGACTGAAGGTTCGCCTATATACAAAGGGGACGTTTTATTTAAAATAGATCAGTCAGATTATAAAATTGCATTAACGCAAAGGAAAGCACAGTTAAGCCAAGCTGAATTGCAACTAGAACAGGCAAAAGCGCAAGCAACGCTAGCTCTTGCCGGTGTGCAAGCTGTAAAAAGTTTACGTATTACACAAGATACAAAAGTAAGCGCACTTGCATTAAATGAACCGCAAGTAAAAGCGGCAAAAATTGCCGTTATGTCGGCGAAAGCGGCAATCGCACAAGCGCAGTTAAGTTTAAGTCGCACTGTAATTAAAGCTCCTTTTAACGGCTATATACAAGATATAAAAATTGCTCCCGGGCAAATTCTGGGTGTTGGTTCTGTTATTGGGACGTTGTATCCTAGTTCGCCTATGTATGTAACTGCTTCTTTGCCTTTAGCTGATTTGGAATATATTACTTCAGAAGAAGAAAATAAAGCGCTAGCTTCGCACGTTATGTTAACAAAAAAAACGCAATATCGTCAGTATAAATGGCAAGGGGTTGTTGTTCGTAAAATGCAAAGAATGGAACAAGCAGGGCGTATGCTTGACGTGTATATTCGTGTAGATAACGTTAAAACAGAACAGGGAGAAAAGTTGCCTTTAAATATGTTCCTTGACGTTGTTATTTCTGGAAAAGTTTTGTATAACGTGATGGCTATACCTTACTATACTATGCGTCAAAATAACGTTGTTTGGGTTCGAACAAAAGATAATAAATTAGGATTTAAAACAATAAAACCGCTTTACTCCGGCAATAACCAAGTGTTTTTTCGTGAAGGTTTAGAAGATGGTGCCGAAGTTATTACAACAGATTTAACGCCGGCTGTGGAAGGCGAAGACATAACAGTAGTAAAATAATATATCATAGAATGAATTTTATAATAAAAGGGGATTCATGAAAGCACTCATGATTTTCATGATTAAAAATCCGGTAATAAGTAACCTATTATTCATAGCTGTTCTTGTTGGTGGTTTTATGACAGGAACAGGATTAAGACAAGAAGTAACTCCGGATATCAGTTTTGGTGTGATTACTGTTAGCGTTGTTTATTCCGGAGCATCTGCGGAACAACTTTCTAAAAGTGTGTGTTTACCTTTAGAAAGTGCTGTAACAGAGTATGCCGATAAATTTGAAGATTTAAATTGTAGCTCAAGACAAAATATTGCTACTTTAGTTGTTAAGGTAAAAGACGGGGAAGATACAGGCAAAATATACCAAGATATTACTAACTCCGTAAATAGTCTTACCACGCTTCCGGAAGATGCCGATGATCCGGTTATTAGAGAAATAGCAACAAGGCAACAGTTGATGCAGATTGCTTTTCATGGACCTCTTCCTATTCTTGAGTTGGAAAAAGAGGCGGAAAACGTTAAGCTTGGTCTTGAAGCACTTTCCGGTGTTTCTTACGTTACTACTAGTGGGGGGAATACAAAACAACTTGAAGTCCAAGTTTCCCCTTATTTATTAGCAAAATATGGTCTAACCTTGTCGACGTTGTCGAGTAAAATTAAAGCTTCTGCAATGGACGTTCCGGGCGGTTCTATACAAACCGATGAAGGGACTATTTTAATTCGAACGAAAGCAGAAAAGACAACGGCATATGAGTTTGAACAAATTCCTATTATCACAACAAGAGAAGGGAATATAATCTATCTTAAAGATATTGCTAAGGTAGAAATGAAGTCAAATGATAGACGAAGATTGCGCATTTTTGATAATGATCCCGTTGTTTTTCTTACAGTATACCAAAATAAACAAGATACGCCTACTTTAGTTGAGGATCAAGTAAAAGCTTTTCTAAAAAGAGAAGAAGCGTCGTATCCTGAGCCGCTAAATTTTGCGATTTTAAATAACCAAGCAAAAGTATTTCGAGATCGTTTTAATCTGTTAATTACTAACGGTTTACAGGGTTTAGTTCTTATCTTTATTACTTTAACGTTATTTCTTGAATTTCGTTTAGCTTTTTGGGTAATGATTGGCGTGCCTACTTCGTTTATGGGCTGTTTATTTCTTTTGAACTATGTAGACGCTAGTATTAACATGGTTAGTTTGTTTGCTTTTATCCTTGTTTCAGGGATGGTTGTGGACGATGCGTCTGTTGTAGGTGAGAATATTTTTGTATTACGTTCAAGATCGCATACGTATGAAGAAGCAGCTATTGAAGGAAGTACGACTTTAGCCGGCGCTATTATTTTCTCCGCTTTAACAACTATAGTCGCTTTTGCGCCTATGTTAACGCTTCCGGGCGCTGCTGGAAAATTTATTAAGTTTATTCCTTTAATTGTAATTGGTGTATTAGTGGCTTCGTTAATAGAAAGTTTATTAATATTACCGGCACATTTAGCCCATTCTTCTAATAAACCGCTTTGGAAACCGTTACGCATTTTTGAAATACTTAACAGAAAAAGTAATCAAATAATGCATTATGTTATTCATCGCCCGTTAACGACTGTATTAAAATGGGCGATATACCATCGTTATACTACGATTATGATGGCAGTTGTGTCTTTGTTTGCAACTATTGGATTAATACAAGGAAAAATCGTAAAAGTTTCGTTTATGCCTAGTGTAGAAGCAGATGTAATTCAAATAGAAGCGACTTTGCCTACTGGGTACCCTAAAGATAAAACGATTGATATTATTAAGGAAATTAGGGAAGTTGGCTTACAAGTGATTAAAGAAGAATCAGAAAAAGCCGGGGAAAAACAATCACCTCTTTTACATAATTTAATTCTATTAGGTCTAGATAGAGATTCGTCTAATCAAAAATTAGACCTAAACATGTTTTTTCGTCCTTTAGGAGAACGCCTTATTTCAACGGAAAAGGTGTCTTCTATTTGGGCGCATAGACTTAAACAATATCCTGAATTTGTGACGTTACGTTTTAAGGCGTCAGCGACGCAAGAGGGGTTTGGGCGCGATCTTTCTTGGTCGCTTAGTAATGCCGATATTAACAAAACAAGGGAGGCGTCAAAAGAGTTACAAGCAAAATTACGTACCTATACTGGCGTAACTGAGATTGCTACTTCAGAAGATTCGGGATCAAGAGAAACACAGCTTAGTCTTTCTAAAGCCGCTATGGCTTTAGGCATAATGCCGGCTGTTTTAGGTCAAGAAATTCGTTCGGCTTATGATGGGTATGAAGTCTTGAAAATTCGTGATAATACACAAGAGATTCCCGTTAATCTTAGATATGAGCAAAAATATAGAGACGATATTACTACATTATCCAAAATTCCTGTTGCAACGCCGGATCACGGTATGATTACTTTAGGGAATGCTGCCGACTTTAAAGATGAGAAGGCAGTTGGGAAGATCTTGCGAACCGGGCATAAACGAGTTATTGAAGTATATGGAAGTGTTAATAAGTTCCAAGCTAATGCAAATGAAATTAGGGCGGAAATAGAGGCGCATGTTATTCCCCAATTAAAGAAAAAATATCCCGGACTTGGTGTAGAGCAAGCCGGCGCGTTAAAAGATCAAGCTAAAATTAGTCAAGGGCTTTTGAGTGCGTTACTTGTCTCCATAGGTTTGATTTACGTATTATTATCTATTTTCTTTAGTAGTTACATACAACCGTTTGAAGTAATGATTGCTATTCCATTTGGAATCACCGGCGCTATTATTGGGCATTTGGTTTTAGGTTATGATTTAAGTATGATTAGCTTTTTTGGTATTGTAGGTCTTTCCGGAGTGGTTGTTAATAATAGTTTGCTCTTGCTAGAGCTGATTAACATACGTCGCCGTGAGGGGGTTAGCCTTCATTTAGCCGTTATTGAAGCAGTACAACAGCGTTTTAGACCTATTGCTATTACTTCGTTTACTACGTTTATAGGGTTAATGCCAATGATAACGGAGCAATCTATGCAAGCGCGCTTTTTGATCCCGGCGGCTATTAGTGTTGGTGTTGGCGTTATTTTTTCAACGGCAGTGACTTTATTTCTAGTTCCTTGTTTTCACTTGGTAGCACATGATCTGCGAAAACTTGTTAGATATATAAAAATCAAAATGTATTAAAGCTATCAAATAGAATTGAGTAGTAAAACAACCGGACGATACTAGAGAAGAAAGAGGAAATACTATTCTTTAATAGCAGAAGGGGTTTTGCTATATGATTCTGGCATATAGCAAGATTGGCTAAAAGTAACTTGTTGTAAAAGCAAGGATTCCTTATGCTTTATTGTATTTGCTTGCTACTTTTGCTTTTGTGATGGTAAATGTGGTTTCCATACTGGCATGCTGGTTTTATGCATTTTCTTTGAACAGTAATTAAATAGTTCTTGTTGAGAATAACTACTTAATTGCCCTAGTGTTACAAAGCTTCCTCGTAAAGATGTTACGCCTCCAAGAATACTTATAATTCCCATAGAAAGAAGAAAAATCCATTTTAAAAGTTTTTTTGTATATAAATGGTAAAAAGTAAAAATTAAAACAAGAACTCCAGAGAGTATTAATAGTATAGGTGCTAAAGGTAAGTTTCTAAACATGATGATTCCTTTTTTATATAGTAATACAATAATAATAAAGTATACTGAAAGGTAGATATAAAATCAAGTTTTGCAGTGCTATTTATGAAAATAATAATTACTCTATTTGTACGTAGTAAAATTTAGTTATGAAAATGAATCGATTACAACAAAAACTGTTCCTTGTTTTTTTGCTAGTTTTTTTAATAAGTAGCTGTAGTAGCCAAGAATTGCTTATGAGCGTTAAAAGACCGGCGCAAACAAACGTGCCAAAAACTTTGAAGCAAGTCGTCATTTTACAAAATAAAATTGATTCTACAAATGATCAATTAAGTATGAAAAAGGAAATTCTGCAAGATTTAAAGCAACAGTTAACTATTTTCAAACAGTATAAAGTAACAATAGGCATGCCGAAGAGTTTTGATATTAACCAAGCGGATATTGCCGTTATAGAAGGAAGTGTTACTAGTAGATTACAAATAGAAAAAGGGCAATTCACTAACCTGGCAACTTGTAGTTTTGGTGTTGGCGGAGCAGGGCAAGCGGCGACAAATAAGGAACAAAATCCGGATATAACTATTTCAAATAGAGGCGGGATATGCTATTCAAGAGATGCGCGGTCGGCGCTAATTAGTAACGTTGCAGATACTTTGTTTGAAGGTCTTACAGATTATATTCCTGATTTAACGGAAGTATATAGAGTAAAAACGTATAAAAATACTTCTTATTTTGTACAAACTAACTTTACTTTTACCTATATTAATAAAAATACAAGAAAAATGCTTGCAAGTCGTATTGGTACGGCTAGCTTTGGTTTTCAAGATAAGAAACCGCCTATTAACGTACATGAAAGTAGCGTTAGCATTCCTGAAATTCTTCCTCTATTATTTGTTCCCGTTTCTCCTTTATATATTCGTTCTGTCGCTATTGCAAAAGAAACAAAGTATGATTATTATAAAAATATAAATATTAGCGCACATAGTTTAGATGTAAAAAAAGAAAAACAAATACGAAAACAACTTGCAATGCAATCAATAGCTAATTTTGTATATGCTATTAGTCCGTATCAAGAAAAGATAGTAGTGCATAATGATTCAAACGGTAATGCAAAAGCTGTTAAATTATTAGAAAAACAAAAATGGGAAGAAGCAAAAAAAATATTACAAAACTTGCCAAATAAAAACGAAGCTGATTTATATAATCTTGGATTAAGTTTTGAAGCTACTGCCGTTTCTATTGATGATTATATGACGGCACAAATCTATTATAAGCAAGCGTTTAGTAAAGATGATGACAATGAATTATATGCCACTGCATTAGCTCGTATAGAGAGACGTTTATGGCAATTAAAAAAATAACGTATATTATGGCGCATCGGTTTTATTTTTGTTTATATCTAGTTGTGGCTTTATTTGTAACGAGTTGTGCAACAAGTACTTATTTAACGGTAAGACAACCTTCGCTTACGCCTTTGAACGTTTCTTCGCTAGCAATTGCGCCTTTTCAAGTGGTTACAATAAAGCGCAGTAATCTAGTAGAGAAAGAAGGGAAATGGACACAACAAGAGCAAGCCGTTTCTTTAGCTAGCCAACAGGTTATTGCAAAGCAAATTCGCGGTTCTGTTGTCCAAGCTTTATCTAATACCCCGCATTTACATTTATTTTATTCTGATAATTTAGAACAGTGGAATACCGATTCTAATTTAAGTCCGTTTATATCGGCGGCAGGTGTGAAAGAGAAAAGATTTGACGCTATTTTACAGGGGCGTATTTGGATTGAAAGCGAAGAACGAAGTAGTGCGGACGTGCGTAAAGATACGCTTTCTTATAGGCGGGTTTATTATGTAAATCCTAGACGAGTGATTAGCTTTGACGTTGATAAAGTAGGCTGGTGGCCGTATAAGAGTAGTAACGTGACGCTTACCATAGAATTAAAAGTAATACGCCTTTCGCCAACAACAATAAGTACTGATTTTATGAGTAGTAAAAGCATGTCCTATTGGATTGGAAGCACGCCGTTAAGCGGGAAAGATAAGGCTATTGAATATGCGCGTGCGTTTTCGCAAGTGAAAAACTACCTTAATGGTGGTGATGAGAATCAAGATAGAATATGGCAACATAAGTTGCAACGTAGCGATGATGTTTTACCTACAATGGAAGAAGCTCTTGCTTTGCTTGCAAGAGACCTAGGTAATGCGTTTGCTAAACAAGTTGGATATAGCCTAGAAAGAAAACAAATTCAACTAGATACATCAGGTGATAGTAGCGGTATTTTATTAATTAGAAAAGGAGCGTATCAAAGTGCAGTAGAACGATTAGAGCAGGTTTTAGCAAAAAAACAAACTGCGGCAGATATGTATAATCTTGGTGTAGCATTAGAGGCAACGGCGTCTTTTGCTTTAGCTAAGAGTTATTATACTGATGCGTTTAATCAATCACCTACAGGCTTATATGCAAGTGGTATAGGTCGTATAGAGCGTATTTTTCGATTATATAAGAATATAGGTTCTATGTCTAACTATAGGGTGCAGTAAATATGAAGTTCTTTATTGTTTTACTTACTTTCTTGTTGCTTAGTATACAAGATGTATGCGCCTCTAGTGTAACAATGCGTATTAGTGAAAGACCGTTATTTGATTTTCCTTCTATTCGTTATGTAGAATTAGGAACTTTTCAAAATAAAAAGCAACCTTTAGCTATTCCGTTTCAAAAGCAAACAGGGAAGCTAAAGACTTTAGATGCAAATAAAAACGTAACTGATTTACTTAAAGCAAATCTCTTTGCGTATATAAGTAACGGCACGTCTTGGAAAATTATAACGCCGGCACTGTTTCAAGGTGCGTCGCCAATAAAGGCAGACGCAGCAAAAACAATGTTGATTACTGCTGATATTTCCTACGTAGAAGAACAGATTAATAAGGCGGAACAAGGCTATTTTGTATTGTTTGTTAAAAATACAAAAAATACGGTTGCTAATGTTGTAAGCGCTTACGGTGCTGAAGCGGTTGGTGATGCGTTAAGTCGTGAGAAGCAAGGTTTTGCCGTGACTATACCTTATACAGAAAGCTTACATGGTGTAAAAGTTACTTTTCATTTAGTTCGTAAGTCAACAGGAAAACCGTTAGCTCCTCAGCAGACAATAACCTTATTTTATAATCATAAATGGGGCGGTTGGACAAAGAGCTCTCTATTACCGGAAAATATAGCTTTACGTATTAGACGATATTATCGTTTTGATTTACAATATGATTTTTTTGCAATGCTCTTAGGAAGGCGATCTGTCGCCAATGATAGATTATCACAATTTGAACGCATTCCTAAGACAAACTTAGAAATAGAACAGCAAATGCTGCAAAGAGTAGCTTTTTTATTTGCAAAGAAGCTTGTTGTTGTGCAAACGGAACAAAAGGTTGAAATTGAATCCGGTGACTCTATAGCAGAAACTTTGCTTGAGAATAAAGCGTTTAATGCGGCAATTGGTAGATTAGAAAGCCTTAAGAAGCCACTTAGTAAAGCTAATTTGTATAATTTAGCTTTAAGTTATGAGGCTAACGGTGATTGGCAACAGAGTTTATCATCATATGAAGAAGGTGCTAAACGTTTTCCAAAAGAAGAAAAATTTACTAAAGCTTTACAAAGGTTAGCAAGATAAAAGAAAGCTATATTATAAAGTAAGTCTTTTAAAAATAAAATCAGGTAAAATAGAGAATAAACGACTAATCCACTTCCAATAGTAAGGAGTATATATAACGGCTTGTTTGCGTTTATGCGCTTGGAAGATAGCACTACTAACTTCATACGGCGTTGCTAATAGGAAAGAAGGGATAGTATTTTGTTTATGTGCAATCATAGGCGAGATAACGTAGCCCGGTTTAGCATTTAATACAAAAATATTTTGTTTATGTAGCTTTTGACGTAACCCGGATAAATAAGTACTAAATCCAGATTTAGCGCTGCCGTAAAGGTAGTTGCTTTGTTTCCCTCTATCGCCGGCAACAGAGCTAATGCCTAGTAAAAAAGAAAAAGATTTGTCTTGACGTTGTTCTTTTTCTGCTAGGAAGGTTTCTATAAATCGTACTGGTCCAATGTAATTTGTGCTTAAAATAGCATGAATATTTTCTTCTTTTGTTACAGTAGGATCAACGACTTCCCCAAGATAACCGCATCCACAGATAATGCCTTGTGGCATGGTTGCTAAAGCATGACAAAAACTAGCGTGCAAGTCCATCTCCGTTATATCTAAATATTTCACTTGCGTTTTAACAGCATAGTTTTTTTCTAGTATTTGTGCTTGCTTTTCTAAAGCTTGTATATTTCTACCTGTAAGCAAAAAATTATATTTTTCTTTAGCGTAAAAAGGGAGCAATGCTTTAACAATATCCGAATTGCCACCAATAATAAGAATATATGGTGATGATTTCATTTTTTTAACTCTTGTACTGCGGCGGCGCCCATAATGGTGTCTGCTAAATCGCGTGTTAATTCTCCCATTTCGTCTAGCGATTGTTTAAGTAAAGACGGCTCTTGTTGTTGCATATTAGTAAGGATAACTTTCCTTTGTTTATGAATTGCTTGTTGCTCTTCTTTTGTTAAATATTGTTCGATTTTATCTTGTATTTTATCAAGACCTTGTAAAACAAAACGAGCTTGATTTTGAAAGTCAATTAAATGACGAGAATGAAAATCTTCTTCTGCTTTATCCATTGCATTAACAATCATGTTGCGGGCTTCTTGCTTTGTTAACGAATGAGTTGGAATGATTTGCATTTGTGCTTGCGTATTAGAGCGTATTTCTGTTGCTTGTACGTTAAGTAAACCGTTTGTGTCTACTTGAAAAGTAACTTCTAGTCTAGGCAAACCGGCTGGCATGGGAGGAATAGGTCGTACAACAAATTGTCCAATTAAACGACAATGTTCGACTAATTCTCTTTCGCCTTGATAAATGTTAATTTGTATTGCCGTTTGGTTGTCGACAGACGTAGAAAAAGTTTCTGTAATGCTAGCTGGTAAAGATGCATTTTTTAAAATTAATTTAGAAAAAACGCCGCCTACCGTTTCAATTCCTAAAGATAAAGGAATAATATCTAGTAAAAGAAAATCTGCTTTCCCACCGCTAAGCAAGAAAGCTTGTCTTGCTGCGCCAAGTGCAATGGCATAATCCGGGTCAAGGTGTAAATAAGGCTTTTTGCCAAACATAGCTTCTATTTTTTCTCTTACTAACGTTAAACGAGAGCTTCCCCCAACAAGAATAATATGATTAATATCTTTAGCTTGTAAGTGCGCATCTTTTAAAGCAAGCTCCATATGTTCTATAGTTTGCTGTATTAACGGTTCGCAAAGTTCGTTTAGTTCTTGTCTTGTAAAAGAAAAAGAAACGGGATCTTTATCAGGAAAAGAAAGCGTCCTTTCTATTTCTAGATGTGTGTTAAGTTCGTGTTTAATTTCTCTTGCGACTTGTAATCCGTATTGTTGTTGTAAGTGTGTAAACGTCTCTTGTTCGTAAAACGCTTGCTTTATTTTTTGTAAAATTAGCTGATCTATATCGTTGCCGCCTAATTCTGTATTGCCATGGGTAGAAACTACTTTGAAAAGCTTGTTTTTACATTCTAAAATAGAAATATCAAAAGTGCCGCCACCAAGATCATAGATAGCTATTTTCCCGTTTTCTTTATTATCTAAACCATAGGCTAACGCAGCTGCCGTTGGTTCGTTAATAATGCGGATTACTTCTAGTTTAGCTAGAATAGCTGCATTTTGCGTTGCTTGTCTTTGTCGTTCGTCAAAATAGGCAGGTACGGTAATAACACATTTATTAATAGGCGTGCCTAGTATGCGAGTTGCACGGTTTTTAATTTCTTGTAAAATGAATCCGGAAATCTCTTCCGGCGTTATTGTTTTTTCACCAATGACACATAGAATATCGTTTCTTTCCCCTTCTTTAATAGGAAATGGAAGGTGTTTTTGTAAATGAGATACTTCGGAAAAACTTTTGCCTAATAGTCTTTTTATAGAAGAGAATATTTCTTGTTTTTCCTTTTCTTCTTTTGCTACTGGAATTTTGCCAATAGTTGCTTTATTTTTTGCAAAAGTGACAATAGAAGGAATATTTGTAGTTAGTTCATTTGTTTCAATAATACGTGCTACGCCGTTTTGCATGATAGCCGCAAGTGAATTAGTTGTTCCTAAGTCAATTCCAATAATTAATTCTTGTGTTTCCATTTGTGATTTTATGCAATGATCTATGTTAAAACATGTATTTGTTCTTGTGTTCTTTCTAAGAAACGTAATTTGGCAAGTAGTAGTTTGATACTTTCTTCTGTATCATTAGAAAAATACGGCGTTGCAAATAGGTTTGCTAAGTTTGTTTCTATTTCTTGGAGGGTCTTTATTATTTGCTGTATAATAGGTTGCACTGTATTTTTAGAAGTAGCTTCGGCGATTTGTGCATTCCAATTGAAAAGCATATTTAAAAACGCTGTGTCCGGTGAGGGAAGAGTTGTATTTTTTGTATGTAAAGAAAGGAGGTGCATTCCACGCGAAAAAGAAGAGCTTAAACAATTATATGCTTGTTCTAGTAGGGTAGCAGCGGCAAGAGAGGCTTGTTTTACTTCTTCCTTACTAGAGACGTATAAATCAGGATGAAGTACCGTTATTAATTCATCGTGTTTATCTTCTACTTCTTGTAGATTAATAGTATAGCTAGGTTCTATTCCTAGCATAGTAAAGTAGTCTGTGTTTACTTGTGTTTGCACCTGCTCGCAATGGTGACAATATAAGCTTGTTTCAAGTACTTGATTACATTGAGAACAAAGGTTTGCGGAGTTTTGCATTAGTGTATTTAAGTTAACGCGTTTTTAGGTGAGAAAGAAGTACCGCAACCGCACGCCGCATTTGCGTTAGGATTATTAAATTTAAAACCACGCTCCATTAAGCTTTGTGCAAAGTCTATTTCAATATCTTTAATATATATATAGCTTTTCCTATCTATAAAAATAGGGATATTGTGAGATTCAAAACACTTGTCAAATTCATCGTGTGTATTTGAAAAATCAAACGTATAGGTATAGCCGGCACAGCCGCCGCCTTTAACGCCTAGCCTTAATCCTGTGTCTTTAGGCAACTTATTTTCTTCAATGATTTTGCGAATTTCTGTTGCCGCAGCTTGTGTTAAGGTAACCACTTGAATCTCCTTTATTATAATGTAATAGGTTAATCTTGCTTTTTCTTGTAATCTTCTAAAGCCGCTTTAATAGCGTCTTCTGCAAGAATAGAACAATGAATTTTAACTGGTGGTAAGCTTAGCTCTTGAGCAATGTCTTTATTAGAAATTTGCGCCACTTCGTCAATTGTTTTTCCTTTAACCCATTGTGTCGCTAAGCTAGAGCTAGCAATAGCACTACCGCAACCAAAAGTCTTAAATTTAGCGTCTACAATTTTTTCATCTTCAATTTTAAGCTGTAGCTTCATTACGTCGCCACATTCTGGAGCGCCAACCATGCCGGTACCTACGCTTTTATCGTTAGCATCTAATGATCCTGTATTTTGTGGATTGCTATAGTGCTCTAATACTTTTTTGTCATACATATTGCCTCTTATGGAAGAATGATTAATGTCCTTTCCATTGTATGGAAGAAAGGTCAATGCCAGATTTTACCATGTCGTATAAAGGGGACATTTCACGTAAACGGGAAACCGTCTTTTGTAGTGTTGCAAAAGTTGTTTCAATTTCTTGTTTTGTTGTAAAGCGACCAAGGCTAAAACGAATAGAACAATGCGCAAGATCGTCTGAGATACCAAGTGCATGGAGCACGTAAGACGGTTCTAAAGAAGCCGAAGTACAAGCCGAGCCAGATGATACGGCAATATCAGGCATGCCCATCATTAAACTTTCTCCTTCCACAAAAGCAAAGCTAATGTTAAGGATATTTGGTAGTCTATGTTTTGTTGACCCGTTAATTGTTACGTGATCAATGTTTTGCATGATTTTTTCTTCTAAGTAGTCTCTTAAAGAACTAATTTTTTTACTTTCTTCAGCAAGATTAGCATGGCAAAGGGAAGCGGCTTTACCAAGCCCAACAATACCGGGTACGTTTAACGTACCGGAGCGCATGCCTCTTTCATGTCCGCCGCCGTGTTGGACTGCTTCTAGACGAATACGTGGATTTTTACGACGAACGTATAAAGCGCCTATGCCTTTAGGTCCGTATATTTTGTGTCCGCTTAAAGATAAAAGGTCAATATTATCTTTAATAACGTCTATTGGAACTTTACCGACAGCTTGCGTTGCATCTGTATGAAACCAAACGTTAGCTTCTTTTGCCATCTTTCCTATTTCAGCTATAGGTTGGAGCGTTCCTAGTTCATTATTCCCTGCAATAATAGAGATTAATGCGGTTTCTTTACGGATAGCTTGCTTTAATTCGTTTAAGTCAATTAAGCCTTCTTTGTTTACTGAAAGGTAGGTAACGTCAAAGCCTATACTTTTTAAGTAATGACAAGGATCTAATACGGCTTTATGCTCTATTTTTGTTGTGATAATATGCGTTTTTCCGTTGTGCTTTTGATATAAAGCGCCGCCAATAACGGCAAGGTTATTCGCTTCGGTTGCACCACTTGTAAAGATGATTTCTTTAGCAGAGGCACCTAGCAAGTTAGCTATTTGTTCTCTAGCTTGTTCAACTGCTTGTTCGGCGTCCCACCCAAAAGAATGGTTTTTACTTGATGCGTTGCCGTATATTTCATTAAAATAAGGCAACATACTTTCTAAGACTTGAGGATCTACTGGCGTTGTTGCCGCGTTGTCTAAATATATTCTAGATGGCATGGTTATTACGTTGAAAAAAGATTTGTAAAAAATGTATGTTATAGACTTACTGAAATAGTTGAAAGTTTAACATTATGCAAAAAAGTATCAATTTTAGCATAAATATTAATAATGGGGTCGGCTGCCGGGCAATTTTTTACTTGGCAAGGCGTTTTTGTAATAATTTCTTGTTCGCAACAGTGTCGTTGTTTTTTCTCTAGGTTTTCCATAATACATACTATTTCAGCAACGCTAATTTCTTCTGCTGATTTAAGTAGAGTATAACCGCCTTGTTTTCCTGTTTTGCTTGCTACGATATTTGCGTTTGCTAGTGTTTTCATTATGTTAGCAAGAAGATACGCTGGAATATTATATTTATTTGCTATTTCTTTTGCAGTGATTGCCTCTTTGCTTTTTGTTAAATAGACTAGTGCTATTAACGCGTAATGTATTTTTTTTGAAAATTGTAACATAAGGTTGTTTACTTTTTTTCATTAAGATTTTTTATTTAGTACTAAATAGGTGCTAAATAAAAGTAGAAGCATATTAGTACCTATATAATAGCAATATTTTTTTTATTTGTCAATACCTTGTAAAATGGAAAGATGCCGTACTTAAATTTCATTGATTTATCATATTTCTATCAATTTTGTTTTGTCATTTTTAAGAAAATATATTATACTATTATAAAAAACTTTTTATTATTCCATACGATACATACATTAGCCATTTATTTAGCAAAACGTATGAAAAATACAAAAATTATTATTGCCGAATCGCAAGGTTTCTGTTTTGGTGTAAGGCGCGCGCTCCAAATTGTGGAGAAAAAAGATGAAATTTTAATTCTAGGTGACCTTATACATAATAAAAAAGTTATTGATATATTGCGATCTAAAGGAAAGTATACTGTATATGAAATGCCAAAAACACCGCAGTGCATTGCTATTACCGCGCATGGTAATAAAAAAGAGGTAATTGAAGATTTACATAATAAAGGCTTTTCTATTATAGACACGACTTGCCCTTTAGTGCAAAATATTTATCGTATTAGCAAGAAACTAGAAGAGCAAGGTTATTTTATTGTTATTTTAGGAGATAAAAAGCATATTGAAGTACAAGGGATTTATTCAAGGTTAAATCATTTTATTGTCTTAGAAGATAAACAAGATATTGATGCTTTTGATTTGCCGGATAAAATCGGCGTTATTTGTCAAAGCACATTTTCACTAGTGAAATTTAAATATTTATCTGATTATATTGTTAGTAAAGGAAAAGAGGTTAAAGTTGTTAATACTATTTGTTCGCCAACAAAACAAAGGCAAAATGCAACGAATAAGTTAATGGAGCAAGCAGACGTGATGATTGTTATTGGGGGCTTTCATTCTTCTAATACGGTTAAGCTTTACCAGTTAAGTAAAGAAAAGTTAGAAGAGACTTATCATATTACCAATAAAGAACAGCTTAAAAAGGAATGGTTCCTAGAAGCTTCGACGATTGGTATAGTTGCCGGGGCGTCTACTCCGCAAGAAGATATTATTCAAGCATATGAAGCCATACAAAACATGATTAAACAAGAAGTATAATGCATATTTCCTATTAACTCTTGATTGGAGTTGCCAATGGCAAAATTAAAATTGAAATTACAACCTTATTTTCTTCTTATCTTCTTGTTTAGCATTACGTTTGGACTTGGTGGTTGTAGAGATTATAAGAAACAAACAATTAGTTCGCAGTTTATTGATTGCCAAGAATATGTGTATAAACAAGAATGGAAAAACGTAATTAAAGCTTGTGAAGGATTGCAGATTATCCAAGCAAAACTTAATATTGCAAATGCCTATACAAACCAAAGTGGAATCCAGTTTCAAGATATTGTTGATAAATTAATGTCCGGGAGTAAAGCGGGGTTAACTATTAGCGACGTTTACCAGTATCTTGATAAGGTAGATGCAAACCAGCATAAGTTAAAGATGGCTTTAGAACATTTCTTTGATCCGTTGCTTCTTAAATATTTGCAAGAAAAAGAGCCAGATGATAACGGAGAAGGGTTGCGTTCTGTTATTCCTCTAGAAGCGGCTTTGATTAGTGGCATGCTAGTCTTAAATTCTTTAAAAAAACTTATTGATTTAAGAATAGATAAAATGGGAGCAGTAACCTATTGTGATCCAACAGAGTGTAGCTTTTTCCCTACTATTAAGTATTCTTCTTCATTAAGTCCTATTCCTGAGTCCATAACGTTTCCCGGTATTCCTCAAGATTTTTATGACGGTCTTTGTGATGCTTCCCATACTGTTACCCAACCTGACTTAGGTGCCAGTATATTTACAATGCATATTAATATTGCCGGCTGTCTTATTCAAGACGGGAGTATTTTATATTATAATAAATTGGCGTATAAATTCCTTCCTAGAAGTTCTCGCGTTACCTTTCCAATTATAAATAAATTTGATTATGTAACGAATATTGATAATGGTCATAACTTAGAATTTACGAAAATATTAAACAAAACGGGAACTATAAGTATAAATTCTATTCCTGCAAGCGTTGTTGTTCTTTTTCCTCAATACGTATGTGATGTAACTCTAATTCCGGTACAAATAGACGATGGACAAATCACAGATTGTGAATTTTTCAACTACTTTTTAAATATCAAGTTTTAAAAGTCGGTATATAATGAAAAGCATCTTGCTAGTTATCATATTGTTATGTTTTAGTTTTCCAAGCTATGCAGGAGAATACCGCTGGCTTGGTTATTCAGCGCGTGCTTTAGCTATGGGAAACGTAGGGGTAAGTAATGCAAGAGGAACTTCTGCTTTATTTTATAATCCTGCTTTGCTTTCAAATAGAAGAAGTTTGCGTGCTACTGTAATGAGTGTCGGACAGCTTAACGACGCTTTCTTGCGTGTAGTTAATCAATTAGGTGCTTCTGCTATTTACTATGCTTCATCTGAGAATATTATTGACGTTATTCATAATAACTTAGATAGTACCCCGTATTTTAAGGGGCAAGCCGGTGCCGGTTTTATATGGAATTTCTCTCCTAAAGGCTGGGCGTTTGGTGGTGGATATTATGCAGAATATTTAGTTGATATGAATATTGAAGTTAATATTATTCCTAATTTAAATGTATTTGCAAGGCAAGATGATATTGCCATAGGTGGTTTTTCCTTTCCTATTAGTAGTTATGGATCTGTCGTTGTTGGAGCTACAGGACGGTATATTAAAAGACATGTTGCTCAATTTGCCTATAGTTTGGATAACTTAATAGTAGACAAAGATTTAGTAAAACAAGAATTGTTAGCACGTACAGTAGATACGACATATGCTTATGATGTTGGTGCTATTTATCGTGTTCCAGGTAAACGGTTTTATACTGTTCTTGGCGTGACTTGGCATAGCCCTCTTGCTTTTTCCAAATTAGTAAGGATTCCAGGAGAGCTTTCTATTGGGGGAAGTACGTCTATTCCGCTGAAAAAGGGAATGATAGAATTAGCTGCCGATTACAGGGACGCTTTACAACAAGCAGAGTATGCTTCTACTAGAGAAGTGGCAGGAGATGGCATTACAGTAAAGGATATTGCAGATCAAGCAAAGAATAATGGCGATAATACGATTAGTATAATGAAACGGGTGCATATAGGTGCGGAACTATCTTTACTCCCTTTTGATTTTCTTCAATCTATACTTGCTTTTCGTCTTGGTCTTAATCAAGGACATATTACGTATGGTGTTGGTGCTAATTTATGGCACTATTTAACTGTTGATGCTACGTATTATACGGAAGAGAGAGGCGCTTATAGCCAGCAAAAACCAGATTCACGGTTTTTACTTGGCGTTAGTATGTCATTGTAAATAAGATACAATTAACTTGATTTTATAGTACATTGATCCCATACGTTTTGGAACTTAGTAATACTTCTTTGAATTACCTCTTCTTCAACGCAATAAGCAACACGGAAATAACCTTCTAAGCCAAATGCACTACCGGCAACAAGTAATAATCCTTCTTTTTGTGCTAGTTGAATGAACTCGCTTTCCTTTACTTGTCTTGGAATAGGAATAAAAAGATAAAAAGCACCTTGTGGCTTAGAACATAAGTAGCCTATTTCATTTAATTTTTGATGTAATAAGTCTCTGTTTTTTTTGTACAAAGAAAGATCTACTTTTATATTAGCAACAAGAGGTAGTAGTCTTTGCATAAAAGCGGGCGCATTAACAAAGCCAAGTATACGGGTACAAATACAAGCGGCATCAAATAGTTTTTTATGAAAACTATGATGGGGAGAAATGGCAATATAACCAATCCGTTCAGCCGGTAAAGCAAGACTTTTACTGTAGGAAGTAACAACGACTGTATTTTCATAATACGAAAAGATACAAGGCACGTTTCCTTCATAGAGAATTTCTTTATACGGTTCGTCTGCAAGTAAGGTAATAGGAACGCCGTATTCATCTGATTTTTTTCTTAATAAGACGCCTAGATCAGTTAATTCTTGCGAAGTATAGACTGCGCCAGTGGGATTATTAGGGCTATTGAGTAAAACTATTTTTGTTTTAGCTGTAATAGCTTTTGCCATACCGTCTAGATCAAGGGAGAAATCCGGTTTTGTTTTTACCGGAACTAACGACGCATTATAATTCTGTGCATAAAAACGATATTCTGCAAAATAAGGCGAAGGGCTTACTACTGTGTCCTTTTCGTTTAATAGTGACTTAAAAACAACGTTTAAGCCCCCACCAGCACCAACGCACATAATAATATGATTTGCAGTGAAAGGTAAATTGCTTTCTTTCACAAGTTCGTTTGCTATAAATGATCTTGTTTTTTGTATGCCTGCATTTGGCATATATTGATGCTGTTTTTTTTCTGTAGACTGAGCAAGTAAAGTTAATGCGTCTTTTACTTCTTTTGGCGGTTCAAGGCAAGGATTCCCAAGAGTTAAATCGCAAATAGCTTCTTCGCCTCTTTCTTTTTTTAACCGAATACCTTCTTCAAACATTTTACGAATGGCTGAAGAGCCTTGTAGCGTTTTTTCGATGTTATTAGCTAGCATGATGATAGATAATTATAATTTTTGTTGTAGCAAAGACAAAGCTTCGTTTGTATCGTCGCATATAGTGTAAAGTAATTCGTCTTCTTTAGACGTTAATCCCCAGTCAGTTAAGAGATCAAAATTAAAGACTTGTTCCCAAAAAGCACGACCGTATAAAATAACGGGGGTATGCGGCATTTTATTTGTTTGTGATAAAGTTAAAATTTCAAATAATTCATCCATTGTGCCAAATCCTCCGGGAAAAACAATTAATGCTTTTGCTAGTGTTGCAAACCAATATTTTCTAATAAAGAAATAACTAAAATTAAAAGAAAGTTCCGGGGTTTGATAGTGATTCGGCATTTGTTCATGTGGAAGCTTAATATTAAGTCCAATAGAAGGCAATCCGGCTTTATTTGCTCCTTGGTTTGCCGCTAGCATAATACCGTCACCACCACCGGAACAGACGTATAAACGTTTTTCTTCTTCTGTAATGCTTTTTGACCAGGTGCTTACTTTATATGCTAGATCTATAGCATCATCGTGATATCTAGTCATTTTTTGCAATTTGTTTTTTTCGCTTTGCGATAAATGCGTTGCTTTAGCTAGCTCGTCAGAAGAATAGGAACGTGCCGATCCAAAGAATACAATAGTATTGTGTATCTTGTGTTCTTTATATATAACGTAAGGTTTAGAGAATTCTTCTAAAATACGTTGTTTTCGTTCTTCCATATGTTGGTCGTCATTAAATGTTTTCATAAATTACCTAAATAAAACTGAAGGAATAAAATAATAGAGATGTACTAGTTGATTTTTATTTTATATGTTATATTTATTAAGCATATATTTTTTTAATAAATTTTACAAACTGTTTAACAGAAAGAATGAAAAGAAAACCAACTAGTAGTGTTATTAAGAATAAACGCGCTTTTTTTGAATATGAAGTTTTTAAGCGGTACGAAGCGGGAATTGCCCTTGTGGGAACGGAAGTAAAAAGCATTCGTGCCGGGCAAGCTTATCTAGGCGATGCTTTTTGTCAAATTAATACGTCCGGCGATCTTGAAATACACCAAATGGAAATTAAGCCGTATGAACAAGGTAATATTTTTAACCATGATCCTAAGCGAAGGCGTACTTTATTAATGCATAAAAAAGAAATTATTCGTTTAGCTATAGAAGTGAAAGAAAAAGGTTTATCCATTATTCCCTTAAAATTATATTATAAACATAATCGAGTGAAAGTAGAGATTGCCGTTTGTCGTGGGAAGAAGTTATATGATAAAAGGCAAACCATTAAGGAAAGAGAGCAAAAAAGAGAAATTAAATCAGCTTTGCAATAGTATAAGCAAGGCTTATTGTATGGTAGTAGATAATAAAAATATACGAGCTTGGTTGATAAAGCTTGTTTCATCTAATGCGCAAGCATGGAGAAAGAAATTTTCTATAGCTTGCGTTTCTTTTTGTCTTTTTTTCTGTCCTTGTATAAAAATAGCTTGTTTTTCTTTTAATACTAAATTGGCTAAGTCTCTTTGTTTTTGTGAAAGTAGGTTACTACGTAAGAGTTTTAAGATGGCGTAGATGCGAAAACGATCCATTGCGGGATAGGCGGTAGACAGTTGATCTTTTGCCCCGCCAAACCTTGTTAATCCGTAAAAATCTATTAATCCAATTGGATATTGTGCCGTGATTTGTAGCCATAAATCATAATCTTCGCAAGCCGGGAGTAAAGGATCAAATCCGTTTGTTTCTTCCCATACGCTTCTATGTATCATAACAGAAGACGGCGTTATAACGCAATTTGCTAAGCTCTCTTTAAAAAGATGATTACTTTTTTTTTCGTGAATAGGACGCGGATTTACGCGTTTTTCATTTCGAATCCAAATTTCTTTAGTTTGCGATATTTTACATTGTTCATTTTGTTTATGATACTCTAGTTGTTGCTTTAATTTGTCACGATGCCATACGTCGTCTGAATCTAAAAAGCAAATCCACGTACTTACACTTTGACTCACTCCTTTATTTCTTGCTATACTCACTCCTGAATGTGTTTGTTTTAAAAATGTTACTTGTTTTGGTAGATTTTGTTCTATAAAATTTAATGCCGTATTAGTAGACCCATCGTCTATAAGAATAATCTCTTCAGCTTGCTTGGTTTGTTGTAAAACTGATTGTAGTGCTGCTAGAGTTGAATGAAAACGATTGTATGTTGGAATAATTACGGCAATAGAATTTTTTTCTTTCATGTTTTTAGTATTTTAATTTTTGGTACGCTTTATGCTTATTAGTTCAGTGGACAGGGAGTCTAGCTTACATTATTATAAGGACATATTTTTTATACGTTATGTGCGTTTGCATATATGAGTTTATCTTGATATGCTTTACAAAGCAACTTAAAGACTGCGATAACGAAATTAATATTACGCAAATTAAAATCATGAAAAAGGTAAAACCGATACGACTCCTTATTTTCTCCT
The DNA here is from genome assembly GCA_002995645.1 of SAR324 cluster bacterium. Taxonomy (GTDB): domain Bacteria; phylum SAR324; class SAR324; order XYD2-FULL-50-16; family HCM1; genus HCM1. The sequence continues at coordinate 53,973 of PUHO01000005.1, read as the reverse complement.
TATTGACTGCATCTTTATTACAAGCTTGTTCTTCAGTAAATACTGCTTCCATACCTATTGAGCCAAATCAGTATGCAGCTAAGCAGAATATACAATGTGATTCAAGTGAATGTGACGCTTCAGTAGCACAAGATAATCAAACTAAGATTGTCGATGAGCATATAGACCAAGAAGCGTTTCTTGATGCACAGGAGACGGAAGATGCCATTGATGCAGAAAGAGAGGATCAAGAAGAAATTGCTAATGTTGAAGACGAGCAAGAAGAAGTTGTTGAAGAACCGGAACTTACTAAAGCCGAAGTTTTAGACGCTGCTTTTGATGATCTTCCTTTAGCGCCTCATAAGCTAGCACAAGGTGCAAATTACCCTACTGCCGATATTCCTTTATATGTTAACGAACGTATTAATAATTTAGTTTATTTGTACACTCATAGATATCGCCGTACTTTCCAACATTCTGTTAGCCGATCTGCTAAATACATGTATATGATACAACGTATTTTTAGAGAGGAGAAACTTCCGGGTAACCTAGCTTACCTTGCTGTCGTAGAATCTAGTTTTAATCCTAAAGCTAAATCTTTTGCACATGCTGTTGGAATGTGGCAATTTATGTCGCCAACAGCTCGTGATTACGGTTTGAACGTTAGTTATTGGACTGATGAAAGATATGACGTTGTTAAATCAACGATTGCCGCTGCTAAGTATTTGAAAAGATTACATGCTAATCTTGGTTCTTGGGAACTAGCGATTGCAGCGTATAATACTGGTGAATATAACGTTCGTAAAGCAATGCGACGTAATGCTTATAAACACTTATCGCAAGATTTTTGGTCTCTAGATTTACCAAGAGAAACAATGAGTTATGTTCCTGCTTTTTATGCGGCGGCTATTTTGTTTGACTCTTTAGAATCATATGGCTTTACTACGCCTAAGACTTTAGTAGCTGAAAAGCATAATCCTAGAATTAAAGTATCCGGTGGTGTTTCGTTACGTGCTATTGCGTACGTTTTGAAAACGCCTTTGCAACGTTTGCGTGAATTAAATCCTGCTTTATTTCATTTGTCTACGCCTCTTGGGCGAACTAAGTATAGCTTAATTGTTCCTAAAGGCACTAAGATGAGTGCAAAGCAAGCTAAGTTGATAGCCTCATATAAGTTTAATAGAATAAAGAACTATAGAGTGCAAAAAGGAGATAATTTATGGGTGCTTGCACGTCGTTTCAATATACGAGTTCGTGACTTAAAAGAAGCGAACGGAATAAGCAAACGAAATATTTATATTGGACAAAAACTATACGTTCCGCTTAATCATGCCGCCGCGCTTGCAAGAGCGAGTCAATATAGAAGGCATAAAAGCGTTAAGCAAGGTAGATTTATTTATAGAGTGAGGGCAAACGATACGCTTTGGAAAGTTGCAAGACAATATAAAGTGAGTGTGAAAGACTTAAAACGATGGAATAATAAAGAAAATAACATAGTACGTCCCGGACAGAAATTACGTATTATACTTCCAACGTTAGGACAAAGAGAAATGAAAAAAAATAGCTCATATAATTAGAAAATAAAAGCTTTTTAATTGACAAGAGCATATAAGAAGTAGACAATACAATAAAGCCTTTACGATGAGAAAGTAAAGGCTTTAATTATATGTAGCGGTTGTAACGTAAAAGTTTGGGATATAGGAAGCATAACCGCTAAGACAATAAAACCAACGCCGGCAGACATTCCTACTCTTTAATTATATACAACGTTTGTGAAGAGGAAAGCACGTTAATTGGCTTTTCTTTAACGTCAGCACGTAAGATAAAAGAAGTAAATAGAGTAAGAATATAAACTGTTATACTGTGATTTTAGTAGTTACGAGAAGGAAGCAAAATAGATATACAACAAAGCCTTTAATTATATGTAGCGGTTGTAACGTAAAAGTTTGGAACATAGGAAGCATAACAACTAAGACAATGAAACCAACGCCGGCAGACATTCCTACTCTTTAATTATATACAATGTTTGTGAAGAGGAAAGCACGTTAATTGGCTTTTCTTTAACGTTAGTATCTCTAAGATACAAGAAGTAAATAAAGTAAAAATATAAACTGTTATACTGTGATTTTAGTAGTTACGAGAAAGAAGCAAAATAGATAAACAACAAAGCCTTTACGATGAGAAAGTAAAGGCTTTAATTATATGTAGCGGTTGTAATGTAAAAGCAAAGAAGTAAGCTTGTTTGCAGATACAACGCTTATAAAAGTTGATTTAGTTGGAACATAGGAAGCATAACCGCTAAGACAATGAAACCAACGCCGGCAGACATGCCTAAAATTAAAGCCGGTTCTAGTAAAGAAATAGCTCTATCAATCGTTTGTTTTACGTCTTTTTCCATATTAGTAGAAATACTTTGCAACATACTTTCTAAACGCGAAGTAGTCTCTCCAACGCGAATCATCTGTAATACAGAATTAGGAAATAAATTAGTTTGCCGTAAAGCTTGGGAAAGGTCTAGCCCTTTTTTAGTGACTAAATCGGTAATTACTTCTAGTTGTTTTTCAAAAAACTTATTACCTAGCGTTGGCATAACAATATCAAGTGCTTGTTGCATATCAACGCTATTTTTTAACATAGTGCCCAATGTTTGCGTAAAGCGATAGATAATCAGCTTTTTTTGCATAGCTCCAAATACGGGAATGAGCAAAGCAAAGCGATCTATTAAGAATCGTCCTTTTTTTGTTTTGCTAAATCGATTTGCAAATACAATTAAAGCGCCTATAACAATCAAGATGATAGGCCAGTCATGAATCAGGGAATCACTCATAAACATGACTATACGCGTAGGTAGTGGTAATTTAACTTTGAATTGACTGAAAATAGGAAGGATTTTAGGAAGAATAAAAGTCATCATAAAAATAACAATAACAACGCCGAGAACCATCATGATAATAGGATAAATCATAGCTCCTTGCACTTTAGAACGAAGAGCTGCGGCTTCTTCTTTGAAAGCGGCAATTTGCAAAAGAACCGCGCCAAGATTGCCGCCTTCTTCGCCGGAACGAATCATAGCAACTTCCATAGTAGGAAAAATTTGAGGGTATTTTGCTATTGCGTTGGCAAGTGAGCTTCCTTCAAGGATTTGTGCCTTGATCTCAGAAAGTATAGACTGAAATTTAACGTTGTCCGTTTCTTCTAATAATACCTCAAGCGCTTTATCATAAGGAATAGAAGTACTTACTAAAACCGAAAGCTCTTTAATAAACTGTGTAATTACAGTTTGCGGCAGTTTGCTTTTAGAAAGTGATTTATTTGTGCTTTTTTGGAAGGAAAATAAAGCTTTCTTTGCCGGTGTGATAGATAAAATGTAAACGCCGTTATTTTGTAGCCTTGTTTGTGCATTTCGCAATGAAGTTGCATCAATTTTATTTTTTACGACCTTACCAGATGAATTAATTGTTTTATAATGAAAAATAGCCATATCTTAAGATTATAAAGTTGCAGAAAAGGTTGTGTTTTGCTCTTTAGCGTATTTATCAAATTGTAAACAAATATTACGAATAAGAAAAGATCCGATTTTGCTTACTTGAATCGAATCGTCTTGTATTAAAACAAGTTCGTCTTCTTGAAAAGAACGTAGTTGTTCTATTTCTTCTTTAAAATAGGTTTGGAAATCTATTTTAAAAAGCTGTTTAAAATGAATAAAAGAAAGATAGAAATTACAAATAAGTTGAGAAATAACCCATTTTCGTATTACGTCGTCTTGGGAAAGAGCTAATCCTTTGTATACGGCATGGTTGTTTATTTCTAACGAGGTAATATATTCTTTATAGGATTTAATATTTTGCGTAAAAAACGACTCAAATTCACTAATAGAAGACGCACCAAAACCAAGTAGGTTAAAATCGGAAAAAGGAGTATATCCCATAAAATTACGACTTAGCTTTTGCTGTTGTTGCGCTTTTGCAAGTTCGTCCGTAACTTTAGCAAAATGATCCATACCAATATAATGATAGCCGTTATTCGTTAATTTTGCAATCGCCGATTCAAGGATTGCCGTTTTTTCGTCGGCATTAGGTAAGTCGTTAGGATTGATTCTTTTTTGATGTGGTAAAGCGTTTGGCAAATAGGCAAAATTATAAATGGCCAATCTATCCGGTTGTTGCTCTATAATAAAATCTAGCGTTTTTTCAAAGCTGTCTACCGTTTGTAATGGTAAACCGTAAATTAAGTCTAGATTCAAGCTAGTAAAGCCTAGCTTCTTAGCTTCTAGAATTTGTTTTCTTGTAATAGCTTCACTTTGATTCCTTCCGATAGCTTCTTGCACTTTAGGGTCTATGTCTTGTATTCCCATGCTAATACGATTAAACCCAAACTGAATTAATGATTCAAGTTGTTTTTCTCTTAAGCTAGACGGATCTACTTCAATAGAAATTTCTTTAACACTAGATAAGAGGTTATATTTTTTTAGTGTTGCAAAAATAAGCTCAAACTCGGAGTCTTGTAAAAAAGAAGGAGTCCCGCCGCCAAAGTGAATATGTTGCGTATTGATAGGCGAATCTTGTTTGACTAAAGAAGATAAGATTAAATTCATTTCTTTCACAAGCGCTTGAACGTAGGCATGCGAAGAATGGGATTTGTTCGTAGCTACCGTATTACACCCGCAAAATAAACAACGGCGATAACAAAACGGAATATGAAAATATAAAGCTAGTGCTTTAGAAGTGTTTTGCAAACTTGTAAGCCAAAGTTGTTGTTCTTTTTGCGTGATTGTTTTCCAAGAAGGCACAGTGGGATACGAAGTATAGCGCGGTGCGTTAGTTTTATATTTATGAATTAAATTTTTTGATAAAGACGGAAAAGTCATAGCGTTTACTATAGTAAAGAAATATTAAAGAAAGTTTTTTTCCGGTTTATAACGAAAAGTTGAGAAATATAGCCCCATAGGCGTTATTTCTTGGATAACTGCTTTATCTACAAGATCAATAGATTTGTATGGAATTAAAGGTTGATTATGATTGCTATTATACGCGGCAAGTTGCAAACGATGGGCATATTGTTTCTCTGCATTAAGAAGAAGGCGATACGTTTCTCTTAATGCGTTTGTTAAGTTACGAATAGAAAACTTTTTTTTCTTAGCAATACTTGTTTCAAGTAGGTTAATATTAGCAAGTGTTAACGTTAATTCTGCACGCAAATCAAGTTGAACTTCTTTTTCTTCTACGCTTGTGCCACACAAGTGCACTCGCCCATAGGGAGAAACAATTTCCGAATATTCAATACTTTTACATTTAGGACAAAAAAGCCAAACCATGTATCCCATAACAGGTTGGTTTTTTTGTTCTTCTTTTTTTTTACGGAATTCGTCAAGAGAAATTAAATCTGTCATAAGAAGGAAAAACAAAGATTATACAAACAAAGTTGTTAGCAATATAGCGTAAAGCAAAGAGAACCCGGCTTCAAAAAGAGCGATACCCCAATTTTGATCTTCTTTTATTTCTAGGTTTAATTCTCTAGACGGAAGAATTAATTTGTCTAGGATAAAGCGAAGAGCAATTAAAAGAGCAGTTCCTAAAATAATCCAAGCAAAAAAGAAAACAAGCGAATGGGTAACAGAAAACGGCGCAGATAAGATAATAGCAATAGCAATAATATCTCCACTATACGCAATGCCAACGGCAATGTTGTTTTCATGTATTTGTTCTAGTAAGTGAAACGTAGTGATCTTTTGATATAAAATACTAAAAACAAAAAAGCAAACTTGTGCTAAAATGAAATATAAAATAGTAAGAAGAATATCCCAAAGCCAGCTGATTGAATAGTTACTAGTTAAAGCTTGGATAGAAGGATGTAAAAGTATATTTTGAAAATCAATAGAAATAGTATCGCCGCTGATGATGCTACGGATAATTAAAGCATTTGCAATTAAATAACCGGAGATCACGCAAGCAATGGAAATATTTTCATTATCTAATATTTCTTTATGTTTACGTACTGTCCAAAATAAGTGTTGGTTTAACCAAAAAGAGAATTGAAATAAAACAATACCAAAAAGAGACCATAAAATGGTAGGAATAAGGTCGGCTAGGTTAAGAAGGTATTCAGTATGGACAACGCTTTGTAAAATAATACCAATCCCAACGGTATAGGCGCAAAACGTGATAGCTACCGCTTTATTATCTTTACGAATAAGCACCTGCTCTAGGTTGATTCTTTGGCATAAAGCAAAAAGAGGTTTAGCTAAAGCTAGCATGATAATAAAATAAAACAATAAAAGATGGCTAGGCAAATGGTATAAGGTTTCAAGCGGTTCCAAAGAAAGCCACTTTGATAAAAGTAAAGAATGTAATGAGGTCATAGTAGTCTAAAAGTAGAATAGCAAGAACAGAATAATTATTTTTCTAGTATATGCTGAAATATAAAAAAAAACAAGCTATAGCTTTTATTGAAACAGAATTAAATTGCTAAATTTTTAGAAATACAATATACTGGTTAAATCAATACAAAAAACGTAAGTATAATTAAAGCATACCTTTTTATATTATATTCATTATGAGTCCAGCATTTAAAGAATTAAAAACTATAGAAATTAAAGGTGCAAACGAGCATAATTTAAAATCTATAGACGTATCTTTGCCAAGACATCAATTAGTAGTTATTACAGGGCTTTCAGGTAGTGGCAAATCTTCTTTAGCGTTTAACACAATATACGCAGAAGGACAAAGACGCTACGTTGAATCCCTTTCTTCTTATGCAAGGCAATTTTTAGACCAAATGCAAAAACCGGATATAGAAAGTATCACAGGGTTAACGCCAACTATTTCTATTGAACAACGAACCGGTAAGGCAACGCCACGTTCTATTGTGGCAACTACAACGGAAATATACGACTATTTGCGTATTCTTTTTGCTCGTATTGGGAAGCCGCATTGTCCTTATTGTGAACAACCTATTTTAAAACAGTCGGCAGAGGATATGACAGATCAAATTATGTCTTATCCTGAAAGGACACGTGTATACGTTCTTTCGCCTTTAATTCGTGGGAAAAAAGGAGAACATAGAGACGTTATTGAATATATACAAAAAGAAGGTTTTGTTCGCGTTCGTATAGATGAAGAAATCTATCTTATTGACGAAATCCCTAAGCTTGCTAAAACAAAAGCGCATACTATTGAAGCCGTAGTAGATCGCCTTGCTCTTTCACAAGATAATCAATCGCGTTTACAAGATTCTATTGAAACAGGGTTACGTCTTTCAGACGGTTTGCTTTCTGTTATATTGGAGAACAAAGAAGATAGAACGAAGCAAGAAGTAATTCGTTTTAGCGCTAATTTTAGTTGTCCAACACATGGTAGCGTACTAGAAGAATTAACGGCAAGAGCCTTTTCTTTTAATAGTCCTTACGGAAGTTGTCCTGATTGTGTTGGCTTAGGTTCCTTAATGGAGCCTGCTGTTGAATTAGTGATTCCTAATGAAGATGTAACGTTAGCACAAGGTGCTATTCATGCTTGGAAACGTTGTGGAAGTGGCTTTATGCCTTATAAAACCTATGATGCCGCTGTTAAATTACTTGGTAAACTTTTAAACGTTAAGACAAACGTTCCTTGGAAAGAGCTAAGTAAACAACAGCAAGACGAGCTGTTATACGGCAAAAAAGAAGGACGTAAAGTAGTGTATGAAGGTATTATTACAAATATGCGAAGGCGATTTAAAGAAACGAGTTCGGATACAATGAAAGAGCGCGTTCAAGAATTTATGGCGTATTTACCTTGTCCTACATGTAATGGACAACGTTTGCGCGCTTCTATTTTAGCGGTTCGTATTGAAGATAAAAATATAGCCGATATTATTGCTATGACCATTAGGGAAGCATATGAGTATTTTGTTGGTTTAGAATTGGAGAAAGAAGCTAAGTTCATTGCCGAGCCTATTTCTAAAGCGATTTTAGATAGACTAGGTTTTTTAAATAACGTAGGATTAAGCTATTTAAATTTGAATCGCAGGACCAACACGTTAAGCGGTGGTGAGACGCAACGTATTCGTTTAGCTAGCCAAGTTGGATCGCAGCTTGTTGGCGTTACTTACGTTTTAGACGAGCCCACTATAGGCTTACATCAAAGAGATAACGATCGCTTATTAAACACGTTAAAACAACTGCGTGATATAGGCAATTCAGTAATTATTGTGGAACATGACGAAGATGTAATTCGTAGTGCTGATTATTTGCTTGATATGGGACCGGCATCAGGCGTTCACGGCGGTGAAGTCGTTTCTGTTGGTACCCCTCAAGAAGTAATGGATAGACGAGTCGGTTTAACTGCCGCTTATCTTAATGGAGAAAAAGAAATACCTGTGCCTTTAAAAAGGCGCGCTTTACGTAAAACAAAGCAACTTATTGTTAGAGGAGCTAAAGCGAATAACTTAAAAAACGTAACTGCTAGTTTTCCTTTAGGTCAATTAATTTGTGTTACTGGCGTTTCCGGGAGTGGTAAATCTAGTTTAGTGAATGAATGTTTACTTAAAGGAGTACAAAAACGAAGGGGTAATATGAAAGTCCAACCCGGTGAATTTGCTTCTTTACAAGGTGTTGATTTAATAGACAAGTTGATTCATATAGACCAATCGCCTATTGGGAGAACTTCGCGATCTACGCCGGCAACGTATACCGGTGCTTTTGATGAAATACGTAAATTATTTGCTACAACAAAAGAAGCAAAGGTAAGAGGTTATACTGCAGGGAGATTTTCTTTTAACGTAGCCGGTGGACGTTGTGAAGCTTGCCAAGGACAAGGAACGAAAACAATAGAAATGTATTTTTTACCAAATGTGAACGTTGTTTGTGAAACCTGTCAAGGAAGGCGATATAATCGAGAAACCTTGCAAGTAGTATATAAAGGTAAAAATATATATGAAGTTTTATCTATGCCTATAGAAGAAGCATGTGAATTTTTTAAGCATCATCGACGTATTTTGCCACCGTTACAAACTTTAACGGACGTAGGATTAGGTTATATTCGTTTAGGGCAAATTTCACCTACCCTTTCCGGCGGAGAAGCGCAGCGCATTAAGTTGGCTAGTGAATTAACTAAAAGAGAAACGGGGAATACGTTATATATTTTGGACGAACCGACAACGGGACTACATTTTCATGATATTTCTATGTTAATTAACGTTGTCAATCGCCTTGTTGATCTTGGCAATACAGTGGTGATTATAGAGCATAATCTAGATGTGATTAAATGTGCGGATTGGATTATTGATATTGGTAAAGAAGGCGGGAAAGACGGCGGACAAATTTTATTTGAAGGGAGCCCGGAAGATTTAATTAAACAAAAAGATAGTTATACCGGAGCTTATCTTAAACCGCTATTATTAGCTAAAAAATAATATAAGATTACATATGAATACAGAATTTGTGATTACACAAGATGATGTTATTAATCTGCAGACAGGTGATATTACAATACAATGCCCTCATTGTTTACGTTATACTGTGCCGATTCTTGTAACGCGACCTATTTTTAAGCAACTTGTTACTTTACGACCGACGACGCTAGGTTTAGTTTGCCTTTGCCCGGCTTGTCATAGCAATATATACTTACAAACGCAAATTCAATATACTTTTTCTAGTGCTTCTGTTTTACGTATTTCTTCTGACTTTAGAGTAATGGAAAAAGCAAATAGCTTTTCTGTTTCCGGAAGTGTTCCCGATACTGTTGTTACTATTTGGAAAGAAGCTTGGCATTGCTATATAGGCGAGTATTGGAATGCTTTTGTTGCTATGGCAAGGAAAATGCGAAAAGTAGTTGACCAAGATTTAGCTGAAAAAAGATCGCTACAAGGAACAGAAGAAGAAGATGATCTAACGCCATTAATAAAGGAGCAAGAAGAAGTTAGTTCTACAGACGTTGCGTTGTTGGACGAAGCTACTGTAAACAAAGTTGATGAAACAGATTTGACTTCTGTAAAGCCTGTTTTTCGTATGCATTCTACTAACTGGTTAGATTTGTTTTTAGATGATTGGGGCGTTCAGTTTAGAAAAAAAATAAACTTAGATGAAAACGATACTTTACAAGAAAGTAAAGAAGACACAGATACAACCGATATAGATGAAGAATATGAAGAAATTTGGCTTTTAATGTTACGTATACTAAAGACAAATCAAGAGATCCCCGTAGTTTCTCAAGAAGAGGCGTCTCTTTTATTTACTATTATGGAAGACTTGCTTAATCAAGTTTATATCCGTCCTTTTGCTGTCGACGTTATGAAAGCAATGCCACCGAATAAAACCTAAACGTATATTTATTATGATTAAATTATATCCATTTAAACAAACAACACTAGTTTTATTTAGTATACAACTTGTAATTAATGGTTTGTCTTTGTTTTTTACTATATATTTAAGTTTGCATTTAGCTGATTGGCAGAGCTGGTTTCACCTTGTGTTTATACAAGCGCCTATACTTTCCGGCATAACTGAAAGTTTTTTCATTGACGGTTTATTATTTTGTTATCTTGTTGCTATAGCTTGTATTGCTATTAGTAATAGCAAACTGGAATTGATCAAAAAGCAAATTCCTATTTTTATGTTATATAGTATTCTTGCTTCTTTATTTGCTGCTGTTTTGTGGTTTACTGCCGAAGTATTAGCACGACACGATACGGCTATATACGATACGCTTTCTTTTTATATTTTACTACTGTTAATGCTTGTGTATATTGAAAGCCAGTATAAAGTAGTAAGTAAGAAAGAAAAAAAGATTTTTTCAGTTTATGCTGCTATTAAATATTGTATTATTATCTTGCCTGCTATTGTTTTGCTAGCTAATTTTTTTGTGCATAATTGGTTATATTTTGATATTTGGCGACATATGGTGGCGTCTTACTTCCAAGGAAGTTTTTTAGAGGCGTATACCACGTTATTTGTTTATTTAAGTTTGTTATTTCCTCTAGTTTCCGTTGTTTGTTTTATTTGCGGTTTCTTTTTAGGCGAGTTTATGTTTGGACGTAAAAAAACTTTTTTCCGTGCCGGTTTTATTTGTATTATTTTTTTTATTAGTTTTGCTTTTTTTATAGCTAGAATAATGGAGCTTCGTCGTGATTTTTCTGTTGTCACTTCGTTTCTAGATCGTATAGATGATCAATATAAAACAAGTTTTATTCTTAACTATACTTTAAATCATATGATTCTTTATTTGCTTGCGTCTATGAGTTCTTTACTTCTTATTCCTGCAAAAAAGAATAAATAAAATACGTTTTATTATATTATTAAACATTAAAGCGTATTAGGAGATTATATTTATGTTTTTTCATTTTAATATTGATATTGCTATTTTATGTGTTTATCTTTCTTTTTTAATAGCAATTCCTTTGCTTTCAAAGCGATTCACAAAAAATACGTCTGATTTTATTGTCGCTAATAAAAATCAATATTTTTGGATAGGCTTTGCTACTGTGTTTATGTCTAATTTTTCCTCCTGGGCATTTAGCGGAGGAGCGGCAAAAGCCTATGAAAGCGGCTTTGCCGTGTTAGCAGTCTTTACCGGAAATGCACTTGGCTACATTATTGCCGCTTTGTTTATTTCCACAAAAATGAGACAAACTAATTTAGAAACAAGCCATCAGATTATTAACGCTCGTTATGGTAATAAATCGCAACAATCTCTTTTATGGGTGGGAATTCCTATTAACTTAACCGGGCACAGCATTCGTGTATACGGTATATCTCTTTTTCTTTCGGCAATTTACCACGTGCCAATAATCTATCCTATCTTAGCTTGCGTTCTTATGGTTTTGTTTGTTGTTATTGCCGGCGGTGCTTGGACTATTGCAACAACTAATTTAATGCAATTCTTTTTTCTTGTACCAACAACGGCAATTTTAGGATTTACGGCCATTCATAGAAGTCATGGTCTTAGTTCTATGATTGCAGCTATCCCACAAGATCGCCTTTTTGGTCATTTAGAAGTACATCATGCTTACCTTTTTATTGCTTGGATTATAGCCGTTATGGTGAATCAATGTTATTCTTCGCAATCTATGAATATTTCAGGACGGTATTTAGCGTCAACTGATAGTCGTACGGCAAGAAAAGTTGCTTGGACTTGTGCTGCTTTGTTTTGTATTATGCCGTTTCTTTGGTATTCGCCTATATGGAGTATGTGGTCTTTAACTGATAAAACGAATTTATTAGTACAATACCCTTTCTTGGAACATGCCGCTAATAATGCAGCGTACGTTTACAGTGTTGGTTTACTTAATATTCAAGGTATGTTTGGTATTATTGGCGCGATCATGTTTGCCACGACTGTTTCCGCTTTAGCCGGTGCTATGAACAATATGTCCGGCAATATACTTCGTACGTTCTATCAACATTTTTTTGCACCTAATGCGACAGATAAACATTTGTTACTAGCTTTACGCACTATTGTTTGTTTATGGTGTACAATTATTTTTCTTATTAGTTTAACTTTATCGCATGTAACGTCTGTGAGCTTGTTTAATGCCGTTATTTTTATGGGTAGTTTACTTCGTTTCCCTATTGTTGTTCCTCTTGCTCTTGGCTTATTAGTGAAACGTACGCCTGATTGGAGCGGTTGGGTTACGCCTCTATTTGGTTTTTGTATTTCTATTCTAGCCTATTTTATGGTATATTCTTCTTTTTTCCCTTTCTTTTTTCCACATTGGAATATTAGTACTATAAATAAAAATGATTTACTTGTTGTTGTTTCTGTGTTGATGCATAGCACGTTAACGACCGGCTTTTTCTTTAGTACTAAATTATGGTATAAAGCGCCGGCTTTAGCAAGATATCGCAAGCAGCGTAATTTATTTCAAAGTATACATATAGTTATTTCACCAGTACAGGTTAGTGTGGTTGATGCAAAAAGACGTGTTTTAATGTCTTGTATTTTATATTCGCTTAGTGCTTTTATGTGCGGTTTGTTTTTTATTACACAAGAGTTAATCTATTGTTATATTATGATTTGTATTGTTTTTCCGGCTAGTTTTTTGCTATATTCTGGAAAACGAGTTCTTTCTCAAAATAAAAAGCGGTTGTAAGCTAGTTTAAAATAGTATATACTTAATTTATTAATATAAAAAAAGTACTTGGTACTTTATACACTCTAACTTATTAGGATATAATATGAAAGGCGAATTCTTTTTACATAAAAATGTAGAATTTACAGATCTAGGCGGCGGTGTTAAACGCAAAATAATCGGTTACACAGACGATATAATGGTTACTTATGTAACTTTTGAAAAAGGTGCTATTGGTGAAGCACATATTCATGACATTCATGATCAAATAGGTTATGTTCTCTCTGGTAAATTTGAAGTGACAAACGGAGGTGTTGCTCAAGTATTAGAAGCTGGCGATGCGTTTATTGCTCCAAAACATATTTTACACGGTGCCGTTTGTTTAGAAGCCGGTGTTCTTATTGATACGTTCACCCCTAAACGAGACGATTTCTTAGAGTAAAGAAATAGGCTATATAAGTTATGCATATAGCTTATATAGCTAATAAACGGCTTTGATAAAAACGAAAGTTGTTAGATTGTAAGACGCGTTAACTTGCTTGTTTTGAAATAAGCAAGTTAAGCCTAGTTGGTGGAGGCTAGGAGGATCGAACTCCTGACCCCAACGCTGCCAGCGTTGTACTCTACCAGCTGAGCTAAGCCCCCCACTTTTGATATAAGTATAAAAAAGACGATTATGTTTGTCAAGTAAAGCTTTATCGTTTCTTCTTATAGCATTATATTGACAGAGCAGGGGAAACAAAGCATACTATATTAATTAATATAGTATAATAGAAGTTAGCTAATAACGTAACTTTTTTAAAAAATAAAATGACTAGCATTTGGCATCCTTTTAGTGCGTTACAAAAAGAAGAGAACCTACCTGAAATAGTACAAGGTGAAGGAGTATTCCTTAACTTAGAGGACGGCAGAAAAGTAATGGATTGCATTGCTAGTTGGTGGGTGAATTTACACGGACATAGTGAACCGACTATTGTAAAAGCTATTGCAAAACAAGCGCAAACGTTGGAACAGGCTATTTTTGCCGGGTATACGCATTCGCCGGCAAAAGAATTAGTAAAGTTACTACAAACAAAGCTACCTTCTTCATTATCTTATTTTTTCTTTTCTGATAACGGATCTTGCGCTGTGGAAATAGCGTTAAAAATGGCGTATCAATATTGGAAAAATCAACAAATTGACACAAGAAAAATATACGGCAGACTTGGTAACGCCTATCATGGTGATACAGTAGGCGCTATGTCTGTTGGTGGACGATCGTATATTACAAAACACTTTGAAGCTTTACTACAAGAATCAGTGTATGTTAATCCGCCTATTACTTGGGAAGACGACGTTAATCGCGAAGAGAAAGAAGAAAAAGCACTGCAAGATCTAGATAGACTTTTAGAACGTCACGGTGAAGAAATGGTTGCTTTTATAGTAGAACCACTTGTACAAGGTTTCGCCGGTTTTCAAATGTATTCTCCTAGTTTCTTGCAAGCATTGCAAAAGAAATTACGTAAGTATAACGTTCTTTTGATTTTTGATGAAGTAATGACCGGTTTTGGAAGAACCGGAAAGTGGTTTGCTCTAGAAACGGCAGGGGTAACGCCGGATATTATGTGCGTTGCTAAAGGAATCACCGGTGGCTTCCTTCCATTAGCGGCGACTATTTGTAGTGAACAGGTAGCTAGTGTATTTGAAACGCCAGAGCTAGATAAGATTTTTTATCATGGTCATTCTTATACTGCAAACCCGCTTGGTTGTGCTGCCGGTATTGCTTCTTTTCACCTATTAGAAGCTGCCGAATCAACGATTGCCTCTTTTGCTAGTTGGCATAAAGAAGGTTTTGCCTTTTTAGCCGATTGTGATAAAATAACGCGTTTTCGCGTTTGCGGAACTTTAGCTGCTATGGATTTGCAAGCCTCTTCTAGCTATAGCTTGCAAGATAGAAATCGTATTATAGAAGCTTTTTTGAATAAAGGTTTTTTAATTAGACCCATTGGGAACGTTTTATATTTTGTTCCCCCTTACGTAATGACAAAAGAACAGATTCTTAGCTTATACCAAGCTACTTATGAAGTGATGAAAGAAGTTACGTTTTAAAAAATTATTAGGATATAAGATGGACGTAGGAGATATTTTATCTACTAGAAATATTATTATGGAGCTACAAGGGATAACCAAGCAAGACGTGCTCTATGAATTTGAATCGATTATACAAGAAAATACAACTTTGCTTGACGTGCCTGACGTTATGGAATCGCTTATGGAAAGGGAGAAATTACGTAGCACTGCCATAGGCGATAGAGTTGCTATACCGCATTGTAAACATCATACGCATAATGTGCATGTGTTTATGGGGATTCATAAACAAGGAGTTGATTTTCATTCTGTTGATAAGAAACTAGTACACCTTGTTTTTTGTTGTATTAGCCCAATCAATTCGGTTAACCGTAATATTAATACGTTAAGTAAACTGGCAAGGCTAGTGAAACAAACGGATATAGTAGAAGAAATGCTATCTGCTACAGACGAAAGAGATTGCTTAAAAAGATTACGTATAGTTGAACAAGATCTACATCTAAAGGAGAGATAAGTGGAAAAAAATTTTTTATTAGTAAGACGTATTATGGCTAAACTAATAGATTATAGCCTAGTTCTAGCGATTATGAAGTTAGTAACGTTATATACAAAACATAGTAATTTTATAGTTGCATTTCTTTTGTATAGCCTAGTTGTGTACGTATTACAAGGAAGAACGTTTGGCAAATATATATGCCAACTTGAATTGCAAGGCGGAGGAAAATCTTTTTGGCGTGTAATTAATTTATGCATTAGAGAAGTGATTATTTTTCTTACCTTTCCTTTTATTATGCTTACCATTCTTGTAAGTGATTCCCCTCTTTTTCATGACAGATTATTTCAAACTGAAGTGCGAGATTAGTGAATGCAATATGAAATTCAATGTCCTATTTATGGACTTATTGCTTTTACAGAAAAAGAGATTGCTATTTTAGATCACCAAGCTTTGCAAAGACTGCGTTATATTTCCCAGTTGGGATTTGCTTCGTTTGTTTTTCCTGGAGCAACGCATTTTCGTTTTTCTCATTCTTTAGGCACGCTCTATGTAGTGGCAAAAAAATGGGAATATATGCTGTTAGAGTGTAGTACAATATTAAGCCAACACTATGAACAAGAACAGCAAGATTATTTTTATACTTTACTACGTTTAGCGGCGTTAGTACATGATACCGGGCATTTCCCTTTTTCTCATGCTGCTGAATCATTGCTCCCTTTAGCGTCAACCTTACCTTTGCCTTCTTATTTGCCAAGAGACGAAAAGGCGCAAGCAACACACGAAGATTATACGGCGTTAATTATTCTTAGATTAGCTAAAGACGCGTTAATTTCACAAGAAGAAGCAGACGATGTAATTGCGCTTTTAAATAGGAAGGTAAAACCTTCCGATCGTTTTCATTCTAAGACAGGCGAACCTTCTATTGTGCCTTTATTAAGGCAATTAATTAGCGGGGAAGCAGATGCGGATCGTATGGATTACCTTCGCAGAGATGCTTATTATACAGGCGTTCCTTACGGTGTTTTTGATATAGAAAGGTTATTACGATGTTTTACTTGCTATTATGACGAAGAGCAACGTATTTTTCGGTTAGTTATTCATGAAAATGACGTGCCTGTATATGAAAATTTTCTGTTAGCACGTATGCATATGTTTCGTAAAGTATATTTTCATTCTTTGTTAGGTTCCTTTATCTATTGTTTGCAAAAAGCGGTAGAAGAAAAAGAAATCATTTTCCCAGCTGATTCGTTTACTAATTTAGATAGTTTTTTAGTTTTAACAGAACCGTATATGTACGAGTTGTTTCGTAAGAATCAAGATAAAAAGTGGATTCAACATATTTGGCAAAGAAAAACGGCACGGCGCTTGTTAAATTACGATATGGCGATTATAGATCGAACAAGAGAAGAAATAGTAAATCAAGTTGCGTTTTTACAGGATAACGGGGTAGCTTGTTTTTTTCATGAGTCAACAAATAGCTATACTAAACAAACAAAAGAAGTGAATGAAAATACGATTATGGTAGCTAGTTCTTCTTTAGGAAAAGAAAAATATTTCCCTTTATATTGTGCCTCTCCTTTATTGCAAAATGATAGAATGAAAATACAGTTATATCATGTATATGCTTTGTCTGATGAAGACGTTGCTAAAGCAAAACAACTTTTAGCTGAATAGAAACAGATGAAAACGTTACGTATTATTAAACCAGATGATTGGCATATTCATCTACGAGACGGTGCTATGTTACAAGGTACAGTGCAGGCTGCAAGCGCTTGTTTTAATCGTGTCCTTGTTATGCCGAATCTCAGTAATCCCGTTACTACCGTTAGATTAGCAAAGGAATATTACCAACGTATACAACAAGTCCTGCCGGCTGAATCAAAGCTAGAAACGTTAATGAGTTTGTATTTACATGAGAGTATAACAGTAGATACGATTAAGGAAGCAAAGGCAAGTCAGTTGATTTATGCAGTTAAAATGTACCCGTCTGGAGTAACAACGAATTCGGCTAGTGGCGTGCAAGATATAACAAAATTATATCCTATTTTGGAAGCAATGGAAGAAGTGGGCTTGCTTTTATTGATTCATGGTGAAAGCGCTGATAAAGACGTAGATATTTTTGACAGGGAACGCGTTTTCATAGATCAAACTTTAGCAAAGATAGTGCAACAATTTCCTAATTTAAAAATTGTTTTAGAACATGTTAGTACAAAAGAAGGGATTGATTTTGTGAAACAAGCTAGCGACAAAGTTGCCGCGACTTTAACGGTGCAACATATGGCGGTGAATCGTAATCAATTGTTAGCAAAGGCATTAAATCCGCATTATTATTGCTTTCCTATTTTGAAAAGGGAAGAACATAGGCAAGCTGTTTTGCAAGCGGCAATGAGTGGAAGTAGTAAATTTTTTCTCGGTAGTGATTCGGCGCCGCATCCTAAAACAAAAAAAGAAAGTGCAAGCGGTTGTGGCGGCATATATACGGGATACGACACGCTAGCTTTATATGCTGAAATTTTTGAACAAGCTAACGCCTTAGATTGCCTAGAAAATTTTGCCTCTAAAAACGGAGCTAACTTTTACGGGCTTCCTATAAAAGAAAACAAAGTGACTTTAATCAAAGAGGAAGTGCAAGTTCCATCTGTAATACAACTAGGAAATGAAGAGGTTGTGCCGTATAAAGCAGGTGAAATTAGAAAATGGCGAACACAAGAGATAAGCTAATTGATTAGCTTGCTTGTTGCAAGTCGTTATTTTTGAAAAGGAGAAAAGGCAAACCAGTTATTTGGATGTCGTGGAATATTGTTCGTATTTTTTATGCTTTTGCCTAGTACTTGGTAAGCTGTTAACTCTCTTTGGTAATTACGCCACGCCGTTTTATTAGGCATTTTATTTTCTACAGTCGTTGTATTTTCTCGAATAGTTGAAATCGACGACCTATCTTCTTGTTCGCGACTTGCTTGCGATAACGAAACCTTTTGCATTCCTAGTTTCGTTTCTTTTTCTAATATATCTTTTACTAAAGCCTGCACTCGATACGCTTGTAACATAGTTAATTTATATTTGATGTGAAAAAATAAGCCCGGCTTTAGAAAAGTTTTTAAAAATATCTTGAAATTGCCACATGTAAAAGGTTCTTAACGTTTCTTTTGTTTTTCTATTAATTACGTCTACAAAAAACTCGCCGTCTTTTTGATATTGATGAAAGTGTAAATCTTGCCAGACTTGGTTAGTATTAAAACCATGAAGTAGGCTTTGGATAACCGGTGGTGATACAGTTGCACGTCTGATTCCACTTCCATTAGTATCAATCGATGCTTTATCTCCTATATGAGAACTGACGGAATGAATATAATTAACGCTGAATTGTGTATTAATGCCCATAATGTAACTATGATATAAACTGGTATTCTTTTAATATATTATATTTTGTAAGTTTATGCAAATTTAAAGAGTGCTGTAAGCTAGTTTGCAACATAGATTATTAAAGCAAAAATAGTACCAGAATAACTGCCGTAATTCATAGTAAATATAAGGGATAAATGGCAATTATAATTAGTGGTACATATAAGGTATAAAAAACGGTATTATTGGCATAAAAAATGCATTTACTTGGCTGTAATATTTTTACCTAAAATTAATGGAAATAACATGGCGTCAACCTCTATATATACTCTCTTATCCGGCATGAAAAGCCAAGAAGGGAAAATGGATGATATTAGTAACAACCTTGCAAACGTAACGACGCCGGGATATAAAAAAGATCAACGCTTATTTAGAGAATATTATACTAAATTTGCGGGACAAGATTTGCAATCGGAAGAAGATCGATTTGCTAATGAATCGTTTCTTTCTCCAGAAGATAAAGGGATCGCTTCTTTTGTAGCGCCTGATAGTAGTTATATAGATCGAAAACAAGGTAATATCCAATTTACAGGACAAAAATTTGACATGGCGTTAACACAGCCCGGTTTTTTTTCAATTGAAACGCCACTTGGCGAAAGGTATACCAGAAACGGTACTTTTATGAAAAACGAACAAGATTACCTTGTTACTAGTACCGGCGATAAAGTGCTCGGAGAAAAAGGAGCTATTCGCGTTTTAGGGGAAAACTTAAGAGTAAGTGAAATAGGCGAAGTTTTTGTTGATAACGTTCAAGTAGATAAACTCAAAATTGTAGATTTCCCGGCAGAAGCACCGCTTACAAAATTAGGTAATTCCTATTATGCCCTTGCTCATAGTAGTAAGTTTAAACCGCATCTTCGTAAAGATATAAGTGTGCAACAAGGTTCTATTGAACGTTCTAACGTGGACACAGTGAACGAAATGGTTAACATGATAACTGCTAATCGTTCTTATGAAGCGGCGCAGCGAGCTATGCAGTCAGTAGACTCACTAGATCAAGAAAGCATTACAATAGCAAGGATATAAATACATGAAATACAGACCAATATATTGTTACTTTAAGGAGATATACCGCATATGATGCCCGCCCTTTTTACTGGCGCAACAGGAATGAGCGCACAGCAAGACCAAATGGACACCATTTCCAATAACCTTTCGAATGTTAATACAAACGGGTATAAGCAAACAAGGAATAATTTTCACGATCTTTTATATAATAATGAAATTGTTCCGGGGTCTTCCACAACGGCGAATACGATTTCTCCAACAGGTATACATAAAGGGCACGGTGTTAAGCTTGCGTCTACGCAAAAACTGTTCACAGTCGGAAATTTAACGCATACCGGTCTAGATTTAGACGTTTCCATTAATGGTAACGGTTTTTTTCAAGTTTTAAGACCAAATGGAACGATTGCTTATTCAAGAGACGGTGCTTGGCAAAGAGATGCCGGCGGAAGAATTGTTACTGCCGACGGGTATCCTATTGTTCCGGAAATAATTTTACCACCGGATACAACAAAAACGATTATTACCCAAGACGGTATTGTGCAAGTGTTAATTGGTGATGATCCAACTCCGGTAACAGTGGGAAATATTCAATTAACTAAGTTTATTAACCCTGCCGGATTAAATCCAATAGGGCAAAACTTGTATTTAGAAACAAATGCATCAGGGCAACCTGCCATTTTACAACCGGGGCAAAACGGCGTTGGTTTTCTTGGACAAGGTTTTTTAGAAAAATCAAACGTAAATCTTGTAGATGAAATGGTTAACATGATTGTTGCGCAAAGAGCGTACGAAGCGAATTCAAAATCGATACAAACTTCAGATAATATGTTGCAAACAGCGGTTAACCTTGTTCGTTAAGTTTTTTATATTCTTAATCGTAGCGAGTATATAATGAAATATTTTTTTCTTATTATCCAATCTAGTATACTGCTTTTATTTTGTGCCGGACCAGTGGGAGCAAAGCCTGTTTTTGATCAAAAACAAGTTATTGTTAATATAAAACAGCAAACGGTCTTACAAAATGAAAAATATACGATAGGAGATATTGCATCTAAAGTAACAGGCGGTAGTTCGCAAGAGCAAGAGCAGATTCGTTTAGTATCTTTAGGGGAATCGCCGTTGCCAGGAAAAACGCAATCGTTAAATGAAAATTATATTTTAACACAAATAAGAAGAGCCGGCTACACTGTAGTAATACGTATGTCACAAGGTGCAACCGTAATGCGAGCAGCTTACAAGATTCCTTCAAGTTCTTTAAAAAATGCGATTATTAGTAAAATTAAAGAACGTTATTCACAATATGAAAGTGTGGACGTTGCCATTCAATCAAAGTTGCAACCGGCTTTTGTCCCTAAAGGAAAACTTAGCTTTGAAGTAATGCCGCCGCAAATGCAACAGAAACTAGGCGGCGCTATGACCTGGTCTATTGCTTTGTATATTGATGATAAACAGGTTTATACCCTTCCTGTTAGCCTTATTATTCATGTTAGTGATGAAGTATGGGTTGCCGATCAAGTTATTTCAAGAAAGCAACTAATTACAAAAAATAATATTAAAGAAGTTAAAAAGGAAATTTCTTCCGAAAGAATAGGTTACAAGAGTCTGGCTAGTGATTTTCTTAACAACGAAGCAAGGCAAACGATTGCAAGAAATAGTGTTATAAGAAAAAGTATATTAGAAGCGCCGTTATTAATCAAAAAAGGAAAAGTATTGACATTAGAGTATAAAAGTAAAAATCTAGTCTTTTCCAATCAAGTAAGGGCAATGGAAGCAGGACATAAAAACGATATAATTAAAGTAAAAACGCTAAACGGGGGACGAGTTGTTTTTGCCGTTGTGGAATCTGGCGATAAAGTTCACGTTACTATCTAGGTAAAAATGCAGATGAGTAATAAAAAAAGAATAGAGTTTATTATACTGTTAGGTATAAGCTTGCTTTTTGTTAGTGCGTGTAGTAGTTTTGCTTCTAGTCCGGAGCCAAAAACACAAGTTATTGCAAGAACAGTACAAGATAACCGGCAAGACGATGAGCATGAAAAATATACGGCGCCGGCTAGTACGTATCGCAATAGAAGAGGGATTCCTATTGGATCTAGTAGATACGAAGGGTCTCTTTGGAGAAATGAAGCTTCATGGGGTAATTTACTCATTGATCATAGAGCGCGTTTTAAAAACGATGTATTAACGATTAATAATATACAAAAAATTATAGAAGTACCAGACGATACAGCTACGCCAGATGCCGCTTCAAAGACAGAGAGAAATATTAACGCTATTGCCGATACACTTGGTTTATATGATCATCAAAAAGAACAAAACGGCGTATTACGTAAGATTAAAACGTTAAGTGCTAAAGTGGACAGAGTGCTTCCTAATGGAAATCTTATTGTTGTTGCTAAGAAAATAGATTATAGAAGAGACAATCAAATTCGATATATTACCATGTTAAGAGGTATGATTAGACAAAAAGATATAGATGAAAATAATACGGTTGACGCAACGAAACTTGCTTTTTCAGAAGTGAAAATTAGAAGGCAAGTTTTGGAAAGAAGTTTAAATCTACAAGGTTTATCGCCTATTATTGGAAGAAAGAACGCCGGTATATTAGGCGCTTCACAAAGAGCGCTTTCCGATCAAAACGGATCAACTAATTTAAATACAAGATAATTTTATGTTTCTATATTATACTGTACGAAAAAATAGGAAGTCGCCGGCAATATCTGTAGGTAAACAACTGATTCTTGCCGTTTTGGTTAGTTTGCTAACTATGGCAAACGCGCAAGCAGTGCGTATTAAAGATCTTTCGTCTTTAAGAGGAATGCGTAATAACCAACTTATTGGGTTTAGTCTAGTTGTAGGTTTAAACGGAACAGGGGATACACAAGATATGTTATTATCTAAAAAACCGCTTCGTAACGCATTAGAAAGAATGGGGCTTTCTATTAAGGAACAAGATATTAAAGGTAGGAGTATTGCCGGTGTAATTATTACGGCGACCTTACCTCCTTTTGCAAAACAAGGACAAAAAATAGACGTTAACGTAAGCACACTTGGCAATGCTACGTCGTTACGTGGTGGAACGTTAATTATGACGCCGTTACGTGCTCCCAATCGAGAAGTATATGCTGTGGCGCAAGGTCCAGTTAGCGATATCCCTGCCGGGTTAGAAAAGCCGGACGATTTGAAAATCATGGGCATGGATAAATATGATTTTGATTCACGCCGTAGTATTGTTCCTACAACAGGACGCGTACTTGGTGGCGGTTTAGTGGAAAAAGAAATTACTTTTGATTTAAATAGCCGTACAAGGTTATATTTGAATTTAAATAATCCTGATTTTACAACGGCATATAGAATATCTAAAGAGATTAATAGACGACTAGGCGAAGCGTCTTCCCGTGCTGTTGATGCCGGTACAGTAGAAATTTCCGTTCCTGCAAGCTACCTTGGGCAAGTTGTGGAACTATTAGCTAAAGTGGAAAATATGGATATTACACCGGATACCATGGCTAAAGTCGTGATAGATGAAAGAACCGGCACCGTTATAATGGGGAAAAACGTTAAAATTATGCCGATTGCTATTTCTTACGGTAATTTGAATTTAAAAATCGGGCAAACGAATTTATTAAATAATACGACAGATCAACAACCGCCGGCAAATAATCCGGGCATTGCTAATGCTAATCAACAGGCGGAAGAAAAGAAACCAACAAGTAATAACGTAATACTTTTCAAAGGTGGCGTTGATATTAAGGAAGTTGTAGACGGATTAAATAAAATAGGAACGAGTAATGCCGACTTAGTGGAAGTATTGAAAAATATTCGCGCATCAGGAGCTTTGCAAGCCGAGTTAATTGTTAGATAATAAAAGACAATGAATATTGAAAGATTAAAAGCACAAGCTTTGCAAGAAGCAAATCAACTTAAAGGACATATGAGTCCAAAAGAAAGGGCAGCATGGAAGGCGCAAGGCAAGTCGGACGCCGATATTCAATCTATGATTGATAAACGTGCGGCATTTAATAAAAAATTAAGAAAAGAGTCTAATGCCTTTGAGGCATTATTTTTGCAAAAGATATTATCAGACGTACGCAAACATAGTGGAACGCCAACTATCCTTGACGGTGGGCGTGGCGAAAAGATTTTTCGTGATATGTTAGAACAAAAATATGCAGAGCGTATGAGTCAAACTAGAAGCTTCGGACTTGGTAATTTTATTTTTGAACATTATAAAAAATAATCAATTTATTTAAGTACTCTTCGTTTTCTGGCGATAAGTATAATAAAGAAGCACAACGCGATGGATTTAGTAAAATAATCTTATGTATATAAAAAATAATTTACTTCACACACTGCAACAAAAACAGCTTACTAAAGCAAAAGAAGACGAAGAAAAGACAAAGGTTTCTTTACCTTCTAATACAGATAAAGAAGTAAGTCAAGCAGACGGGAACTATAGTAATTTGCAAATTAAAAAAGCTATGGAGCAAGCTAACGCGAGCGACCCTGAGCGTGAAAAACGTATTGACGAACTGAAAACGCAAGTGAAGCAAGGAACGTATCAAGTTGATATAGACGAATTAGCTTCTAATTTATTAGCACGTTCTGTTGATGAAGATTTATTTTAACCTTGTTTTAAAGAAATACTATGTCTATAGCTATGCTTATAGAAAATTTGCGTACACAAGCGCAAGGCTATGAAACGTTAGTTTCTATTTTAGACAAAGAATTACTTTTACCGGCTGATTGTTCTTTAACTGAGCTTGGCAATATTCAAAAACAAAGAGATGAAACCGTTTCCAAATTAGCAGCTCTTGAAAAAGAGCGCGTGACTGTGTTTCAATCTTTATTCCCTTCTAGCCCTAGCGTTTCTTTAACGCAAATACTTCCTACACTTGACACAAAAGTAGCTAAAGAGCTTACTCGTTTAAAAGAAAAATTAGTTGTTTCCGTAAAAAAAGTGAAAGCAATTTCACAGAAAATTAGTGAACGTTCGTTATTAAGACGGGCATGTTTTTTAGAAGCACGTAATTTTTTACAACAAAATGATAAGCAAAGAACCTATTACTCTTCACAAGCAAAATTACGTGTGGCAAATCAATCTGTTTTATATGATAGCAAAGCGTAACGCTATGGTAAAGACGGTTTACGTATTTCTCCGTTAGTAGAAAATAAATAATCGTCTATAATATGCGAAGTTGGTAGTTCTTGGTACTCGCCGTTAGGAAGCAAGTTACTTGTTTCTTTTAAGCGATAAACAGAGTGCCCACAAGTCCATACTTGAAAATTTGTCATATACGTACATAAACAAGTTTTATCTGTAATGCATATTTTTTGATCAGGAGACGCTTTCTTTTTTTCAGTGTAGGTATCTAAATAAGAGCAATACCCGTCTCGATCTAATAAGTAGCCGTAACGTTCGCAATTAGGAACCATGTTCGTTTCAATACAAGGCGAAGAAGCTAGCATACGCATAGGATAGCCAGTCGGCGATTGTAAGTTAACTAGAACGTCTTCTTCATGTGCTTGAAAATAAACTTGTTTAACTTTACTAGGCAGCCCGCTTTCTTCGGAAACAGTGAAACGCGTTGCTACTTGAATAGCTTGCACGCCTTGATTTATCATGTTAACCGCATCTGTTCCGGTGAAGATCCCCCCGGCAGCAGCAACAGGAATAGATAAGCCTTCTTTTTTAAGGAAATCTAACGTTTCTATAACTGTGTTTTGTAATGTTGCTTCTTTCCATTTATCTATATGAAAGCCAAGATGTCCGCCGGCTAAAGGTCCTTCTACAACAATACAATCAGGTAGTCTATCAAATTTTTTAGCTGATTTAAGAAAAGCTCGAAGCGCTCTAGCTGATGAAATGACAAGACACAAAGCTACGTCACGAAAACGAGGGTTTTCAGCAATATAGCTTAAAGAATACAAATGTAATCCAGCGCTAAGAGAAATACCGTCAACGCCGGCGTCTAGTGCTGCATTAAGTCTTGTTTTTAACGTTCTAGACGGATTATTCATTGTTAATTTTTCCATAATATTAACAAAAATACCGCCTTTATCTTGCTGTTTTTGATCCATTGCATTTTGAATATATTGCTTTTGTGCTATATACAATTTTTCTAAATCAAATTGAGCAAAATCTTTTGGATACGTTGCTTTTTGTTGAATATAACGGGCTTGTCTATTTTTGAGAAACGAAGTTCCAAACATGGAATCGCAAATTTGATATACAATAGCGTCGGAAATATGTCCAATAGCCCCTTTATTTGCTGCGGCAAGCGCCATTTTATCAGTAGATATATTTACTCCCATTCCTCCAATAATTAAAGGAAGGTATTCTTTATTTTTAAGTAATAATCTATAATCGTTCAAGCAATGATTCATACGCATATTTTCAAAGTATTTTATCAAAAAGAAAGCAAAGTACTACAAGAAAGGCATTTTACTATTAAAACAATAATTTTTATTAAGTTTTTAGTTGATATAAAAAGCCCTTTAATGTAATTTATGTATATAGTAAATATATTTATGCTGTTTGTAAAGTATTAGTTTAGCTTGATAAGAATAACAATTGATTTATAACGATTATTATCACCGTAGCCATAGAAAAAAATAATTATGTATACCTTTTCTCTATTTAACCCTAATTATAAGAAAAAAAATTATATTCAATATACTAGTTTAACTCTTCTTGTTTTCTTTTTGCTTAGTTTTCCTTTTGCTTCCACTGCACTAGCAAAGGAAGATACGTCTGTAAAAACAATTCAGTACGGCTATATTCCTTATGCGGTAGATGAATCGTATCACTCTATTATAACTTTACTTACTCGTAAAAAAACAAAAGAAGCAGATCAACTTCTTAAAGAAAAACAAAAAGAAAATAAGTCTAGTTTGCAACTTGCGCTTATAGAAACGTTAGTTTTAGATCAAGAAAAAGGCAAACAGTATACGCTTGATATGTTAACAAAAAAAATACAAGCAAATAAAAAAGATTGGAAGCCTTACGTTGTTCGCGGTTTTTTCTTGTTAGAAAAAAAATATTATACAACAGCGCGCGCTGATTTTCAAAAAGCAAATAAATTAACAAAACAAAATCAAGAATTAGTGTTCTTAGGGTTAAGTTTAAGCTATGAATCGTTGAATCAGCTAGATAAAGCAACAACGACTATGCGTATTTTAGTAAGTTTGCAAAAAGAAAAAACAAGCTATTGGTATTCTTTAGCTCTGTTGTTAATACAACGAGTTAAAAATAATCACGAAGCCAGCCTTAAGCTAACTAAAGCGGATATTACGTGGCTAAGAGAAGCGAAAGAGGCAGCTAAAACGGCATATCATTTAGATAGCAAAGATAGTCGTATTTATAAGCTTTACGCTAGTATTCTTGATTCACTAGGTACACACGAAGAAAAAGAGAATCTGTTAAAAGAAATTGTTAAAACAAATAAATCTTCTGTTTGGGCAAGATTAGAATTAGTTGCTTTATATTTAAGAAAAAAAGACTTTAAGCAAGCTAAGATCTGGCTTGACGAAGCAAAAGAAGAAGCAGGAGAAACGTTTGCTATAAATTATTCATATGGCGAATGGTATAAGCAACAACATAAGAACGTAATGGCGCTTGCTTGGTTGCAAAAGGCATATAAGCAAGATCCTAATTCAGTGCAAGTCAGCCTTGCTTTATCTATGTTGTATTTAGAAGAGCAACGCACGAAAGAGGCAATTCCTTATTTGAAACAAGTAGCGAAAAAACACCTTCCTTTTCTTTTTATATATACAACCTTAGCAAAACATTACCTTGTTAACGGAGATTATACGGCATTAGAAGACGTGCTACAAACTGGCTTGCAACTAGATAAAAACAACGTTTGGTTATTAACCTATTATAGTCAGCTATATGAAATACGAAACCAATCAAAAAAAGCAGTTGAGTTATACTATAAGATTCAAAAATTATATGGTAAGAACGAATATATACTAGGAAGGTTAGGCGATTATTATGCTTCTAAAAAGAATTATGAAAAAGCATTGCACTATTTTACTTTAGCGTTACAAGAAGGGGGAAACGAAATCTGGTTGCAACAAGGGCACGTTATGGCGCTTGTTGGTTTGCATCGCTATGATAAAGCGCTTAAAGAGGTTGCTAAAATAAAAATAAACAAAGAAAGCAAGTTATTTGTTTCTCGTGTTAAAGCTTTGATTTACTACCATACAAACAAGTTTGCTTTAGCTAAAAAAGAAATAGACAAGCTTACAAAAAAAGAAAGAAGCACTGCTTTTTATACTTCTTTTGAAAGTCTTCTTTTAATACGGTTACATAATAAAAAAGAAGCAGTTGCTTTGCTTGATTCTTATTGGAAAGATTCAAAAAAAGATTCTATTTTTCTTGGTATAGAGCTAGCGTTAAATTTACCAAAAGAACAAAAAGCAAAAGCACTTCGTATTGTGACTGATTTGTTAAATGAATATGGACCTAACGTGCTTTTACTTACAGCTAAGAACAAACTAGAAGGCAACCTTGCTACTGTGTGGGGATTGCGCAAGCAAAGTAAAGAACTCCAAACGCTGCAATATTTGCTAGATTATTCTTTTGCTAAAGCAGACGCCCATATGAAGACCTTACGAAAGAAAGGCAGTTTATACGTACCTTATCTAGTTTTTTTACATGATTTGCTAGAAATACAATTAAATGAAACGGATATTCCTTCTTTTTCAAAAAAAATAGCACATAATGCATGGCTTGCTTACGTAGGCATGTCTTATTGGCAAGTACATCAAAATGAGCAGAAAGCAAATCAATGGTTATTAGCGGCGAATAGAAATATAAAAGACGTAAAAAAAGGAAATAATATCTGGATTAAAAGCTCGTTAAGCTTTTACTATGATAAGCAAGATCAACAAAAGAAAAACGTTGCAATTTTAGAAGAATTTGTTAAAAATAGTTCTTTACATGAATGGGCTAAAATACGACTAGCTTATGCATATAGTCAAACGCAACAACAAAAAAAAGCGGAAGCAACGTATTTAAGTTTACTTGATGAAAATCCAAATTCAGCTATTGTGTTAAATAATTTAGCTTGGTTTTACGTGAGCGATCCTTTATTGTACGTAGATAAAAAAGACAAAGCCGTTAGTCTGTCTAAAAAAGCGGTTGATCTAGATCCTTCGCTTGCTAATGTGGATACGTTGGCACGTGCTTACTTTTGGGCGGGGAAAAATGAAAAAGCGCTTTCATTAGTTCGTGAGTTTGAAAAACATAATTACCAAGCGCAACAAATTTGGCGTAAACTTAAAAAAGATATTATACAAAAAATAGAAGACGAATCAAAAAAGAAATAATGCAAAATAGTTTGTGAAAAAAGGATTATTTCAATATACCTTTAGTAACGGGAGATAGTAATGGAAAAAGGAAATAAATCGCAAATAGATCAAAAGGTTGCCTTGTTTAAAGATCATTTTTCTAAGCGATTACATCAAAGTATTGGAAGGAATTATGAATCTAGCACAAATAGAGATTATTTCAGAGCGCTAGCTTATACGGTTCGTGATAGATTAATAGATTGTTGGGTAACAACGCAAGAACATTATTATCGCACAAATCCAAAACGAGTATATTATCTTTCCCTTGAGTTTTTAATGGGAAGAACACTTGGGAACGCGTTAATTAGTATGAATCTATATGACGTTGCGAAAGAAGCAATGCAAAGCCTTAATATTAATTTAGAAACTATCTTTGATATAGAAGAAGATGCCGGGTTAGGTAACGGTGGGTTAGGACGGTTAGCCGCTTGTTTTTTAGATTCTATGGCAACTTTACAACTACCGGCGCAAGGTTACGGTATTCGTTATGAATACGGTATGTTTAAGCAACATATTAAAAATTATAAACAAAAAGAAAGCCCGGATAATTGGCTTCGTTACGGCAATCCTTGGGAAATTGCAAGAGGCGACGATCGCTTTATCGTTCCTTTTGAGGGGCATACAGTTAGCCATTATGATATGAATGGTAATTTACACGTATCATGGGAAAATACAAAGAAAATTGTTGCTATAGGCTATGACGTGCCTGTTCCCGGATATAGAACAAATACGGTGAATACGTTACGTTTGTGGACAGCAACTGCAGATAGAGGCTTTGATCTGGCTCATTTTAATGACGGCGATTATATTGGGGCAGTTATTGAAAAAACAAAATCAGAAATTATTTCTAAAGTATTATATCCAAACGATCAAAATTATAAAGGGAAAAAGCTACGACTAAGGCAGCAATACTTTATGGTATATGCGTCTTTACACGATATTATTCGTCGTTTGCTAAAAAGTGGTAATACTATTGAAGATTTGCCAAATAAAGCAGTGATACACCTTAACGATACGCATCCTTCGATTGCTATTCCCGAGTTAATGCGTATTTTAATGGACGATTATCAAATGAATTGGAATAAAGCGTGGGATATTACAACGCGTACGTTTGCTTATACAAATCATACTGTTCTGCCTGAAGCTTTAGAACAATGGGATCTTAGTTTAATGCAAGAAAATCTTCCAAGACACATGGATATTATCTTTGAAATAAACCAACGATTTTTAAATAAAGTATCTCAAACTTTTCCAGGTGACGTTAGTAAACGAAGAGATATGTCTATTATTGGAGAAGAAGGCGCTAAAAGAATACGTATGGCAAACTTAGCTATTATTGGCAGTTTTTCCGTTAATGGAGTGGCGCAATTACATTCTAATTTAATTAAAGACGGTTTGTTTAAAAACTTTTATACGTTAATGCCGAACAAGTTTAATAATAAAACAAACGGCATTACGCCGCGAAGATGGATGACTTTATGTAATCCTAAATTAGATCAATGGATTGACAAGTACGTTAATACTGATTGGAGATGTGATTTAAGCAAATTAAAAGACCTAGAGAAAGTAATAGACAATAAAGCTTGTTTGCAAGAATTTAGTGAAATTAAGCAAGCAAACAAACGTGATTTAGCTAAGTATTTGAAAGAACATAATAAAATGGAAGTGAACGTTGATTCTATTTTTGACGTACATGTAAAACGTATACACGAATATAAAAGGCAGTTGTTAAATATTTTACGTGTTATTGCTATGTATAATCAAATTAGAGACGGTAAACTTACTTTGAAAACGCCGGTTACTAGTTTCTTTGCAGGAAAAGCAGCACCAGGTTACAAACAAGCAAAGAATATTATATATTTAATTAACGTAGTTTCTGAGATAGTGAATAACGATCCTAAAATTAATAAACAATTACAAGTGTTTTTTATTCCTGATTACCGTGTGTCTGTTGCGGAAAAAATCATTCCTGCTGCCGACGTATCGCAACAGATTTCTACTGCCGGCATGGAAGCGTCCGGAACAGGCAACATGAAATTTGCCTTAAACGGAAGTGTTACTATTGGAACTTATGACGGTGCTAATATTGAAATAGCGCAAGCAGTGAAAGACGATAATATTTTTATTTTTGGAAAGAAAGAAGACGAGTTGAGGAAAATCAAAGAAGAGGGCTATAATCCAAGTACGTATATTAATGAAAGCGAAGATTTGGCTTTAGCTTTGCATCAAATTGAAACAGGTTTTTTCTCACCAGAAGACACATATGCGTTTACCGACTTAGTTTCTAGTATAAGAAACTATGATCCTTTCTTTGTTTGTGCTGATTTTGAGGAGTATATGCAATCTTATAGCGCTTTATTAACAGCATATGAAGATAAGTATGGGTGGAAGCAAAAAGCGGTCTTAAACGTGGCAAGAAACGGTTATTTTTCTTCTGATAGAACAATTAAAGAATATGCAAAAGATATTTGGCAAATACAACCGACGAGCACAAATAAAAGGTAGGTATTGAAAACAGAAAAAATGACGCCTATAAAGTATACGGAAAAAATTGGAGATTTTGTTATCAAAGAAATTTCCGTATTTGGTAAAATTATTTTTTTACTACTTGTGTCAGTGCAACAAATATTTTATAGACCGTTTCGACGTAAAGAATATTTTAGGCATCTAGAATTTATAGGTAATCAATCTATATTATTAGTCTTATTAACCGGTTTTACTGTTGGTGCGATTTTAACGTTACAATTGACTTTAACGTTAAGTCAATTTCGTTCGGAAAGTTTAGTTGGTGGCGTTGTTGCGTTAATTATGGCAAAAGAAATGGGACCGTTACTAGCGGCGCTCATGATTAACGGAAGGGTAGCTTCGGCAATTGCTGCAGAAATAGGCACAATGCGGGTTACGGAACAAATAGACGCGTTAGAAGTGATGTCAGTAAATGCAGTGCAGTATTTAATTTCACCACGTTTAGTTGCCGGTATATGTATGCTTCCTTGTATGACAATGATTGTGAATATGACGGCAATGATAGCTAGCTACGTTGTGGCAGTGCCATTGATGAAAATAGATCAAGCCATTTTTTTTAGTCGTATTGAAACTTTCGTTCCTGTTAGCACGTTAATGGGCGGGTTGTTTAAATCGGCAGTATTTGGTTTTTTGTTAACCTTTATTGGCTGTTATAAAGGTTATTTTGCTCGTAACGGAGCGAAAGGAGTAGGGCAAGCAACAACGCAAGCCGTTGTGATTGGCTCAGTATTAATTTTAATTGCCGATTATTTTATTGGGGCATTTTTTCAATAAAATGAGTAAAAATAGTAAGATAGATGATAGAATTTAAGCAAGTTTCAAAATCGTTTGGAAGTTTATGCGTACTAGATAAAGTAGACCTTACTTTTCCTACTGGTGAAATTACGGTGATAATGGGGCGATCTGGCGCCGGGAAATCGGTTATTTTAAAGCATATACTTGGTTTTTTACGCCCTGATTCAGGATCGATTTACCTTGACGGACAAAATACGGCAGATTTTACAGGAAGACAATGGCAAGAAGCAAGAAAGCGTTTTGGTATGTTGTTTCAAGATTCGGCTTTGTTTGATTCGCTTAACGTGTGGGAAAACGTAGCGTTTCCTTTATTGGAGCATACAAAAAAATCACGTGAAGAAATAGACGTTATTGTAAAGGAAAAGTTACGCCTTGTTGGTTTACATAACATTGAACAGAAAATGACGTCTAGTTTATCCGGTGGTATGCGTAAACGCGTAGCTTTAGCAAGAGCTATTGCAATGGATCCGGAATTTGTTTTGTTTGATGAACCAACGTCCGGTTTAGATCCGATTGTAACGCATGTTATAGACGACTTGATTTTACAAACGCAAAAAAGAACGAAATGTACTTATATTGTAATAACACATGATATTACAGCCTTATTTCGCATTGCTGATCGCATTATAATGGTGTACGATGGAAAAATTATAGTGAATGCAACTAAAGAAGAAGTAAGAAATACCGATAATCCTTTAGTACAACAATTTATTAAAGGCGATCTGGAAGGTCCTTTTGATATATATTATTAAACGAAATAAGAACTGTAATAGTAAAGTAAAATTATGTTCAATCCAATAAAGCGATTTAAAATCGAGTTTTATGTTGGAGCTTTGGTGCTTGTTGGCATAGCTTTGCTTTTTTATGCGTCTCTTCGTTTAATGAAATATTCGCCTAATACAAAGAATAGCTATTCGTTATACGCTTTGTTTGATAATGCAACAGGATTAAAAGTCGGTTCGGCAGTGAGTGTTGCCGGCATACGTATTGGAGAAATTACAGATATAGAACTAGCCGGAAGCCAGGCGAAAGTAAGTCTTTCTATATATAATAAATACGTTGTGTATAGTAATGCAACTGCGGCGGTGGCTTCTATTGGTATCTTAGGAGATAAATACATTAAATTAACAACCGGAGACGCCACCTATTCTAAGTTAAAATCAGGTGGTGAAATTAGGCACGTTTTTTCCACTGCCGACATAGATAGCTTAATTTATTCAGCAACAAATATTTTGCAGGATATGCACAAAGTGAGTCAATCTTTGTATCAGATTATAGCGTCGCAAAAAGGACACCAGCGTATTGATAATTTACTTGATAATGTTGAAGCGCTTACGGGCAACTTGAATCAAGTGCTTAAAATGAGTCGTGAGAATTTACAACCAACCTTGTTAAAGCTATATTCTATTGTTAATAATATGGATGGGATACTTGATAAGAATAAAGAAAATATCTCTGATTCAGTTGCTAATTTTGCAAGGATTAGCAAATCGGTACGTATTACTTTAGAAGAAAATCAAGCCGCAATTTCAGATACGATTAAAAACCTAGATACACTTGTTGCGATTTTAGCGGAACAAACGCCGGAGCTAGCAGATAATGTGAATAGTATACTAGCTGATAATAGAGAGAACTTGCAACAAATGTTAGATCAAATAAAGCAAGCTTCTAAAAATTTAAATGGAGCTATGTCTAATATAAACGATATAACAGGCGATGTGAAGAATGGGCAAGGTACGGTTGGCAAGCTTTTAACTGACGACGTTACAGTTGAAAAATTAAATAAAGTGCTAGACGAAGTGGATACGGCTATTAATCCCGTTAATAGATTGCAATTTGACGTATCTTTTGACTCGGTTTATCTAATGAGTACCGAGCTTTGGAAATCGCAAATTAACGTTCGTATACAGCCGGCAAGAGACCATTTTTATGAAGTGGGATTTGTACAATCGCCTAATTCTAATTTTATAAAGAAAATGATACCAAGACAAGACGATTCCGGTAAGATTGTACCCACTCCAACGTGGGAGGCAGAACGTGACTATAGCTTTAACTTAATGATAGCACAACGCTATTTTGATACGCAAATTAAGATTGGATTAAAGGAAGGTAAAGTAGGGGCAAGTTTGGCGCAGTTCTTTGGTAAAAACGATGCGTTTAATGTTAAGCTTTCGTTATGGGATCTTTCTAGAGAAGATTTGCCGCCACAAATGGAGTTCAATACGCAGTACGTCTTTTTACATAATTTTTATATGAATGCCGGCATGGATGATATATTAAACGGTCACAGAGATACAAACGGCAAATTAGCACGGTCTTTTTATGTTGGTTTAGGTATTCGTTTTACAGAGGATTATCTTAAATCTATCCTAGGGCTTGCCTTAACAACCGCAGGTACGCAGTAACTTAGTAAGTTTATATATGAAGATAAAAAAATACGTTTCAATATTGTTTTTTTCTGATACAGGAAAAAGAACGTTCAAAGTGAATATTAGTCGCAGTTTAATATGGATGTTAGTTTGTTGTTTTCTCCTTGTTATAGGCGGGATTGGCTGGCTTTATTATACTTCTATTTATTTAAATAGACAGCTTACTGATTTTGCTAAACTAGAAGCAAAGCAAAAGCAAGATCAACAAGTGATAGCTCAATTTAATGAAAGGCAGATGGATTTAAAAATCCACGAAGATATACTGAATAAATTGCAACGTGATTTAGAACATGAGTTAACAAAAAAAACAGACACGCCGCTTCAAGGTGTTGTTTCTATTAAGAAATTAACTAAAAAGGAAAGGCAATTAAAAACGGTGCTAGATGCGATACCGGAGCACATGCCCTATGTTCCGGCTGCGAAGGTGAGTCAGTTTCTTAGTTTCTTAGCAAACCCTTCTTTTTCAATGCGTAGTTCGGTTGTGGGCTGGCCTTTGCCGATTTCTTTAAACGGGATTGTTCGTATTGAAAAGCATAGTGATACCAACACAAATTACGTTTCTATTTCTACAGTAGAAGGAACGCCGGTATATTCGCCGGAAAAGGGATTAGTTAATTTTGTGTCAACTAACCAAAACGGGGAGATTGATATTTACTATAATAATGGATTTTACGTTAAATATCAGAACATTAATCATATTCGAGTCCAGCGCGGTGATATTGTAAAAAAAGGAGAGCTTATAGCTTATGTTGCGCCTGTGCCAAGGAAAATAACCTCTTATTTAGCTTACACAGAAAGTTTTTACAACGTACCTTTTGAGCATTATTTTAAATCTGATTAAGTAACAAAAAAGTCTTAATTGACTCCCGCCTTATTTTCACAACATAAAAAGAGAAGGTACGCAAGAAAGCAACAAAAGCCGGGGGTAAGTTGCATTTCTAGTCTCGCCGGCTTACCTACAGTTACATGCAAAGCTTTTTACTAGCCAAGCTAAAAGTAAAATTTTTAGTTATAAAACTATATTATTGTGTATTAGCATATGCGACAAAGCGTTTTTATATATTATGCAAGTTTATGGCTGGCTTTCTTATAAAAATGCGTTCTTGCGGCTTGTAAGACTGTATAAAAGTATATAACTTGTATTGTGCTTTGTATAGGTAGCATAGGCAAGGCGGCTAATCATTTCTTGGAGAGAAAGAGGGGATATAACAAACTTGCGTACAGAAGAAAAAAGGATCGCTGCTAAATAGTATTTAATTAGTAAGGATAATATGGACTCAATCTAAATAAATAAATACTATAGTAGCAGCGGTTTTTATTAGTATCAATAATACAGTTGATATCAATAAAAGCGCCTACCTTATTAAGAAATAAAGTAGACGTCTAGTAGTTAGCTAGTAGTTAGCTTTTTTTACCAACTGTAAAAATTACCTTCGCGTTGCTTTTATCTAAGCAAGCGGTGCCCTTCGTGTCTTTAGCTTCTTTTTTAAGACAAAGAGTCAAATCGCCGGTTAAATCTACATTTGGGATATCTATCTGTATAGTATCATCTTTTGCTGTCGCGGTTGCTGTTAAAGGCTTGGTACCACTTAATAGAATAAGGTAAGGTGCCGCGTCTTTGTCAAGGCTACCACTTGCAAGGTCTTTTTTAGATAAGATAAGAGTATGTGTTCCTGAAGCCGGTGTTGGTATTGCTACCGTTGCTTTAGTAGCTGGAGCCGCGTCTGTAGCTGCAACCGCCGATGTGAAAGGTACATCATCTAACTTAGAAGAAGAAGAAAGAGTAAAAGGCTTAGCGTCTGAAGGTCTAGGGAATCCTTTCCCTGCTGTATCAGCGGCATTGTTGCCTGTTGTTTCTTTAATCGTTACTTGTATCTTACCTTTGAACGTATCACCTGCAACACAAGGATTGCTAGGAGTCAACCCTTCTGGTGACTTGCCTTGCTCGTCTCTTGTAGGTAGATCTCCTTTAGCTACACATACAAACAACGTAATTACTTGGTCTTGGTTTTTAGTTTTATCATCTAAAATTCTTTGGTCTACGACTAAATTCAAGTTCTCAGGTGAAGAAGAAAAAGTATATATTGGGCGGTCTTTCTCACCATGGTTTGAAACCATGTCTTTTCTAGGCGTTGTTACTAAGAAAAGCGTGCTTGCGTCTGTAGGCTTTTGATAAAGCATAGTTTCTTCTACGTCTGTATCTTCTTCTAAATTACTAGTAAAATACAGTTTGTCTTTGTAACTTTTAATTCTCTTCCCTCTTTCTTCTTTCTTTCCGTGCCGTGTATCCCGCGCCGTGTCTTCCGCAACTAAACCTGGTGTTAACGTGAAGCGAAAACGTCCGCCGACTGCGCATTTATCGTTCTCTTTATGGTAAGTTTGTAAATATGGTTTAGTTTTGGTAAAATCGTTGTCATACCCGTCACAAGCAAGCGCGCCAGGATGTCTTGCTTCCTGAGTAAACGAATAGCCTTTTACGGTGTACGTTTTTTCTAGTGTGCTAGTATCTTTGTTCCAGTTCCATGCTGTAGCGGCTTCTTCTGGTGTATACTCTGCTATTTTTGCGTATCCGTCTACAAATGTAATTTTATCTGCACTAAAAGGATTTTCTGTTCTATAAGTAACTTTTAATGTTCCTTTTGCTTTTGACGTGTCACAACTTGACAAGTCTTCTTGACTTGTAGGAAGTAAACAAATAGTTAAACTTGTTACAACGTTAGTATTAAAAGCGGCTTTTGTTATGTCAATCCCGTCTTTATCACCTGCGATCGGGGCTACTTTTGTTGTTACATCACTTAATACAACAACTTGATTACCTTCTGGTACGTTTAGTTTAGGAATAGTTAATTTAATAACGTTGTTATCTTCTCCCGTAAAATCAGCGGCGATTAATTCAACGGCACCGTCTGTGATAGCTTGTGTACCTAGTTTAGCACCTGTTAGATCAATAGCAGCTGGCTTCGCATCGTCTTTTTTATTTGTATCTTCTTTTATTTTTTTTGTAACTTTGTTAAGAGCATCAAGGGCGTCACCTGTAAGCTTTGTTTTAACAATAATGTCACTGTCTGCAGTTAGCGTCGTTAAATCAACGTCTTTATCGTCTTGATTAGCTTTTATACCTTCTGCTACTTTCAAAGATAACTTAAATAAAGCTGCCGTTGCAGGTGTTACTGTATCCTTGTTTGTATCGTTTAAGTCTAACGTAGTTAAATCAACGCCGTTAAGCCCGTCTAATTTTAGCTCTTTCGCTACTTGTGTAGTTTCAGCTTTTAGAGCGTCATCAAAACTTTTATCGCTTAAATCTGTAAGTACTTTATTAGTAATTAAAGAAGTCGCTACGTTTGCGTTCATAGCGTGCGCGCCGGTTCCTACTGTTGCTATCGTTGCTTTAGTATCGCTTGCCTTGCCTGTAACATCATCTTTATAGTTGCCATTACATGACACTTTGAATACTTCCCCGACTGTTGGCTTGTTTACTGAGTACTCGCCTTCTTTTGTTGTTGTGAAATCAACGGTGTTACCAAGTTGTATACCTTTACTATCGTAGCTTGTTACAGTACAAGAGGCGCCTGATATAAAAGCCCCTTTTTGCAATAGCCCGGTTAATGTTTTGCTTTCTGTTTTGTCTGCACTTCCTGTGCAAGCAACAAGTAAGAAAGTACTAGCTAATATGCTAGCTAGCAAATAGTATTTTGTTTTTCTCATAATAAAAAAATCCTATATTTAGAAAATGAATAATTAAATTAAAGTACTAAAAAGGTTCCTCCTTTTTTTTGTACCTATGTAACACAATAAGTGTAACAAGAATAATATCTAACAGATATGAAATAGTAAGTCAATAGGACATTGATAGGAAGCTAATAAACTTTAACTCTAACAATGGCGGTGAGTGGTCACTTAAAGTGTAATAACAATAATAATAATATCAAATATAAAACAAGAAGTCAATAGGACATTAATAAGAACTTGATAAGCTTTGTTTTTTTATGTGAAACTTTAGATAAAAAATGTAAAAAGTGTTGACAAATGTTGAAAAAAATATTTAAATCTACAAAAGGATTTCTATACTAGGTTTGAATTTTAAAAAAAGTGTCTTCTTTTTGCTATTTTTATTTTTTAGGACAAAAACAAACTAAGTTATTGTTGTTTAAGGCAATAATGAATTGTAAAACAGTACAAAAAAGTCTTGTTTTGCTCTTTTTTTGAAAACAGTACAAAACACAGGTTGCCAATAAATTAATCTAAGCTCTTGTTTTTATTGTAATAAGATGTTAAAAAATAGTAGGTGTCTTGTTTTATTATAAGACGTATGGCAAGAGCCGGTTTTGTTGGTTTAAGGTAATAATTACAATGCGGTAGTCTGGTTATGGTAATAATAATTGCCGTATAGGATAAAATAGTGTAGTATACAATATCACTTTATTTTAAAAAATAACCTTATTTTAACTTCAAAAGGAGACGTTATGACAAATGAATTGCATATTGCCATAGTACAAATGGAAGTTGATGCAAGTGTGGAAAAAAATTATGAACGAGTCAGTAGCTTTATAGAAAAAGCTTCTGGGACAATGGATATTATTGCTTTTCCGGAAGCAGTGCTAGCTTCTCAAGATAATTACAAACAAATTGCAACAGTATTAGAAGAAAATCCCTATATTCAAAAACTGTGTAAAAAAGCAAAAGAATGTAATATCGCTATTTTGCTAGGTAGTATTGCGGAAATCAGCCCGGAGTGTAATAAATATTGGAACACCCTTGTTTTCATTACGGATCAAGGAGAAATTAAAGCAACTTATCGTAAACAACATATATGTTTAGTAAGAACGCCGGATTGTGTGTTAGATGAAACGTTAACCACTTTGGCAGGTAATGAATCGGTTTCTTGTGATTATAAAGGATTTAAACTTGGCTTTACTATTTGCCATGATTTACGCTTTCCTTGTGTTTATACGGCGCTACGTAAAAAAGAAGTGGAAGTTGCGTTTGTTCCTTCGGCTTTTGCATATGAAACAGGAAAAATTCATTGGCATCCTTTACTTGCAGCAAGGTCAATTGAACAGCAAATGTATATGGTGGCACCTAATCAGTGCGGTAACAGGGAAGGACGCTATTTTTACGGCAACTCCGTAGCCTATTCGCCTTGGGGAGAAAAACTAAATGAAATACAAGACGGCGAAGGTATGTTTAGCGTTACGATTAAAAAAAATTATGTTTCTGAAATCCGTAGCTTTTTTCATTAAATAAATCTAATGGAAGCGCGATCGTATCTTCGTAATTTTATAATACGATTACAAAACTGGATTCAAGACAATAATTATGTTTCGTCGTTAAATTTATTAATTACAAAAGAAAGCGCCGACTTACATCAACCTGTTAACGGGTATGTGTATTTTAACAAAGTGCTACAAGTTATTTTATTGCCTGAAACCTATTCTCATATCACTTCGCAAACGCCGTTAGCTCTTTATCAATTTTTGGATAAGATAACGACAGCATCAGAATGCGCCTTGCCAGAAGAGATATCCGGTTTATTGTGGAATTGCTTTTCTATTTTGCAAGAAGATCAAGCGGCATTTAATAAGATTGCTTGGTTGTTGATACGGTTTAAACAAGAATATGATAAGCGATTTAAATGGATCTTGCCGGTTCCGAAAAGGGACGCGCTTAGTATAGTAGAAGAGGCGCATAACGTTTTGCCGTTTGATTCTATATGGGAAACTGCCGACTTTTTGCAAACCATAGGTTACCAGGTTATGGCATCGCATGCAACTTTTCTTTTGTTTCATAAGTATACGGGCTACCCTGTTTTCTTACAATATAAAGATTGGGTGGAAACCTTAGCTGAAGTTAACGGGAGCATAGAAGAGCAAGTTTGGTGGGATAAAGTTTTAACCTTTTGTACGACACAAAAGCAAGGACGACGTTTTCCTAGTTTTTTATGTGACGGTGATACTTGCCAATTATGCCCTTTACAAGCAGATTGCCATTTCTTTGACAAAGAATTTGCTGATACTAGCGTAGGCCATATAGAAAAAAGCTTGTTAACAGCTAATTTTGATAAATTAAGTACAGAAGAATTAGCTAAGTACGTTTTAGTGGATATATGGAGCGGATCAAAAAAACAAACTGAACTACTCTCTTTATTTTCATTTTTGAATCTATCTAGTTTTATTGCGTTTAGAGAAACGCAACAAGAAGTAATGCAAATAATGTATTGTCGTTTATTAGCAGTATACGAACTAGGTTCGCGGTTTTTGGAATCAGAGAAAAACGTAAAACTTCCTTACTTAAAAACGGCAAAAGAAATATATGAATTTATATTGCCGCGCATAAAAAATAAAATGCAAGAAGAATTTTATGTGTTACTCTTTAATGCAAAGCAAAAACTATTATGGGTGCAAATGGTGTCAGTCGGTCTTTTAGATCGTGTTTTAGCTCATCCAAGAGAAGTTTTAAGAATCGGGTTGTCTTTGCAAACTTCCCTTTTTATTGTAGTACATAATCATCCAAGTAATGTAGTTAAGCCGTCTTATGCTGATATTGAGATGACAAAAAGACTTAAAGCGGCCGGCGATATTGTAGGATTAACTTTAATAGATCATATTATTGTTGGTAAAGAAAACCAATATTATAGTTTCAAAGAACAGGCATAAAGAATATGAGGTTTATAGATAAAGCGTATATATACGCGTTTTCCGGAAAAGGTGGCGATGGTTGCAGTGCAATGCGACATGAAAAATATAATGAATTTGCCGGACCGGACGGCGGCGACGGTGGTCGTGGTGGCAATGTGTATATTGTTGGCGACGCGACGCTTTCTAGTTTGCAAACTTTACGTTATGCCCCGCATCAAAAAGCGGGAAACGGCTTGCCAGGTGAAGGAAAACAGAAGAACGGAAGAGCCGGCAAAGATTGTTATATTCATGTTCCTTTAGGCACGTTAATATATGATAGAGAAACAGAAGAGTTATTGTTTGATATAGTGACAGAAGAAGCGCAACTGCTTTTACAGGGCGGATCTAAAGGTATAGGTAATATTCACTATAAAAGCTCGACAAATCGTGCGCCACGTTATTACACAGAAGGCGGCAAAGGGCAAGAACAAAGTCTTATTTTAGAGCTGAAAATTATTGCGGACGTTGGTTTAGTTGGCTTTCCTAATGCCGGAAAATCAACGCTTATACGTTCTATATCGGCTTCTAAAGCTAAAGTTGCCAATTACCCTTTCACTACCCTTGTTCCGCAACTGGGCGTTGTGCAAAATAAAGATTTTTCCACGTTTGTGGTTGCTGATATCCCGGGTATTATTGAAGGCGCTCATGCCGGAAGTGGGCTCGGTGACCAATTTTTACGCCATATTCAACGTACTGCCGTGTTGGCTTTTGTGATTGATATTACTTCGTTTGCCACTGTTGAGGCGGCAAAAGCGTTTGATTTGCTTCTTCGTGAACTAGAATTATACGATACTAATTTGCCAAATAAGCAACGTATTATCTTGTTAAATAAAATTGATTCCCAAGATGATGAAGCAATCGTAGCAGAATTGAAAAATAAATTCCAACAACGCAAAGAAGAAGTGTTTGTTATTTCTGCGTATACAAAGCAAGGAACAGAGGAAGTGAAAGAAAGATTAGCTGAGATTGTTCGGCAAGATAAAGAAAATAAAACAACTTAATAAAAGAAATATATTTTTACAAAGGATAACTTATGAAAGAAAGCTTTGACGTAATGATTATTGGCGGTGGAATCGCCGGCTCGGCTGCGGCTTTAAGAGCAGCGCAAAACGGCATGTCCGTTCTATGGTTTCTTGGAACGGCAACAGACGCTATTCGTAGTCGCGGGCAATGGGTCGCTGATATAGATAACGTGTCCGGATTTAACGAAGGGATTATTAAAAAACAAATTTTACGTACTTTAAGACGTAATAAAGAAACAAGCGCTATGGAATTAATCGAAAATAGCCACTACGTATATAGCTCAAGGTCTATTATTGACAATACAAAAGCAAGATTGACCGCATATGAAGACGTTACTACAGTTAAGCAAACAGTGGAAAACTTAAAACAACAAGACGGTAGGTTTATCGCCACAACGAAAGAAGGCGAGTTTTTCGCTAATGCCGCCGTGTTGGCTACCGGTTTAATGGATAGACAACCGATTATCCACAAGAAAAATAAAGACGGCGAAGTGGAACCGTCTATTAAGTGGATTTTTCCTTATGCTAATAAAGAACAGGTGTTATATTGTATTCGTTGTGAAGGGCACTTAACAAGAAATACGTCTATTACTATTTTGTCTAAAGGCAATATGGCAGCTGAAATAGCAATGATGTTTAAAGAAAGATATAATAATCAAGTTTCTATTGTGTTAAACGGAGAGAGTAAAGACGATATTACCCCAGAAAGGCAAACGTTGTTGCAAGTATACGGCATTCCTGTACATGAAAGCCCTATTGTGGATATTATAGAAGATGATAAGACCGATCTTGCCGGCTTTGTCTTGGAAGATGAAACGAAAGTAGACGCTCAGTTTTGCATGGTTGCTTTAGGAATACACAAAGTATATAACGATTTAGCAGTGCAAGTTGGCGCTAAGTTGCTAGAAGAAGGCAAGCCGCAACATGAAAGACGGGTTTGTATTGATAGCACAAGCGAAACGACAGTTCCGAATTTTTATGCAGTCGGCGACGTTGCTTTAAGAGAAGATGAAAGCGTTATGTTACAAGTATATACAGCGCAAGAATATGCTGTGCGAGCTATAGATAAAATTGACAGACAAAGAAGAAAGCAAGCAAGAGACCTGGTATATGCTAAATATACTTAATTTGGGAAAGAAATATGAAACAATATAGTTTAGAAGAAATTAAAGCAATATATCATAAAGATTTATTAGAATTAGTATTTGAAGCGGCGACAGTGCACAGACAGCATCAAGATCCGCAGAAAATACAAATTTGTACGTTAAAATCAATTAAAACGGGAAATTGTCCGGAAGATTGCGGTTATTGTTCTCAGTCGGCGCATAATGATGCACAAGTAGAATCGCATAAACTTGTTGCAGTTGAGGAAGTCATTAAAGAAGCGAAAGAAGCGAAAGAAGCCGGGAGCTCTCGTTTTTGTATGGGTGCCGCATGGCGCGGGGTTCGCGACAACAAAGACTTTGAAAACGTATTAAAAATGGTGGAAGCCGTTTCCAATCTAGGGCTAGAAGTTTGTTGTACTTTAGGATCGTTAGACGAAGAAAGCGCAAGTCGACTTAAAAAAGCGGGGTTACATGCGTATAATCATAATCTAGATACGGGACCGGATTATTACAATAAAGTTGTTACAACAAGAACGTATGAAGATAGGTTGCGCACTTTGAAAATAGTACAAGATGCCGGTATTTGCCTTTGTAGTGGTGGTATACTTGGCATGGGAGAAAGCGAAGATGATCGTATTGCTATGTTGTATGATTTTCATAGATTAGCAACGCCGCCGGAGTCGATTCCGATTAATGCGTTAATTCCGGTAGAAGGGACTAAAATGGAAAACCT
The DNA here is from genome assembly GCA_002995645.1 of SAR324 cluster bacterium. Classification (GTDB taxonomy): domain Bacteria; phylum SAR324; class SAR324; order XYD2-FULL-50-16; family HCM1; genus HCM1. Next base: position 9,338 of record PUHO01000005.1, on the reverse strand, counting down.
AGAAGCTTTGCCAACAGATCAGCTAGTGCGTATGACTGCAACGACACGTATTGTTATTCCTACAACAAGGGTGCGTTTATCTGCCGGACGTTCAAGGTTAAGCTACCTAGAGCAAGGATTGTGTTTTTTAGCTGGTGCTAATTCTATTTTTTCAGGAAATCGCCTTTTAACAACGCCGAATCAATCGCTTACACAAGATGAAGAAATGATGCAAGTACTTGGTCTTATTGCCGAAAAAGTAGAGAAATAATTTAATGTTAAAAAGTTAAATTTTTATTGACATACTAAGCATGCTTATTTATATAAAGAGTAGGTATAAGATAGTTAGTGTAGGAAACGATATAAACGATTGATTTTATTGTTGAAAACTAAAAATCTTAGTAACCTGCTAGCAAAGGTCTGTTTTATATGGGATAAAGCAGACAAAGAGGAAAGGGAAAATATAGATATGCTTATTTATATAAATGGTAGATGTAAGAAGCAATATAAGCACTTGATTTTATTGCCGAAAAGGTAGAGAAATAATTTAATGTTAAAAAGTTAAATTTTCATTGACATACTAAGCATGCTTATTTATATAAAGAGTAGGTATAAGATAGTTAAGGTAAGAAACAATATAACCAATTGATTTTATTGTTGAAAGTTAAAAATCTTGTTAACCTGCTAGCAGACGTCCGTTTTATATGGGATAAAGCAGACGAAGAGGAAAGGGAAAATATAGATATGCTTATTTATATAAAGGGTAGGTGTAAGAAGCAATATAAGCACTTGATTTTATTGCTGAAAAAAGTAGAGAAATAATTTAATGTTAAAAAGTTAAATTTTCATTGACATACTAAGCATGCTTATTTATATAAAGGGTAGGTGTAAGATAGTTAAGTTAAGAAACAATATAACTAATTGATTTTATTGTAGGAAATTAAAAATCTTAGTAACCTGCTAGCAGACGTCCGTTTTATATGGGATAAAGCAGACGAAGAGGAGAGGAAAAGGTAATACATAACAGAGGTGGAGAGATGAGAAAAAACAGAGGAAGAGAGATGAAATTTAATCTTTTATTATTATGTTTTGCTATGCTTGCAAGCACGAATATATATGCAAAAACAATTATAATAAAAGGATCAAGTACGGTATATCCTATTTCTGAAGCAGTGGCAGAAGAATACGGAAAAATACATCGTCAAGCACGAGTGAGTATTAGCGTTGGTGGAACGGGAAGCGGTTTTAACGCGTTAATACACAACAAAACAGACATAGTTAATGCATCACGTGCTATTGAAACATCAGAAATCAAAGCAACAAAACAAAACGGCGTAGAATACGTAGGTTTTGCTATAGCGTACGATGCGATTGTGATAGCAGTAAACAAGAAAAATACATGGATATCACAAATTACAGTTGACCAGTTACATAAAATTTGGGCAAGTGGGAGTAAAGTACTAAATTGGAAGCAAGTAGATAGCTCTTTGCCAGATAGTAAACTTAGTTTGTATTCGCCAGGAACGGCGTCCGGCACGTTTGATTACTTTACACATGCCGTAAACGGGCAATCCGGATTGATACGAACGGACTCGACTAGGAATGAAGACGCTAACGTTTTAGTACGTGGCGTTGAGGGGAATACCGGGGCTATGGGTTATTTTGGCTATGCTTATTATGTGAATAATACAAATAAACTGCGCGCTTTGGCTGTTGTTAATAATCAAGGTAAAGCCGTTTTTCCGTCGCAAAAAAATGCGTTAAATGGCACCTATAATCCTTTAACAAGACCTTTGTTCATTTATGTAAACGTCAAAAAATTAAGAGAAAGTAAGGAGGTTCAAAATTTTGTAAAGTTTTATTTTGCAAAAGCAAAGGATTTAGCTCAAGAAGTGGGCTACTTCCCTTTGACGCCTAAAGAAAAAGAAAAAAATATTGCTACGTTACGTAATATATTAAAAAATTAAATTACTGATAAAAAAGAAAAACTTTGTGTTTTTCTTTTTTTTTATAAAAAATTAAGTAGGAATAAGAGTTAAATTAAGTAATAATATATATACTGTTACTAGCTTGTGTATCAGTATCTTAACTAAAACTATAAATAGGTATCAATGAGAGCTAAATTAATAGATAAAATAATACACATACTGTTGCTAGTTTGTGTGTCTGTATCCCTTTTAACTACAATTATAGTTATATATATTTTGTTAAAAGAATCGTTCGTCTTTTTTCAGTCCGTTTCGTTTATTTCCTTTTTTACCGGCACACAGTGGCACCCGTTATTGTTGCCACGTGCGTTTGGTGTGTTGCCCCTTGTTGGGGGATCTTTGATGATCGTGTTCTTTTCTATCATTATTGCGCTACCGTTTGGCTTGTTAGTGGCAATTTACCTTAATAGCTATGCTAAAGCGAGCGTTTGCACTGTTGTAAAACCAGTCCTAGAAGTGTTGGGAGGGATTCCTACCATTGTGTACGGTTATTTTGGATTAAATTTTGTTACCCCCATGTTAAAACACATATTCCCGTCTATTCAAGTGTTTAATGCGTTAAGCGCTTCTATTGTGGTTAGTATGATGATTTTGCCTATTATCGCGTCTTTATGTGATGATGCACTTGCGGCGTTGCCTGATAAACTAAAATACGGTGGTTATGCACTAGGTGCCATGCCCTCAGAAGTAATGATGTATATCTTGTTGCCTGCCGCTAGATCGCGAGTCGGTGCGGCGGTTGTCTTAGCTATGTCAAGGGCAATTGGGGAAACCATGGCAGTAACCTTAGCAGCCGGTGCCACGCCAACTTTAACGTGGAATCCGCTAAAAAGTATTCAAACCATAACCTCGTATATTGTACAAATTAGCTCTGGTAACGTGGCTATGGGAGACGTAGCGTATAAAACTTTATTTGTTATTGCCGCGTTGTTGTTTTGTATTACGTTAACAATGAATATGTTTAGTAATCATTTTTTAATAGGGAGAAAATAAATTATGGCATATTGGAAAAGAAAACTAAAAGAACGCCTATTAAAAATAGGAAGTATGATTGCAACAATTATAAGCTTACTTAGTTTACTTATTTTATTAATACAAATTTTATGTAGTGGCACAAGCTACTTAAGTTGGCAATTTTTAACGTCTTATCCTTCGCGTATAGCAGAACAAGCCGGTATTAAATCCGCTTTAGCAGGTAGTTTTTACTTACTATTAATTACGTTTATAGTAGCGGTGCCGCTTGGGATTGCAACGGCGATTTTTCTTGAAGAATACGCGCCTAAACATAGAATTACGAATATTATTAATATTAATATATTAAACCTTGCCGGTATGCCGTCTATTGTATACGGGCTACTTGGCTTGGCAATATTTGCTATTTTCTTTGGCTTTGATAGTAGTATCCTTACAGGTGGATTAACACTAGCGTTGCTTATTCTTCCGATTATTGTAATTACGTCGCAAGAAGCTATTCGCGCAGTTCCTGATTCAATTAAGCAAGCAGGGTATGCACTAGGAGCGCGGCGGTGGCAAGTGGTGCTTGGTCAAATTTTGCCGGCAGCTCTTCCGTCTATTATGACCGGTGTGATTTTGTCTATATCGCGATCTATTGGAGAAACGGCGCCTTTAATTATTATTGGTGCATTGACCTACGCCGGCTTTGTTCCTATGAAATTAACTGATTCATTTACGGCGCTACCGATTCAAATTTATAACTGGGCTGGACGTCCGCAACCTTCTTTTCATAATCTTGCGGCAAGCGGTATTGTAGTATTACTTGCTTGTTTATTTGTGCTTAACTTTGTTGCCGTATATATTAGACGGCGATTTCAAAAATATATGGTGAAATAATGGAAAAAAAACAAACTCAAAAAGAAGCCATTTTAACGGTAAAAGATTTATCTTTATTTTACGGAAAAAAGCAAGCTTTATATGATGTGAATCTAGATATAGAAGCAAAAAAAGTTACTGCGATTATTGGACCTTCCGGTTGCGGGAAAAGCTCGTTACTTCGTTGCTTTAATCGTATGAACGATTTAGTACCTGCTATTAAAATGACAGGAGATATTGAATATCAAAACAAATCAATTTTTCATCCTAAATCAGATATAACCATGTTGCGAAGGCAAATTGGAATGGTGTTCCAAAGTCCGAATCCTTTTCCCAAGTCTATATATAATAATATTACATGGGGACCTAAGATAACGGGGACATTAAAAAATCCGGATCAATTAGTAGAAGAGTCTTTAAAGCAAGCGGCATTATGGGACGAAGTAAAAGACAGGCTATCTGATTCAGCGTTAGATTTATCAGGTGGGCAACAACAAAGGCTTTGTATTGCAAGGGCAATTGCTATGAATCCGGACGTAATTTTAATGGACGAACCTTGTTCTGCACTCGATCCTAGATCAACGGCACGAATAGAGAATTTAATTACTGAATTAAGAGGACAGTACACTATTCTTATCGTTACTCATAACATGCAACAAGCGGCGCGCGTTTCTGATATTACTGTTTTTATGTATAATGGTATTTTAATTGAAAGTGGAAAAACAACGGATATTTTTACAACGCCAAAAAAACAACAAACAGAAGATTATATTACTGGAAAATTTGGTTAATTAAGGAGAAATCATGCAAACCCATTTACATAAAGCATTAGCAAATTTACAACAACGTTTATTAGTTTTAGCAGAAGAAGTGGAAGACAGTGTTAAAGACGGTACTATTTCTTTAGACACAAAAGATATAAATTTAGCAAAATTAGTTATTAAGAAAGACAATGAAATAGATATGCAAGAAGTTCTTCTTGAAGAAGAAGCCTTGAAAATCTTAGCATTATATCAACCTGTTGCGATTGACTTACGTATATTAGTGGCAGTTTTAAAAATTAATAATGATCTAGAACGCGTTGCCGATCTAGCGGGATCTATTTCAAAGTGTACTATGATTGTGAGTAAGTCCCCAAAAGTACAAGTTCCTTTTGATGCGCAAACTATGTCTTCTATAGTTCGTAGTATGTTGCGCAACGTGGTGCGAGCGTTTGTAGATCAAGATATAGAGCTAGCAAAAGAAGTTTGTCTAGGAGATGCAAAGCTAGACGAGCTAAAAAAACAAGCAGTACAAAAAGTATATGCAGAAGTTAAGAAAGATCCGGAGCATATAGCGGTATATAACCAATATTTAACTTTAGCAAGGGTATTAGAAAGGATTGGTGATTATGCAACGAATATAGCAGAAGACGTTATTTATATGATTTCTGGCGAGATAGTAAGGCATAGTTCGCTAGATGCTATATAAATCTTACTAGAAGAAAGTAAAAGCAAAAAGATACAGCTTACTAGAAGCTATATAAATCTTACTAGAAGAAAGTAAAAGCAAAAAGATACAGCTTACTAGAAACTATATAGAATGCTTTCTTAATAGAAGAGCCCTTGATAAAGCAAAAAGGCAATAAAAGTTCCTAGCACAGGAGCGCACAAGGTAATCCAAGCATACCCCCATTGTGAAGATCCTTTATTAGGAATAGGAAGAATCCAATGAGCAAAGCGAGGTCCCCAATCGCGCGCCGGATTAACAGGGTAACCTTCGGAAGAGCCGGCACTTAAGCCAATAAGAGAAACTAAAACACCGGTAATCACAGGCATAAATTGTTGCGGAAGGCGATCCGGCATATGAGTGAAAACAGTTAGCGTAAAAATAAAGGCAAACGAGCTAATCGCTAAAGCAGAAAAGCTTGCTAATTTAGTTTCTTTTGCAAGTGAAGTGGCAAAAACAGTCAATTTTATTTCTTGCGCAACATGTTCGTGAAAATCTTGTTGATACATAGCGTAAGCAAGTAAAGAACCGATGAAGGCACCAAGAAATTGTGCTGCTATGCAAATACAAGCGGTATGTATAGAAATTTCAGTGGCAAATAATTGACTTAACGTGATGATAGGATTCATCATGCCGTTAGTAGCATAGCCAATATAGCCGCCAAACATAACGGCGATTCCCCAAGCAAAACATGTGATACCACGTGCGTCGCTATTGGGGTTAAAGTGCTTTTTCAACTTTATTGCCATTCCTATGCCGTTGCCAAAGAAAAGCAAAAACATGGTTGCTATAAATTCGCTTACAAAAGGAGAAACTTCGTTCATTTAAGTCAGTTGTCAATAAATTTTGCATACGTTTGCACGCCTTTTACACAAGGCTTTTTAGTACAAACGATTATATAATATATCAGTATACATATAGTATAGTAAAAATTATAGAAATTGTCAAACAAAGTGTGTGAGGTGAATCTTGCTGGATTTTGTTTATTTTGTATACGTCTTGTTTTTATAATTTGTATACTGTAAAATATAAATTTTATTCTCTATAGTCAATTTCTAAAATATAAAAGTAATGTATCAAATAGCCCGACTTGGTGAAGGATTATTATTAAATTTCAGCCTAAGCTCATCAATAGGGGCGCAAAATACCTTTTTATTGCAACAGGCAATATTAAAACGTAACAGTATGTTAAAATTAAGCTCTATTTGTATTGCTTTTAATTTAGCCGTTTTAGCAATGGGTACTTTTGGCATGCAAGGTGTGTTTGCTTTATTTCCGTCAACTGTCCATTTTTTATTACGTGGCGGCGCTTTGTATTTATTAGGTTACGGGCTATATAGCCTATATGTAGCTTTATTTAAGAAAGTCAATTTAAACATTCAAATAGACGTTAAAAAAGTTCGTGTTACCACTGTTTCGTCACTGATTTTCATTACGCTACTAAATCCGGGTTTATATATTGACGTGTTAGTTGTGATTGGTGCAAGAGTAAATCAATATACCGGGTTGGCGCAAAATTTTTTCATTGGCGGGTTAGTTATAGGTGAAATATGTTGGGTATATGGATTCAGTTTGCTTGCTTTTTGTTCTTCTAAGTTTTTACAAAAACCGCTTATTTGGCGTTTAGTTAATTTTATTTCAGCAATTATTATGATAACGTTAGCGATTCATTTTTATACAATGAACGTTTCTGTTGTTACAAATGTAAATTAATTACAATAGGTTATATGATGATATTACATGATTCATACGGACGAAGTTTTCCTTATTTACGTCTTTCGTTAATACAAAAATGCAATTTACGTTGTAAGTATTGTTATGATGGCGTGCATTACCCTGATACCTATTTGAACTTACAAGAAATTCAAAACCTAGCAAAAGCATGGATAGCAATGGGTTGCAAAAAGGTAAGGTTAACCGGTGGCGAGCCGACTCTTAGAAAAGACTTGCCTGAAATTATTAATATATTTGCCGAAGCACCGGAGATTAAACGTATTTGTATGACAACAAACGGCGTGTTATTAGCTAAAAATGCCGCACTTTGGAAACAAGCGGGCTTGCAAGGTGTTAATATATCTATTGATACTTTGAATGACGCGCGCTTTAGAGAATTAACGCAAGGCGGTAGTTTGAAAAAAGTACTGGACGGCTTATATAAAGCTTGTGAAGTAGGGTTCCCTTTTATTAAAGTGAACGTTGTTCTTTGGGGAAATGAAACTTTAGAAGAGCTAGACGCGTTTGTTAACTTAGCAAAACAAACTGGCGTTAAAGTTCGTTATATTGAGTTAATGGAAACAGGTTATTTAACGGAAGAACAAAAGCATACAGATAAATACGTTGCGGCAAAAAGAATACGAACTGAATTGAAAGAAAGAGGTTTTACTCAAGAAAACGGCGAAGAACTTGCCGGACCGCAAGAAATTTGGAAAAATCAAGAAGGCGCGCAAGTGGGGCTTATTGCACCGTATGATTCGTATTTTTGTCAAACTTGCAACCGCCTGCGCGTTGATTCAGAAGGTAAATTGCATTTATGTTTGTTTGGCAAGCAAGTTGTTGATCTGCGCCCTTTACTGCAAAACGAAGAAGATAACGAGCTATTGCAAGCAACAGTGAGTCAAGCTTTGCAAGAAAAACCAAAGCAACATCATTTAATAGAACATAATCACGGAGCAAACCGAACGCTTTATAGCGTTGGCGGGTAAGTAGGTAACATATGCAAGGAACACTTGAAAATTTAGCCGCCTGTTTAGAACAGAGTAGTAATTATCGCATGGCTAGTATTATTGATAAAAAGGTAAGTCTACGTTTTGCTTTAACACAAGGCACTATTTACGTTGGGAAAAACGCATTTAATAAAATCCAAAATCAAGATATGCCAAAAGGCGATCCGAAAGCACTTGCTGAAATAGCCGGTATTACAGGTGCAAAAAATTGTGCGCAATGGCTACCTTTATGCCATCCTATTAGTATAGAAAAAGTAAATCTGTTTATTGAAGCAAATGAAGATACGTCGTCTTTTACTGCCTATTGCCTCGTGGTAAGTTATGACAAAACAGGTGTGGAAATGGAAGCTTTAACCGGTGTTAACGCGGCGTTACTTTGTTTTTATGATTTAACTAAACCGGTAGAGCCGTCTTTAGAAATCAGTGATATATGTTTACTTGTAAAAAGCGGTGGGAAAAAAGGGCTATGGTTTCACGATAAAGGGATTCCTAAAGAGATAGAAACATGGGCAAAAAAAGTAACTGCCGTTGCTTGTGATTTACAAGGATACCGCGCTAGTTTAATTACGCTATCAGATCGGGCAAGTCAAGGTTTGTATACAGATGAAAGCGGTTTAATAGCGGACTCTACGTTGTGCGAATGGCAAGCGCAACTTGTTAGTAAAGTCATTATACCAGATGACGAACAAAAATTAATAGACGAAGTACAAAGATTAGTAGCGCTAGACGTAGATTTAATTTTTACGTTAGGTGGAACGGGACTAGCTAAGCGAGATATTACAGTTAATGGGCTAACGAAAATATTTGATAAACCTGTACCAAGTATAGGCGAGTTTCTTAGAAGTGAAGGTTATAAGCACTATACGTCTTATGCTTATTTATCGCAAAGCACTGCCGGCATTGTTAGTAAAACGTTAATTATAGCTTTGCCCGGTTCGCCAAAGGCAGTTAAAGAAAACCTAGCGATCTTAGCACCTGTTTTGCCTGCTTATTTATTGTCTATTCAAAATCAAATGCACCAAGGTCACACGGCTACACAAGAAAAACAATGAAAGAAATAGCGATTCAAATCCAAGCTTTAGGAAGTTTGCGACCTTTTTTAGAAGGCACCTTGTCTATTAAAGTAGAAGAAGGAACGACAGTTGCCCAGTTACGAAGTAGGTTGAAGCAAANNATATATAGTAGATGAGAGAGCAAAGAACTTGCTAGACGTGACGGCGATTGCTGATGATACAAGCGTATTAACAGAAAATATTACTTTACAAAACCAAATGAACTTATTCCTTTTGCCGCCGGTTAACGGAGGATAAAAGAGGGATTATTACCTTTA